>CAYURD010000027.1:39445-41465 GCA_964446865.1 uncultured Glaciecola sp.
AAAAATATGAGTAAAACTCTTTTTATTTCTGACTTGCATTTAAGTGCTGAGCGACCAGACATTGCTCAGTGCTTTTTTGACTTC
The DNA here is from genome assembly GCA_964446865.1 of uncultured Glaciecola sp. GTDB lineage: Bacteria > Pseudomonadota > Gammaproteobacteria > Enterobacterales > Alteromonadaceae > Glaciecola. The sequence continues at coordinate 39,530 of CAYURD010000027.1, forward strand.
ATGAAAAATGAAGCCATACAAGCAGACGCCTTATACATTTTGGGCGATTTGTTTGAAGTGTGGTTAGGCGATGACGACGTAACTGCGTTTTCTGAACAAATTGCAAATGCAATATTGGCAGTCTCTCAAAAATTACCTGTTTACTTTATTCATGGAAATCGCGATTTTGCATTAGGTAATAAATTTGCTAGAAAATGCAACATGACTCTACTACCCGAACAATACGTGATTGATTTGTACTCTACCCCTACCCTAATCAGTCATGGTGACGAGTTGTGTACGCGCGATGTTGAGTACATGAAATTCAGGAAAAAAGCCAGAGGGTGGTGGTGGCCGCGCATGATGAAAGCAATTCCCTTGTCTATTCGGCGAAAGTTGGCTCAAAAAGGCAGGGCTACCAGTCAAGAAAATCAAAAACACTTAAGTGCTGAAATTATGGATGTTACGCCAAGTGAAGTCACCTTAGCCATGCGAAAACACAATGTATTGCAATTTATTCATGGCCATACACATCGTCCAAACTGCCACACATTTACAATTGATAATCAAGCAGCCAAGCGCTTTGTGCTAGGAGATTGGTATACTCAGGGCAGTGTACTCATAGCGACAGAGAATTCGCTTAATTTAGAAACTCGTTCGTTTTTGTAAACCGGTAAATTTTGCCAACAACATATCGGCAAACAAAAAGGTTTTACATTACATAAAAATGAGGAATAATTAGGGCATGTTGACCTAAACATAATTATAAGAAAAAGTCACAAACTTAAAGGATTTAACGCGTGTTCAATCGCAGCAAAAAGTACGTATTTCTACTCATTATCAACATTGTCGTGTTGCTAGTTTGGTATCTGAATAATGATGACCAGACGATTGACGATCCTTTTGATACAGAATACGTGATTGGTCTATTAGAGAGTGAAGAAAGACTGTCGCGCAGCGTAAGCAAGTTAAACCAACAAATTAGTGATTTAGAAAAACGCGTAAGCCAACGAGACACCCAAATAGAACAAACGCAAGTATTGGTTCGTCGTAGTGAGCAAAAAGCAGTCTCGTGTGAAAGAGAAATTGATATTTTAATTCGCACTCAACGAGAGCAAGTAGAACGCTCAACAGCACAAACAAACTCTGCTATCGCGAGTTCTTGTGATTCTCAAGATCTTGAAGTCTCCATTGCACGAGCAAGAGCAGATTCACTCGAAAGTCTTGTGGCGGATATACGCCAGAAATTCACGCAAACCCAAGAAGAGTTAATTCAAAAAAATCAGCTTTTAAGTCAAATCCAAAATAACGACAACAAAGAGCTACAGAGTCTACGTCAGCAAGTAGATACCTTAAAACGTAACTTAAACGAACCCATTTCATTAGAAAAACACTATTTAAGTGCTCGTTACTGCAATAAGCCTAAGTTTACTGACTTAATTTGTGTACAAGAATTCTTAGTAAGGCCTTCGTTCACCAAAATGCCAATTACGAGCTTGCTGGTAAAAATAATGGATGCGACCGGCACTGAGGTAGCGACAGGCGAATTCAACTCAGCGCAAAGCCAGTTATATCGTCTTACCCTAGGACGCGGCAAAGAACTCAAAGCGGGTGACTATATGGTTGAATACAAGATTGATAATCAGACTTTGTTAAGTGAGTTTGTTGAACTTAATCAGTAATTCTGTATTCAATTGTCAGCCAAGCGTTTTAGCATACAGCTATTCCTTGGTTTAACATGAACACACTCGCACTGCACATGCGATATCAAACAGCTTTTTTTAAATTAATATCCGACATTGCAACTGGCAAACCACTGTGAAATTTACAACTGGTCTGTTTTTTATTTTTGTTCAACACATGACTTGTAGTTAACTTATCATGTGATCTACTAAAGCTTTCCTAATCAAGTTTGTTTTTAATACGTTATCGAATACTTTTGTATCAAATGAATCTA
>CAYURD010000028.1:0-26064 GCA_964446865.1 uncultured Glaciecola sp.
ATGTATCTTGGGGATGACCTTGGTTGTATCGTGGTGAAGCAGTGTTATGAATAATTGTTTTATTAACATGATTCGCCTAAAACAAAGCATTTAACCTTATCTACTAACAGTCGATAAAGCCTTAACGACACAAGGTTTTTAGCGGTATATGACTAACCCTTCAATAATCCAAGATGCAGCGCTAGCAAAAAAGCTTAAAACTATTCCAGTGAATAAGATTGAGCTGGGCATGATAGTGCATGCAATAGCTGAGCAAACAGGCTCACTTGGCGTCAAAAATAAGGGCCGGGTAGGGCACTTGGGGATTATCCAGCAACTAAGCGATAACGGTGTAATTTCGGTGGTGGTTGAGCCTAGTCCATCATCAAGCAAAGGGTTTTTAGATAAACTCAAAGCTCCTAGAGCCTTTGGGCGTTCTCGCGACAAAATGCGTTTAAAAAGTAGTGACATTGGCGTTGTTAGCAGCGAAAAAAAGGTTCCTAACCAAGACAGCGAAGTCGCGTTTACTGAAGCGACAAAAGTCCTCGATAAATGCCATGCTTTGCAAAAAGAGTTTAGTCGCTCAATAACTAAAGAGTTGAGTGTTGATTTTTCGCCAGTCGAAGACATCGTCAGCGGCATTTACGATAGTATGATCAAGCATCCCAGTGCTATGCTATGTTTGTCTATGCTAATGAGCGAAGACGATTACTTGGCCGCGCACAGCGTTCATTGTGCGACGCTTCTTTGTCATTTTGCCAATTACCTACATTTTTCACGAGCTGACTGTGAACGATTAACTAAAGTCGGTTATTTGTTTGATATTGGCATGTTAAAAGTGCCCGAGACAATTCGAAGCAAAAAAGGTCGACTAACCCACGAAGAACTATGCGAAGTACAAAAACATCTGCAGTATTCCCTAGAATTATTGGCTAAGCTCGACTTAGACAACGAGTCTATATTGGCTATTGAGCAGCATCACGAACGCCTTGATGGTAGTGGTTACCCGCATGCTTATACCTCTGACAAAATTCACAAATTTAGTCGTATATTAGCCATTGTGGATGCTTTTGATGCGATGACCGCGACCCGCCTGATAAAGCACAATAGCACCCACAAAGATGAGTCAGTTACCGCGCCAGAGCGTGCACAAAAAAGACAGGCGGCGCTTACGCCCACAGCCGCGCTTAAAGTATTAAGTCAGCCTCAATATGGTTATGATCAAAAACTTGTGCTAGATTTTATACGTTGCATCGGTATTTATCCTGTTGGCAGTATGCTTGTGCTGTCAAATAATCATCTTGCGCTAGTGATGCAAACAAATAAAGACGCGCCCTTAGCACCTGTTGTTAAAGTGTTCTATTCTATTTGTGGTAGCCACTTTATTACGCCAAAAATCGTGAATTTGAATAGTGAGTTAAATCAAGCAAATAAAGAAAAGTCGTTAACGGTTGTAAAGCCGGTACTGGCCTCGCAATATGGCCTAAACGTCGACGAAATTTTATAGGATTAATATCCATTTGGCGAACACGCCCAGTTGTCAGTAGAGAGCATTTATCATCAATCAGCGATTACTACATACTCTAAGTGTTTATTTGATTTGTCTTATTACATACTCGATAGTATTTTTTGCTATTTTTTCGCCAATAAAAGCAAATAGTCAAGAAAGCCAAGCCTCTCCCAATGTGCTGATTATGCTCGCTGGCACGCCCGATTTACCCTTTGAGAAAAAACTTCTACGCTCGTTTCAAGAAAAATATAAGCTTGCGTTTCCAAACGCGAAAGTGTTTTTTGAGTATCTTGATTTGAAAAAACTCAAGCCGAGTAACCGCCTTAGTTTGCGAAATATAATTGCTGATAAATATGAAAATATTCATTTAGATTCAGTGGTTTATAACAGAATTGAAAGCTACGAAATGATGTCTACGGCGGCAAGTTTTCTTGAGCAAGCAGAGCATTTTGTGATGTACTATTCAGAGAGATATGACCCCTTAAAGTACCAAAATCCACCTTATACGCTTGCCATAAAAAATGATTATAAAAATATGATCTTAGAAGCCTATAAGCTGCTTGATATTGAAAAAGTATTCGTATTAGTTAAACGTAACGAAAGCACTAAAATCACTGATGTAGCCAGGATACAAGAGAGCTTAAGTGACTACTCGTTAACTGCCTCAGTTGAGTTAATCGAGTTCACTACCGAGCAAGACATTGTCAGTATCGTTAATAACAATGCACATAAAGTCGCTTTAGTCATCACGCCTTTTTATTACACCTTACGTGATAGAGGGAAGATCCAACGGGAGTTTATTCCTCAAGAAGTCGTGAACAGACTCTCGGCACAAATTGAGGTGCCTATATTTGTGCATTGGGACACATTACTAAACGATGATGTGCTCGGCGGTTATGTTATTTCAGCTGAGCGAATTGCAGATGAGTTTATTGAAGCCATTGTTGCGGTTAGAACAGGCCGTATTCCAAGTTTAAACGAACAAAATATCTATGAGCATTCATATAACCAGCTCGCGCTCGAAAAATTTAACGTTGATCCTCACGCCTTGCCTCAAAAGACCAACATATATAACCGCTCTCCCAGTCCGGTTGATTTGTTTTTTACGGAAATTGTGGGAGCTTCAGTGATTATCGCTATTTTAGGCGTAATGAGCATTTTGTTATTTACCTGGACTCGGACCTTAAAGTCACAGCGTTTTCAGCTTTATGTCTCTGAAAAGCGTTTACAAAGTTCAAATGAACTGCTTAAAGTTGCGACCAGTGCGACAAAACTGGGCATTTGGGAATACGACATTCACTCTCAAGAGCTAGTGTGGGACGATTGGATGTATAAGCATCTGCATAAAAATAAAAAAGACTTTGCTCCGTCTTTAGACAAATTATTAGTGTTTCTTGAGCCAAGTGAAAAAGAGCAATTAGCGGTCGCATTTTCAAAGAGCATTAGTCAAGGCCTTGGTTTTGAACAAAACCTACAAATCAATATTGATAAACAAAGAAGAAAGTACTTTACGCTAAGCGCTCAACCTATCTTGAGTCTTGATGATAAGCCATCAAAGCTGGTGGGGACGCTGCAAGATATTACCGAGCAAGTCACGCGCGCTGAAAAGCTAGAAAAAGAAAAGCGCAAAGCCCAACAAGCAGATAAAGCTAAATCACAGTTTATTGCCAGCATGAGTCATGAAATCCGCACGCCAATGAATGCGATTGTGGTATCGGCTGAACTATTAGAGCTCAATGACCTAGAGCAGCAACAACGTGAGCATACAACATTAATTAAAAGTTCAGCAAAAAGCATGTTACTCACGGTTAATGACATTTTAGATTTAGCTCGAGTAGAAAACGGCAAAATGAGCGTAGATAAATACAGTGTTAATTTGCACGAGCTTATTCAACAAACCATGGCAAGCTTTCAGCACGATATCAAAGAAAAAAGGCTTAAGTACAAGTTGGTGCAAGGAGAAAACCTGCCCAAGTTTATTTTTTCGGATGCTATTCGAATTAAACAAGTGCTGTTTAATTTAATAGGTAATGCGATCAAGTTTACTTCGCAAGGCGGTATTGAGTTACACGCGCACTTTACGCCCGAACGAACAGAGAATGAGCGTACCTTTTACAACAGTGGTATTTTGGAATTTCAGGTTAAAGATACCGGAATAGGTATACCTGAGACGTCCCATAAAAAAGTATTTGAGAAATTCCAGCAGGCAGACAACAGCATTCATCAAACATATGGCGGCACAGGCTTAGGTTTGCATATTAGTAGAGAGATTGCGCATTTGTTGAGGGGCAGCATTTCGCTAAAAAGTGAAGAGGGTTTAGGCAGTCAGTTTACATTTGCGATCCCTGTGTCGATTGATGAAAGCGCCTCAGACCAAGACTCGGTGACAATTGAGGACTTATCGACACTAACATTTGCGGGTAAAACGATACTCATTGTTGATGATATTGAGATTAACCGCTTTATTCTTTCGCAATTATTATCAGACAGTGACGCGAGTGTCGTGTTTGCAGAAAATGGTGTGCAGGCTATCGATATTTATAAAAGTCAAAAAGTAGATATTATCTTGATGGATGTTGTTATGCCTGAAATGGATGGTTTGGATGCTACCCGAAAAATCAGAAACGAAGCATCAGAATTTAACCCTAATACTATTCCTATTATCGCGCTAACGGCCCAAGCTGTGCACGGCGACCGTGATATTTGCCTAGAAGCTGGCATGAATGAATACTTGAGTAAACCCATCAATCGAACTTCGCTGTTTTTAATGCTGCAAAAACTCATCAAATAAGTGATAAAAAGCCTCACAAATAAAGTGCGTAAACGAAAAAAGTAAGTCAAAATACTCTTTCAATCTTTCTTTTTGCTAGCGCAGGAAACCATGTCTCAGAATAAAGGCAACGATACACAATTTGATGAAATTGATACCAACGACACCGAACATCTATTAGAGCTTAGGCATTTACGCTTAGATGACTTTGATGATATTAAAGAACTCATGGATACGGTGTATAAACATGTAGGCGGTGCTTGGAAACCCAAAGAGTATCAAGCTCAGTTAAATACCTTCCCAGATGGTCAAATTTGTATTGAAGATAAAGGAAAGGTCGTTGCGGCGGCGTTTTCAGTCATTGTGGATTATGAAAAATTTGGTGACAAACACACATATGATGAAATTACCGGTGATGCTTATTTAAGTACGCATGACCCCAAAGGTGATGTCTTGTACGGTGTTGATGTGTTTGTGTCTCCTAGTTATAGAGGCATGCGTTTGGGCCGTCGAATTTACGAAGCACGCAAAGAGCTATGCCGTAACTTAAACCTGCAATCTATTATGGCTGGCGGCCGCATTCCTAATTACAGCAAATACGCAGCAGAGCTTACGCCTTACGAATATATCGAACAGGTAAAGTCTAAGGACATTTACGATCCGATCCTGACGTTTCAGATTTCGAATGGCTTTGAAGTGAAGCAAATCATGAAAGCCTATTTGCCAGAAGATAAAGCCTCATTAGGCTATGCAACGCTGTTGCAATGGCACAATATTTATTTTGATGCTGAAAAGCCATCGCTCATTAATGCGAGTAAAGATTCGGCTCGCATTGGTTGCGTGCAATGGCAAATGCGTTATTTCGAAAACGTTGCGGAGCTTCTTCAGCAAGTTGAATATTTTGTTGATGCGCTGTCTGACTATAAATGCGATGTGGCGCTTTTCCCTGAATTTTTTAATGCGCCATTGATGGGCTTAAGTGAATCTAAAAGTTCTATTGATGCAATATGGCATTTAGCGTCTTATAGTGACGAAATCATTACTGCGACCTCTCGATTGGCGGTCGAGTATAATATTAATATTATTGCTGGCTCGGTACCTATTGTCGAAAATGACGAGCTATTTAACGTGTGCTATGTGTGCCATCGTGATGGTTCAATAGAGTCACAGTACAAACTGCATCCAACGCCTCACGAAAAGTCAGACTGGATCATGAAAGGCGGCGATAAGCTGCAAGTATTTGATACTGACTTTGGCAAAATTGGTGTATTGATATGTTACGACGTCGAGTTTCCTGAACTTGCTAGAATATTGTCAGAGCAAGAAATGCAGGTGCTATTTGTGCCATTTTGGACAGACACCAAAAACGGTTACTTACGAGTACGTCGATGCGCTCAGGCAAGGGCAATTGAAAACGAGTGTTATGTGGCTATTGCTGGCAGCGTAGGTAATCTTCCAAAAGTAGACAATGTGGATATTCAATACGGGCAAACGGCTGTATTTTCGCCTTCTGACTTTGCCTTTCCGCACGACGCCATCGTATCAGAAACCACGCCAAATACCGAAATGACCCTAATTGTTGATTTAGACTACAACAAGTTAATAAAGCTGCAAAACGAAGGCTCGGTAAGAAACTACTTAGACAGACGAAGAGACTTATATCGGGTTGAGTGGTTAGGCGAAAAGAATAAGTAAACCTTCTCAGTTATTGTGTTAGTGATTGCATTAGTTATTGTTTGTTGATATCAGAAAAGCGCAAGCCAAATTTTTGCAAATAAGTGCGTAAGCGGTGCGAGTCATTTGTACTGCTTTTACTTATTCTACTCGCATTAAACAAACGACGGCCTGCTTGTGCCATGTTTGCTGATTCTTTGCATATTGCGATAACTTGTTTTAACTGAATTTGGTCGAACAGGTCAATTAATGGAAGCGTTTCGGGCGCAACATACTCATCAAGTTTTATTGCGTCGTTAGCTGTTGTGGCAGGTGCCCAGCGTTTTTCTAAACGCCTTATTTCGGCATTGACATCATGCTCGCCAATGCGCCCATTTTTACATAATGTGGCCATGCGTTTAATGCTTGCATTCAAATCACGAAAATTAGCGCGCCAATGTCCATGTTCACTAAGGGCAAAATCAAGATATAGATGGCGAGCTTCTTTGCCAAAGCGTATGTATTTGTTGTTTAGGCGGGAATACTGCCTTAATTCAAATTCTAGGTTTGCTTCAAAGTCCTCAATACGTTCTTTTAAAGACGGCAAACGCCAATTCCACATATCTATGCGTGCAAGCAAGTCTTCTCTGAAGCTTCCTGTGTTAATAGCGCTTTGTAGGTCTTGATTGGTGCCTGCAATTAGCTGAAAGTCGCTATAAACGGTCTTGTCGCTGCCAACAGGATAAAATTCTTTTTCTTCAATAGCGTGTAAAAGCATGGCTTGCTCGTCGAGCCCAAGTTCGCCTATTTCATCCAAAAACAAAATACCGGTGTGCGCTTTTTTTAAATACCCGTCTCTTGATTGTTGAGCGCCTGTGTAAGCGCCTTTTACGTGCCCAAATAGTGCTGACATGGCACCATCGCCAACTAATGTTGCACAGTTGACCGAGACTAAACTTCCCTCTAGTCCGCCCCTTGATGATTTTAATTCATATATGCGCCTAGCAAGCTGGGTTTTACCTGCGCCTGTTGGCCCTTGCAATAACATTGGGTCGCTGGCGCTTATTGCTACTTGTTCAATTTCTTCAATAATTTGATTAAAGGTCTGGCTTTTGGTTTGAATGCCGGCTTTTAAAAAGTCTCTTGCCGATTCTGCTTGTTCTGAAAAACGCGCGGCCAAAGCCGAGTATTTCGATAAGTCTAAATCGATAATGCTCATGGTGCCTTTAGCTCGATTTTCGGCTTCAAAATCGGGCGAGACTTGAATTAACTGAGACGGAAATATTTGTGCTTCGCTTAGCATAAACATGCATATTTGATTTACATGGGTGCCGGTGGTGATATTTAAGAAGTAGTTTTCTTCTTCAGTATTTAGCGGGTAGTGACTCGCATACTGATAAAGGCCATCGTAAACTTCTGCAAAATCCCACGGATCTGTCCAAGCAGATTCGACTAACACGACTTGTGTGAGTGGTGATACTTGCGCAATATCCTCAACGATTTTGCGTGCTAGGCGCAAATAATTAGGCTCGTATATCAATTCTAAACGATGCACGGTGAAATCGTCTTGCATTACGCAGCTAATTGTTGGGCGCCATGTATTCCAGCGTTTTTCTCCACGTCCTTTGTTGTCTTTTACTGCGCCTAATATGCCAATGACGACATTCTTCATTTTTTTACTCAGCTTCGTATTTAGTGTATCTAAAAAAATAATAACATATCTAAATAAATATTTATTAAAACTTTAGATATTAAGGGATTTTATTGCATTAAATGAATATATCAATATAAACAGTTACTTATAGGTTTTTTGAGTTGTTTTTCAAAATTGGCACGCAGCTTGTAATACGGGGATGTGTATTTAATCGCAAAGGAGCTGTTTCTGTATATCAGCCTGATGCAGTCAAACACTGTTTGATATGTATATCGCGAAAAAATACACCAGTGAATCAGACTGAAAATCTGACAAACGTTATATGTAGCTCATTAGGTAGAGCATGAGACTGTTAATCTTAGGGTAGTGGGTTCAATTCCCATCATATAAACCAAATGGATACGGCGAAAGCCAAGTAGGTTCGAATCCTACAAATATAAATTGTTTATTCCAAATAAACGACAGCCCGACATAGGGCCGCGACTAACCACTGTGGTGAAATCGCCTTTAACGACATTGTTGGTACTGACTTTAAAATGGAAAGCGGTTTGTATTTGTGATGATAAAGCACAATGACACAACACGTTTACAAACACCGTTTACAAGGACAGTTATCACTACCAAACAATCTCGATTTAGCGCCATTTTACGCACGTTAAGCGCCACCCTTTGTCACTATAAAAAGGAGAAATGTAATGACTAACATTACTAGAACACTATTAGGACAAAAAATTATTGTTGGGGAAAATCAAATTGCTTTGATGTTCCGCAACCAAACATTCGAGAAAGTGTTGCCTGCGGGCAAACATTTTGTATCGGACTGGGCCAGCGAAGTAGTCGTTAATATTTTTGATGCGACACAGCTGTACTTTAACCACGCCGAGGCAGACTTGCTGATTAAGCGCTATGCAGAGGTAGCATCACTGCTTCATAGCTGGCGCGTAGCGGTAGACGAAGTTGGTTTACTATACTTAGATAACCAGCTTAAAGGCGTGGTAATGCCCGGTGAAAAACTATACTTGTTCAAAGCTGCTGGTGATTTACGTTTAGATAAAATTAAGCTAAACGACGAGCTTGCTCTAAAGCGTCCGTTGCTAGATGAGATTAAGCATCGTGGGCTTAATAGCATGCTAAAACTCATCATTAGCGCAGGATCAGTAAAACGAGTACCAGTGCTTGAGGCCAACGTGCCCGCCAAGCATGTGGGTATCTTGTTTGTGGATGGTGAGCTTAAAAACACACTGTCGCCTGGCCAATACGGATTTTGGCAGTTGAATAACAAGGTCGAGGTAAAAGCTTTTGATTTACGTTCAACTATTCACGAGGTATCGGGTCAAGAGATCTTGACCAAAGACAAAGTGTCGGTGCGTGTGAATTTGACCGCCACTGTTAAGTTACTCGATGCTGTTGTCGCGGCCGAGCAAGTTGATGATGTAAATGAATTTATTTACAAGTCAATGCAGTTGGCGCTGCGTGAAGCGGTAGGAACTAAAACCTTGGATGCCTTGCTTGAAGATAAGCTATACATCAACCAAACCGTAAAGGGACTGGTTGAGCAGGAGCTGTTATCGGTTGGCGTTAAGCTTGAAAGAGTCGGTGTGAAAGATATTATTTTACCCGGCGAAATCAAGACTATTTTGAATCAGGTAGTTGAAGCGCAAAAAGCAGCCGAGGCAAACGTGATCAAACGCAGAGAAGAAACTGCAGCCACGCGTAGCTTGCACAATACCGCAAAAATGATGGAAAACAACCCAACATTGCTGCGTTTAAAAGAGCTTGAAGCGCTCGAGAAAGTGTCTGAAAAAGTCGGTCACTTGAACGTATACGGCGGTATTGATCAACTCATGCGTGAAACAGTGAAGTTGACCTAACACATGCTCGTAAATACGAGCAACAGTCAAGAAGGGGCCGACAAGGACGTTAGCCTGCTTGATTTTTAGTATTGATTAAGGATTAAGGAGAAATTTATGCCGGTTGTAACGCTACTTAAAGCGAAAGACAATCAAAAGCCGGTCAAAATATGGACCGATGAAGTAGAGCACGAAGCCCTTGCGCAAATGCGCAGAGTGGCAAGCTTGCCGTTTATTTACAAGCATGTTGCTGGCATGCCCGATATTCATTTAGGCAGAGGTGCTACGGTTGGCTCTGTTATTGCCACCACCGATGCGGTAATACCATCGGCAGTTGGTGTTGATATTGGCTGCGGTATGAATGCGGTGCGTTTGTCGATTAAGGCTCACGAACTGCCTGACAATTTAGCGCAAATCAGAAATGATATTGAGCGTACCGTGCCACTTGGCCCGGGCGGCGCGCATAAACATGAGCAGGTAAATGGTGGCTCGGCAATGGCGATGCAACTTGACCGCATTATGCAAAAGCATCCCGATTTGAATAAACATGGTAAGACCCGAAAATACGCTAAACAATTAGGCACCTTGGGGTCGGGAAACCACTTTATTGAAATCTGTTTGGATGAAAACAATGATGTATGGGTAATGTTGCATTCAGGTAGCCGCGGTATTGGCAATATGATTGGTCAATACTTTATTAGACTGGCAAGAAAGGAGATGGAAACCCATCAAATTAACCTGCCAGATAAAGAACTTGGCTATTTGAAAGAAGGCACAAAGTACTTTGACGATTACGTAGAAGCGGTTGCATGGGCGCAAGACTATGCGATGCTAAATCGAGAGCATATGATGAATGCAGTATTGCGTTCGTTAACGCATCGATTAAAGCCTTTTACTGTCACCAAAGAAGCAATTAACTGCCATCACAACTTTGTTGAAAAAGAGATGCACGACGGAGAACGTGTTTGGGTAACCCGCAAAGGCGCGATACGCGCTCGAGACGGCGAACTTGGCATTATCCCAGGCTCAATGGGCGCTAAGTCTTATATTATTAAAGGCAAAGGCAACCAAGAAGCATTTTGCAGCTGCGCCCACGGCGCGGGCCGAAAAATGTCACGCACAAAAGCTAAACAGCAATTTACGGTGCAAGACTTACAAGCCCAAACCGAAGGCGTCGAATGCCGCAAAGACAAAGGCGTTTTGGACGAAATACCTGGTGCTTACAAAAGCATCGATAAGGTAATGGAGATGCAAAGTGACTTAGTTGATGTTGTGCACACCTTGAAGCAGGTGGTTAATGTAAAAGGGTAGGTGACGTCTCTAATTATTGCGTAACCAGTGGCAATGCTATTGTGAAAGTTGTGCCTGTGGGAGCGTCTGTTGCTGCTGAGCGGCTTTCGAGTGTGATGTTGCCGTCGTGTATTTGCGCAATACGTTGAGAGATCGCAAGGCCTAAACCATAGTGTCGTTCGCCGCTTTGTTTACCGCCATTGTTTGAATTGTTGTCTAACTCAGGTACACGGTAAAATGGCTTAAAAACGTCTTTTTGATACGGTTCAGGAATACCTGGGCCGTCATCACATATGCGAATTAAAATATCTTTTTTAGTACAATCAAGATAAACCTCAACACATTGCAAAGCATGATCCATCGCATTTGAAATCAAGTTATTCAGCATCATTCTTAGATACTCAGTATCGCCCTTAGTACAGGCTAAGCTTGTGTCCTTTTCATTCTTCACATTGATATGCAAACAAAGTTCAAGGTGTTCACCATGCTGAGACAATTTACTTACGATATCCTTTAGCATTCCCACTACGTCGACTGCGTCTTTTTTAAATCTCGCCAGCTCCATATCCAACTGCGTGTACTGCAGCATCATATCGACAAGGTGGATCATATCATCGGTGTCTTGACTTAATCGGGCTAGCTGTTTGTCATTTAATGAATCAGGGTCATCTTCAATGGTATCTATACCAAAACGCAGTCGAGCAAGAGACGTTTTTAAATCGTGAGACACGCCGCCACTGAGTAGTTTGACATCATACAATAGGGTTTGAATGCGACTCGCCATACTGTTAAACGCCACTTCGACCTCTTTAATGCCAGCGACTTTACCGACTTCAAGTCGAGTATCCAAGTTGCCTTGACCAAACAATGTGGCCGCTTGTCTAATCAAAAATATCCGTTTGGCAAGCGGGTATACCCACGCGGTTAATAAAAGAGAAAGCCCAAGATAAAACAGAATAGTCAGGATAAGTTGCCCCGTCTCGGCTTGCTCAACAAACAAAGCATCTGACGAGACCTGCAGTATACGCTCGGGGAGTGTTTCTATTTGTGTGCTTGATTCAGCATTTAAGGCGGGGCTTGACTCATTAATGTAATACGAAAATGACGCGCCTTCTTTATTTTCGAGCAATAGTGCTTCGCCCGATTTAAGTTGTTCTAATAATGTGGCAGGTAGGGCAATGTCGTCTAGGTTAACAAGCTTAACCGAGATGTCTTTATGAGTGTTCCACTGATTAAGAAGCACTTGTATTTGTTGTGGATCTTGCTGTAGTTCAATAGTTTGGGAAATGGCTTGGCCACTATGTTTGAGCAATGATATTTTTTTCTGTATGTCGGAGTCAGGAGGAGAAAATAGCTGACCGTACGTAAAGTCGATTAGCCAGCCCACCGACACTGATGCTGTTACTACTGCAATAATCAGCGAAAAGGTAATCGCTCTCACTGCCAGGCCTCTTTTGCCAGAATGTAGCCTCTGCCGCGCACGGTGACTATTTTTTGCTGAGTACTAGAGGTGTCTTCAAGCTTACGCCTTATCCTAGATACCGTTAAGTCAACAGAACGGTCAAAACCGTTATATTCAAATCCACGTAAGGCCATGGTGAGCTCGTCTCGACTAACGGTATTGCCTGCTTCTTTTACCAATAACCACAACACATCAAACTCTTTTGTTGTCATCACAATGGGTTCGCCTTTGTGAAGGACGGTGCGCGAAGCTTTATTTAAATGCAAATTGCCAACGCGGAGGGATTTTGCGTCTGCACTGCTTTCCTCACTATTGCTTGTCGACAAATGACGCAGTTGGGTATTAATACGGGCAAGTAAAACTTGTGCACGTATAGGCTTGCTTAAATAGTCATCGGCGCCATTTTCAAGGCCACTAATTTCATCAGCATCGGTGTCGCGAGCGGTTAGCATAAGAATACGGCCTTTGTAATGGGGTCGTACTTGTTTGCACACTTCTAATCCGTCTAAACCGGGCAGCATACCATCTAAAATAAGCAGATCTGAGGGCCAGCGTGAAACGTGTTCAAGGGCTTCATCTCCCCTAAAACACTGCTGAACGTCAAAGTTTTTTGAGACTAAATAGTCTTTAATCCAATCAGATAATGAACGGTCATCTTCAATCAATATTATTCGGCCATTTACCGCTGGCTTATATTGCTCGCCCAAGTGCATTTAAAATAGCCTCCATGCTAAACGTTTTTTGTCTGGCACCTGATAAACCCACGAAAGATTTAGCGTGGCACTAGATAATATCTTGTCGTCATCTTGACGGCTCTTGAGCTCAAAAACGACTTCTTCATCTGTCGAAAACTCTTGAGAAAAAGTCCCGTTGTCGATTGATTCCCAACAAGTAATCGCTTCTTTATCATCTTTTTTGTAAACACAATAATTGCCGGCAGCCGGCGCCGTAAATACAAACTCAAGCGTTGTATGACAGGTTTGTCCTTTGTACAAGGACACGCATTCTATGGGTTTTAATTCCAGTGTGTAGTCTTTTGGATCAGCGAATAGTGACTGACTCGATACACTTAACAAAGCGCATAGTAGGCAGTGTAATATCCTTTTTATCGTACGGTGACGTGTTGTTTTCCATTCAACATCCCTGTTAGAAGACATACACCACCCCCACGCTACCATAGGTTTGTCCGCGTTTGTCTACAAAAGGGTTATCATAAATGGCGTCGGGTAAAACGGTTTGTCCTATGCTAGCTTCAAATACCCAGTCTCTGCCCAATGCATACCGAGCGCCTAGCTCAAACTCGAATACAATGCCCGCGCCAGCTTTGTAATCACCTATTTCTTGAGGACCAAAGAAGACCGCACTAAAACGGTTGTCGAGAATCTCTTCACTAAAATAGCTCGCGCCAATAATACTATGAATGTTCCAGTTTTTGATTTGCCAATTTTTGACATACCAAGAGCCGAGGTAAAAACCATCGTCGTCAGAATTAATATCAATAGGTGAAGCGATAACTCTAAAAACGGCGTCTTCAGAGTAATAAGTGGCGCGAATGCCTGCTCTAAAATCGTCGTAATTAGTGTCTTGCCCTATTTCGACCGAGTTAAAACCCAAATGTATTAGGGCATCAAACTCCCAATCATCTGTATTATAAAAATTATATCCTACGCCATTGCCACGGGTACCAAAGTTACCAAAATTGACAAATAAACCGTTTTCCCATTTTGCGCCAAATCGAAAGTTAAAAAATTCGCGGTCAATGTCATAACTGTCTCGAGTGTCAAATAGAGGAGTATAAACGTGAATTGAATTGCTTAATTCAAAAAATCTAAAAGACATGCCGTTGCTAAGTGTTTCTGTAGACTCCTCGCTTTTTTGTGCAAATGAGATGGCGGGCAGCATTAAACAACTTAAAATAACAATGCGGGCGCAAACAGAAGTGAAGAGCATATGTGAATCCTTGCGTGTAATAAATGACATCCTAATCATATAAACTTTTGATGTGTCTTATTGTATCAAATTGTAAGGTCTGTTGTTTGCGTGATTTTTCATCACTTTTTGGTCATTTCTCGTCATTTTTCAATAAAGGCTTGCTCAATGACGTAATGTCCCTGAGAGCGAGAATTGGCTTTTGAAAAACCGCTTTCGTTTAAGATAGTCATTAAGTCTTGCAGCATGTCGTTATTGCCACACAGCATAAATCGGTCGTGCTCTGGGTCAATAGCTGGCATGTTGATATTGTTGGTTAATGTTTGGCTGGTTAACAAATCAGTAATGCGACCCGTGCGAGATTCGCCGTTAAACGTATATTCTTCGCGCGTGACCGTTGGGTAATAAATGAGCTTTTGAGTCACTAAATCACCAAAAAATTCATTGTTAGGTAGCTCATCACAAATAAGCGATTGATAAGTAAGCTCCGACACCCATCTTGTGCCATGCACCAAAATAATGTGCTCGTATTGCTCATAAATTTCAGGGTCTTGAATAACACTTAAAAACGGCGCTAAGCCTGTACCTGTTGATAATAGATACAAGCGCTTTCCTGGTATAAGCTGGCCTGGCACAAGCGTGCCTGTTGGGCGTGTTGACACCAGTACTTTGTCACCGACTTCTATTTTTTGGAGTTTGGAGGTAAGCGCGCCATCGGGCACTTTGATTGAAAAAAACTCAAGCTCTTCGTCATAGTGTGCGCTGGCAACGCTGTATGCTCGCAGCAAAGGGCGGTCATTAACTTCCAAACCAATCATCACAAATTGACCACTCTCAAAGGTAAGCGAGCGTTCTCGTGTGGTTCTGAATGAAAATAGCGTATCGTTCCAGTGGTGGACTTTAGTGACTGTTTCGGTGTTGACACTTCGCATATTGCTTGAGATTTCCTGTTGGTCGATTTGTTGATTATAAAAACTAGATATACCGCTTTTAAAAATGCTTTGATGACATCAATAACAATTTAATAGTTTTGATTACTGATAGTCGTTGTATTTGGCTTGCTTTATCACTTAAAAAGTTATTATTAACTGTAAGTTTAAGTGACTTTAGGAAAATGTAAGCATACTCTATAAAAGGATTACGCCTAAGTCCGAAAAGTTCCGATCGATCTCACTAAGTAATTTGTGACGGCGGGATTGCTGGTTTATATTTAATCGTGAACAGTACGTTCAGACAAACCCTAGCGTCTGCTTCGAACTGTTTAAAACCAGAGGAAACAAACCATGAAGAAATTACACACAATCTTTAAAACGTGTTTGCTGGCGACATCATTGTTTACAGCAGGGGCGTTTTTTGTGCTTCAAGCTAACAGCACGACAGAAACAAATACCAATACAAACTTACCCCGCAGTTCAGTTAACGATATCGAAGAAATTCAAGTAGAAGGCGATAAAACGCGTTTATATTATTTATACAGAATGCGCGAAGCCGAACTTGATTTTTATGATGCCTTTAATGAAATTAACGACGTTGAAGATTATCGCATTATATGCAGATTAGAAAAGCGAACCGGCAGTAACATGAAGTATCGCGTATGTTATCCGCAGTACTTGCTGCAGCGTTGGGCAAACGAAACTCAAGATGCAATGGGTGGCAGAAACTTAGGCCAACTTGCGCAATCTGCAGTTAGATTGCCCACACTTGCCGATATTGAATTTTTAGTGCAACGAGATAAGCAAAAGTCGCTGGCCCACACTGAAAAACTCGTCAAAGAAAATCCTGAGCTAATGAAAAAGCTTGTGAGCTTGGAAGAAAAACGACTGCAGTATGAAAAAGCGCAGGCGACAATGTAGTAATCAAGAACGAGTCATATAGTTCGTTTATTTTAAAAAGAGCGCTTTTTGCGCTCTTTTTTATGCGTCTTTTTTAGCTTCTTTTTTACCTTAATCTAGCGCGTCTTGAGGTTTCGAGCCAAACATTTTTTGACTGCTTAAACCTTTTATTAACTCGTTTATAGTAAGCGGATCGCAAAAGACAAGACCTTGCACTTTGTCGCAGCCCATTTCTTGTAAGCAGTAAAATTGATCCAAGTTATTGACCCCTTCGGCGATGACTTCAAGCCCACAGGTTTTGGCCATCGATATGATGGATTGCACGACAAGCGTGGATTTATGCTCATGAGTATCTATTTGTTGAATAAAGCTCTCATGAATTTTAAGTGCATGGATAGGATATTTGACCATTTGGCTGATAGCTGTTTGTTCTACACCAAAGTCATCTAAGATAAGCGTAATGCCCATTTCGTTAAACTTTTGAAGTACAACATCCACATGTTCATTTCCTTCTAACACCGCTGTTTCATTTATTTCAATGCAAATTGTCTCGGGCGAAATATCGTGGTCTAAGAGCAATTGGCAAAACAAATCGGTGTAGTCTTCATCACTTAATTCGAAAGATGTAATATTTATATGAAAACGGATTTGCAGTGCCTGTATATCTTCCTTGTGTTGACTTAACAAAGAAAAGCAAGATTTAATAAGCCACATATCAAGCTTTTCTTGTAGTTTGAATTCTTTTGCGATGGCTAGAAGCTCTTTTAATTCGATATCTTTTAATTCATCCGAAAAGGCATCAAATATTAGCTCTACACTTTCAACCTTTTTTGATGATGAGCTATATATAGGTAAAAAGCGTAAATCTATCTTATCTTGTTCTATTTGCGTCTGTAGTGTTTGCGCTATGTTTTTGCGATTAACTTGCTCATGCTCTACTTGGCTATCAAAAACCTTCACATTATTTTTGCCGCGTCTTTTCGCATAATACATAGCCGCATCAGCTTTTCTAAATAATTCTTGGGTGTTGTCAGAGTTTAAGATATCGTCGGCAATACCCATGCTTGCACTGACAAATATCTTGTTGTTATTTAGTACCAATGGCGTTTCAAATTCTTTAAGAATTTCATTAGCAAGTGTTTGTGCTTCTAGCGCTGTTGCGTGCAGAAGCATTACGGCAAACTCATCGCCAGATAAACGTGTAAAGTGCACGTCTTTTGGATGTATTTCTACGTTAATTATGCTGCCTTTTACCACCCGACAAAATGCCTTTAGCAAATCGTCACCGACTTTATGACCATAGGTATCATTAATAATTTTAAAATCATCGACGTCTAGGTATAAAAGAGCCGCTTTTTTCAAAGCGTTGTCTTTGCAAGCCAGTGAGTTAACCCAATCTTGTAGTCCACGTCGGTTACTTAAGCCTGTGAGAGGATCAACAAACGATAATTGGCGCTGCTGTTCTCGTTGACGGTCGACTAGCACGATGATACACACTATCAATAAAACCAATATAAAACCCAATAATTGAGTTTGCGATACCCATTGGCCATGTAACTCAAAGTTTGAAACGGTAAACACATAGCTTCCGACTTTGTCTATTTCGGTGGCAATAATTTCTAATGATTGAACATTTGAGAGTTCGGTTTGGGCATTTTCAAAGCGCACGCCATATTGACGCATCCACCACGATTCGACTTGAAAGTAATGCAAAGGGATTGTGTAAGTATGGTCGGGTTTATCTAGCGATAGTGAAACGCTGTTGTATTTTTGAGAAACTATATCGTTTTTACTTGAATATAACTCGTTATAGTTTTTAAGCGTAAGCTTTGCCGACTTTACGCTCTGTGCTTGCTGATTAGCCTCTTGAATTGCTTGCGCTGAAAAAAGGGTGATTCTTATTTGATCAAAATCAGTGATATCGATGCCTTGGGAGACTATTTCGGCCATACCCAATGTTACGCCGCAAAGGCTTTCGTTTTTATCGGTATAGATTTCACAGATTACTTGAATGCCAAGATCATTTTCTCTTAGATGGGTTTTGTTATTTTGCTCTTGGATTTCGGTAAGCTTGGCTATTTTTCCGCTTTCAAATACATTTATTGAGCGGTCAAATGCACCTGCAAAGTACGCTATGCTTGTAAGAGAAGCTAGCGTGACTAAAGCTATAACAGTTAATAAGTGCTTGTTGATCTGCACTACACCTTACCTTTATTTAACCTTTTCATAAATATCAGTCATTTAACGGCAAAGTAGGCTGATGCTTGAGATGTATTAATTGTGGAGGTTACGTTTTCTATAAATAAAACAATTGAAAAAAGTATAGCAGAATTAACGAGCTATTCAGTGTTACTTAGCTTGCGTGTTAAATATTCGATAAATCTAGTCTTTGTGACAGTAATAATGACACGCTAAAAAGCGTATTGTCGTGTATGGAAATACAATACTAATACGACAAGGAAGTTGAAATGAATACAGACATAAATGCGTCAAAGCGCAATTCATGGATAGCGTGGTTGTTTGCTGCCGTCACGGTTTTTAGTCAAGCCATGCTAGAGGCAAGTGCTAATCAGGCAATGGTTGAGCTTGCCTCAGTGTACAAAAACGAAAATGTTCAAGACTATTTGGTGAGTGAAAAATACGACGGTGTGCGCGCTATTTGGAAGAATAATAGATTACAAACTCGCCGTGGGAACACTATTAATGCGCCCGAGTGGTTTACCCAAGACCTACCTGATGTTTGGCTTGACGGCGAGCTTTGGATTGCCCGCAATAAGTTTGAGTTTGTAGCATCAGCGGTGAGTAAAAAAGTGCCCGATGACAATCAATGGCGGCACATAAAATTTAAGGTATTTGATGCGCCTAATCATAGCGATGTATTTTCTGTTAGGGCTTCGTTTTATAAGCGATTAATCGCTAATAGCAATGTTGCGCATTTGCATGCGGTTAAGCAGTTTACTGTCGAAAATAACCTAGCCTTGAGTCTTTTGTTAGATGAATTTACAAGCAAAGGCGCCGAAGGTTTAATGCTTCACAAAGCAAGCGCTATGTTTGAAGCGGGTCGTAGCAATAACGTGTTAAAACTAAAACCTTACATGGATGCAGAAGCCAGAGTGATTAAAATTGTGGCAGGCAAAGGCAAATTTACGAATGTCATGGGCGCTTTATTAGTTGAAACAACTAACCCGCAAGGTCATTTAGTGCAGTTTAAAATAGGCAGTGGTTTTACTGATGCCCAGCGCGCTGATCCGCCGCCGATAGGCAGTATTGTGACGTATAAATTTCATGGTTATACCCGTTATGGTACGCCCAAATTTGCAAGCTTTTTAAAACGGCGCTGAGCATGCATTGAATCTATCAGCAGTATCCTCTATGCTAATTTATAATAACATTAGGCCGTTTTACAAAGAGTTGGCTTAAATAAAAACCGAAAAATAATAAGCATAATTAAAGGTTTTCGCTGTGATCATAAAATTTAAAGCTAACCGTGTTTGGCGTACTTACCAAGGCGGAAAATTACTCGACCAAATAGAAGGTAAACAAGCGCCCGCAGACTCAAGCTTTCCTGAAGATTGGATTGGCTCAACGGTTGAGGCCCGAAATGTTGGTCGTGAGCATATAAGCGAAGGCTTAGCTGTTGTGTCTAACGAAAACGGCACAGAGGGGCTGTTTAGAGACTTAATTATACAAGATCTTGAATATTACCTAGGGAGCTATAACGGCGAAGTCCGAAGCTTAGATGATATTCCTTTGGTCAAGTATTTAGACAGTGCGACTCGCCTGCATTTTCAAGCGCACCCAACACGAGAATTTGCGCAAATGCGCTTAGGCCAGCCACGCGGCAAAACAGAAGCTTATGTTATTTTGGCCATTAGAGACGACGTTAAAGCACCTTATATTTATGCGGGCTTTCAGCGCTCACCAAGTCGCGAAGTGCTAAAAAAGTGGATAGAAGAGCAAAATATCCCCGCGATTGAAGCGTGTTTTGACAAAATAGCAGTCAAACCCGGCGACGTGTTTTTATTACCTGGCGGTCGCCCGCACGCACTTGGCGAAGGCATACTTATGCTAGAAATAATGGAGCCTTCTGACTTAGCCGTTCGCTTTGAATTTGAGCGCTGCGGATATGTTATTCCTGAAGCTGCGCGATTTATGAATAGGGGAATTGAGACCGCGCTGGATTCATTTAATTTTACTGAAGTACCGCCTGACGCAATTGACCAAGAATTTAGATGTATACCCACGCAATTGTATAAAGACTCAAGTGATAACCAACTTGAATTGTTAATTGGACCCCAGCATACCGATTGCTTTACGGTAAAGCGTGCCAATGTAAAAAGTGCTTATGCTCGGTGTGAAGACAGTTTCTTTTTTGGGATTGTGAGCGAAGGAAACGGACATATTAAAATTGACGATAACATTATTGCACTTAAGCAGTGGGAACGTTTCTTTTTACCCGCAGGTGTTAAGCAATTTGAATACTTAGGTGAGCCGAGCATGACAGTGTTAGAGTGTTATCCTGGTGGTGAATTAGGCGCAACCCAAGACGCCGATGTTGGTGAAGACGCAGGTAAAAAAAATGACTAGCCAATCAACACACAACACCTCTTTTACTCAAAAATGTAAAAATACGCTTGCCCTGTTTTTGCCCGGTATATTTTTATTAGGTTTTAATATTGGTACCGGGTCGGTAACCGCTATGGCAAAAGCAGGCGCTGATTACGGCATGACTTTGCTGTGGACCATATTAGCATCGTGCCTATGTACATTTTTTATGATCAACATTTATGGCCGATACACGCTGGTTACCGGCGAAACCGCGCTTCAAGCTTTTCGAAAACACATTCATCCTGGCGTAGGAATATTTTTCTTAGTCGCATTAACGGCAGGTGTATGTGGCAGTGTAATGGGCGTGATGGGGATTGTGGCTGATATTTGTTACGAGTGGTCAAAAACCGTGGTTGACGGCGGTATAGCGCCCATTTATTTTGCCGCCTTTTTTGTTAGCCTTGTCTTTTTTATATTTTGGAACGGCAGAACGCAGTTTTTTGAGCGTTGTTTAGCGGTGATAGTCGCCATTATGTCGGCCTGTTTCTTACTTAACTTCTTTATTATGATGCCACCGCCGTTGTCGATTGTTCAAGGCGTAGTGCCATCTATTCCACAAGGACTTGAACAAGCAGACAAAGGCGCTTTGCTGGTTATAGCCTCAATGGTTGGCACAACGGTATTTTCTGGCTTGTTTATTATTCGCACCACCCTGATTAAAGAAGCTGGTTGGACATTACAAGATTATAAAAAGCAGCGTAACGACGCGATTTTTGCCGTTAGTATGATGTTTATTATTAGCGCTTCTATCATGGCTGCAGCCGCGGGCACATTGCATGTAGCGGGAATGAATTTATCAAAAGCGTCGCAAATGATCAGCATTCTTGAACCCTTAGCGGGCTCTTTCGCAACGGGTATTTTTGCGTTTGGCTTAATCGCTGCAGGTGTGTCGTCACAATTCCCAAACGTGCTTATGCTGCCTTGGTTGTTATGCGATTATAATTCAAGTAAGCGTGATATGACCTTGCCTAAATATAGAGTCATGGTGTTTTGTATTTCGTTGTTAGGTTTAGTTGTGCCTATTTTTGATGCGCGGCCAGTGTTTGTCATGATCATCTCTCAAGCCTTTAATGCGCTTATTTTACCAGCAACCGTGCTGTGTATTTTGTACCTTGCTAATCAGAAAAAGTTGATGGGTGAGTATAGTAATACTTGGCGGGCTAATGGTGTGTTGGTGGCGATATTGTTGTTTTCTTTGTTTACGTCTTGGAATGGTATTAAGGGAGTTTGGGCTTTGGAGGGGTCGTGAAATACTTAGTAGCTGACACATAGCTTTTTCGCTTGCGCCTTTATTCCTGCAAAAATAACATCCGATAAAGTACAGTAATATGAGGCGCGCCGCATAAAAAGAAAATCAGGACCAACTAGCTGTTGCCACTTGTCCTTAATCGAGGCAACGCAAAAAAGTAGGCCATTAGTAATATCATTAGTTGTAAATATGCCGACTGTGCAAACAGCTTCAAGCCCTCAATTTCGATGCTGGCTGTCCATAGTGACAGGGTGATGTTAAGCAAGCTGTGAATAACAGATGAGTTAACTAACTATTCAAACTTTTTAATCCTGTCATGGCGGTAACTTTTTGTTGAAGAGCTTGTTTTCATTGTACTTGTTACTGAGTTTTCTATAGAAGCCCGTAATCCTTTAAGAATCTGCACTTCATTAGAGTCTTTAAGATAATCAATAATACCGTCGCTGAGAGATTCTATAATTTCTTTGGCTTTTCTAATTTTAAAGTGAGTCCCCTCTGCTAACTTTAGTAAATATGACGCGTCTGGAAACTCTTTGCTGTTAGACATTTTGAGTGCCATTTTATTATCAATAGCTTCGTATATTTTTGTGTGTGTAATATCGAACGGTGGCGAGAGATATATCTTTTTCATATCAGGCGTATATTGTAGTGCAAAGTTTTTTAAATGGGCATCGCCGTTACCAATCAAGCAGTTAAATACAATGTACTTATACATTCTCTCTACTTCAGTCTGGCTATTTGTATATAGGAAAGTAGCTTTGAGTAAGTTCTCGTAGCTACCAGTGTATTTTGCATCAGGGTCGTTAGGCTTTTTAAGTAAGGTGGTGAAGTCTTCGTAGCCTAATTTTGTTCCGTCGCTGGTTTTATCGAAGCGTTCAACAACGAATGTTTCTAAATTTTCAGACAGATATGTTTTTGGCGGCTCAAGTCCGCAATATCGTGCAGCTTCCATACAAACAAACTCATTTACGGTCAGTAGTGGAAATTCCTCGTCGAACGATTTTACGATTAGATCTTTTTGTGGAATTGTTTTATTCGTTTTGAGTGATGAGGCGTTAGGTATGCTGACTTTCGGTTGTACACCTGCTAATGAGTTTCGTAGGTAGTACTTTTCTAGTAGCTGCGGGAAAAGGGGCGTATTACTGTGATAAGTCAAAATATCGCTCAAAGATACACTTTCGATTTCTGGCAATGAGAGTTCACTTTTATATGAAAGCATGCCAATGCCTTGTTCGCCCTGTAAAGCGAGCAAATATATATCGTTAACCTTGGCGTATCTCGATAGTTTTTCCGCGATAAATCGGCGGTTAAAGCCCTCAGGCAAATTCTGTGAAAATATAGGGTGAAGAGCGCCCGACGAATATCCGTCCATTCCTTTATCAGTCATGGTAAGTGATACATGTAGTTTGTCTTGTGTTGGCTGGTAATTATGAATTGAACCATGTGTTACAAGACCGACTTCAGTTTGGTTTATGCATACCGTTACATTGGTAATTTTACTCGGTAGTTTTAGTACGTCACTCACTAGTCATCTTCCTTGAATATATCTTCAATCGTATCCCAATTGGGCAAGATATGTTGTTTCGGGATAACTTCAAACTGCAAATCAAGCGCATCAAGCAAACGCTCAAATATATCGAATGAACCGGTAAAACGACCGTTCTCAATTTCGGAAATCGTTGTTTTATTTATGCCTGTTATTGTTGATAACTTTTTCTGGGTGTAGCTCCGCGCTTTTCTGCTGGTGCTAATTGTCTTACCTATATCTGCTCTGCTTGACATATGTTTACTTATTAATAGTTAGCTATTTAGCTAACATTGTAATATAAAAACATAAAGTTAGCTATATGGCTAATAAATGATTCTAGTATAGAGAAGTAAAGAACCCTTCGGCGAGAGGCGCGGGTTTTTGATATAGATATTTCGATTTTTGCTTCTAATACATCTTTATATAAAAAGTAGGGTGATGTGAGTGTTAGTCCTACTCTTGTGTTTCTAGATACTGGCAAAGAGCTTGTTGCAAAGCGGCAAGGATATTTGAGTCAAGGTAAGCTATTTGTGGCGTTAGCGGTTATTAGTCAAAATTAATGTAAGATTATACATTAGCGAACTAATGCCATGGTATCGCAACCGTAGACTAATCGATAATTTCCTCTAATAATTTACCGCTTGTCGAGTATATTTTTTTCGTTCTCCTAACGCTGAACTATATGCTGTTTTTTATAATAGCGAATCGCTGACGCCGTAGTCGCATTTTTTGCAGATTATTGTGGAGGTTGGCATTGCCATTGTTTTATCCTAATTGTTGTTTGTAAAGCTTAAGAAAAGTCGCGAAGATATGCAGAACCATTGAAAGGTAGCAGTAGATTTGCTGTTTTAATTGAGCACTGCGGTGACTCAATGTTAGACTAATTTTTTATGGCTATAATTGATAGCAAAATGTCTGACGATTTTTACAACAATAAAATTGAAGAACTCAGTAAACAATACCTTTCATTGTCATTTGACGAAGTTCATAACGAATGGGCTCATTATCTAGACGCGATATTAGAAAATGACCACGCCTCAATACTCGATATTGGTGCTGGCGTTGGCAGGGATGTGTTACACATTGCAAAATACGCTGCTCAAAAAGTATCTCAATATACTACAACCAAGAGTTTGCCGAGCATTTACGCAGTAGAGCCAGCCACTGAAATGATGAAAGTGGGGCGCGTATTGACGAAAGGTCACAATATCAAATGGCTGCAAGATTCTCTTCCTTCCTTAGATAAAATCGCTAGCTTAGAAATTAGTTTTGATTTGATTATATTAAGTGCGGTATGGATGCATATTCCAAAAAGCCAACGAGCACGGTCATTACGAAAGCTAGCCAATTTACTAAAACCCGGTGCAAAATTAGTTATTTCGCTCAAATTTGGTATGAGTGAACAAGAGCAAAATCAACGTAGTATGTATGATGTAAGTGCAGATGAAATAGAGAAGCTTGCTCAAGGCTTAGGATTAGTCGCTCAATTTACCTCTCAAAATAAACAAGACAAACTTGGCCGCAATGAGATTTACTGGCAGACAGCAATTCTGCATTTACCAGATGATGGCACTGGCGCATTTCCATTTATTCGACATGTAGCGATTAATGACGGCAAATCGGCTACTCATAAGCTTGCATTGCTTAGAGTTTTGTTAAGGATTGCAGACGGTCATACTGGTGCTGTATTGCGAAGAGAGTCTTCTTTAACAGGTGATAGAGTTATACTGCCACTAGGTTTAGTTGCCTTGTATTGGATGCATCAATATAAAGATCTTATTGATGACCATGAACTATTTCAAACACCAAACAAAAAGCCGAATATGGGCTTTATGAAAGCAGATGGTTGGCACAAACTCAAACACAGAAAATCATCTGATTATCGGGTTGGTAATATGTTTGTTGGCAAAGATGCTATTGCATTGCACAGAGCATTATCGGCTAGCGCTACAAATATCAAGGAAATGCCTTGTAAGCGCATAACTTTGCCATCTACC
This sequence comes from uncultured Glaciecola sp., assembly GCA_964446865.1. Classification (GTDB taxonomy): domain Bacteria; phylum Pseudomonadota; class Gammaproteobacteria; order Enterobacterales; family Alteromonadaceae; genus Glaciecola. Next base: position 25,312 of record CAYURD010000028.1, read on the forward strand.
AATGTCCAAGTGTTTGAAGTCTTACAGAACCGGGTTAATGCGAAGCAAAGTATCTTTCTTGATTTACAAACCTTAAGCCAATGGGGTGAGTTTTCTATGCCTGAATCAACATGGTTAGCTTTTAGCCGTTATGCTTGCTGGATTGAACCTGTGTTGGTGAGTGAATGGGTAAAAACTATGGCAAGCTACAAGGGTAATATTGCTTTTTCAGACCCTCAAGAGCAATCATTCATGTATGGCGCACTAAAGTGGGAAGAACCTAAAAGGACTACCACTGCGGCGCGGGAACGATTTAATTTCCTCGCGAAATCGCGGCCGATGCAATGTGTATGGTCGGCTAAAACCTTAAAGCAAAAGTACGATATTGACCATAGCATGCCTTTTTCACGATGGCCAAATAATGACTTATGGAATCTTGTGCCAAGTAACTGTGCAGTTAATAATGAAAAACGAGACCGCTTACCATCAGAAAAAACGCTAATCGATGCTAAAGAGCGTATGCAACATTGGTGGAGCGAGGCTTGGTTAGATGATGAAGTTTGCAATGAAAAGAAACGCTTTTTTGCTGAGGCGAATATAGCGTTGCCAGGGCTTGAATCGAATAATGATTCGATTGATGATTTGTTTGAGGCGCTTTTGTTGCAGCGTGCGCGGTTGAAAGCTTTGCAGCAGTTGAATGAGTGGTGATGTTGTACCTTTATTTTGTTAAAGCTCGGGGTATGCTTTGCACGTTGTAGACAATCTACTCAATAT
>CAYURD010000028.1:26074-41463 GCA_964446865.1 uncultured Glaciecola sp.
CTAATTAAACGTCCGCTTTTGTAACATTAGGGTCAGACAAATGCCTAAAAATCGATACTAATGACCGTCCGCTCCATGTCTATTCCTGCCTGTCAGTTTGGTCAAAACCCTCCGGCAGAAGTATTGGAGTAGATTTGAACCACTACAACTAATACGCGTTATCACTCAATATTCTGGATCTGCTCCCGCATCTGCTCAATCAAAACCTTCAGCTCAACAGCAATCTGCGTAACATCATTATTAATCGACTTCGACCCAAGCGTATTCGCCTCGCGGTTAAACTCCTGCATCATAAAATCCAATCGGCGGCCTACAGCGCCACCTTTTTTCATGATTTTATTGGTTTCAGACACATGCGAGCGTAAGCGGTCTATTTCTTCTGCTACATCCGATTTTTGTGCAATCAAAATCATCTCTTGCTCAACACGAGTGTCGTCTAATTCAATTTGTGCTTCGCTAAACTTATTGCGGATGCGGTCTTTTTGCCATTCTAAAATGGCGGGCATGTGGGCGTCGACTTTGTCGGCTTGTTCTATAATGCCGTTTAGGCGCTGCTCTATGAGGGCTTTCATGTTTTCGCCTTCGCTGGCGCGTGATTTTACAAAGTCTTGTAAGGCGTCATCAAATAGCGAAATAAGTTCCTTTTGAATACTGTCCATGTCGGCTTCTACATTGGCCATTACGCCAGGCCAGCGCAGTACGTCGAGTGGGTTTATAGCGCCGCATTCACCTTGTTTGCCAACCCACTCGGCGGCTTCTATAAGCTGTTTGGCGAGTGATTCGTTTACGTTAAGCTCGGCTGTGTTAGCTTCGTTAAAAGTAATTCTAAGGCTGCATTCTACTTTGCCGCGTTGTAATTGCTTGCGCAGGCGCTCTCGTAAGATGGGCTCAATGGCGCGAAAGTTTTCAGGAATGCGATAAAAGGTTTCTAAATATCGTTGATTTACTGACCGTATTTCCCACACTGCGTTGCCCCAATCGGTTTTGAGTTCTTTGCGGGCGAAGCCGGTCATGCTGCAAATCATAGTATTTCCTTTGATGTTCTGTGCGCGTAAGTATGCGTTTAGTAATGTGTTTGTGTGTCTTTAGGCTAACCATAAGGTTAAGCCATTAAATTTACGAGCCAAAGTCTACATCATGTGAATGTGTTTTGCTCGTTCTTAAAGCATGTAAACTCTTATTTAGATAGGCTATAATCTCGCGCAATTTAGCGCCGCGCTGTTTTAGTTGCGGTCACCCATATTTACAAAAAGCCATTAGGAGCCTTTATACATGCGCCCAAGCAAACGTACCGCTAGTCAAATTCGTCCGGTCACGATCACCCGTCACTTTACATGTCATGCAGAGGGCTCGGTATTAATTGAATTTGGCAATACCAAAGTGCTGTGCAATGCCAGTGTACAAGAAGGCGTGCCTCGTTTTATGAAAGGACAGGGCAAAGGCTGGATAACGGCTGAATACAGCATGTTACCGCGCGCTACGCATACGCGTTCTGATCGTGAAGCTGCTCGCGGCAAACAAGGTGGTCGTACGCTTGAAATTCAGCGTTTAATCGCCCGTTCATTGCGCGCAGCGGTTGATTTGAAAATGCTAGGCGAAAACACAATCACGGTCGATTGTGATGTGATTCAAGCCGACGGCGGCACACGCACCGCGTCTATCACTGGCGCTTGTGTGGCGTTGGTTGATGCACTTACCTACATGCGCACTAAAGGCATACTCAAAAACAACCCGCTTAAGCACATGATTGGTGCTATTTCGGTTGGTGTATACAAAGGCAACGCTATTGCTGATTTAGAATATTTAGAAGACTCCGATGCCGAAACCGATATGAACGTGGTCATGACCGACACCGGCAAACTCATTGAAGTACAAGGCACTGCCGAGGGCGAACCGTTTAGCTTTGAAGAAATGAACGAAATGCTTGAGCTGGCAAAAATTGGTATTAAAGAGTTGTTTGAATTACAACGCACGGCCTTAAGCTAGTCATCTAAAAATTACAAAGATTGTTCGGACATTATTTTTAGGAAGAGTATGCAAGACTATAAACGAGAATTTTTAGACTTCGCCATTGCGCGCAAAGTGCTTCGCTTTGGTGAATTTACGCTTAAATCGGGGCGTGTTAGCCCATACTTTTTTAACGCGGGTTTATTTAATACTGGGCAAGACTTAGCAAAGTTAGGCCAGTATTATGCAGCGGCTTTGCAGGCCGAAAGTATCGATTACGACCTATTATTTGGCCCTGCATACAAAGGCATTCCTATTGCTACGGCAACGGCGATTGCGATGGCAACTACTTACAACAAAGATATTCCTTACTGTTTTAATCGTAAAGAAGCGAAAGCACATGGCGAAGGCGGCACCTTAGTGGGCAGCGAGCTTAAAGGTAAAGTCATGCTAGTTGATGACGTAATCACTGCTGGCACGGCTATTCGCGAATCGATGGAAATATTAGAAGCGAATAATGCCAGCTTAGCTGGTGTGTTAATTGCCTTAGACCGACAAGAAAAAGGCAAGGGCGAGTTATCGGCCATCCAAGAAGTCGAGCGTGATTATAATACTACGGTAATTTCGATTGTGAGTTTGGCAGATGTTGTTGAATATTTACAAAGCCAAGCGGGCCATGAAAGCCAGATTGACGCGATAAATGAATATCGCCGTCAATATGGTATTTAGTGCGTCGTTTTATGGTGAATGTCAATCGCTATGAGTGAGCCCGAACAGCCTTCTGATCCAGCTGATATCAATCAGTTTGAGAACATACCTGCCGAATTTAAACAAGCCGACCATATGCTCGACGCATTGGGTTTGCGTTGCCCAGAGCCGGTAATGATGATCAGGTTACAAGTTAGAAAGATGGAAACGGGCGAGACCTTAACGATTATTGCTGATGATCCGGCGACAACGCGCGACGTGCCGAGTTTTTGCCGTTTTATGCAACATACTTTGCTTAGCAGTGATGTCAAAAATAAGCCCTTTGTTTATTTAATAAAAAAAGGGCTCTAGCGTTATTTACGTGTGAAGGCTTTGCCGTAAAGACACAAACCTGCTTAATTACTAGTCTGGCTTTTTAAACTTTAAGGTCCAACGGTCTGTGTTGCCACTTACCGAGCGGGCGCCTACTTCATACTCAAGCTCGTCATCTTCGCGATAATGTATGCTTGAGTAGTCTACTAAAACAAAACCAGCATCTTGAATTTCTTTAATTGCTTTTACCGGATCAACGCGGCGACGGTTGCTGCTATCTGATGGCTCCATATGTCTAGCCGTGTGATCAACTACCGCATAAATACCACCAGGTTTTAGTGCATTAAAGGCCAGCATATTCATAACCGCTCGACCTTCATCACCAAAGTTATGATAGTTTCGAAAAGTTAGCACCATATCCACATTATCTACACCTAACGAATCAGCTTTTAAAGCTAAAAAGCGTGAACCTTCTTCGCGTGATATCTGTGCGTCTTTAGCAATTATGTTCATGCGTTCAAAGCCGGGTAATTCAGACAAGTTTGTTTCGATTCTATTGGCGCCAATTGCCCCGTAATAATTGCCTTTTTCTGCCAGTAATGGCACTAATAGTTTGGTGTACCAGCCGCTACCGGGCACTAACTCAACCACCGACATATCGTCTTGAATGCCAAAAAACTGCAGGGTTTCTATGGGTTTGCGATTAGCGTCACGCTCTAGTTCTGCCGCGGTGCGAGCGTCTGATGCCATGGCTGCTTTTAATTTGCTTTCGACATTTGCGCTACTTTGCATGGCTGCCATGCTTAGGCAACATGCTAATGTAATATTGAGTAATCTTTTCATGCGTTTATTTTCCGTATTTACACTGTCGTTTTAATAAATCTTATAAAGGAGAACGCTAAGGGTACTGTTTGTTAAGCGTAGGTAATGAATATAGCTCAGTTACTTGATACCGACAACTTGCCAATGCTTTACGCTTGTTTCAACGCAGTTCATGCTTATAGCATTTGCCAAACCCGATAAGCAATAAACATGACAACTAAGCTTAATCCTATAATCGCCACTTGCCATTTGTACTTGCGCACCAGCTTTTCTGTTTTGTCACCAAAGTAATATACTAATACTGCCAAGCCAAAATAACGCACAATGCGACTGGTGGTGACTGCCAGCATATACAACCCCAACGAATATTGGCTTACACCAGCTGCTAACATGGCTATTTGCAAAGGCACGGGTGTAACGCCCGTACTAAAAATAAACCAAAATCCATCGGTTTTCATGGCCTGTTGGAATCGCTCAAATTGGCTTTCGTTGGTAAGGTTTTGCATGACCCATTCACGTGCTAAATCGAATATATAGTAGCCTATGGCGTAACCTAAGAGTGCGCCTAGCATGCAGCCTAATGTAGTAACAGCAGCAATTATCCAAAGCTTATCGCGCCTCGACTGCATTAAGGGCACTAATATACTTTCAAGTGGAATGGGCACAACGGTAGATTCAGCAAACGACGCTAAGCCTATGCCTGGCAGCATATGCTTAGAGTTGATCATGCGTTTAATGCGGTCTTTTACTGACACAAAAAGCAGCTATCGGTCATATGTAAAATTAGGTCTGTTACTAAGGCCTAAATCTATAATTCAGGCTGCTTGTATATTTGACCATCTTTCATCACAAATTGGATATCTTCCAACAGCGTAATATCACTGATTGGATTACCTTTCACGGCTACTAAATCGGCTAATTTACCTTCTTCAACGGTGCCAAGTTTATCTTCAATTTTTAGCAGTTTTGCTGTGTGATAGGTCGCTGACAAAATCGCGTCCATTTCAGACATGCCGGCTTCAACCATTAAAGCAAATTCTTGCGCGTTGTCACCGTGTGCCGATACGCCTGAATCGGTACCAAAGGCAATTAATACGCCGTTTGCATGGGCTTTAGAAAAGGTGTTTTGAATAAGTGGGCCAATGGTGGCGGCTTTGGGTCTTACAATGTCGGGGAAATAGCCGTCTATTTTGGCTTTTTCGGCAACAAAGTTACCTGCCAGTACTGTTGGCACATAATAGACCTTGTGCTTGCGCATCAGTTTAAAGATTTCGTCATCCATGTAGGTGCCGTGCTCAATTGAATCAACACCTGCAAGAATGGCACGTCGCATGCCTTCTTTGCCGTGGGCGTGCACAGCAACGGTCATTTCGTAGTCTTTGGCGGTTTGTACAATGGCTTCTAATTCGTCCATCATAAATTGTGGGTTTTGGCCGTTTTTAGCGACCGACAATACGCCGCCTGTCGCGGTTATTTTAATTAAATCAGCCCCGTCTTTATAACGTTGCCTGACCGCATCGCGGGCTTCTGCCACGCCGTTTATTACGCCTTCAAGCGGCCCTGGCTTTGAGAAGATATGTTTGCCAAATGAATTAGTTGGGTCGGCATGCCCGCCTGTTGTGGCGATTGATTGGGCCGATGTGTATACGCGAGGGCCTGGCACAACGCCTTTATTAATCGCGTTACGTAATGCTACGGTTTCGTTAAATCTATCACCGATATTTCGCACGGTAGTAAAGCCTGACATTAGGGTAATTTTGGCGTAGTTTACGGCGGCAATCGCATAGTCGGCTTCGTTGTTGGTAAAGCGCTTCATGTAGCCAGCAGGGCCTTCATTTTGAAACGATAAGTGAGTGTGCATGTCCATTAAACCAGGGAGTACGGTGTAGTCACCTAAATCGACAAAGGTGTCGTCATCGCCGCCTTCAACTTTGCCGTTTTCGATGCTGACTATTTTGTTGTCTTTAATAATGACGGTTTTGTTGCTGAGTACTTTTGTGTCTTTACTCGTAATGAGCTTACCTGCATATATATGAGTGTCGGCAAGGGCAGCGCTTGTGCTGATGATGCAAGTCGTCGCGATAAGGAGGGAATGATTTACTATTCGCCCAATAAGTGTTTGTTTTTTAGTCATGTTTATTGCCTTATTTAGGATTGCATAAACAATAGAGTATTCCGGCGCGCAAATCAAAATTTTGCTTGTTTGAGTGATTAAGTAACACTGACCCCTTTTTTGCTCTTTTTGGCGACTCCCTTCATTATTCTGCATAACGACCGATGCAAAACGAATAGTCTCCACTTTGCAAATAAAGCTCAGTCTGCGAGCCATTTGTTTTCACACTCGCCTCATCAACCCATCTGTATAGTACATTTTGATGCACGCGTGCCCATAGGTTTCTGCGTATATTGCAGTAGGGCACATCGCTGTCTTCAAACTGTCTAATTTCGATTGGATGGTCTTTGCCCACAAGCACGGTGTCACCTGTTTGTGTGATAACGTTTATGCCTTTTTCGGAATGTGTAACGTCAATAATAACAAAGGGGACGTCTTCTACTTGTATGCCTATTTTTTCGACCGGCGTGACTAAAAAGTATTTGTCATCTTCCTTTTTTAGTACGCTTGATAATAGCTTGATGAGTTTTGCGCGAGTAAACGGCGTGCCTTCGTGCCACCACTGGCCGCTGCGTTTGATCACAAGGTTCATATCACCGCAAAAATCAGGGTTCCATGCATCAACAGGCGGTAGATTGTCGCCTGTGCTTGCTTCGCTAATTTGTTGCTGTATTTGTGATATATCCATGTGTCTTTATGCGCGTCTTTTGTCAAATTAGTGAGTGAACTAAGCTTGCTCTAAAGCGGTTTTTAGCTTGCGTAGTACTTCTTTGATCCTGCGCATGTTCTCTGGCCCTGTTCTTAATAGCTGTTTTTGTGGCCCCGACAAACTTTCCAATCGTTCATCTTTGAATTTGTACATTACGCTTTCGCTATACACTTCAATAGGCACCGGTACTTGCGGGGTATCTAATAACACATCAATCGCGTCTATTAAAGCATCATCAAATTGCTGGCCTGGGCGGCTAATTTCGGCATATTTTTCGCTGATGGATGTTTTGTAGGTATCAAATACACTTAATAGCTCGTCAACTTCCATCGATTCAAGTGCATCAACATAGGGGTTATAGCGCTTAAAGCTTGCGTTATCTATCCAAACTCGCTGGGCTTGTTGGTAGGTTTTAAATTCAGTCGTGGGCGGCGTCACTAAGCTGTCTTTTGGTGACATATCGGCATTTGCAAGGTTATGCACGTTAATCACAAACTTTTCGATTAAGCGCTCGTTAACCAGCAGTCTGCCAAAAGTTGGTGACTTAGCCACTGCAATAAGCGCTGTTTTTACCGTTGCATCACTTGTGTCTAAGGGCACTTCTACGACGACTTCTTCAGCTTCAAATTCTTCAACTTCTGTGCTGCCATCAAGCTCTACCGCACTGGGTTGGCGCGGTGCCTCGAACAAAGATGGATCGACCATATCGTCAATCCCTTCGTTCGCATCAATAATGGGCTTGGCTGGCGCAGCAACAAGCGCAGGGTTGTTACTGGTGTCGGTAATTGGCACGCTAATAGGTTCTTTTTCTTCACTAGTCGGCCAAAAAATAACCACGAGTAATATCACAAACAACACACTTGCAATAATGATGTAAGGTTTCATTTGTTGTAACTGACTCGTTTCAGTCGACATGTGTTTCTCCTGTTAACTATTGTTTTTCTTGTTAATTGAAAAGTATAACGTACGCAGTTTTTAATCGAAACTGTATATTGCTTATGACAGCTTGCTTTTCAATAAATTCGGCGTTGATTTAAAAAAGTTTGTTTGTTGATACACAAATAGATTTATTGAAGAGCGTACTTACCGACATTTTTTATCATTTTGCTTAAAGGGAACTTGATACTGAACTGAGTCGCGACAAATACGTAAAAGGTTTATCGTATTTTTATTGGCTTATAAGCGCTCGGTGGTTATCAAAACATGAAAAAATTCAAAATGTCTGACATTCAAAAAAATCCAATAAACATTACAAAGCTTGAGGTGCAGTCTTTCGAAATGAATGTTTACCTTGTTAAGCTTCATCAACACAATGATGCAGGCGAGATGGAGTCAGGCTTTGTTTATGATAGCAACGACAGGCCAATGCGCTTTAATAATTCTCAGCAAGTGCGTGATGCTTTTGAGCTATGCGATGTTGAAAAAGCCGTGATGGTGCACGATTCTCCTTATGACGAAATGGTGGGAAATCCTAACAAGCCTGAAAAATCGATGGAAATGCCGTTTTCGATGCAGCAGCCTTACTAGCCTTTTGGTGTTAATCGAGTGCTATTCGTCGATTTCCGCTCGTCTCATGGGCATACCGTCTATATCTGCAAAAATTTGTTTCATATCAAATGTGTCGTAGGCGACTTTGTTGCCGCCGTCTAATCCTATCAACAGCGTATGAGCGCTGCGTAAACGTTGTTTAATATCTTGGGCGCTAAAAGATTTATCAGAAACACCTAGCACATCCAAGGTGTTGTGCTGGTTAGTACTTACTACAAAGATAATCAGCTTACGCTCGTCAAATGCAGCCTTATTTATCTTGTATACCTTCAATATTTCATCGCGTTCTTTTAAATCACTTACGCTTGTTAGTACAAGCCTAGCGTCCCATTTTAAGTCGCTAAGGCGATGTGTTTTGTTACCTTCGTTTTCAGATCCATTGGCACTGTAGCTTGGCATACTAACGACCATAATCACGACCATATATAGACAAAATAGCAGAAGCGTTCGCATAATTTTCACTTGTGGTTTGAACAAAAACGAATACGATATACACCAGACTTAAAGCAACTGTGCAGAAGATGACGCGCGCCAATGCAAAAGCCCCAGCAGGTGTTTATTTACCCATCAAAATCTAACAATCGATTTATGCAATTGCTGCGACAAACGCTTTTGGTCATCACAGGCTCAGTTAAGCCCTTTAGCCAATTACCGCGCGTTCAACATTTTGCATCTCGCTCGCAAAACGTTGCCATGTATAATTGGATAGAAGATACACCATATGGCGAACAGTTCAATGAATTTGCGGCTTTTTTAAGCTTTCTCAAGTGTGTAAGTATCATCCTGGTCGTGCCTTTATTTGCCGCTAATCGCGTGTGGGTGAGGCATAATTTTAGGCCGCATAACGATACTCGAAGCTTAGCTTATTTTACGGTGATATCTTGCTTGCTGCGGCTAACTTGTCAAAAAACGGTGGTGTTAGAGGCTTATGCCATCAGCGACAATAGGCAGTACTTTCAAGCGCTACATCCACTTGTAAAGGTGGCCAAAAATACCTCGCTAAGTGATACTAAACGGGATATCCAATATGGTTTTTATGGGCATATTAAGCCCTATAAAAACTTGCATACACTCTTAAGTGATTGGCCGCTTGACTGCCCTTTAGTCATTAAAGGAAAGTGCTCTAATCTTGACTATCAAGACAAGCTTCTAAATATTATTTCGACCCGCGGATTACAAGTGGATTATCAAAACTGCTTTTTAAGCGATGAACAGTACAATGCTCTACTGGCAAACACCCAAGTAGTGATATTGCCCCATATGAATAAGCGTTTAATTGCTTCAGGTATGTTTTATCATGCGATTTCTTATGGCTGTAATGTGTTAGTTGGTGACTCTGAATTAGGGCGGTGCAAAGCCTCAGAACATAGCTTTGCGCATCTGCTTGGTAATTTTAACGATATTGGTAAGCTGGACTTGTTAGCGCCTAATGCAGTGCTACAACAAGCTTCTAATAGCTATTCGGATGAACGTGTTCAAGCGTCATGGCGTAAGATTTTGCAAGACTAATGTATTCGGCTTTATTTAAGTGGTGTTTTGAGCGTACTACTGGGCTCATTACTAACAATATAGATTTGTCGAAAAAAGTGTATAAATCATCCTAAATACTATTGTCGAATAAGCGTTATAGCGTACAATACGTGCCTTAAGAATATTCGGCGCTGTGGCACGAAAGTGAACAATATTAATTGAATTTTTGCGCCAAATTACATAACTAGGAATAATTGCATGGCTGTCTTCGGAACCGTATTTATGCCAGAAATGGCATTAACGACATTTGATAATCAACAGTGGAGCCAAACTGAGTTTGTGCCTTCTGATAGCATTCAAATGCATCCGGGCGCGCATGTTTTGCATTATTCTAGTACTTGTTTTGAAGGCTTAAAGGCCTTTCGCCATGCCGACGGTAGTATTTATATTTTCCGTATGGATCAAAATATAAAGCGCTTTAAACAAAGTTCTCAGTTGTTAAATTTACCAGAAGTCGACACTCAACAAGTAGCTGATATGATCACCAGCATTGTGGCCAAATACGCAAGCGATGTACCGCAACCGCCGGGCTCAATGTATATTCGTCCAACACATGTGGGTACCGAGGCTTCGATTGGTAAAGCCGCGGCGCCGTCGTTAACGTCATTGCTATATGTTTTGCTCTCACCAGTAGGTGATTATTTTGCTGGTGGCGCTAAGCCGCTTCGATTGTTACTAGACGAAGAAGGCGTTCGCTGTGCCCCGCATATGGGCATGGTCAAAAGTGGTGGTAATTATGCCAGCGCATTAGGCCCCATTCTAGCGGCTAAACAAGCGGTACAAGCAGACCAAATTCTGTTCTGTCCCAATGGCGATGTACAAGAAACTGGCGCCGCTAACTTCTTGTTGTTTGATGGTAACGAAGTAATTACCAAAGCGCTTGATTCTACATTTTTACATGGCGTTACTCGCCAGTCTGTTCTCACGATTGCTGCCGACCATGGCATGAAAGTGAGTGAGCGTGATATTTCAGTTGATGAGCTTTTAGCCTTAGCCGCTAAACCCGGCGTTGAAGCCGCGCTTTCAGGAACAGCTGCCGTACTTACTCCTGTAGGAACCTTTATTCACAATAATAAAGAGCACACCGTTGGCTCAGGTGAAGCCGGCCCAACGACAATGAAGTTACGCCAAGCCTTGAATGATATTCAATGGGGTAAAGCTGAAGACAAGCATGGGTGGTTGGTGAAGGTTTAGTCCTTTCTCGTCTTATACAATAAACGGCGCAATCAGCTCTCGTAAGCGAACATCAGCACTCATCTTATTCGCGAGCATGACCGTGCCAGTGATCTTTCGATTAATCAATGCCACATCAAAGTCGGGTGATGCGATGGCGTTTTTTTCTGTTATTAAGCCCATGGTTTGTTGTTGCAGGCGTTTAATAATTTGGCTTTGTTTAAAATTATAGGGACTAACTTGCAGGCTCTCGCTGGCGGTGATGCAGGCGTTTACGACAATGTCGATTGCGTTTTGAGGGGTATTAGCGTCGAGCAAACCAAGGTCAATTAATGCGTTTAGCATCTTGTCGCCGTTTTGGGCTTGCATGGCGCTGGCCATATTGATGTAGCCTTGACTAGCATCGTCGCTTAAGGCTCGACAGGCGCCAAAATCAAGTAAGACGAGTTTTTGTGTATCTGCTTGATACAAAAAATTCGCAAAATTAGGGTCGCTTTGCGTAAATTTAAAACTAAATAGTTCTTTAAAGACAAGCTCAATAAGGTTCTCGGTGATTTTGTTTTTAATTTCGACTTGTTCAAATACCAAATCATCAATTGGCTTGGCTTCAATAAAGTCCATGCACAGAATAAATTCATTCGATAGCGGTTTATAAGCATCGGGCACCAAAAAGCGCTCATCATCTTTAAGAAGTGCGGCATATCGTTCTAGATAAGCCAGCTCAACGCGATAGTCGGCCTCTTGTTTAAGTTGCTCTTTGGCTTGGGTCAATATTTTATCAATATCAAGCCCTTTAGGAATAAGTCGCGTGAGTTTTAGAAGACCTGCTAAGTTATCGATATCACTATCAATTGACCGTGCAACGCCTGGATACTGCACCTTAACCGCTAAGACTTCGCCGCTCTTTAATTTTGCTTTATGTACTTGGCCAATCGATGCTGCGGCAATGGGCTCAAACGAGAAGTACTCAAACTTATCCATCCAATTGCTACCCCAATGCTGATTAAGCGTGTCGAGCAGTTGGGTTTTAGGCATGCTGTTGGCTTGTTCACGTAGCATCGCTAAAATTGGCTCCCATTCGGGAGGAAGCAATTCACCAGCATCCATCGAAATCATTTGGCCAATTTTCATCGCGGCCCCACGCATTTGTGATAAATGCTTGGTAATGGTGTGGGCATTATTGAGATTTTTAAGGGTATTATCAAAAGAAGGTTTTTCAGCGCTAAACGCCGCATTTACTGTGTTTTTGATAACGTTACCGGTAAGCGCAGTGGCTAATCCGCCAAGCTTTGATATGCGCGATAAACGAGAACTTGGGACGGCTTTTTCAGTGTATTTGCGAGAACTCATATTGCTCTATGGCTGATGGGCGTAATTAAAATCAGATGCGTAAATATACATCTGATTTAAAAAAATAGCGCGTAAAACAGCTAAGTATTTCTACACAACTATGCTCTGCGGATCCTAACCACTTTCATTTCTTCAAATTCGATGCCTGCAACCATATTAGTCACCGGATAATAAGACAAATTAACAGATGCCCCGTTTAAATTTTTGTAGGCTTTTTTTCGTTTGTACTTAAACGGTACATCATAACCTTCAATCATAATGGTATTAATAAGCCAATCACCTTCGGTCCGCTGCACATGACTAACAACTTTAAGGTTTTCGGAGTGAATAAGATTAGGGTGTTTTTCGATCAGCTTTTTGGGGTCAGAGCGGGGCATAGTTTTTGTAGTGTATTTCGGATAAGTAATCGTTACATTTTACATGCTATCAAAAAGAAAAGACATCTAATGTAGGCGTGCCCCAAACGTGAGTGTCATTTCAGCTTAGTGGAGATAAATGCACAGAATATTGGTTTCTGCCGTTTTTCTTTGCAGTATACAGAGCACTGTCTGCCGCTTTGAACAAACTTATTGGAAGGCTTTTGTTATTCGGTTTAGTAATTGCAATTCCAATGCTCACAGTCAGGTATTGGTCTGGCCCGTTATAATCACAGTTAATTTTTAAACCGGCAATTAATGACATCGCATCTTCAGCTTTTTGTCTTGCACCTTGTATATTGCATTCTGGCAAAATGAGGACAAACTCTTCGCCGCCTATCCTAGCAAAGGTGTCAAAACTTCTATCGGTGAGTGTAGCAAGTATTGTCGCAACAGAGCATAAGCATTTATCACCCGCCACGTGCCCGTAACAATCGTTATACGCTTTGAAATAATCAATATCAAAAACCAACATAGCGATGTTTTCCCCATGGCGAGCACATCGTCTCCATTCATCGTCTAACACCATTTCGTACTTTCTTCTATTAGCAACTTGGGTGAGTGAATCTATATGCGCGAGATCTTCTAAGTACTTCATTTTTGAAATGAGTTGTAGCTGCGTGAGCAACCTTACTTGCAATTCCAAAGGGTCATACGGCTTTGTAATATAATCGACAGCGCCAAAGTTAAATCCTTTGGTCTTATCTTTTATGCTCGACAAACCTGAAACAAAAATAACCGGAATATTACTTGTATGTTGACTGGCTTTTAAATATTCGCAAAATTCATAGCCCGATTTACCTGGCATGATAATGTCTAGCAAAACAATTTCTGGCATAAACCCGCTTTCGACCAATGCTATGGCTTCGTCGACACTGCGAGCAAAATTAATTTGGAAGTCACCTTCAAGACTTTCTTTTAAGAGCTGTAAATCAAACAGGTTATCATCCACCAACAGCAATTTATGCTCAGGTTCCTCATTGTCCTTTAAGCGAATTTTGTACAGATGTTCTTTGAGCGTCACGGTGCAAATCTATATGGTGTATAATAATTTTTACACTACCCTATACCTCTTTCGAATAAATACAATATGGCGAACAAAATCGTCTAAAAAATGAACTCTTTAGACCTTTCACTGCTATAAGAACAACTACATGAAATGTATCAATATTTAATGATTGGCATACCGAAAAAACGCGGTAACTATACTTTAGTTTAGGTGAAAATTTATTTGATTGAGAGTAAGTAATCTAGGTTATTGCATGTTTTGCGCAAATTTTACTTGGTCATACCAATTTCCAGTTGTAGACTGATATTTTGGTATTAGCGTGTTGTCCTTAGTGTGATATTGTAAATCGAATATTTTCACTAACCTTAATAAGGAGCAAGATAATTCCAGCAGCCAATTTACTTACCTTACTCGATGACATTGCCGCTGTGCTAGACGATGTCGCTATTTTATCAAAAGTCGCGGCTAAAAAAACCGCAGGTGTACTCGGTGACGACTTAGCGCTTAATGCTGAGCAAGTATCGGGTGTAAAAGCAGAACGTGAATTACCCGTCGTGTGGGCAGTGGCTAAAGGCTCCTTTTTAAATAAGCTTATTTTGGTGCCCAGTGCACTGACCATTAGTTATTTTATTCCTAGTCTAATTACTTACCTATTAATAATTGGTGGTTTATATCTTTGTTTTGAAGGCTTTGAAAAGGTGCTGCATAAGCTTACGCACAAAAAAGGCGACGCCTCTAGCGACTTACTTTTACAAAATGCGCAAGATGTTGATATTAAGGCGCTTGAAAAAGCCAAAATAAAAGGTGCGATTTTGACTGACTTTGTGCTGAGCGCCGAAATTATCGTGATTATTTTGGGCACCGTACAAACCGAGCCCTTTGTGACTCAAGTCACCGTATTGTCGCTTATGAGCATTGTGTTTACCGTGGGCGTATATGGTTTTGTTGCGCTCATCGTTAAAATAGATGACTTAGGTTTATATTTATTACAAAGCGCTACTGTGGGCAGGTTTAATTCACTAAAAAGCTTAAGCGGGCGTTTTTTATTGCGCTTCGCGCCTTTGCTCATGAAAGGGCTAACCATTGTTGGCACCGCGGCTATGTTTTTAGTCGGCGGCGGCATTATTGCCCATGGCATTCCGTTCTTACATCATTTTGTTGAAGCAAGCTCAGCGCTTTACAACGCGAATGCGATTTCAGAATTACCTGCTATTGGCAATATTATTGGTTCGTTGATGGTGGTATTACTTAATGGTTTAATAGGCATTATTGCTGGTGGGCTATCGTTAGGGTTATTTAAACTTGTGGCACAATTTTTACCAACAACAGATTGATGAGTCGCACTTTTACAGTATTTTCTAAGGATCTAATCTTGAATAAACAAGCAATGAGCCAGAAATGGCACGTGACTTTACATGAAACTCAAAGAACCCTGCAAGACTGTTATGATGAGCTTCAAACCTTTGGCCTTAGTCAAGATCAAATTCCACTTATTGTAAAATTGGTAGAAAACCCAGACTACGACTATCTGCCAGGTTTTGACATTTTCAATGGTGGTACAAATATCGAGCAACACGATTTAATACATATAGTATTGGGTAGAGGCTTGCGTGTGAAAGATGAAGCTTTTGTACTGGGTTTTACTGCAGGTAGTACGAACAGGGTCAGTACTACCGAAGAGCGACTTTATAGCTTTTTTAGTAAATATGTTTATCCCAAAAACTACCAATTTAGTGATGATGACATTCATGT
>CAYURD010000029.1:0-35343 GCA_964446865.1 uncultured Glaciecola sp.
TAAAGTGTTACGTCGCCGAAAATTCGAAAAGAAGATGCAAAAGCGTCAAGCTAAAATACAACCATTGTGATTACCAGTACCAACTTAGCCCTACGCCAAATGATTCTTCAAAGTAAGTCTCGTAGGTAAGCCGAAGATCCCAAGACGCTTGTTGAAACATAGATGCTTCGCATTTGATTCGTCGTCTTTGAGTGTTTTTGTCGCTTGCGATACTTGCTTTATATGCAATTTCGCAGCCGCCTCGCGTTGGGCCAAATTCAGTAATAAAACCAACAGTCGGCTTCACAAAAAGTCGATTTGACAGGCTGTCGGGTGTTTGTAAGCGGCCATTTAGCATACTGTAAAATAGGGTGCTGTCATTAACACTAAAGGCCTTCCCAACCCCAGCATCAGCAAACCATTCCAGTTTATGACTGCTCTTGTCAATATAGTCACGTTCAATACCTACCCGTAATTTCCAAGCCATGTCTTTATCAAACGGTAAGCCAGTGCCCCCGGTTGGATAGGTTTCGATATGCAATAAATCAATACCCGATAATTCAAATTTGTTTTGTGTATGTCTAATACTCACTTTGCCCATTGTTAAGGCTGAGTTTTTGAGAATGCCTCCGCCCGAGGCGTACAAATCATAAAAAGCGGGTCGCAGCGTTATTTCAGTAAATGAATCAGAATTTGCTGAGCCTGCAGTCACGCGAAGTAAAGATGGGTGATGGCCAGTATGAGGCAGAATGCTTGGCAATTTTGGCTGACTTTGGGTGCTTTTTTTAGAAGCCGGAAGCGCAATTCTTAGTCGCTGGATATTACGCTTTACTATTTGAAGCGCTTTCTTTTCATTGTCGTCAGACTGTGTGGATGCAAATTCTAAGTACGCCAAGCCCGCTTCTAACACTTGAGTTTGTTCTGAGGGCGTCAAGACGGCTAATAGAGATTGTAGAGAAGCTTTGTCTGCGGCTGCACTCGCATTGGTTTTGCCAAATAGAACCGTCGTAAAAATCTCTTCTATTACTTTTTGTTGCTGTTCATTGAGCTTAAAGATTTCTTCTCGCATGCGTGTTTGGCGAGAGGGAATATAACCAATATCTGACACGATTGGTTTTGCATCAGATGTGGCATTAATAGCAGACTTAAAAATAGCAATTGGCAATACAAATGGGTGTCGGCTACTAATCAAATCTTGATCGCTTACAAGCTCTAAGCTTTTACCAACGTGATATGCACAGTTTCGATGAGTAAAATAATAGGTGTAAGAAGTATTGTTGAGTTCCCAAGTATGAAATGCTAACAAAAGGCGATTGTAATCACTTAAGGTGAGTTTGTATTTATACAAATCTCGAAGTTCTACTTCGTTGTAATTAATGCTGTGTCTAAAGAAAAAGTTAGACGTATACCTGGCAGAATAACCGCCAAATAAGCCTTTTATAATATAGACTACAGGGTTTTCATTCTCGGGCACTCGGGCACCAAAATTTAAGCTGTTGCTAAAAAGATCTTCTCGAGGATCATCGCTTTCAAACTTAAATATTAAGTGGCCATAAAACGAAGCCGGGTTGCCTAAGTAGCCGTCTGCATATACTAATGATATGCCAAAGTCTTCACCCCCTAACCAATCAAAAACAGCTGGACATTCTTTTGGGGTAATTGGGTTTGTATAGCCATATTTAGCTAAAAAGTGCACTCTGGCAGGGTAGCGACATCTAAAAGAAAAACCATTCTCATGAATTGGATTTTCTTTGATCAGCGCTAGGGTTTTGTTTAATTCAGTCAGCGCAAAATCGTCAGATGTATGCTCATGGCTTAAGAAAAAATCTGCATTTTCTATTTCACTTTCACCATGTTCTATATGTAGTAATTTTTGCCATTGACGATGAGTCGATAGTGCAAGAATCTCTGCCTTTGTTGGCTCTTGCTTGTCAACGGACGAATTTTGTTTTAGTTGCTCAACAGATATTGAAGCAGGTGTTGAATGTGCACTAACTGGCAGCATAAGTACAAATAAAACAGCAGAAACAACTAATGTGTAAAACAAGCGAGAAGTTGATGTATATCGTAAAGTACTTATGAACAAGGAGGATATCTTTGAGTAAATGAGGCCTTTACGGCCTCATGTTTAGCGAGGGCTTAAGATTATTTAGCTAGCTGAACAAACTGTTTCAGCGTTGTTGAAAAGCATTTCTGCTTTTGCTTCTTTTGACTTGCTTTCAAAAGCGTCGTCATTTAAGTCAGTTGCTAATGAGTCACGTAATGTGGCAACTTCAGTTTGTGAACAAGACATTACCGATGCAAGCGTCGCTAAATGCTCGCCTTCACCTTTTACTAAGTCTTCTTCAAGTTGGTTGTATGTTTCGTTAATAAACTGGGCTGTTTTTGCGCGATCGCTCGCACAGTTGTCTTCAGACGCAGATGCAGACGTTACTGCTGTTGTGCCTAAATCCCAAGTTACATTAGAGATTGCTGCCGCTGTTCCGTTATCAGGGAAGACCATTGCGCCTAAGCCGCAGTCTTGCCATGGGTTAAGATCCTTCTCAGCTTGAGCCGATGACATTGCAAAAAATGCGATACCTACAATTGAAAGTGCTTTTAGTGTGTTTTTCATTTTTTTCCTTTTATATAAAATGTCCCACGCTATCGACAGTTTCCATAGTCATATCGACCTTGTCAATAGCTTTTATGTAGCAATTTGTGTACAAAAGCGCATTTGCATAAATATTATGCATGCAAATGCGAATAAACGACTCTTAGTGTTTTCTCAAGGCCTTGCTTTGCTGCAGGCCAACGTATACTTACGTTATCTACCATGCCGCTTTTGCAGTCATTTTCAATATTAGACATTAGGTAGGTAAGTGCTTGGCAGTTGATTTTTTCGCTCAGTGCAATTACTGCTTTGGCACTTGATAAAATCTCTTTTGCACTGTTACTTTCCATCGCAGCCTCAATATTTAGAATACTGCTTTGTATGTCGTTAGTCAGCTCGTTTAAGGCTATCGGTAACGACTCCATGTGAGGTTGGCTTTGCAAATAAGGCAGTAAATCAAACCAAATCGCTGGCTCTTCTGGCATCGGAAGTTTCTCGATGTCTTTAATACGAGTGTTGCTTGTTTCTTGTTGAGTGGCTTCTTCTAGCTCTTGCTTATGAGCACTTAGTAGCGCATTTTCTTGCTCGGCTAACTGGCTTTGACTCGATTCAAGTGCTTTTTGCGCGGCCTCTAGTGCGGCTTCTTTTTCGGCCAAGGCTTGTTTACTGTTCGCTAGCTCATCCTCGAGCTCATTCATTTGCCCGCTTAACTCACTGCGACTGTCTTGTTGTGCATTTAAAGACTGCTTACTCTTAGCATACTCTTCTTGCACACTGGCAAGCTCTTCGGTAAGGGCTTTTTGTTTGTCTTGTAAATCGTTAATTGACGATTCTTTGGTTTCAAGCGCTTGTTGCTGAGATTCAAGTTGTTGCTGCAACTGCTGCTCTTTTTGTTCTTGTTGTGCAATTCTTGATTGCAGTTCTTCAGCTTCATTTCTGGCATTGTTAAGTTCGTCTTGCAGTACTTTTTCGCCAGACTGGGTTTCGTTCACTTGTGATTCGGCTTCTTGAAGCGCGCTCAGTTTGCCTTCAAGTTTTGATTGAAGGTTTTGATTTTGATTTTGAGCTTCTTGTAGCGCTTGTTGTAGCTGCTGCTTTTGTTGCTCGATTTCGTCATGATGTTTGCGCCATTGTTCGTCACTGCCCTCAAGCATTTCTTTTTGCTTGTTGGCACGCGTTTCGACGTCGCTTAGTTCGATGGTCAACTGCTCTAGCTTTTGTTCTTGCTCAATGCGGGCAAGACGTTCTTTGTCTGCTTGGCGTTGAATTTCATCTAAGGCGTCTTTGGTTTGCGCAAGTTGTTCACGTTTCGCTTCTACTTCTTCTTTAAGCGCTTGCTTGTTCTCATGCCACTGCTGATCGCTTTGCGCCATTTTAGCTTCTTGGTCAGCGTTGCGTTGTTCTATGTCTTTAAGCTCATCTTGAAGCTTATTAAATAGCTGACGGTGTTGCTCTTTTTCTGCTTTTTCAGATTCGGTCTGCTGTTTCGCTTCGCGTAAAATATGCTCTGTTTCTTGCAGTTTTTGCTGCTTGGCTTTCAACTCAGCCCATAACTTTTGCTGCAGTTTTTGCTGTGCTTGACGCTGCTCTTGCTCTTTGGCCTCAAGGGCTTCTTGTTTCGCTTTAGCAGCTTGCTCAACGTCAGCTAATTCTTGCTTAACTTTGTTTAGCAATTCTTGCTGAGATGCTTTTTCTTGCTTCTCTTTTTCAGCGGCTTCTTGCGCGGCACTTAACGCTGACTGTGTTTCAGAAAGTTGTGCTAATTTATCTTCTAACTCTTGCTTGAGCGCACTTTGCTGTGCTTCCATGTCGCCTTTTTCTTGCGTCGACATTTCTTCTAGTTTTTCCATTTCGCTTTCTAAATGGCTTACATGACGCGCTTTGTTGCGAAGTTCAGACTGCGCAACAAAACAGGTTTGCTCTAGCTCTCTGCGTTCTTGCTCAGCTTTTTCACTGGCTTGACGTTGTAGCTCAAGCTGTTCTCTTAGTTTCTCAGTTGTGTTACTCGAGTTATCCAATTCAGATTGCAAGGAGGTAATTTGTTCGCTGACCTGATTAATTTGCGCGTCTTTATCTGACACCGACTGTTTCATGTTGCGAATTTGATTAATTAGCGCGTGCATTTTGCCCTTTTGCTCGTCTTGTTCTTCTTTTAAGACACGGGCATTTTGTTCGCTTTTTTCTAACTTAACTTGAGCGGCTTTAAAATTCTCTTCACTTTGTTTTAAGGCTAGCGCTATTTCACTGCGCTGCTCAGCTAATCCTTTGACTTTTTCGCTTGAGGTTTCGAGTTGATCATTAAGCTCTGCATTCACTTTTTGTGCTTCGGCAAGCATGCTACGGCTTTCGCCATATTGCTCTTTTAACTGTACTAAATTATCAGTAACGTGGCGGTGTTCTTGTTGCAGATGTTGATACTCTGATTGCGTTTCATGCAGGTTTTCTTCAACGTTTTGAAGTCGTGTTTCAGTATCAGCAAGTGTGCGCATCTTAGTGGCGAGTTGGTCTTGACTGCTTGCTAAGAGTCTTTGCTTTTCTTCAACAGCGCGCTCTGCTTGCTCATGCATTCTTAGTGCATCTTGTCTAGCTTGGTCGGCTTTTTGGAGTTCGCGTCTGTCCATCCAAATACATAAGATAGAGTCAAATTCTTGGTCTTTGTACATGGGGACATAAGTGGCTTGGCACGGCAAAATATTGTCGCCTACTTGATGTTCCCAAGGAATAGATTTGGCTTTACCACTGCGTTTAACTTCTAAAACTATCTCACGTAAAGCTTTAGCATTTTCGCTACCACTGTTTAAGCGGCTAGAATATGGCGACACCCCATATAAATCATGCTGGTCATTTACACAAAAGAATCCGCAGGCTTCTTTGTTTAGTTGTGTAAATCCATTTTCGTTTAGGATGGCCATCGGCATACTGCTGTACTCTAACAAGCTTTCAAACTTATCTTGTTGAAACTGTTCATTTGAGCGGTCAGCAATCCAGCATAAGTATTCTGAATTTTCTTTGTTAATGATATCGACGTGCAACTCGCTTGGATGAAGTTTGCCGTCTTTGCCTTTTAAGTCTGCATCGTAGTCGCGCAAGTGGCCGGTTTGATGTAGTTTTTTAGCCGCTTTGCCCGCTTTAGTGGCGTCGGCAAAGAGGGAATAGAAATCTTGATGTTTGAGGTCAGTTTCACTGAACCCTAAGCGGTTAGAAATAACATGATTAGCGTTTATAATGCGATCTTCACTATCAATTGTCGCGATGGCGACTGGCGCTAAATTCATTAAATTGTCTAGTTGTTCTTTGTGTCTATTTGTTTCTTTTTGGCTTTGTACTATCTCGCTGCGGTCGTGCAATATGCCAACCATTCCGAGGTTTGTACTATCGCTCAAACGGTCTTTGCTGCTAAAGAATGCTAAGGTTAGTTTTAGAGATAATGGAGCTGCGTGGTCGTCGGTGTTGCCATCAGTGTCACCTAAATCGAATTCAATATCGTAGCTACGACCGCTCATGCCTGGTTGAGACTGGTGTAGATTTTTGACTTCAGCAGGGAAAAAATCGATATCGAATAAATTTTTTGCTTTTGGATCGGGACTGTAGCGTCTAAATATCATATTAAACGTAGAGTTTGACCACAACAAATTACCCACGTCATCTAGCGCATACATACCGTTTCGACTGGCGTTAAGTATGCTTTGATGTTGTTGGCTTAAACTATCAAATTTCTGTTTTTGTGAATCGGCTTGCGTGTCGTCGCTTACTGCGACATGTAAGGTTTCACATTCACCAGCTTCATTTTTATGAGCAATAATGGTGATTGCTGTTGCAACATATACCCGCACATCGGTAGCAGTATTAAGTTGTAATCGGCAATGAGTTTGTGCTTTCCCATCGGTCTTTGCATTTTGGACGGCTTTCGCCCAATTACCGGTATCACTATGGTGTATGCGGTCGTTTAGTGTTTTTAAGGGGCTGGCTTTAGACTTTGTGTTTTGTTTGTTGTCATCGCTTGCAAATTGGTCGAGTAACAGCAATTGGTCAAATTGTTTATCGTGAACAACGCTCTCGTCTTTGACGTTTATCCATACTTGACCCAAGCCCATTGCATTAGTGATGTCTTCAAGTGCGCTAAGTTTGCTTGATTTTTCGATGAGTGTTTTATGGTGTGTATGATCAGAGCTTAAGCACACAACGCGATAATCTGTTCCTTTGATGTTTATCAAGTTGCCAATAACAACATGCAGATATTTGTTACTTGCGCGCGCTTTAAGTTTTATGGCTGCGTTTTTTTCGCCTCTACTTTGTTCGCCCAAGTTTTGTTCACCGCTCAGGTCCCCGCCACGCAAACTATCTTCTATTTTCGCTTTATCGCTTTTTTCAAACGAGTCGTGGATGTATTGATTAATCAATTTTTCAGGCAAACGCCCTAATAAATCACTCGCGTTAGTGTTCGCAAACGCTATTTTTCCATCAAGGTCAACGTGCAATAGCCCAAACGGCAGTTCGTTAATCTGTTCATCATGTACCGCATTTTGCTCATCTAAGGCTTTACTTTTTTTGCGGTTGGTAAATAGTAGACCAAGCACGCCCATGAGCAACACGGCCAGACCTGCTAACATGGTATAAAAGCTCGTACTTATCGCTTCAGGGCTTTGTTGGCTAATAAAATCATCTAGTGCCACAGCAGTGCTACTTGCCATTACGAGCAAGAAAGTCAGGGTTGACTGGGAAAAGCGATGAGCAACAAGGTTTACATTCATTTCAATAGTTCTTTCAACAATGGTTTTTCGTCTTATAATAATATCGGCATGTAAAACGAAAAGAGTAGTTATGTCTGGCTAATGGTATTATGTGACATACCAAAAATAATCATAAGGTTTTGCGCTTTATGTAAATAACAAGAAAAAAGGTTAAAACATGATCAAAATACCTGTGTGGTTTTTTATCGTCGCTGGCGTTGCATTGCTGTGGAATCTTATTGGCGCGGCGGCCGTTATTATGAATTTTTTAATTACGCCTGAGCAGATAGCACTTCTGCTATCGCTGTTTTTCTACTGATTTTGTCAAAAAGGGCGATAAATAGAAAATGGTTGTTGTAATTAAAACTTGCCAAGCTAGATCCCCTTGGCTATATAAATCGTATTCTTTGACAGATTCATCAAACTGCTAACAGGTAAAACCACCTGTTTTACTTAGTTTTTTACGAAAAGCAGGTTGAGATGCGAGTACTTAACACGGAGTGCAAGTAAACAATGAGCTTATTCTGGATTACGGTGATCATGTTGATTGGCGTGATAGTGCCTTTAGTGACCGAGCGGTTCGGGCGCACTAAAAACACGATTTTTACGATGATTGCACCCGCGGTAGCTTTAGCCTACGTGATCAGTCTTATTCCTACCGTACTGTCGGGGCAAGTCGTATTAGAATACATTGAGTGGATACCCGCCATGGGATTAACACTCTCGATGCGTTTAGATGGTTTGGCATTGATGTTTTCATTGCTCATTCTGGGCATTGGTTTACTCGTTATTTTGTACGCTCGTTACTACTTATCTGAAAAAGAAGCCGCCGGTCGGTTTTATTCCTATTTAATGCTCTTTATGACAGCAATGCTGTCGATAGTGCTTGCCAATAATGTCTTGCAACTATGGATGGCGTGGGAAGTCACTAGTATTAGCTCATTTTTATTAATCAGCTTTTGGGGGCATAAGTCAGACTCTCGCAAAGGCGCTCGTATGGCGCTTACAGTCACGGGGGCGGGCGGTTTAGCATTGCTTGCAGGTTTACTGATTATTGCCGATATTGTGGGTAGTTATGAGCTGCAAACAATTTTAACAAGCGGCGACTTGATTAGAGATAATGCTCTATACCCAGTTGCGTTAATATTGGTATTGCTTGGTGCCTTCACAAAATCAGCTCAATTCCCTTTCCATTTTTGGTTGCCTCACGCGATGGCCGCACCTACGCCAGTTAGTGCTTACTTGCACTCTGCGACCATGGTTAAAGCAGGAATATTTTTGTTGGCAAGGTTTTATCCGGTCTTGTCAGGTACCGAAATGTGGTTTTTGATCGTGAGTGTGACCGGTGTTATCACGCTGGTCCTGGGCGCGTATGTCGCCTTATTTAAACACGATTTAAAAGGCTTGTTAGCTTATTCCACGGTGAGTCATCTAGGCTTAATTGTGCTGCTGTTGGGCATGGATACCGATTTAGCTGCAGTGGCCGCCTTATTTCACATTATGAACCATGCCATTTTTAAGGCGTCATTGTTTATGGCAGCGGGTATTATTGATCACGAGTCGGGTACCCGAGACATGCGTAAGTTAAATGGTTTATGGCAATTTATGCCCTACACCGCCACGCTCGCAATGGTTGCGTCCGCGTCAATGGCGGGTGTACCGCTATTCAACGGTTTCTTATCCAAAGAAATGTTTTTTGCAGAGTCCTTGCATCAAGAAGCCTTAGGATTTTTATCGTGGATGATACCTGTATTAGCAACACTGGCTGGTGTTTTTGCTGTTGCTTATTCGATGCGATTTGTTCACGACGTGTTTTTTAATGGTCAGCCAATAGACTTACCTAAAACACCCCACGAACCGCCGCGTTACATGAAGGTTCCCATCGAAATTTTGGTCGTACTTTGTTTGGCGGTGGGTATGTTCCCCGCATTTATGATTGGATGGTTACTTGAGGCGGCGACTTCTTCGTTGGTGATTGGTGAATTGCCGTACTATAGCCTTGCTATTTGGCATGGCTTTAATTTGGCCCTTATCATGAGCATTGTTGCGATTGTCGGTGGCTTAATTGTTTACTATTACCGAGGTGAGCTTTATCGTTTCCAAGGACAGTTTAGAGAAACCGATGCTAAACATGTGTTTGAAGGATGCGCACAGTATGTTGTTAACAAAGCCAACGACATTCATGAATTTTTAAGTAATGGCTCTTTGCAACGTTACGTCGCGTTTTTATTATTGTTTACGATAGTGATTACCGCAGTTCCTCTGATTAATTTAGATGTTGCGTCAACACATTTACCCGACCAACCTGTCAGTTTTGTAGAAATAATAGCGGGTTTCATTTTATGTTTAAGTGCTATCGCCACTATGATATATCACCGCAAACGTATGGTGGCTTTAATTCTAATCTCAGTGACGGGTTTGATTGTATCTATTGCGTTTGCGCGCTTCTCTGCACCCGATTTAGCGCTCACTCAATTGTCGGTTGAAGTCGCGACGGTTATTTTGTTAATGCTTGCGTTATATTTTTTACCGCAAAAAACAAAAGCAGAATCTTCCCCTGGGCGAGTCGTACGAGACTTAGGTATTGCTGCTGCGATTGGCGGTATTGTTGCCACCGTTAACTATGCATTTATTACCCAGCCACTTGATAGTATTTCTGAGTTTTTCTTAGCAAACAGTAAAACAGGTGGCGGCGGGACGAATGCGGTTAACGTCATCTTGGTCGACTTTAGGGGCTTAGATACGCTTGGCGAAATACTGGTATTGGGTATTGCAGCCTTTGGTATTTTCAAACTGCTAGCGCACGTTAAACTATCAATGCCGACAGCCAACGAAAATGGCATACCATGGTCTAAAGATACTCATCCACCGATACTGACAATGATATCTCAGAGTTTATTACCTTTAGCCTTGCTTGTATCTTTCTATATCTTTTTGAGAGGGCACAACATGCCTGGTGGTGGTTTTATTGCAGGTTTAGTGACATCTATTGCGCTTATTCAACAATATATTGCGCACGGTGTTAATTGGATAAAACCGCGCATACGACTCGACTACCAATCCTTAATTGCTTGGGGCGTGTTAATCGCTGCCTTTACCGGTATTGCGAGCTGGTTCTTTGGGCGTCCGTTTATGACCACGTGGTTTGATTATTTTGATATTCCATTTATTGGTGAAATAGAACTCGCCAGTGCGCTTGTTTTTGATTTGGGTGTTTACTTAACCGTGGTAGGTGCAACCTTACTGATATTAGCTAACTTAGGAAAGCTAACCTCAGAATACAGACCTACGCCGGAGGAATAAGAGAAATCATGGAAACTTTATACGTAATTTGTGTGGGTGTGTTGACTTTTTGTGGTGTCTTTTTGTGTTTGCGCGGCCGCACGTTTTCAGTCGTGGTTGGACTAACTATGCTGTCGTATGCCGTAAACTTATTCTTGTTTTCCAGCGGGCGCTTAAGTTTAGACGGCGCTGCCATATTAGGCATGGCCGACAAGTACGCTGATCCGCTTCCGCAGGCCTTGGTGCTAACCGCCATCGTCATCGGTTTTGCGATGATAGCCTTTGTGGTTATATTATCGATTAGAGCCCGAGCTGACCTAGGCAATGACTTGGTAGATGGTCGCGATCCACCCGATACCGATAAACTAATTAAACCCGTCAGAGGCAAATCATGAGTACACATTTGCCTATGTTCCCCTTAATTATTCCAATGATTGGCGGCTTGCTTATGCTGTTGCCGCCTTTTATTGGCCCAGAGCGTTTTGCGCATCGCCGAGTGGCTAGCTTTGTGCTTATTCTGGCGCAACTTGCTTGTGCTGTTTGGCTGATGAGTAGCGTCATGCAAAATGGCGCATCGATGTACGCTGTGGGTGATTGGCAGCCGCCCTTTGGCATTATTTTGTATGCAGACCATTTGTCGGTAATGCTGGTGGCCTTAACCTGCTTTTTGGGCCTTGGCGTTATTTTATATTCATTTGCCGGCACCGACCGTGAAGGTAAGTATTTTCATCCGCTTATTCACTTTCAAATTTTAGGCATTAACGGCGCGTTTTTAACTAACGACTTATTCAATTTATTTGTATTTTTTGAAGTCTTGCTAATTGCATCTTACGCTTTGTTGATTCATGGCGGCGGCAAACAAAAAACAGCAGCTAATGTGCATTATGTCATTCTAAATCTTATTGGCTCAAGCTTATTCCTTATTGCACTTGGCACATTATACGGTACAACGGGCACGCTAAATATTGCAGACATGTCGCAACGAGTGGGCGAATTATCTGAAAGTCAGGCAATTATTGCGCAAGTAGGAGGCTGTTTATTATTGGTCGTATTTGGACTTAAATCGGCCATGTTGCCATTACATTTTTGGTTACCCAATACTTACTCTGTCGCTAGTGCACCTATTGCTGCATTGTTTGCGATCATGACTAAGGTGGGTGTTTATTGTATTTTCCGCGTGTATACCGTGATATTTGGGGAGCAATCGGGTCAATTGGCCGACATGATACAGCCTTGGATTTGGCCCTTGGCTATCCTATCGATTGCTGTTGGCAGCATTGGCGCACTTGCGAGTCCTAGTTTACGATTGTTGACTGGGAATTTGGTTATTGTGTCGGTAGGTACGCTGTTAATTGCATTTTCGTTGCGCACGCCCGAGGCGACTGCGGCAGGCTTACTTTACTTAGTGCACAGTACTTTAATTACCGGGGCGTTATTTTTAATCGCCGATATAATAGGGCAACAGCGCGGCAAAGCCTTAGATAGATTTGTTATCGCGCGTAAAATTAGCCAGCAGTCTTTGCTGGGGATCATGTTTTTTATTGCGGCGATGGTCGTCGCCGGCTTACCGCCTTTTTCTGGATTTTTAGGCAAACTCGTTGTTTTACAAGCCGCTACTAATAGCAGTGAGGTGACGTGGGTGTGGACGGCTATTTTAGTGTCTAGTTTGGTCACAATTGTTGCACTTTCTAGAGCCGGTACTACTATGTTTTGGCGCCATGCACCTACCAAAGAAGGCGGCGATCAAGACGCCGCCTCTAAATGGCAAATAAGCGGCGCGTTGGTATTACTTGTGGCATCTCCTTTAATCGCGATATTTGGTAACTTTGTTGTCCAATACACAAACGATGCTGCTACACACTTGCACGACATTCCCTATTTGCTAGAAGTAATGAAGTTGGGAGGAGAAGCGCAATGAGTCTATTATCACGCATTGTTCCCATGCCTCTGCATAGTTTGATGCTGCTGATTGTATGGTTAATGATTAACTCCACTGTAGGGCTTGGTCACATACTGTTGGGCGTTGTATTAGGTATTTGTATACCTTTGCTTTGTGCGCGTTTAAGAATGCCGCAACGACCCATTAAAAAGCCCTTAAAAGCGATTACTTATATGCTACTTGTTTTGCGTGATGTCATTGTGGCAAACATTGAAGTTGCACTATTGGTCATTGGTCCCGAAAAACGTATTAATCCTGGCTTTATTGCAGTGCCTTTAGATTTACCTGACCATTTGTCTATCACGGTGTTAGCAAGCACGGTAACGATGACGCCGGGCACCGTGAGCAGTGAAGTATCGACCGATAAAAAATGGCTATACGTACACGTGCTCAACATGCCAGAAGACGAACAAGAGGTCATTGATTTGATAAAACAGCGCTACGAGTCGCGCGTTAAGGAGATATTTGGATGCTAGATTTCTCTGTTATTTTAGTGTCAGCCATGCTTTGTATTGCGCTCATTTTAAATTTGTGGCGACTGCTTATTGGTCCACATATCGTAGATAGAATTTTAGCGCTCGATACGATGTACATTAATAGTATTGCCCTAATATTATTGTATGGCATTTATAACCGCACGCCGCTTTATTTTGAGGCTGCATTACTTATCGCCATGCTGGGCTTTGTGAGTAGTGTTGCCTTTGGTAAATACTTGCTTCGTGGCGACATAATAGAATAGGAAATATTTATGAGTTTTTATGCTGAGCTAACGATTTCTATTTTGTTGATATTAGGCGGCGTTTTTGTGCTGGTTGGTTCTATTGGCTTGCTACGTTTAAAAGATATTTATGTGCGCTTGCACGCGCCAACCAAAGCCACAACGCTTGGCTTAGGTGGCGTGTTGTTAGGCTCAATGGTGTACATGTATTTTCAAAAAGGGCATGTGAGCATCAATGAGCTATTAATCACATTATTTTTGGTTATTACTGCTCCGGTCACTGCACATATTTTAGCAAAAGCGGCGATGCACCATCAGGTTAAAACAATGGATCGTACTCGTAATAAGCACCTTGTTAAAACCGCGCGAGAACAGCTTCCGCCAGAAGATGAAAGCTAAACTCGCCGCACATCACTTACTGAGGAGCTTGCCAAAATCCTCTTAAAGATACTATTTTACCCGAATCGTTAAAAACAAAAATCTTAATCCCCTTAAACGAAACAGGCTTGCCGTCAAGTGTAACGCCTCTGTATTCCCACATAGCCGCGGCTTCAAGCCCGTTTATGTGTATAAAGCTCTCGTACAAACCAGTGCTTGAAAACGCCTTCACAATGCCTTCTCCGTGTTGCAATATTTGCTTTGAAGTTGTTAAAGGCGGCCTGCCGACGGGGTCTTCTACTACGGCATTTTTTGCAAAAGTACTTACCCATAATTTGGGTTTGCCACTTCGAGTCGCGCTAAAGTAATTTTCAACCCATTGTTTAACTTGTTTGTCTTTTAATTCCATGTCGCTATTGTTGTTAGCTTGCACCGGTAAACTGCTCACAATCAACAATATGTAAAGGGCCGTGATTAGTGCAAAATTTTTGACATTTGTCATGAATCGTCCTTTTTTAATGTTCGTAATGAACCCATCGAGCTATACCACTTTTTTGATGTTTAATATCCTAAGCGGCAGGTAACTAATACATACCAAAAGGAAGAATGGTCAATCTTTCATAATCTTGCTTATTTTAATTTACAGTGTGCGACCTGGTGTACTTGCATCCAATCAAATAATCGCAAGAAATTGAAATATTTCTGGCTATATATTCATTAGGATAATGGATATCGATAGCCCAATTACGAATGAACTTATTTGGCTAAATGCGAGCAAGCATGTCTAGTTCATAGGGTTTGTATTAATTAAGGAAAATCAAATGAAGACCTATACTAATAAGTACTCAATCTTACTCTCGATCATGCTTATCAGTTCAGCATCCATTGCACAAGATTTTATCGAAACAGAAGTCTTATTGACGCGTCCGCCAGGACATTTTTTTGAAAGCATAGTGTTTACATCTTCTGGTGATATGTATGTAAGTGAAGCGCAGTCTCACAGCATAATGAGCATTCCAAAGTACGGCGATGTAAGTGTTATAGCTCAAGCTAAAAAGGGAGCTTCTTTTGCCGGCTTGGCAGTCAGTCAAGATGATCATGTTTATTCGACCGGTCGCAATCAAGAAGGCGTACAGGCGGTATTTAAAATTGTGCAGCAAGGTAAACCAGAGCTTTTGGCCTTACTTCCTCAGGCCATATTTTTAAATGGCGCAGCGTTTTTGCCAAACGGGAAGTTGTTGGTAGTTGACTCAAAAATAGGCGCAATCAAAAGCGCTGAAACAGGTCAAATTTATGCGATTGATGTTAACACTGGAACCGTGAGTTTGTATTTTGAACACCCGCTTCTGGGGAAGGCTAATCCTCAAAATACCAAATTCCCGGGTGTTAACGGCATTAAGTACTATATGGGCAAATTGTTATTAACAAATTCTGAACGGGCTACGGTGTTATCAATTGAACTGGATGACAATTATGCCCCTCAAGATATCAACACTATTGCTACAGGGGTGGTTGGAGATGACTTTGCTGTTGCACAAGATGGGGACATGTATATTGCTACCCATCCAATGAATACGCTCGTACAGGTAACACAAAAGGGTGTCGTTACTACTATTGCCCAAAATACACAAGGAATGACCGGCGCGACGGCGGCAGCTTTTGGTCGACAATACGGTGACGAAAGTGCTTTGTATGTTGTGACAAATGGCGGGAGTTATATCCCACCCGAAAGCGGCATCGAAACAGCGAAAATAGTTAAAATCAACTTGCATGAAACTGGCTTCCAGCCATTTAAAAGAAAAGTTGTGCAAAACCAAACTCAAGAATTATTTATGGTAACAGCAGAAACCGTGCCTGGTACAGAACATTTACGCGAAGCACATGGGGCGCAATATGCCGCTTATCTTCAGCAAAACTATGACGACATCATGATTGCAGGTCAGGTTTTTGAGAATATAAAAGAAGCGCCTAATCAGCGTCTGTATTTAATTCATGCATCAAGCGCACAAGCGGCGGCAAAATTTATAGAGATGTCCCCGTATGCGCAAGTTGGCATGTATCAGAATATAACGGCGAAACCATTTCGCAGTATGATTGGTCGCTGGATGCAGGGCGTTGCATGGCCTCCTTTTGAGCAATAGGAGAAGTATGTGAAACCTTGGTTTGTTTTTGCACTTTTTCCTGCAATATGTTTTGCTTCTGATGATCCGTCTGAGGGAAATTCTAGCCATGAGCTTATTTCAAGAATAAGAGTGTTAGAGGAGTCTCTATCGGAAAACAAAGCTCGACAAGTACGCCTAGAAGCACAGTTGAACGAGATAAAACGACTGTTGAGCCTTCAAAAAGAGCGCAAAAGTAAACGAATAGTCAATATTAAGCCTGTTGATGCACCTCAAACAAATGGGGAGTCTGGGTCAGGAAATTCGAAAAGTATAGGGCGCTTTCCTGATCAGACATTAGTTTTAGCCGGTGAGTGGCCTCAGTCCATCAATATACCAGGTACGTCTTTATCAATGGCCATTGGTGGTTTTGTGCAGGCTGAAGTGATAGCTGATCGTGACGATGTGCGCACGCCCGATTTATTTTTATTGAGCACTTTTGGCAGCGAAGCGGCATCAGAAAATGTCTTCGTTTCAGCACGTTCTTCACGCATCAATATTGATGTAAGAAACTCAAAAAAAGACAGGCCTATACGTATATTTATGGAAGCCGATTTTAGAGGTGAAACAGGGAACGAATTACTAACTAATGCTTACAACTTAAGATTGAGGCACGCTTTTGCTCAGTGGGGTGACTTTTATGCAGGACAATGGTGGTCTTCTTTTGTTGATGTCGAGTCATTTCCAGAACATATAGATGTGGTTACTCCTGCTGGCAGACCGGCGGTACGACAATCGGGAGTGCGATATGCGCCATGGCTCAATGATTCATGGAGAATGAGTATCGCTATCGAAAATCCAGAAAATGATATTGCCCGTTTTGATGAACTTGAAACGCTGGTGTTTGACGAAAAACCTGATTTACACGCTTTTGTGCATTATCGTCATTCTTCGGGACATTTAAGGCTGGCGGTGTTGGGGCGCGATCTTAGTGCGACTATTGCCAGCAAGACAAACAATGATAGTGGGTATGGCTTCAACTTTACCGGGCGACAGCACGTGCCGCATGCTAAGTCTCGACATAATGTTACTTTTGGATTGGCCACTGGTAGTGGCATTGGTCGTTATTTTACAAATCTCGCCGGTGGCGGACTTGATGCGGTTATCACTGGTTCTTCTCGTTTAGACAATATCGATGCCTACGCAGCTTATTTTGCGTATCAACACTGGTGGAGTGATATTGTTCGCTCAACGTTTTCATACGGACGAGTGGCCGTAGAGTCGTCACAATGGCTACCATCAAACAGTTTTTTGTCGGGTTACACAGCCACCGCAAACGTATTTATAACCCCAATAGCTGGAGTTAGCTACGGTTTTGAAGCGGTTTATGGCTATCGAGAAATGCAAGATAACAACCATGTAGATGCTCTGCGTCTTCAATCGGTATTCAGGGCTCGATTTTGAGTGTTTGGTTACATCAATGGAATAGCAATATTTTGATATCAATCGTTTGACCCCCTCAGTAACATTTTCTCATTTATATCCAATCATAAGCTTATTGCGTTTTACTAGCGCTATCAAAAAATGTGCAGCGTATAAACTTATATTTTACGAAAGGCTTTCATATGAAAACAATATTAGTAATTGGTGCCACTGGCTTAATTGGCAGTGCAATAGTTAAGAACTTATCAAAGGATTACCACATTATGAGCGCATCGTATAATAGCGATACGTTTCCCGTGGATATTACGTCTGTAGACTCTATTGAAGCCTTGTTCACAAAAACGGGCAAGGTAGACGGGATTGTTTGCACCGCTGGACTTGCAAGATTTGCAGAATGGTCTGAAGCTTCAGATGATGATTGGCAGCATGGTTTGCAAAACAAACTCATGGGGCAAATAAATCTTATTCGATATGGTGTAAAACATCTCAATAAAGACGGTTGTATTGTACTGACGACGGGTGTGTTGGCGCAATATCCCATCGCTGGTAGTAGTATTGTATCAGCAGTCAATGCGGGCGTGGAGTCAGCAATAAGAAGCGCTACTTTAGAACTTAAAGATAAGCATGTTCGTATTTTAGGTGTATCTCCAGGCTGGGTAAAAGAAACCATGACATTAATGGGAATGGACCCTAGCAGTGGCACGTCGGTAAGTGATATTGCATTAAAGTATCGTGAGCAAATAGTATCTGGTAGTAATGGCAGTATTGTCATCGTTTAGTTGCTTGTGCGAGCGTTGGTGAAAAGAAGAGGATAAAGCATGAAAATATCATTCATTGGCAATGGCGCCATGACTAAGGCTTTAGCAGTCAACTGGCAAAGTCAGCACGATCAATTTATTAGTGGGCGAAGCATCGAAAAGTCGCAGGTTCTAGCGCAGCAGCTTAATGCGAAGTATGGCAGTGTAGAAGAGGCGATTGATTTTGCAGACGTAATCGTTTTGGCCGTTCCTGCCGCGGTTGCTGTGCAAACTATGGCAGATTACGCAAAATCTCATGGCTTTAAAAATAAAGTAATCGTTGATATTTCTAATCCAATATCGACAGAAACATTCACATCTACTATCGAAAGTCGCACATCAATTACTGAAATTTTAGCCAAACAATATCCTAAGGCGTCATTTGGTAAAGCATTTAATATGGCGCATACCTCCGTTTGGGAAAACCCAGACAAAATGTACTCAGATAAGTTAATGACTGTTTTATTCAGTGCTGATGAGGTCGCCGCCACAATTATTGCAACCTTAATAAGGGATTTAGGTGCTAAACCGGTAATGCTTGGCGGTAACGAACATGCTTATCAACTTGAGGCCGCTGCTGCTATTGTTATTAAGTTTCTATTTTCAGGTGCAGATGGTAGTACCATTTTAAACTTGGTATCAAAGGCATAGCGTTTTCATGTAATGATAAATTAATCAGATGCTCTGATTGCTGGCGCAGAGCATCAATATCCAACTAAGACAAAGTGTTAATATCCTGATAGTATCCACAAAAATAAAGTTCGAATAGATAACAGCCCCTCTTATGAATGATCTAAATTTAACATTGATAGAAGCCCAGCACTGCACGTCAACCATTGCCAATCATGTTGTTACCATAACGATGAACCGTCCTGAAAAACTAAACGGCTGGACAATGGATATGATGATGTCTTTTAAGTCGGCGATAGCGGCTGCTACAAAAGATGATAGAGTCAAAGTCATTATTTTTACGGGCAGTGGCAAGTACTTCTCGGCGGGAGTTAACTTGTCGAG
Organism: uncultured Glaciecola sp.; assembly: GCA_964446865.1. Taxonomy (GTDB): domain Bacteria; phylum Pseudomonadota; class Gammaproteobacteria; order Enterobacterales; family Alteromonadaceae; genus Glaciecola. The sequence goes on from CAYURD010000029.1 coordinate 18,973, forward strand.
CACTATCAAAATGATGCATCCCAAAAAACTTAAAAATATGATTGTTGAGTTAAATCAGAGTCTGTTTGAGATTTTTTTGTTATGCCCTAAACCTATCCTTGTGGCGATTAACGGGCCTGCCATTGGTGCAAGTGTCACCTCGGCCACCTTGTGTAATGGCATAATTGCGTCAGAAAATGCAACATTCTCTTTGCCATTTGCAGCATTGGGTGTCACGCCAGAAGGGTGCTCTAGCTTACATTTTCCTCGATTAATTGGACCTGAAAATGCGCAGCGCATGCTTGGTGAAGAAGGCTGGAAGCCAACGGGTAAAGAGGCGCTGGAAGCAGGCTTAGTGCAGTGGTGTGTGCCTCATGATGACCTGCGCAAAGAAGCTAGCAAAATTGCTAAAGAATGGGTAGAAAATAACGAAACCCGTAAGTTTCTTGCCGGCAGCACGCTTGACGAGCTTAGGGAAGTGAACAAAAGCGAATCAGTCGATTTGGCAAATGCCTTTTTAGCGAAAAAGTTTTTGTTAGGCCAAGCAAGATTTTTATGGAGTAAGGGCAAATTTGCGCCAGCATTAACGTTTTATTCTTTGGTTTTGTCACGGCCGCTGTGGTCAAGATTTCTCTAGGGCTTGGCATTAATTGCGCGCCTTGAGGATCTGTAAGCCCAAGTTGCTTTATTTAAACCCTCACTAAATCCAATAGTGGCTCAAATGAATATAACGCAGGACGCCGGCTAGATGCTTCTTCCATAGTGTGAATTATACCGTTGTCTAACATCGTTCTTGTAAATCTTGCCGCAGTTGCAGAAGTTATACCACTACTGGCTGTGAACTTATTATTTCGATAAACAGGGTTAGTAAAAACAAAGTCTAAAACTGTAACACTCCACTTCGAAGATAATGACTCTGCAAATATTTGTTTTGTTTCTTCGTATAGTGCACTAATACTTTCAGCAATTGCTAAATTTTTAATAGCTTGCTGTTCAATAGCTTCAAGAAAAAATGAACACCACTCATCCCACTCTCCTGTTTCAGACAGACGGTGCATAGTATCTATATATTGAGCTTTGTTCTCTTCAAAATAACCACTTACATAAAAATGTGGAGCTGATATCGCACCAGGTTGCCGTAGCATTAACGTTATTAGCATTCTACCAGTACGCCCATTTCCATCTTTAAATGGATGTAACGCTTCAAATTCTATATGTGTTAAAGCTGCCATTTCTATTAATCGATGAAAATGTTCCAATATTTGTATATCACTTTAGAGTAAAATTGAGCAACTAACTATTTTGATGTCGACTTTTGATAGTCAAAATGTTCTGTGGCTCGCTTTTAACGTAAATTGAACCAATCGGCCCGTGCTAAAATCGAATTTATTTTGGCAACTAATGCAGGCGATATTATGCCAGTTGAAGTAAAAAGCTTAAGCAGATGCATAACATTTTTAATTGCTTTTCGAAATGGAGAAAGGTGATAATTAGTACATTATCCATGCATCTGCAGTTGATGGCACTAGCGACTAAAAACAGTTAAGTAACATACAAAGGATAAAACATTTAATGGCAAACGTAACAAATATGTCAGACAAAGTGACAAAAAATATGCAATCCCGTCTAAATCAAGTTTTTGAAGCAATTGATGATCAGCAATTTAGAGTCGCTAAGCAACTGATTAAAAAAGCAGTCAACAAGTATCCACGCCACCCCATCGCCTATGTGATGCAAGGTTACCAACGTTTTTTAATTGAAGATGATTATGCCGACGCTTATTTATTTTTCAAAGAAGCGATTTATCTTGGTCACCAAGACGCCTATGTTTTTTATAATCTTGGTTTGTGCGCACAAGAAATGGGCAATAAAGGCGCTAGTATGAATGCATTTTTTAAAGCATGTCAATTAGCAAACACCGAACAAAAGTTCCAATTTAAAGAGCTTGTTGCTGAAATCGAATCCATTATTCATGATATGCCAAGTAATGTCAGCCCTGAAAAGTATTTTGAAAACTGGGAATTTTATGACAAAGCTAATATCCATATGGTGGCCGAGCGCTTCGAGAAAGCGACTCCCTTACTAGAAAAAATCCTTTCTGTCCAAACTGACAACGCCGAAGCGCTAGAGTTATTATGCACGGCATATATGTACTTAAAAGACTATCCTCAAGCTCGCCATTATCTGACAAAATTAAGCGAAATTATGCCCAATGAGCCAATTGTCGTAATGCACGAACAAATGCTAAGCGCCCTTGAAGATGGCTCAGTTAGTGCATTGCCACCGTATTCAGTATTTTCTGACTTAGGCAACGGCACTAATAATCCAGCAAGCCAATTAAACAAAGAGATAAGTGAGGCAATACAAGGGCATAATTTTGAAACACTAGAGGATGTACAAGCGTTTGCCAACGATTTTATGAATGAGCGTAACAGTCAAGGTATCGCTGACTTTTTAGACTTGTCACCCACACAAATGCAAGATTTAATGACGGCTCCTTTAAGTTCGCCGAAGATATTGGCATGGCACTTTGACCAAAGCCATGATTATGCAAAGTTACCTTTTAATTATTTGGCGACTAAACTTTTAGCGACACTTAACGAAAATAAAATCAAAGCAACCTCTACTGGTAATTTACCTCGTAACATGTGCCGTCAAATATTTGTAGAGTACGAACAAGATATTATTATCCCCTCTGGCAACAAAGCTTTTATGGAGGCGAACTTTAATGCAGAATTTAACTTTCATGACCTACATATAGTCAGAGTACTGCTTGATTTATGCGGATACATAAAGTGCACAAAGTCAACATGGGTATTAAGCAAAAAAGGAAAGTCACTTGCGAATGATATTCAAAATAAGCAGCATCTTTTGTTTGAAAGTTTGCTCAAGTGTTATTTAAATGAACTGAATTGGGCTTACCCCTATGGTGATGAACACTCATGTGGCTTTTTGAGGCAATCCATTGGATTTACCCTTTATTTATTGCATGTTAAGGCGCGTTCATGGACCGATGGGGAAGATTTAAGCGATTGGTTTTTTGATGCTTTTCCTCAGCTATTTGAAGATGAAAATTTTCACGAATCGCTTTATGTTTATAAAGTGTTTTTTGATTTCGCCTATCAAATGGGCTTACTTAGTAAACGTACCCAAAAAATTGAAGGTGGCGTTGTTAATGAATTTAAGACGACTGACTTTTTCAAAGCCCTAATTCACTGGAAGATTTAAAATCTTCAATTAAATGACAATATAAAGCTTGGCTATCAGAACTGGCTAATCATTATACTTTGGTTTTGTTACGGCCGCTGCGGTCAAGATTTATCTAGGGCTTGTTATTAATTCAAATAGTCAGCGCAGACTTTGTTTTTACCGGTTGTTTTTGACAAATACAATAACGTATCAACTTCGTGCATAAGGCCATCTTCAGTAAGATCAACGTTACCATTTACGGTCAAACAGCCAATGCTGACAGTTATTGATTTAGCAATGCTTGAACCTTCATGTTCTATGTCTAATTTTTGTATATTACGATTAAGCGATTGAGCGATAAGCTGTGCGCCTTGAGGATCTGTTTCGGGTAGCAAACACATAAACTCTTCTCCGCCGTATCTGAAAACACAATCTCTTGGACGCGTTAATTCTGCATCAATAAACTGAGCAATTTTCTTTAAACTGGTGTCTCCTGCCACATGACCATATCGGTCGTTGTACTCTTTAAAAAAATCTATATCGATCATAAGAATCGAAAAATCGTTTTTTAAGCGCTTTGCTTGACGCCATTCAATTGATATCTGTTCGTCAAAATAGCGCCGATTAGCAATTGTCGTTAAACTATCGGTGTAACTTTGTGTGTGCAAACCTTTGTTGATTTCTATTTGGTCTTCCATACGCTGCATAAGCTTGTTGACTTCGCTGGCAATCATAGAGAGCTCGTCGTTGCCGCTTAGTGCAATTTCAGTTTTATCGCCAAGAGATTTTTGTTTTAGCTGCTGATTAAGCGAGTTGAAGCGTTTTAAGAAAATGGCTCCACTACCAAATCTCAATACTAAATATAAAACGATGACAAAAAACAGCACAATACCAAACAAAATATAACGCAATCGGCTTTGCAGCACCTCACTGGTATTATTGTTATACGCAATATGTAATACCGATTTAAAACCAATCTCGTCGTAAGCATTGAGGGTAATAGGGATAAAAATCGACGAATCAGTATTTCCAGCATCATGCTCGCCTGCGTATAATTTGCGCGCAAGATTTGGCGCAACGTCATTCCCTTCTTGCAAAAGAGACCACTGGCTTGTTTCACTAATAATGAGTAAATCTATATCGTCGATAACATCGTATTTGCTCGCAAGTTCAGACACATACTTACCAAAAATAAAGGTGCCTAGTCGATTATCTTCTTCAATTGCCAAACGCTCTTTTACGTCAATATCAACGTTGACCAAAATATTACTATTAGGGACACTATAATACGCATATTTTTTTAGCTTTCCGTTTGCATCAGACAGTGATAAACGATGAGCTGCAAACTCTCCCTTAGCAAATAAGTTGTTCAACAATGTTGTATAAGCATCACTAATTAAACTCAGATCTAAGCCTACTTCTTGTTCAAAGGTACTAGCAAAAACAATAAGCTCACGATTAATCAGATGTATGTCAGATACTTGATACTCTTGTTTAAGTTGCTGTAAATACTCACGCATGTTGGTAAGTTTTTGGACTTGTTCTGGTTGAAGCTCATTGGGATTTTTTTGCTTATTCTTATAAGTATCAACAAGTTCATTTACGAATACTTCGTCAAATAAAGCATCGTTATTTATGCGCTGGGCAAGACTGGGTAATGAGGTAGAGAGCTCTTGATCCCATTTGTGTTCTATATTTAGCAATAATTCATCAAGCACAGCGATGTCTTTGTGGATATTATCAATCACCACAGACTTTTCACTTTCGCTTATATCTACCAATAAACTGCCGACAAATTTAGACGTCAATAGATATGCAGTGATTGAGACAACAATCGCGACCATTAAAAGGAATAAATTTGTTTTTTGTTGCAACAACATTTTTTTGCCTAAGACCCGTAAATTATCGGTGGTGATTGCTAAAAAACGAAACAAGACTTATTCGTTATCGTCAAATATCTTATTTTTGTGCTGAGTAATAGTCATTTCGTTAAACTACGCTTTATTTACACAGCTACCCCTAACTATGCAAAATTATTAAAAATTATTCGTAAGTGCTATCCAAAATAATATATACCTAAGTATAATATTATCCATTAGTGAAGTCATAAGTACAGTTAGATATTTAGATATTGAAGTTGAAGATGCGTAAGAAGTAGATGAAGAGATAATAAGTGGTCAAATTGGCAAGCTTATTTAAGGAGTTTTTGCTACGCAAGGTTCCCAATCAAGCAGAGAACGCCGAAGTTCTGTGTGTATTTTTCAGAAACCTTTCGAAAGACGCTATACCTTAAATATTGTAATCACAACCATCGGGCGCCACAAAATCACGCTTTGTTGGGAATTCAATTTGCACATCTTCAAGACCCGACGCGTTTGCTTTCCCGCGAGCTGATGCACGATTAAACATTAACTCTACGTGTAAGCCATTTTCACGTAATAAGATTGAGCTAGGTTGTTCTTTACAGCCATTGTATGCTGCAAACTGTTTTGGTTTATCAAAGCCGCAGTGTGAGCCGTCGGTAAAAAAGGCCATGATGTGGCGGTAATATACTACGTATTGTTTAACGTCTTTATGCGAGCGTTCTTGTAGTGGAAAGCGCGCATCTAGCATTTGAAATATCGCGTTTTCGTTTTCGAGTAGGTCGTAAGCGCTCTGCCACCTTGCGTTATTGGAGGCTGCCACTAGCGCGTTAACAGTTGTTGCCGCTGTTGTCGTTGTTAAGTTGTCTACATTAAATGCTGGCATGTTCATCATATTTCTCCAATGCGTCATCTTTATATGAGCTTGACGGTATTTCATATTTTAGTTGTGAATGCTTGTTGCTCTATTTTAAGTCGAGTTTTTTTGAACGCTCGTTTTAAATATTGCCCATTCATATTCCCCAAACAAGTAAGCTTTTTCTTTGCTTTCCATTTGGTACATTTTCATACTAGCGTAAAACTTATGATAATTTCACAAATAAAATTTTACATAGTAAATTTTACAAAAACGAGGTGTCTGTTGGTCATGTTTAGATTTTACGAAGGTACGCGGGCAGATGCTGCACTTTATCAAGCAAAGCGTAATGGCAGAAATCAACTTGTCGTTGCTGACTTAATTTAGTGATTGATTTAAGATAGCCTCGCTAGTCGAGGCCATCGATTAGGTACAATCATATGCTCAAAGCAGCTTTTTACATGTTACAAAAGCAAGACATGCGAGTATAAAAAAGGCCAATGTACCGGGGCTATTGGCCGGAACTGCGCGACTCCCTTGCACAATTTCAACAAACGATCCTGCTAAGAATATACCGTCTACGCCGTTGTCATCAAATGAGTCAGCAATGAGTACTTCCCAATCTCCTGAGCCATCTAATATAGTGTCGGCAGCCAACGAGAGTGTGCCTGTAGCCTCAAAAATACCTGGCTCATCAAGCCATCCCAAATCAAATTCGCAGTTTATGCCCAAGTCAGTACAGCCAAAGCTTTGAGTGCCTATTTGATAAAAGTTACCGCTATCTAAATGGGCAATTTCGACGACTAGATCTGAAGCCCAAGACGTTGCGAGCGCTTCGTAAAAAAACGAAAAGCTAATATCTAATACTTCACGAGTATCGCCATTGTTTAACGCTAAAATGTTAAACGCCGCACCATCCGATTCTTGTCCATCAAGAGAGATGACGACGGCATTTGCCTGTATAGAAAGTAGTAATAATACTGTTGCGATAAGAGATTGTTTTTTCATATCAGTTCCATATTTAAATTGTAGTGTTGGGTTTTACTTTGATTGCCTCAGTTGCATATTTCGTTTGCTTTGTTTTCGTAAAAAACATATGAATACAAAGCCTTTAAAAAGAGCAACTACTTATACAAATTAGGCCGTTTACATGCTGCGGAAATCGCAATAAAGAAAACGACATAAAATGATGCTTTTTGAAAATAGTGAATAAAAAATAGAGTCATGACATATTCATTTACTGACGGTTGAATGTAAGCTTGGCTTAGCAATGTTCTGTCTTACTTCAGCCGCAGCTTTGGCCTCTGTTTCAGGCGTTTTTGCTTGGCACCAGCTGGCGAAAACTAGCCCAAGTTCAAACAATAGCCACATAGGGATGGCGAGTAAGGTTTGAGAAATCATGTCTGGTGGTGTCAACAGCATACCGATGGCAAATGCGGCGACAATCACATATGAGCGGCTATTTTTAAGCTTTTCTATAGTTGTGGCGCCGCTTAACACGGATACTACCGTTAATATTGGGACTTCAAATGCCAAGCCGAAAGCAAAAAACAGCTTAATCATGATGTTAAGGCTATTGGTCATATCTGGGATGTAGCGAATGCCGTCGGGTACAACTGATGGAAAAAACTGAAACATCAGTGGAAATACGACAAAGTAACAAAACACCATGCCAGAATAGAAAAGGATAATGCTGCTTACTAATATAGCTTGCCCATACTTTCGCTCTCCTTTGTATAAGCCCGGTGCTACAAACGACCATATTTGATGCAAAACAACAGGAATGGCTAAGAAAAACGAAACTATCAACACTAATTTAAAGGGCGTGAAAAACGGATCGATGAGGCCTGTCGCGACCATTTCGCTATTTTCAGGCAATTGCTGCATAAGGGGCTCTACAAGAATGAGATAAATCTCATTAGCAAACGCAATCATGGCTGCAAACAAAATAAGGATGCTTAACACCGCTTTTATCAGACGTGCTCTTAGCTCGATTAAATGTGATAAAAGCGGCATTTCGTTTTTTTCGTATGGATTTTTTGTATTGTTCGACATTCTCTTTAATCCTAATTTATTGCCTTATCCGGTTTTTCCTTAACTTCTGATGCCGCTACTTGAACGGAATTGAGCTCATAATTGAGCTCAGAATTTACGTCAGGACTAAGGTCAATCTTGGGATTATCTTGCATACTCAAGGCTTGCTTTTGAGCGTTAAGCTCCCGACTTAATTCGTCCATCTCAAGTTCTCTATTGATTTCAGAAGTAAATGAATGGATATGACGACGAGTGCCTCTGAACCATTTGCTTAATTGTCTGGCAGCTACCGGCAGTTTGTCGGGGCCTAGCACCATCAAACCCACAACCAACAAAATACAAAGTTCAATAAAACCGATATCAAATGGCATGTTATTTACTCTTGTTAAGGTTATTTGTATGGGCTTTTGCTAAGGCTTATTCACTGCCGAAGGCTTGATAAAGTCAGCATCTGATGTGTCATATTGCGACGCTTTTTCAATTGAAGGACGCTGCTCAAGTGACTGAACTGGATCGTCTTCTTTGTCTTTTATGCCTGATTTAAAGCCTTTAATAGCTTCGCCTAAATCGCCGCCAATATGTTTCAGCTTTTTGGTACCAAACAATAAGATCACAATGAGTAAAACAATTAGTATTTGCCATGCGCTAATGCCCATTTTTTATTCCTCAAGATTACGTTTATTAAAAATTGGTGTTGAAGAAGTCACGTCAAACAGCTTTTATTTAACGTGACTATGTTTCATGTAAGCGTGTTCAGGTGAGCTTACGAACCAACTATTGCGCCGTTTTTGCGCCTAAGCACTAATGTGACATCACGAGGCACGGTAAAACCATCGGGTGCTGCCGGAAAGTTAGTAGACGAAGGGTCGCCATTGCCAGGGTGTTGTAAGTTAACAAAAGCGGTTCGTCTATCTGGCGTAATGGTAAAGCCAGTGACTTCATCACTTTGCACGCCAACTAACAAACGCTTTGGCTCTGGGGTGTCTTTATTAGTATCAATCACGGTTAACTGATCTTGCAGCCCATCGGGTTGACCACCATCGGTGCCAATAAATAATCGTCCACTGCTATCGGCCCATGCTAAATCTGGGTCAGTAAATACGCCTTCTGTGCCTCGAGTGTCGTTAGCGAGTAAATAGATTTCCCACTCAAACGTCGTGCCTAAATGATCGTCAGCATCGGTGGTACGAATAATATGACCGTCATTATTTGGTGCGCTTGGGTTAGCTGCGTCAGGGATAGTTCTTTGTGAGTTATTGGTGAGTGTCCAATATACTTCACCGTTTTTGCCAATACTTGTCCATTCGGGACGATCCATTGGTGTGGCGCCTAATATGTCAGCCGCTATGCGGGTATATATCAATAGTTCAGCTTGGTCGGCAAATCGCTCTGCTAGGAGTGGGTTTTCAACCGTTAATTCTAACCATTCTCCTGTACCATCGTCATTATAACGCGCGACGAATAGCTTTCCGTCGTCAAGCGGACTTAAGCCCAGTTCTATCGATTCTTCCCATGGGATGTTTGATACATATTTGTAGCAATAATCAAAACGTTGATCATCACCCATGTAAGCTGCAATGCGGCCGTTGCTACTTTCTGCAATCGCGACAGCTTCGTGCTTAAAACGGCCCATTGCTGTGCGTTTAACAGGGCGTTTAGTACCATCAAAGGGGTCTATCTCGACTATCCAACCAAAACGATGTTGTTCATTTACATAGTCTGGATTGCTCAAGTCAAAACGTGGATCAAAAAAGTGCCAGCCATAACCAAAGCCGTCAAAGTCAAAGCCATATCGACCTTGCTCTTCTGTTCTGAGCTCGTTAAATTCATCACTGTTTAATGTCGCCGAACCAAAATAGCCGTTAAAGTTCTCTTCGCAAGTTAAGTAAGTGCCCCATGGCGTTGGACCTGAACCACAGTTATTCACTGTGCCTAATGGCATATTGTTCGCTGGGTTTTGCAAGAGTGACGAGGACGCAGCAGGCCCCATAAATTCAACCGGCGTATTCACGGTGATTCGTCTTGCATTTTCACTTTGTTCTACCTGCCAACCGTCAAGGTGTTCTTTTATACGAATAACTGACACGCCATGCACATGCTGTGACAGGCGCACATCCTCTATGCTCTCTGGTGCATTTTTTCCTAAGACGTGCGAGTTTCTGCCAAATTCATGATTGACACACAGCATGCCTTCGTCACTTCTTGCTCTGTAACGACGGCCATAGCGCTGGGCACTGGGTAAATCGATAGGAAAAAACCACATGCCGTCATGGCCAATACCTACTTGTTGTTCAGCTTGTTCAGCTGATGGTCGGGTATTAGGGTCGCCAGCATATTCTGTAGTTATTCCAGGCTGAATAGGAGTACCCCAAGGGATAAAAGATTGGTACTCGTAGTCTTCAGATATTGTTGGCATTCTTGTATCAACCACGTCCGCTATCGCCACGGGTTTAAAGCCAACTAACTCGCGATTTATTCTATCTGCGCCTCGGCCTATTGATTCTGAACGGCCTAAACCTCTTAAGCCAGCGGTCGCTGCGGGTGTAAAAAAGCCAGCGGCTGCAGCAACAGCGCCGCCAGTTAGCACTTTACGTCTGGATAAATTTGATTGCAGTACATCTGTAAACGCACGGTTGCCAGAATTATTTGATGCGATATCTTCTTTGTCATCATGAAGTGTCGCGTTATCAATGGGAGTATCATCATGTTTAAGCATTACCAGTTACCCTAGTCAGTTAAAATGTTAGTCTGATTTTTGATAGGCATGAACACTTACTGCAATCCATGCGAGTTGACATTGTGGTGATCAAAAATGACAGTTTGCAGACGGATTTATGAAAGATCGGTGGCGTTTTGGTGACGATCTTTTTACACATTTATGACACAGGTATCTAACTTGTGGGCAGATGAAAACGCTATAAGCCATTGTAAAAATTGATAAAAAATAAGTTAAATAATGTTGAAAAGGATAATTTCAGTGGATAATGTGTGCATATTTAAATATCTTGATTTATATATACAATTAAGTGGATAATTAAATTTGAAAAAATAAAAAAAGGCTAGTACATGAACGCGCTCAAATTACTCATATCTGCTGCTACAATCACTTTACTTGTCGCTTGTGACAACGGTAAACAAGGTGATGAACAAGTTACAATCCAAAAAAAACCTAATGTCATCATCTTTTACATTGATGATCTTGGTTATGGGGATCTTGGTTCATACGGCGCAATCGGCGTTGAAACACCGTCTATTGACGCGCTTGCAAAAAATGGTATTCGCTTTACCGACGCGCATAGTTCTGCTGCTACATGCACGCCTTCTCGTTATAGTTTATTGACCGGTGAGCATGGTTTTAGGATTAATGCCGCAGTCTTAAAAGGTGACGCACCAGCGCTTATAAAGCCAAACAAGCCAACGCTGCCGGCAATGCTTAAAAAGGCAGGATATGCGACAGCGGTTGTGGGTAAATGGCATTTAGGTTTAGGTGATGGCAATGTGGACTGGAATGAACACATTTCGCCTGGCCCTAACGATATTGGGTTTGATTACAGCTTTTTGTTACCGGCGACTGGCGACAGAGTGCCGACTGTATATACCGAAAACGGCAGAGTAATCGGGCTTGATCCGAGTGACCCAATCACCGTAAGTTACACCGAAAAGGTGGGCAATAGACCTACTCGCTACGAAAATCCTGAACTAGCACGCGTGGTAGCCGACAGGCAGCACAGCGACACTATTGTGAACGGTGTTTCTCGCATTGGCACTATGGCTGGTGGCGAGTCTGCTTTGTGGGTAGACGAGGAGTTTCCGGATGTATTTACCGACAAAGCCATTGGATTTATTCGCGAGAATCAAGACAAGCCGTTTTTCTTATTTCATTCATATCATGATATCCATGTACCGCGACTTCCCCATCCTCGCTTTCAGGGCAAGAGTGAAATGGGCCCACGAGGTGATGCCATTGTGCAAATGGATTGGATGACGGGACAAATTATTGATGAAATTGAAAAGCTTGGTTTAACTGAAAATACGCTATTTATATTCACCAGTGATAATGGTCCAGTGTTGACTGACGGTTATGACGATATGGCAATTGAAATGCTAGGTGAACATAAACCCGCTGGCCCTTTTAGAGGTGGTAAATACAGTGCACACGAAGCAGGTACGCGTGTTCCGTTTATCGTTTCATATAAAGGCGTTGTCACAAAAGGCGTTAGCGATCAACTTCTTTCACAAATGGATATTTATGCCTCATTAGCAGATATGCTAAATATTGAATTAGTGAATAATGAAGCTAGAGATAGTGTTGCTAATGCCGATTATCTTTTGGGTAAAGGTGATTCTAAGCGCCAAAGTCTCATTCAAGAGTCAGTGGCAACGCTATCCTTCAGAGATGGTAATTGGAAGTATATCGCGCCAGTCAAAACACCAAAGATTGGTGCTTTTGTTGAAGGGAAAAACATAGAAGGTGGATTTATGGATACTCCTCAATTATATAATCTAGCTCAAGACCAATCTGAAATCGATAATGTAGCTGAACAGTTTCCCGAGAAAATTGCGCTATATGAGCGAGAGATGCAACGTATCATTCAATCAGGTTATGTTGTTGATTAGTTTGATTGCATGATGTGCACAAAATAAGGTGGGTCTCGAGTTTCAATGGCTCTGACCCCTTGATCTCTTAACTAAAAGCAGGGTTGTTAGCCTAAAAATAAAATGGGAATGAGCGTGCTACTAATGCCAATAAAAATGCCCCCTAGAAACACTAAGATAAATGCTTTTTTGGAGGGCGTTTCGATATTTTTAAGCTCAGCTTCTTCGGGCACTTTAAATAGAGCTTGGCGTTTAACATCAAAGGCGACGCACAAAGCCATGATTGTCTCGACCGATGCACTACCTTGATTTTCAACGCGCTGGATAGTACGCAAATTCACATCGCATACCTCGGCAAGGTGAGCTTGCGTCCATCCTTTGTCATTGCGCATTTGTTTAACGATGTCACCTCTAATTTCCATTTATGATTTACCCTACCACCAGCTTGGCAAAGGCAATGCCAGCGACAAAACCTACGAATGCAAAAGCAGCGAAAAAGCCAAATATAGAGACAAGCGTCTTTTTTTGTAGTATTCGCTGATTCTTCTTTGCCACTGTGCGAGCGCCTTTTTTCAAGCGTAATTCGACTGCGGCTGTAAAAGGGTTTAGGACTTCAAGCTCGACAGTGAAAGGAACTTTGTTTAGCTCAATGGGGTGCTTGGAGATAAACCTAAGTAAATTTCGGGTTTCTGATACTGGATGGTCATCAACATAGATGATTTCTTTACCAGACCACGCACTAAAATGCGCAGCTATGCGATGACCTTCGTATTCTAAATGGCACCAATTGTGCTTTTTCATGTTTAGTTCAGACATTGTTTAGCCAAATACCATGTTGTAGACATCGATATCAAAATAGCCAATTGCAAAACCAATGCAAAAGCAGATAATGAGTGAAATGAGAAAGCGTTTAGTGAAAAACGAATTGAACAACTTTCCTTTTGTTCCTTTTTCTACTTGACTGGCATTTTCGGTGCCTATCAACTCACCATCGCAGTATAATTGTACCTCAAGCGCACCTCGCCATATGCTCTTCATTTCTGTCTTTATTTCATATTGATGGCCATTTTCAGTAAACGAATGTTCACTTTTCAGCTTTGTCATGTTTCTGAAAGACGAAACCGGTCTATTATTAAAATAAACGGTCTCTTTACCATTCCACGTTGAGCCGAACATAGAGATGTCGTTTCCTTCGTGGTCAAAATAAAACCAATAGCCTTTTGTTAGTGATACCTGACTCATATTGTCGTTTCTATTTGTTGTGTCATTTTCTGTCATACCTATATTGTGATGCATTGTGACTCTCCTTAAATGTGAATGCCAGATAATTTCACACCATGGAGCTAAAAAAGAAAACGGCAGAAAGACGTCACGACAGCAAGTGTCGTTTAAGTGTCGTGGGGATGTCATAAATATTGATGCGACAACAATGCGACAACTATGCGACACCCCTTATTATTCAGGCTTAGTCGCTGCTGATAAACGAAGAATTTGAATCACTATGTTGAATGCGATCAATGACAATTACCGCAGCAAGTAACTGCGCCGTGATTTCAGGAACATAGATATCGACCCCATATGTGTCAGAAAAACTAAACCACTTTTTGGATACGCCCGCAATAAGTTGACCGTTTTGACGCATTTCATATTCATGTTGCAAAATATTTCCTGTCATCTCTAACATGCCTTGAGGTGTCGTGATTGAAAAACGAGTTTTCCAAAATGGCCAAAAATGTTTTTTGATTAACCATTCGCTGCCATCGTTATTAACTAAGCGGCATGCTGGGCGAATCGACAGATACTTTCGTTTGATCTTGAGCACTTCTGCGCCGCTTGGATCAAACATGGTTTGACTACTCGAAATGCTAAACACCTTTCCTTTTGCTGTGTAAGCAATATCACCGCGCTCATCTTCAATCTCAAAACTGTCGGTTAAACTAAATATTTTTTGTCTAATTTTATATTTCATGCATGCCTTCCCTTAGTTTTTTGTTCCTATGCTGCTCGCTCATAAAGCGGCACATTTATCACTATTTAATAAATATTGTGTTTGCACAAGTCACAAATTGTAAGCGCTTGTGTTATGGCTTAGTGTGTCCTTTGGTGTATGTAACTGGAGCGTATGCTCATTCAGCAAATCTTCATAAGGGTAATACTACCAATATTGAAAAAGAAATAGAGATGTAATATCTTTCGATTTTGACATTGGCTAAACAGGTACAAATAAGGTTATGTGTGATTTGCGTTTTTTTAATAAAAACACCTACAGCGCTATTCGGGCTTTTGTAGTCACACTTATAATCAGCATCTATAGCGCAAGCGCGTTCGCTTCTGTAAATAAAGCCAGTGAACAAGCATGCGAACAAACTATACAAGATGCTACTTACCAAAATATTTTGCCTGCTTGCATGAATATATTAGGTAATAAAACGTATGAGCAAGCATTGGTCAATCAAAATTTCACTTCTTATCTAGGGACATTAGAGAATCTCTCTAGCAGCGGTAAGTTATTATTTTCTCGGGCCAAGAAAGGCGACAAAGAAGCCCAGTTTGCCTTGGCCACAAATATGTCAATATTAAACCCAGAGCCTGGTAATACAAGCAAGTGGTATGGTCGCTTAAGTGACGAACGGCAAAAGTGGTTGATGAAAGCAGCCGACCAAGGTCATGTTCAGGCAATGATCTCTTTTATTGAATATTTAACAGTTGGCTCTGAGCTATTAAGTGAAAAAGTGCATAATACAGGTAGACGATATGCGCAAAGCCTTGTGGCTTCGCAAACTTCAGCCAGCGCACAAAAATACGACCATTACCTTTCCTTTTTTAACACGATGGCGCACGAAGACAACTGGCAACAAATTCTGCAAGAAAAACTCGATAATTTAAGCACCTTGTCCAGTCAAGAAATTCGCGATATGGCCATGGATTTTTTGACGGGTAATTATCGATTTTTTTACCACTCAGATACAGACTTCTTAATAGGCACAAGGACGATAAGGTTCAGTGTACGGGGCGTAAGAGACCTAGAGACTTACGAGAGGCTGACACAGTATTTAGCCGATAATCGAGCTCATCCTGAATCGTCTTATCAAGCTGCCCTTACTCACTTTTTTGATGAGCCCAAAAATCTTGAGCGCGCATTCGAGTATCTGAACGTGGCAATTGAAGGTCGCTATCCAAAAGCGCTCACTTTTGTGGGTCGCTATTTGATTTGCCATCAAAAAATAGACAGTGGTAAGGCGTTTTTAAATGAAGCGATAAAAGTAGGTGATGTAAATGCAAAAGATGAATTGTCAGATCTGAATCAATACGGGGATTTGTATAATTGCCCAAAAGTCCCTTCTAATAGTACCTTTATTGAAAAGCACTTAATTAAAAAATAAATACACTGCATCCAAAATTAGTCTCTACTCGTCTTATTATCATGATTAACAAAACGCGAGAAACTAATGTCCTGTATTACCCAAATTAAATACTACTTTGTATTATTAACGCTAATGTGTGCATTTCAATTTTCAAATGCATCCCCATTTGGTGAAGATTCGCCAAATAATTTTGCATCAAACGCAAGTTGCCAACAAACGAGCTTATCGATTGAACGCTCTTTGCCCACGCTTTTGCAAAAACATAATACGCCAAGCGTTGCCGTTGCCTTTATTGAAGATGGTGAGCTCTGTCTAAAAAAGGTCAGCGGTCAAAAAAGCACAAATAAAACAGCCACGCTTGATACCTTATATAACATCGCTTCTTTAACTAAACCAATATCTAGTGAAACAGTGTTGTCTTTGGTTGCTGGCAATGGGAAAACAGCCTTGAGCGGGAAAACAGCCTTGAGCGGGAAAACAGCCTTGAGCG
>CAYURD010000029.1:35443-40285 GCA_964446865.1 uncultured Glaciecola sp.
GGGAAAACAGCCTTGAGCGGGAAAACAGCCTTGAGCGGGAAAACAGCCTTGAGCGCAAAAACAGCCTTGAGCAATACCATAAGCCTAAACGACAAAGTCGCAGAATTTCATATCGACGAAGACATCGCAAAAGACAAATGGCTGCACTCGCTCAGACTATCGCATTTACTTAGTCATCAAAGTGGCTTTCCTAACTGGCGCTATCAAACCAACGATAAGCTACTTTTCAGGTTTGAACCTGGAACTGCACCCGGGTATTCAGGAGAAGGTTATCAATACATGGCAAAGTACATCGAAAAACGTTTGTCTCAAGACTTTGTTAACATAGCCTCGACACAATTGTTTTCACCTCTCAATATGCAAAATACTTATTTTAGCCCTCCAGATACTGTACTCGAAAGAATAGCTTACCCGTTTGATGAAGAACAAAATATGGGCAAGCCCAGCATACAAGATACATTTAATGCTGCAGATGATATTTATACGACGATTTCGGATTATGCAGTATTTACACGACATGTGTTAAATAGTAACGCATCAGCCTTATCTCAAAAAGGCGAGAGATGGCGCTTGGCGCATAATTTAGCACAGCGGGTATGTGCATCAGGTCGCCTGCAACAAGAAGACTGCCCATCAGAACTAGGCTTTGTATCGGGTTGGAGTAAACTCGCTTATGAAGATGCGACTTTTTACTTACAAGGCGGCGGTGATTGGGGAGAAAAAGCAATGGTCATAATGAATCTAGAGGATCAAAAAGCGATTATCGTTTTTACCAATGGCGCCAACGGCATGCATGTGGTGCACGAGCTTGTTGATTCTTTGTTTTCACATTCTAAACTAAGCGCATTTATTAAGATGCAAGCTGGAGGTTAAGCCAATGAATACGGACATTTTAGTACCGATTACATTTTTGATTATCGTGTTTTTTATAATAAGACAACTCATCATTATGCAAGCACAGAAAACAAAAGCCAAACTCGACACCTTAGCTAGCGCCATAGAATCTAACAAAGCCTTACCACCAGATTTATGGGACACGTTTTTACACTCAGTCGATCCAAAGCGCAATGATAAACGAAAAGCGATACTGTTTGCTGCGCTTGGTTTTTGCATATTTGCAATAGCGTGGCTTTTACCTTTTCAAGATATGCAAGGACGCTATTTGCTTACATACATGAGTTTAATTCCGATTGTTTTTAGCTGTATCTATTTCGCTTTTTGGCGTTTTGGGTATCAAAAAGAGTGAAGCTTTATGAACAACTAAGCGATCATGAGTTAGTAAAGTTGACCCTTAACGATGACCAATCGAGCTACGCAGAATTGGTTAAACGCTATCAAAGCTTGGTTAAACACGTCTGTATAAAAGTTGTCAGAAGTGATTCTATTGCTGATGAAATCTCTCAATCGACCTTTTTAAGTGCATGGGAAAAACTCTTTTCGTTTAAGTTTGGCTCTTTTAAAAGTTGGTTGGTCAGTATTGCTTACCGACAGGCAGTAAGCTTTGTAAGGCGTCATAAAAATGAAACTACCTTAATAGCAGCACAAACCAGTGAATTGGCTTTACGTGAAAATATGGGTACTCACCAAACCGATAATGCCGCAGATTTTCAGCTTATTCTCGATAAGGCGATGAGTGACCTAACTGAAGTACAACAGCATGTTATTACCTTAGTTTACATCGCAGGGATGTCGTATGCAGAAGTTGCAGAGTCTATGCAAATACCAATTAGCACGGCAAAGTCACATAGTCAGCGCGCTATGAAAAAAATACTTCATAAAGTAAATGGGGAAATTGATGAATAAATCTAGGTTAAATGAACAAGACATAGAGACGCTGTTTACGCAACAAAACGAGCAATATCAGCATCAAAAAATGCAAACCGACATTATCAAAAAGGTAGTTTTAAAACATCGCCTTAGATACTTTCGCAAGACTCTTTTAAGCGCGTTTGCTTTAATTTCGTTAACGACTTGCTTGCTGTCGATTGAAATTACGACGTCTGTTGTGACAAACTTTATGAGTGAGTTTACGCTTAACCAAGACACGTTCTTATTGACAATAATAGTGATTTTAGCGTCAACTTGCGCTATCACAGTAGTAATAAAAGAGTAAAGAATAGCCACATATATAAGTTGATATGTTAGCGATAGCGTGCACCCAGCGCTTAATTACGAGGGCTTTTTAGGCGCTTCTCTAGCCGTTCTTTTCTCGCAATAAACATAGCATATCCTTTATCGTCTTCGTTAGACAAAGACAAAGCCAAATTGACATGTTTAAGAGATTGCTTGTATTTCTAATGCTCGTTATTAGTTGTCCTTAATTAATTCAATTGTTCTTCCTGTGCTGGCGCTGTGTCTAGCAGCATCCAATATCCTCATTACTTTCATATTATTTTCGAGCGACGATAGGTCATATCGACTAGGTTTTATATCTTTATTAATCACGGCTTTAAAATAACTAAAAGGGTCATCATAAGGATAACTGCGCTCGGGCAGTGTGGCCGTTATTTCAGTAAAGTTGTCGTAACCTTCAGCCGTGCGATGACGAAGGTCATTTCGATTATCGGCATATATGACACCACGAGTACCATAAATTTCCATATCTTTGCGGCCTATTGGCCAATTCCAAGATGCTTGGATGATGGCTTGTGAATTAGGGTATGTGAGTATAATCGTGGCTTCGTCATCCACTTTGGGGTTGTTTTTAGCTTGTAATTGTTGGGTGATAGCCGTGACGCTAGTAGGCAGTTGACCATCCATTAACCAAACAAGTAAGTTGGCACCGTAACAGCCAAAGTCAGTGATGGCGCCCCCGCCATTTTGAATAGGATCTAATAACCAGTCTAGAAACTCTGCATTAATGCCAAGCTTTGCAGGTCCTTTGTGACCGTCACGAACAATCACTTTACGTATATCCCCCACCTTATTGCCTTTTGCCATATCAAAGGCTGCGTGATTGCTTGGATACCATGTCGTTTCATAGTTGGTCAACAATTCAATATTATGCTGTTTAGCGAGCTCATACATTTTTTCAGCATGCTGCATATTCACGGCAAGCGGTTTTTCAACCATCACATGAATACCTAAAGGTGCAGCCTGTTCTACAACCGCTAAATGCTCATAAATACTGCCAAACGCAGCAACCGCATCTACGCTTTTTGCCGCAAGTAAAGCTTGCATGCTCGGATAGACTTTATTCATCGAATACTTGTGTTGTTTTGCGTAACGCTTCGCTAAATCGATATTTGGTTCTGCTATAGCAACAATCTCAAAATCCCCGCGTTTTTCACTTTCAAATATCCAATGCACGTGAGTGTGAGTAAGGCCTATTACCGCTATTTTTAGTTTTTCTTGGCTTGTTTGAGGCGTATTTGTGAGCAGTTGTTCAGCTTTAATGGGCTTGGCAACACTAAGCATCATAATCATTAAAACAGTAGCAAGGAAAATCATATTTTTTGCGGTAGATATTGATTGCATTACAGTGTCCTTTACAAAATTTTATCAATAACATGAACAAGTCAAAACATAGCTTACTTGGGATAACTATTGTACAGTTTACAAAATAATAATGACGACTATTTAAGAGATACTCATGCAAACTAAGCCCTTCCTGCCTTCAGCGAATAAAAAAATCCAAAGTATGGTCATTATTTTTCTGTTTTTATTTTCCGCTAATTTAGCGGCAAAAGACTATGATTTTACTGCCCCTAAAAGTGTTTTGGATGGTTATATTCAGTCAAACAAATTGGCTGGAGGCGTTATTCTGGTTATTAAAGACGGTGAGGAAGTGCTGCATTATGCAGCGGGCAAACAAGATATTGAAGCAGATACAGACATGCAAACTGACAGTCTTTTTCGTATTGCTTCACAAACAAAAGCGCTTACATCGGTGGCGACAATGATATTGCATGAGCGCGGGCTAATAGGCTTACAAGACCCCGTTTCAAAATATATTCCGGCCTTTAAAAACACCAAAGTACTCGTGATTAATGATGACGAAACACAGTCAGCCGTGCCGGCCCAGCGCGAAATCACGATCCACGACTTACTCACACATTCAGCGGGCATTGATTATGGATATGGCGCAAACCAAAAAGACTTTGAAGCTGCAGGTTTGCATGGTTGGTATTTTGCGGGCAAAAACCAAACAATGAAAGAGGCCTTGGCACCTATCACCACGCTTGCTCATAAAGCGCAGCCAGGCACTGAGTTCGTTTATGGACACAATACCGATATCTTAGGTGTCATCATAGAAATTGTGTCTGGAAAAAGTCTTCAAGCTTTCTTCAAAACAGAAATTACTGAACCCCTTGGTATGACAGATACTGATTTTTATGTACCTAAAACTAAACTTGACCGTTTGACAGCAGTTTATAACGCAACCGACACGGGTATTATCCGAGCTACCAATCCAACTACCATTGACGATTTTATGACAAGCCAAGGTCACTACAGCGAAGGGCCAATGAAAGCGTTTTCGGGTGGCGCAGGTTTAGTGTCTACTGCATCTGATTACGCTAAGCTGTTGATGATGCTGTTAAATGAAGGCACTTTGAATGAACGCACAATCTTAACACCCGCATCGGTTAACATGATGACTCGTGACCAGATCCCATATATAGATATGCTATGGAACGACGGCTTTGGCTACGGATTTGCATTAGAGGTAGGTAAAGAAGGCGCTCTTAAAGGTAAAACCTTACAATACCAATGGGGCGGTGCGTATCACTCTAATTACTATGTGCGCCCAGAAGATAAACTCATCGTTGTTTATTTAACACAATTAAGGCCAGCAAAAGATATTAAAGATTGGCCACAAATTGATGCGGTGATAAAAATTGC
>CAYURD010000030.1:0-31761 GCA_964446865.1 uncultured Glaciecola sp.
CTTATCAAATATCGATTGGTTCCAAAGAGGTTCCCGCCTTCGCGGGAATGACATAATTTATGCTTAAGCGAACAGTATTATGCCTTCGCCAAGATGACGGTACGCTTTGCTTACATCGTCGCATTTATTGATTTTTGATGCTTTTGATTTTATTTCTGTCTTGCTATAAGGTGATTTGAAAACAAACATGAATAACGTCAAAATTATAAGGAAGTAAATGCGTACTTTTCTTTTTTCTGTCTACCTCTTTTTATCATTTGCTCTTTTGAGCATATCAAGCCTTAGCGCTGCACAAACCGAATGGCTTGTTAGAGACACAATTTCATTGCCAGAAAAAAAGGCAAGTAACTTTGGTATGGGCGCAATTTACTTGGATGTAAAGCAAGACAACGTGAGTATTATTGTCCGAGAAATTAGCCGCAGCAGCCTTTCAAAAGCCAGCGAGGCAAAAGACAATAGTAAACTTCGCTTTAAAAACGATGGTATTCGACTTGATTTATCGGGTAAACAAGATGCGGTCTTTATTAATTTGGCTGAAGGCACTTATCAAATTACAGAAGTCAACGTACCGCATTTTGATCTCCCTTTTAGAATTGATACCGATAATAGAGACGTTTGGCGATTTAACATAAAACGCGACCAAGTCAATTATATTGGCACCCTGAAAATCGAAGGGGTACGCAGCAAAAACGCGGTAAATACTAATTTGCTAAATCAGTTTGCCACTCACTTAGGCGACCTTCAAACCCGGTTAATAGAATCAAGCATTGGATGGCCAATAGGGCATGGGGTCGCTTATGATGACCCGTTTTTCGATTATTTGAAGGGAGCTAATAATGATTAAATCTAAGTATTTATTGCTCTCATTTGTCAGTTCTTTATTGATGTTGTTTGCAGTCAGTGCAAGCATTAGTGCAAATGAAATACGAAAGCCGCTACTAGAACCCTTATTTGCAGACATCAGTAAACGAACGGTTAGATTGGCACCAAATGGCGAACACTATGTCATTATTCAAACCGAAGGCGAAACAATCGATATCGCGTTACATAACGTTGCCAATCAAGGCCTTGTATCTCGTATTGACTTAGGCAGCGCGTTTGATGGTGATAGAACGCTCAGAAGTGTAATGTGGTTAGACGAGCGACATGTAGCAGCCATACTGATAGAAAAATCAGCGCTTGAACATAAACTTGTTGAGCGTAACGTAAAATCTAAACTCATTATCATTGATGTATTTTCGGGCAGCGATAAACCTCTTATTTATCAAGTTACCACGGCTGGCTTTTTAGTCGAGCCTGCACCAAGTGAGCAAGGCGTATTTTACTTTTCTCGCAGTGGACACAAATCGAAAGTATATCGTATCGAAATTGCTAAGCTATTAAGAGTTGGGCAAAAGCGCAGCAAGCTAACCAGAGTCGATGGTGGGCAGTTTATTGCTAAAAATGTGGTGACCGAAGTAGAAGGCTTTGCGACAGAATGGTTTTTTAGTAAAACAGGCGAGCCGGTTGCCGTGCTCATGATTAATAAAGATGCAAACATGGAGCTGGCAGTATATAAACAAAAGGAAGACTCGCAGGAGTATATAGCCACGACCATTAAAAGCTGGCAAGAAGAAGATTTTCGCGACAATGATAAACGTGGCAAAACAGGCGAAGACAAGCGCGCGCCAATATATATTCCCATAGCTAAAGCGCAAGAAGAGAATAGTTTTTATGCCATGGATATCACTGAAGAGCTTGCCTTAAGTTTGTATCTAGTCGATTTTAAAACCGACGAAGTGCAGCAAATATATACCTCTCAAGGGTTGCCTATTGAAGATATTATTTACGGTAAAAACGAAGAAGCAATTGGTGTGGTGGTTGTTGAGCAAGGTTTGTATACTGAACATTACTTTGACGAAACGCCTTTAACAACCGACGTATTATCTACCCCTGATGAACTTAGCGTGGTGTCGGGTCAAAGTCTTATGGGCGATGTTCATTTAGTTTACAAGCACGCTCACAACCAATCACCTCGATATTATATTCAGCAAGAGAATGCTAAGCCTGTCGTCATTATGCAAGACTTTCCTCAGCTTCCTCTAAAGCTGCCAAGCAGACAAATTATGAACACAGTAAAGGTAGATGATGTTGATATCCCTTATTTATTAACATTACCAGAGAGTGCGAATAATAATAATCCTGCCCCCATCGTATTGATGCCCCATGGCGGGCCTTTTAATGTATACGACTCACCATACTTTGATGCTGACAGCCAGTTATTTGCTGCCAACGGTATTGCGGTATTACGAGTCAACTTCAGAGGGTCTGGTGGCTACGGTATTGACCACCGAGATGCGGGCAAGAAGCAATGGGGCGGTGCAATGTTAGATGACTTGAATGCGGCATTTAAACAAGTCATTAAACGCCCTGATATTGATGCTAGTCGCTCGTGCGTGGTGGGGATGAGTTATGGTGGATATGCAGCCTTAATGCTAACGAGTACCGAGCCTGACTTATATGGATGTGGCGTGAGTGTATCGGGTGTATCTGATATGAACGTATTTTTAAAAAGTCCGCATATATCAGCTGGTCAGTTAGAATGGTTGCATGAATACGCAGGCGACCCTGATGCCGATAAGGACATGCTTAAAGATATATCGCCAATCTACAAGCTCCCCCAATTACAACGACCTTTGCTGATTATTCACGGCGCACAAGACGAAATAGTCAATGTCGAAAATGCCTATAGGGCTAAACTCGTGCTTGAAAAACACAATATCCCGTTCACGTTTAAGGTGGTTGAAGATGCTGGCCATCATTTTAGAGAAGAAGGCCAAACACTGCAGATGTATCAAGATATATTAGATTTTGTTTTGCAGCATGTAGCATCATCGCAAAACCTTAAACCGGCCTCGTGAATACAAGTCTTAATAGCTCTGTGCATAAAGATAGCTCTGCGCATAAAGATAGCTCGCTATGCAAAAGTAGGCTACACCAAGGTTATTATAGAAATGGACAAAATCACAGAGCTGGCGCCGATGTCAGCTTTGGGGATATTGTTAAAATATTTGGTTTCAGATCTATCGAAATAGGGCGCTGGGTAACAGTTGAAGAACAGCAAATTGCCGCTAATTTATTCTTTGATGCACTAAGTGACCTAATGGATATTCTTCAAGTGCCCATGCAGGTTATTTCTCTAAATTCGAGCTTATCTTTGAGCTTTGGTAAAGGTGGTCAAAAACACTCCTGTGCGCATTATAATAGTGCTAAGCGACAGCTTGCTTTAGCTAAAAACGCCGGTGGCGGAGCCTTAGCTCATGAATGGTTTCATGCCTTTGATCATTATATCTGCAAACGTATGTTTGCTATTAAGCAGCCTCACTTATTTGCGACAGAAGTATGGCTTAACGAAATGGACACTTTGGTTGACCATCCTTTAAATCAGCTGTTAAACAGCGCTTTTGAAGCGATATTTTTAAACCAACATGGTCAACCCAGCAGCTTAGTATCGGCGAGTGTTAAAGTCGATAGTAGTCAAAGCATATTTTACTATGCTCGCCCGCAAGAACTTGGTGCAAGGTCGTTTGAATGCATGATCCAAAGCGCTGATATTAAAAACAGCTTTTTAGCAGCAGGCACGCTCAAGAGCAAAGAAGCGAAAATGGGGCTGTATCCAAGTGGCGATGTTTTGGCTAATGTGAGCCGCTATTTTTTGACTTACTTTATGACTTTGGGAAGAGCCTTAAGTCAATAAGGCTAGATTGCAAATCATATCTAGCTTAGGTAGAGAAGATTTAGGCGTGCAAATCGTTACTGACGTGCTACTGATGCGTTAAAGCAGATTGGATGACCAAGGCATGTTCAGCTAAGTCGTGCCCCAAGTTTGTTAGGTATCCACCATCTGGCTGGCTCACAATACCTTTATCAAATAATCGCTGGGCAGCGGCTATCATTTCAGGTGATGCATCGTGGTGTATTTTGAGTCCTTGCATCAAGCTTTTGTGTGGAAATTTTAATATGAGGTTAAGTTCTTCGGTAAGCTCTTTAGTAAATGGCATAGTTATCTCTTTATGATGATAATTGGCTTTGGTTCTTATTTTTATATTTTACTGTTGAAGTGTTGCTCTTCATTCTTGTTAGCAATTATTCTTAAATGCACAAGCAATTAACCTAGGTTAGACTGTAAATTATGTAAATACAAAACATTTTTGGCTTATATTAACAAATCGCATAAACACGCGCCTAAGCAAGCGTTTAGCTTTTCAATTAATTGATATTCGCGGCCAAAAACGGCTTAAAGCGAGTATTTATATCATAAGGGCTCGATGACCAACCTAAGCGCACTATTAGCATATTCTTAGAAGGTATTATTAGCACAATTTGCGCGCGGTTGCCGCGCATGGCATAGGCATCGCTCGGTATGTTTTGCCAATTTATCTGTGACTGTGCATCGCTATTTAGCCAAAACTGATAGCCATAAGCGCTGTCATTTTCGCTCGTGTTTGCTTGGCTCGCTTTCTCTACATATTCTTCACTCAAGATCCTATTGCCGTTGAGTTCACCTTTATTCAACATTAATTGCCCAAGTTTTGCCCAGTCTCGCGCGCTTGCATAAATGTATGAACTGCCTACAAATACGCCTTTTGCATCGGTCTCAAAAACCGTGTCGTAAAGTGATAAGGGTCTAACAATAGAGGTATAAAAATAGTCGATATTAGCCTGTGCATTAGCGCCTACTTTTTCATAAATAATACGTGACAAAATGTTGCTAGTGCCCGATGAATATGAAAAGTGAGTGCCCGGTTCATAGCCATATTCTGAACTAAGTGCCACATCGGATGCGCTTGGCGCGGTAAACAACATCTTTGTTGAATCGGTACCTGGTTGGTAGGTTTCATCAAATGCGAGGCCGCTTGTCATGGTTAAGAGATCTTCTACGCTTATATTGCTGCGTAAATCATCAGCCCATTGTTCAAATAAATTGATGTCACGCAGTGCTAGTTTATCTTGATAAATTAAGTTACCAATCATTATCGCGGTGACACTTTTGCCCATTGACCATCCTAAAAATTTGGTAGTGTGATCAAAATCACTTGCGTAACTTTCGGCCACAATCTCACCATTTTTGACGATCAAAATCGCACGGCTATCTAAGCCGTCTTCATTGTCAGCATTAAGCACTTCTTCTGCTTTTTTTTGCCAACGCTCGTCAATTGAATCAACGCGGTTTGTGAGCGGCCAAGTTAACTCAAGATTTTCTTGCGGTAAATTGATGGTTGGCAACTTTACGTTTGCTATTTGGCTTGCATCACCAAAGGGTAAACTGCATCCTAGTCCCTCACGGTAGCTTGCCTCTGTTGCATTTAAGCCTTTTAAGGTCGCAATTACCCACTTCTCTTCGTCGTTATATTCAAATTCAAGTAAGCGAGTCACTGGCGAGTAACTTGCCAAGTCATCTTCAATTCTTAATGTATCAAAATTTGATACATACCGGTTTGAGCAAGCTAATTTAGCGCCCAAGCCAGTGGCAACTTTGACAGCCTCAGGTAAACGCCATGGCGGAAATTTCATGACTGCGTAAAAAGCGCCGGTAAATATTACGAAAAAGAGTAGGAGACCAATGGTAAATTTTTTCATGTAGATGGGGGTCCAAGAGTAGGCTATAGACGTCGTCAAATGGAGTCACCCATATGATAGAGGTGGCAAATTTAAGAATGCCAAGGTATTAGCGTCTTAGTATGAAGGTTTAGGCTTATTTAGCAATAATTTTGTAAACTATCACCAAGGGTGGACGATCGTATTTACCCGTTTGTGCGGCATTCGATAAACTCAAAAACAGCCTATCATTGTCATAGTCATATGAAGCCCCCAATACACGACTTTTGCCGCCTCTATCATATGGGTGGCTCCATTTGCCGTAAGCAATTGGTTTTACCTTATGAGGCGCTTGAGCATCAAAAATATCATTGACATCAAACAACCAATAGTAGTTGTATATATCGCTTGCATCCTTTGCACAACCTCCACCGCACTTTTGGCCATTATTTTGCGTGATTTTATAGCCTAAACCACTATGTACTCCACTATGGTAACCCACTACTAAAAAGTAATCAGATTCAGGTAATATAAAGCCATAGCGTCCGTTTGCTGAAGCGCCCCATAACGGAGAAACGTCGTCTATGTATCCACTGCCTCCAGCAACAAGTTCTTTTCCCTTTTCTAAGGGAAAAACCATCATTGGCTTAGTTTGGATTTGTCTATTTCCGTTGATATCAGCGTTGATTGCGTCAGAAGGGTTAAATATATACATACTCGGGCCCTGAGAATATCGGCTCGTAATCGAATAATTTGATGCCCATCCAGTAAGATATTTCCCACCTAAGATAGTTTGCCAGCGTTTTGGGATTGGCGACATATATCCAGCCGCTTTTGCTCCGCCTTCTAATTGCAACATGCCTTTGAAGCTTGATGTGCTTAACGAATCAATATTATCGAATACTTGTAAGTTGTCTTTATTTTTACCACCACCGTCGTACCAAATTTCAGAGTTAATAAGCAGCGCTTGTTGATAAACAAGCATACCGGTAATGCGGGTGGTTTGCTTGCCGACTTGTTTTTTGTCGAGTACTTTTACGTAACTCTGCAAGGTCTCAGCAGCCACAATATCTTTAGCTCGCTCAGCAAAAGACAGCGTTTCGGGGATTGCGAATTCGGCAATGGCATTGTGATGGCTGTGACCAGCCATAAAAATACTGTCGTTATAAGGATTGTATGCAAGCGTACCCACCGCATAATTTGAGTTGGATTCTCCTTTAGTGACGACTCTGAATGCACCTTCAAAATTTATGTCTACTTTTTTAGATAGACCTTCAGGGACATAAATTTTATTTGGGCTTGATTGAACAGTCAGAGGCGCTAAATCGTCGGAATATTCAACTTCTACGGTTTCTGCGACTTCTTGAGTTGACTCACTTTTACAAGCTGATAGAAGCACAAAGCAAACTAAGACCATGACTCTTAAGCATGATTGCCTAATGCTTCGATTGTTTAGATACATAAATTATTAAGCTTTGATATCAATAGATGGGCGTTCTGAATCATGACGTCTATCTCTACCTGAACGAGTGTCAAGTAAAGGCTTTTCTTTTCTTTTTCTGCGGTCTTCGCCTTCTCTTTGATCATGAACAATCACTTCAGCTTCGCTTGCTCGTTCGCTGCTATCGAGATTGCTTTCAGATTTTTCAAGCGTCACTTCACCACGTTTTGTGGCGGTTATTTTGCGCGTTCGCATTGGTAGAAAATTTGTGGGAATAAGCATATTCACTCCTTTTTTCTCTTAATATGCTGTGTTCTATGTCATTATTATTGATGTGATTTGCACATAACACAACTCTCCAATGTCTGTATCGACAGCAAAGTTTAAGACTTTAGGGTAATTTTTCACTTTTTTTTGAATATTTTTAATTCGGATTTAGCTCGTCTAGTTGGAGTTTGTACTTACGAGTTACTTTGATATTGTCTCCCGAGCTTAACGAAGCAATATATTCACCGTTTGAATTAGGGCTAAGTTTATTAAGTTTTGACATATTAATAATGGCTGAACGGTTTACACGCGTAAACTGGTCATCGTCTAGGTCATCTTGAAACTGCTTTAATGTTTTTCGAATAATATGTGTACCATCTTGGGTGTGGACACACATATAGTCGCCAGCCGCTTCAATCCACAAGATGCTATCAACCTTGACTCTTAACCACTCGGTGCCGCTTTTTAAGGAGATTGTCTTTTCGACATCTTTCAATTTGCCCGGTTCGGCTTTTTCAAGCGACTGCATAAATTTATTGATGTTGTTACCAGTTTTGCTTACCAAGAGTTTATCAAGCTTTTCATGCTCCTGTACCACCTCAGTCTGACCAAATGCCGCTTTTAATTTAGCAATACAATTATCAAAACGTTCATCCGCAAATGGTTTTAGCAAGTAATCGAATGCTTCAAACTCAAAGGCGTTTAAGGCAAATTCTCTAAATGCAGTGACAAAAACAATTTTAGTTGAATTGGGCAGGTGTTGCTGTATCCACCGAGCAAACTCAATGCCTGACATACCTGGCATTTCGATATCTAAAAAAACGACATCTGGTAATAGTTTTTCTATCGATAGCATGGCTTCATTTGCACTGGCGCACGAACAAACAACACTCATGCAATCAGTTGCTTGTATACGCATTAACAAGCCTTCTCTTGCCAGTGGCTCGTCGTCCACAATCATGGCGCTTATTTGACCTTTCATGCTTTCTCCTTAGGGATACTAATCATCACAGAAAAACCGCGTTCTTTTTCACTATTAATGATAAATTTATGATTAGCGGGGTATAAAACCTGTAGCCTATCTTTAATGTTCGTAATGCCAACGCCTTTGTGACTTTTTTGAGTCGGGTTACCATTAGGATCAACAGAACTATTATCAGGCAATAAAGGCCCATTGTCTGCAACACAAAGGTGCAACATTTTCTCGTCTAGTCGCGCTTCAATTTCAATCTCACCGCCCGACGCCATATTCGCGATGGCGTACTTTATAGAATTTTCGATAAGCGGCTGAAGCAGTAAACTGGGTACCAGTAAGTATTCGCTTTGAGGGTCAATGCGTAGCTTTATGGATAAGCGGTCTTCAAAACGGGTTTTCTCAATTTCTAAATACAGCATTGATGCTTTTATTTCTTCAATCAGGGGGATTTTCTTTTCGGGATCGTTGTCTAAAGAAAAACGCAAAAACGTAGATAGTCTCACCAACATACCATTCGCTTTTTCTTTTTGACCTTGCAGTACGAGCGTTGATATTGCGTTTAGCGTATTAAACAAAAAATGAGGGTTAATTTGATATCTCAGCATTTTTATTTGTGCGTAATGAGATAAACGCACTGCGTCTATATGAAGTTGCTTTTCGGCGAGTAACCTATAGTGGTAGTTAATGCCAAAATAAAGACTGCTCCAAGCAAGGATCATAAAAAAGGAATAGCTCAAACTCGATAAAATACCCCAATAGCTGCCACTTTTTTCTAGCACATTGACTATCATATTATCTATAGTTGTTTGGCTACTCATGAGCCACATCGTGGTATTTTTAGCTGGGGTCCAGATAAGTGCGACAATAAAGCTTGAGTATATTATTGTCGCGATGAGTTTTTGCGGGCTTAAATGCCAACATCTTGCGTAAATTTTCCGTAATGGAAGAGTGAGCAAAAAGGCCATTGTTCCGCTTACCATTAATGGCACAATGACAAAAAAGCTAGCGTTGCGCTCGTGCGTAAACAGGATATTGTCAAAAGAAAATATAAGCACGTAGCCTAACCAACCTAAGGTGTGTAAGTACCAAAAATTGGGTCTTTGTTTTGATATGGCGTCGTGGCTATTTATGTTGAGTTTGGAGGTGTTTAAGTCGAGCTCAGGGCTGTTTATGTCGCGCTCAGGGCTGTTTACCTCGCGCTCAGGGCTGTTTACCTCGCGCTCAGGGCTGCCTGCATCATGCTCACGCTTATTAAGTTCAGGTCTCGTGCTGCTGTGCGGTGAGTCTTTATCATCATTATTCATAAAATTCGCCCATTACTACTGCGGGTTTTTGTACCCTGCCGATAGTAAAATAAACACCAATACTAGACTATAACTTATCGATAAGTAACGGAATTGCGCGATGAAGCACACTTATTTTTGTAACAAACAATATCGTATTTAACGAATTACTTTTATCGTGAATATAAAAAAAGGGCTGAAAACAGCCCTCGGGAATAACGATTAGTAGTCCTCAACACCTATTTTTTTGCAATACGTGTATCTGTCGTTTTAATACCAGAATACTTGGCGACCAAGCCGGCGGTTTTATCGGCATTTACCGACAATGCAAAACTAACTGGGTCCATACCATTACACTTAAGCTTTTTAGACATAGTGCGCTTATTAATACGGGTGTTTTCAATGGCATTTTTCAATTTGAGTTTATTGTTGCTTTGTAGCGCTTCACATACTTTTACTAAGCTAGCTTCTGGCACGTATCCAGAATATTGAGTTGATTCAGATTTAGCGTTAACGTTTACGCTAAAAGCGATTGCTAAGGTACCAGCTATAAGCGCGATTACTTTTTTACCATGATTCATAATGTTCACCTTGTGATTGACCAAGTCACCGCAACTCGATGACATGTGTCTATTAACGGTGATTTACATCACAAAGTAATGCGCTACACGATGACTGGCGGCTAAACGAGCCCGCAGAGATAGATGACGGTAGTGTGCGCTGAAAACAAACCGAATATGTCAGTTATGTTGACTCTTCACTTGCTAAACGTTTTTGACGAAATTGATTTGGGGTCATTGCATAGTGTTTTTTAAAGATAGCGTACATATATTGCAAAGACGGATAGCCACAGCTATTTGCCACATTGGCTAAACTTGCGTTACTTGTACTTAATAACTTGCAAGCAGTTTCTAATTTTTCATTATGAATTTGGGTATGGACGCTGTGCCCACATTCAGCGACAAAACGCTGTTCTAAGTTGGACCGAGAAATGCCAACAAAATCTAATACCTGATCCACTTTTATACCACGACATGCATTTTGTCGTATGTAGTGCATTGCCTGAATAACGTATGGGTCAACCAAGGCTTGAAAGTCAGTAGACTGTCGCTGCATGACGCCAATTGGCGGGACAAGCACTCTACTAGGTTTTGGCTTATTTTGTACGCCCGTCGTATTTTGCTCTCGGTTAAGCCTTTTATGTAAAAGTTTAGCGGCTTGAAAGCCCATTTCAAAACAACCTTGGCTTACCGAACTTAAACTGACACGACTGAGGTTTCTTGAAATGTCATCATCATCAATACCAATAATCGATACTTGGTCAGGCACTAAACGCCCTATGTGATCGCAAACCTGCACTAAATGGCGCGCGCGTGCATCGGTGACTGCCACAATGCCCACTGGGGTTGGTAAATTTTCAATCCACTGGGCGAGTTGATTCATATTTTCGTGCCAGGTTTCGGGGCGTGTATGTCGGCCGCGATACACTGAGCAAGTAAATCCATTTTTTTCACAAATTTCGATGATGGCTTGCTCGCGTTCAAGTGCCCATCTATTTTTGTGAGTTGCTTCGTCAAGCGGTAAACCATAAAAAGCAAAACTCTGTAGTCCTTTTTGCTTTAGGTGTTCAAAAGCAGCTTGCACCACAGCATAGTTGTCGGTAGCGACATAAGGCACATCTGGATACATGGATTCATCCTGATAAGAACCACCCACCCCAACAATGGGAATATTCGTGTTGGCTAGCTTATTTTCAATATCAGGATCATCAAAGTCAGCAATGATGCCATCTACTTCCCAGTTTTCTAAGTTGTTAAAGCGCGCTAAAGAATCCTCTTCAAGATAAACATCCCAACTGACTTTTGACGACTGCAAGTAATGTCCAATGCCCTCAATCACTTGACGGTCATACACTTTATTGGCATTAAACAATAAGCTGATATGGTGGCGATTTGTTGTCGGCATGGCATTTTCCTTGTTACTCAACGGCGATGTAAAATGTTTTTGCATAGTTAAACTCAAGCCTCGTCTGTAAGGGGATGATGCTCATGCGGATGTGACGAATATTTTTCGCGACAACTTCGCATATGGTTTGTTAACTATACTTCGTATAACGTAACATAAAAATAACAAAATTACGGAATTTATTTATGGAAATTCGTAATTGCTACTTTTGTCCTTTTTATAGAGCATGTCACCATCGTTTAAATACACTATTGAAAATAGGCGCTTTTAGTCGTTATTCTCTTGTCAACAGAGAACAAGAACGAAGATTATAAAAAGCCTGCAAAGAAAAGTACTTAACACAACTGTTCACACTAAAAGAGAGATTTATGTATCTTGGAATCGATTTAGGCACTTCTGGTATCAAAGTGGTGATTATGAACCAAGCGGGTAAAATTGTTGACTCAGCAACAAGCCCATTAACCGTGGAGCGTCCGCAAGCTTTATTTTCAGAGCAAGATCCACACTCTTGGTGGGAAGGCTTAAATAAAGCAATGCAAACCTTGGGCAACAATAACGATTTACGTTTAATCGAATCTATTGGTTTGTCGGGCCAGATGCATGGTGCAGTCGTTATTGATAAAAATGACCAAGTATTGCATCCCGCTATTTTATGGAATGACAACCGCAGCGAAAGCCAGTGCAAAGAAATTGAAGCAATGGTAGGCAACTCAAGAGATATTACCGGCAATATTGTGATGCCGGGTTTTACTGCGCCAAAGCTTTTGTGGCTAAAACAACACAAGCCTGAGCTGTTTGACAAAATTGCAAAAGTACTACTCCCAAAAGACTACTTGCGTTTATTGCTTAGCGGCGATTACGCGTCTGATATGTCAGATTCGGCAGGGACACTATGGTTAAATACTGCATCAAGAACATGGGATGAGACCATGTTAAGTGCGTGTAGTTTAAAAGTGTCACAAATGCCCGAGCTTTATGAAGGTTCGGATATAACTGGACAGGTAAAACCAGAACTTACTCAGCAATGGGGCTTGTCAGCCAATGTGCCTATTATTGCCGGTGGTGGCGATAACGCAGCAGGTGCCGTGGGCGTTGGTTTGATTCATCCTGGCCAAGGGATGTTGTCGCTGGGTACTTCGGGCGTTTATTTTGTGGTGTCTGATGCTTATTCGGCAGAACCTGATAAAGCAGTACATAGTTTTTGTCATGCATTGCCACAGCGCTGGCATTTAATGTCGGTGCTGTTAAGTGCCGCCAGTTGTCTACAATGGTTTGCCGAAACAATTGTTGAGCAAGATATTGGTGAATTAATGCAGCAATTAGAAACAGCTGACATTGAACAAGACGCACCATTATTTTTACCCTATTTAAGCGGCGAGCGAACACCACATAATAATGCTCATGCAAAAGGTGCATTTTTTGGGCTTACCCACTCAAGTTCAAAATTAAGCATGCTCCATAGCGTACTCGAGGGTGTGAGTTTCGCCTTCGCCGATGGCGTGGATGCGCTACATGCTTCGGGCACGGTCGCGACCGACATTACTTTAATTGGTGGCGGGACTAAAAGTGAATATTGGCGACAAATGCTTGCTGATGTTTTAGGTCTTAGCCTAAATTACCGTGAAGGCGGCGATGTAGGCCCAGCATTAGGTGCAGCACGATTAGCTCAGCTTGCCGTCGACAAATCGAGCAATCTAGACAGCATTTGTAGCCAGCCTGATATTGTCAAAGAGTATCATCCAAACCAGTCAAATAGAGCGCTTTATCAAGAAAGGCGCGCTAAGTTTCAACAGCTTTATCAATCAACTAAAGATTTATTTTAAGACTTTTAAGCTTGGTGTTTCACACTCCCCAAGCGAAATGAACAACACAGCTTATTAACGAGGAAAACAACATGTCTAGTTATTTTGAAAATATCCCAAGTATCCAATACGAGGGTGAAGATTCTGACAACCCACTCGCCTTTCATCACTACAATGCCGATGAAGTAGTGTTAGGCAAAACAATGAAAGAGCACTTGCGATTTGCCGCTTGTTATTGGCACAACTTTTGTTGGGATGGCGCAGACGTTTTTGGTCAAGGTACTTTTGGTCGTCCATGGTTAAAACCAATGGATGCGATGCAAGCAGCTAAGCAAAAAGCAGACGTTGCTTTTGATTTTTTTAGCAAATTAAATATTCCTTACTACTGTTTTCACGACGTTGATGTTGCGCCAGAAGGTGATAGCATCCAAGACTACATCAATAATTTTTCTGCCATCGTTGACGTACTTGAGCAGAAACAATCTGAAACGGGTTTAAAGCTATTATGGGGCACGGCTAATTTATTTAGTAATCCTCGTTATGCTGCCGGTGGTGCGTCTAACCCTAACCCAGAAGTATTCACATATGGTGCGACACAAGTTTGTCATGCGATGAATGCAACTAAGCGTTTAGGTGGCGAAAACTACGTGTTATGGGGCGGCCGTGAAGGTTACGAAACACTATTAAACACTGATTTAAAACACGAACGCGAACAGTTAGGTCGCTTTTTTACTATGGTTGCTGAGCATAAGGCAAAAATTGGTTTTAAAGGTACCTTATTAATTGAACCTAAACCTCAAGAGCCAACTAAACATCAATATGACTATGATAGTGCAACGGTTTATGGCTTCTTAAAGCAATATGGTCTTGAAGACGAATTTAAGATGAACATTGAAGCAAACCACGCTACTTTAGCGGGCCACTCGTTCCATCACGAAATTGCGACGGCTATTTCTTTGGGCATTTTTGGCAGTATTGATGCTAACCGCGGTGACGCGCAAAATGGCTGGGATACTGACCAATTCCCGAACGATGTGGGTGAACTCACTTTAGTGATGTACGAAATTTTAAAGGCGGGTGGATTTACCACCGGTGGCCTTAATTTTGATTGTAAGTTACGTCGCCAAAGTTCTGATCCAGCTGATTTGTTCCACGGTCACATTGGTGGCATGGATCACATGGCATTAGGCCTTAAAAAAGCCGCTGCTATTTTAGAAGAAGACTTTTTACAGCAAAAAGTTGATGGGCGTTATGCCGGCTGGAAACAAGACCTTGGTTCAAATATTTTAGACGGTAAGCACAGCCTAGAATCATTAGCGAGTCATGCGCTTGACAATAATATTCAGCCTAAGCATGTTAGTGGACAGCAAGAATTACTCGAAAATAAAGTTAACAGAGTACTTTACGGTTAAATAAATACTGCAAGTGCTGCAAATATTAAGAACCCAGCGAGTTAAGTGCCTTAGGTTTATGTAGTCACATATATAAAATCTTTGAGTACCTGAATAAAGCTCCTTACGCTTAACAAACGTAAGGAGCTTTTTTATTATGTTTTCAAAGCCTTACGTATTAGGCGTTGATCTGTTTATATTGTTCAGTTTAAACTGAACAATATAAACAAAGTGTCTACACATGACTATTTAGCCGAAAAGCAAAACCGAAATGCAAAAAGAACAAGTTAACAAGATGGCAGAAGTCCCCGCAGCTGCCGAAGAATTTATAGAGCGAATGGGACTAGTCACACAAGGCGAAGGCATGCCGCGAATCGCTGGACGGATTTTAGGCGTACTGATATTACACGATGAAGCATTTAGCTTCTCTGAGCTCTCAGAAAAGCTCGCCGTTAGCAGAGCAAGTATTAGCACTAATACCCGCTTACTTGAAAACCTTCAAATGATTGAGAGAACCACTAAAAAAGGTGAACGACAAGACTATTTCCGATTAAGCAAGAATCCTTACATCAGTTTAATGGAGGGCGTGCACAATCGAATGAAAAAAGCGCATCAAATGGTCAAAGAGACACAATCAACATTGCCCGAGGGTTGGGAAGTCGCACAAGCGCGACTTGACGAATTAGGTGACTTTTACAACGAGGTGCTTGATTTTAGCTCAAGTATTACAAGGAAGAATAAGTGAAAAAGTCTTACCTTATTGCTATTTCGCTGAGTATTCTTATTG
The DNA here is from genome assembly GCA_964446865.1 of uncultured Glaciecola sp. GTDB lineage: Bacteria > Pseudomonadota > Gammaproteobacteria > Enterobacterales > Alteromonadaceae > Glaciecola. The sequence goes on from CAYURD010000030.1 coordinate 15,490, forward strand.
TGTTGTGGATGCTAAGCGGCATGCTAACAAGTACCGATAATACTGGTTCAAGCCAAGCTGAGACTAGCAATGCGTCGGCAAGTGAAGACTTGTTTAGTGTTAAAGTACAAACATTTGTTGCGCAAGAGACTGAGTTGTTAATAAAAGCGCAAGGCGAGGCGCTACCAAATAGGATAGTGACTATCCGCGCGCAAACCGAAGGTCAAGTGACGACATTACTCGGTAAAGAAGGCGCTTATATAGCGCAAGGAAAAGCACTTGTTCAAATAGACATTGATGACAGAGAGCAGTTGTTAGCGCAACAAAAAGCCTTACTCGCGGCAAATCAAAAAACGTATCAACGTTTTAAAAAGCTTGAAGGTAAACAGTTTCAATCAGAAGGTGAATTGGAAACCGCGTTTGCGAATTTAAAAGCATCTGAAGCATCGGTAGCGCAAATTCAAAGAGACATTAAACGCACGACGATTGTGGCTCCTTTAAACGGCTTGCTTGAGAGACATTTAGTTGAACAAGGAGACTTTGTTCAAGTTAATACACCGGTCGCGACTATTATTGAGAATAATCCTTTAATCGTATCTATACCTGTGGCACAGCAAGATATTGCTAATGTTAGCCATGGCGTAAGTGTCAATCTGAGCTTTGCGACAGGACACACTTTGCAAGGGGACGTCTCTTATATATCACCTCGTGCAAACGCGGCCACTCGGGCCTTTACAGTTGAGGTAAGCGTTGACAACAGCGAAATGAGTATACCGTCGGGGGTGAGTGTTGAGGCTAAAATTCCAAGCGCTAGGGTGAAGGCTCATTATGTATCGCTGGCTTTGTTGAGCCTTAGTGATGAGGGGGTTATCGGAATTAAGACAGTCAATGCTCAAAGCCTTGTCGAGTTTTATCCTATCGAGATTTTAGCTTCAGATACTCAAGGAAGCTGGGTAAAGGGTTTGCCCAATAGCGCAGATGTTATTGTTGTGGGTCAAGGCTTTGTTAAGGCAGGAAATAAAGTCAACGCGGTGAGTGAATAAGCATGAACGCAATTATTGATGCTGCTTTTAGTCGCACGCGCACTATCATACTTTGCTTTGTCATGATTGTCTTAATGGGCGCAAGTAGCTACATATCGATACCAAAAGAGTCAGAACCTGATATTCCCATACCCACAATCTATGTATCGGTTAATTATGAAGGTATTTCTCCAGAAGACGCAGAAAGGCTGTTGTTAAAACCATTAGAGAAAGAACTGCAAACACTCGAAGGGTTAAAAGAAATGCGTGGCGTGGGAGCCGAGGGCTATGCGTCGGTAACGCTAGAATTTGACGCGGGCTTTAATGCTGATCTTGCCCTGCAAGATGTTAGAGAAAAAGTCGATTTAGCAAGAGCTGAACTACCGCAAGGCACAGACGAACCGCGTGTTACCGAAGTTAATATAGCACTGTTCCCAGTGCTAAATGTGGTACTGTCAGGCGAGCTGCCAGAACGTACATTGCTGACAATTGCGAGAAATTTACAAGATCAGATTGAGAGCCTATCGGGTGTGCTCGAAGTCAAAATTGCGGGAGAGCGAGAAGAGCTGCTTGAGGTCATTATTCAGCCAAATGCTCTTGAAACATATAATCTTTCACTAACAGATGTGTTTAACTTTGTGACGCAAAATAACCGTTTAGTGGCCGCTGGCGCCATAGATGATAGCGCCGGTCGAATGGTGTTTAAAGTACCAGGTGTGATAGAAGGTTATGAAGACTTGGCGACTTTACCGGTAAAAAGAGTGGGTGACACCATCGTCACCTTTAGCGATGTCGCTACCATTGCCCGTACTTTTAAAGACCCAAGTTCATTTGCTCGCATTAAAGGTGAAACCGCACTGGCGCTAGAAGTGTCTAAACGAAGTGGCGCAAATATTATTGAGACCATCGCCAGCGTAAGAGAAATAGTGCGGCAAAACCAAGCATTATGGCCACACACCATCAAAGTCGATTATTTACAAGATAAGTCGGCACAAATAGAAACTATGCTGGGTGATTTAGAAAACAATGTATTAAGCGCTATTTTGTTAGTGATGGTTGTGATAGTGGCGGTTCTTGGCGCGCGCCCAGCTATTTTAGTTGGATTGGCAATACCTGGGTCATTTTTAGCCGGCATTCTACTCATTAATGCACTTGGTTTGACCTTAAATATAGTGGTCTTGTTTAGCTTAATTTTAGTGGTGGGCATGTTGGTTGACGGCGCCATTGTTACGATAGAACTTGCCTACCGAAAAATGGCAGAAGGCGAATCATCTCGACAAGCATTTGCAAGCGCCTCTAAGCGCATGAGTTGGCCTATTATCGCCTCAACGGCGACTACGCTAGTCGTTTTCTTTCCAATGTTGTTTTGGCCGGGTCTAGTAGGTCAGTTCATGAAATTTTTACCTATTACGGTGATCATGACCTTAGGCGCTTCGCTTTTTATGGCGCTTATTTTTATTCCTGTGCTTGGCGCGTGGATGACGCAAAGTAAAGATAATAAAAGCAAAATCGGAACCGCGCCTTTTAATGCTAGCGAGGTACATACTTCGTATATCAGCGATGAAAATGCGTATATAAAAGCCGCACAAGACGGTAATTTATCAAACATTAAAGGCTGGGTGGGGCGTTATTTATCTTTGCTAAGTATCATACTCGCTAATCCTAAAAAAACCTTTTTAGCTGCGCTTTTTGCGATGGTCATGACCTACGTCGCATATTCTAGTTTAGGCAAAGGTATCGAGTTTTTTCCATCGGTTGAACCAGAGTTTTTACAAGTTCAAGTGCAGGCACGAGGCGATTTATCGATAGTGGAGCGTGACAGCTTAGTGGCAGAGGTCGAGGAAATCTTGCTCCAAGAGACGTCTATAAAGTCGGTGTATGCGAAAACCATAGGCGGCGGCGCTCAAACCAACGAAAGCATGCCAGAAGATGTGATTGGTGTGATACAAATAGAATTAGATAATTGGCGCACGCGGCCAAAAGCGGTCGATATTAAGGCTGATTTACGCAAACAAATGGCGATGTTACCGGGTATTAAAATACAATTTAGAGAGCAAGCTGCGGGCCCCGGAAGCGGTAAGCCCATATTTTTTGAAATTAGTGCCACGCACAATGAAAAACTTATTGAAGGTGTTGAGCACATTGTTAAGGTAATGAATGATCTTGGTAAATTTGTGGATGTTGAAGACAGCCGACCTTTACCAAGTATTGAATGGAAACTCAAAGTCGACCGCGAAAAAGCGGCAAAATATGATGCAGACGTAGCGTTGGTAGGTAACTTAGTAACCATGATCACCAATGGTGTGTTACTCACCGAATATCGCCCCGACGATGCTGAAGAAGAGCTAGAAATTAGACTTCGCTTTCCTGACTCTACTCGAAATTTGCAACAGTTAAATGACCTGCGTATTCCCACCTCTTTAGGTAATGTGCCTATTCGCAATTTTGTGAGCTTTGAACCTGTTCAAAAAGTAGGTCGAGTCAACCGCACCGATGGCCGACGAGTAATGAGTGTTCAGGCAGAAGTAGATGAGGGAGTATTGCCAGACGAGCAAGTCAATGCCATGAGAAGTGCGCTTGAAAAAAGTCCATTGCCAGAGGGCGTGATTATACAATTTAAAGGCCAAGACGAGGACATCCAGGAGACTATGTCATTTTTGAGCCTTGCGTTTATTAGCGCTATCTTTTTTATGTTAGTGATTTTGGTCACGCAATTTAATAGTTTTTACCAAGCGTTTATCGTGATGAGTGCGATAGTGTTTTCAACGGCTGGAGTGTTGCTTGGCTTGTTGGCAACCGGTCAGGCTTTTGGTGTAGTGATGTCGGGTATTGGTGTGATTGCTTTAGCAGGTATAGTGGTGAACAATAATATTGTATTGATTGATACATTTAATGATCTACGTAAACAAAAGCTCTCGGTCAATGAGGCTATTTTGCGCACTGCCGCCCAGCGTATGAGACCTGTTTTATTGACTTCATTCACCACTGTACTAGGGCTTATTCCAATGGTATTTGCACTAACCATTAATATAGCTGGTCGCGATATTTCAGTAGGCGCACCTTCGGCACAATGGTGGACTCAACTGGCGAGCACCATTGCGGGCGGTTTGAGCTTTGCTACCTTATTAACCTTATTCTTAACACCCTGTTTATTGGTGCTGGGCGAGCAATTTAAAGAAGTTCGCATGCGCATGTATAGCAAATTTTTTAACCAAGCAGCGTAACTAACCCCCGTCATTGTGGCGAAGGCCACAAGCTCCCACAGCATACCGCCATTCCTGCGAAGGCCTAATACTGTTCGCTTAAGCCAAAACCCCGTCATTCCCGCGAAGGCGGGAACCCCCTTGGAACTGCGCGATTTTAGCTAAGTGTATGTTTTTATACGTTTAGCAATAACATCAACCAGATCCCCGCCTGCGCGGGAATGACCAAGGATGTTTTACTCGCTCTCATGGTTTGTTTATACTACTTGCGGATTTGTATAAAAACAAAACTAAGCACCCTAATTAAAATAATAACCAGAGAAAATCCAATGAACAAAATAGTCCTAATTTTACTCGCTTTATTTTTGCCACCCATCGCCGTTCTTATCAAAGAAGGCGTAGGCAAGCACCTTATCATTAACATTATCTTGTGTATTTTAGGTCTGTTGCCTGGGATCGTACACGCAATATGGTTAATGGTCCGCGACAAATCATAATTAAAAGTAAATAAAAACAAGAGTTTCCCGATATATAAGGTTCTAATCACCATATATTGGGAAACTCGATGCAAAAATCACTTCGTTTTATTTGTTTAGCTATCACTCTTGTCCTATCTTTAAGTCAAGGCGCTTATGCAAAAGCGTTTAAAGGCACTAAAACCACAAAAAGTAATATGATGCTAAAGGGCATGGTGACACAATGTCATTATTATCCAGAGCAATGCGTGCTTGATAGTGAATATTATACTGATGGGGCGGGTAACGGTGGTGGGAATGAACCGCCTTACAGGCCTAAAAAACCTAAAAAACCGAGAAAACCAAAAGTAGAGCGATGAATGCAGATTTAGTACTAATTCGTGATTTTATTCAAACCTACGGGCTTTATTTACAACTCATTGCGTTAATTGCGTACGTAATTTATGTGCGCAAAAATGATGCGTTTTTCTATTCGTTATCCCTCGTTATCGTCTTTTCTTTTGTCCATTACATGCTCGAAAAAGAGTTAATGATTTTAGGGCAAAACCCCCAATTTGAACGTTTAGTCTATAACGCTTGGTACTTAGGCTTTGCTTATACTGATGCGGTTTTAGTTATTTTGCTTATTTATATTACTCACAAGAAAAAGCTCAAAATAGATAGTGCGAGTCGTATGATCATGATTTCTTATGTATCTTTAGGTGTAATGCAGATACTTCGTTACCTCGACCGAATAATATTAGAAGCCGACAAGCTTGGCGCAATTTATAGCATTGTCGTGCCTACCATCAATATTAGTATTACGGTTGCGGCATGTGCTTATGTTGTTTTTACATTTCTTAAAAAGCGAGACCTTTCATCGCACAATAGTGGATGATGTTATTAAACACCATCAAGCAAACTATTTGCATATGGCAATAAGTGCTTAGGTTGCTAAGACTTGTGAAATACCTTTACATCAAAATCGACTTCAGTTTGCTTGAGTGACCTAAGTAATTTTGCTTTTTTGTCTTCTGAAATCGTCCAAAAAAAGGGCGTCATCATTAACAAGTTCAGACGATCAATCTCAGTATCAAGTGCAAGGCTAAAGGATGATGAGCTTCGTTCAGCTAAATTAAACAAACTCATATCGCTTTGGTCTTCTTGATGGGTTTCGGGGTGGTCGTATATCATTCTTTTCATATCAAACAAGTGTTTTGGGGCGGGAGTGACTAACACGTATACGCCTCCTTTTTTGAGCACGCGATAAACTTCATTTATATCACTTGGCGCAAACACTTGGATAATGGCATCTTTTGATTCGGTTTTAACCGGCAGCTTATAAGTGCTTGCTACGCTAAAGTGCATTGTGGATAGCGGGTCATGCTGATTGTTTAGCGTGCCTATTTGCCTATGTTGCTTATGCAGCTTAGCAGCCTTTTGAATGGCAAACTTTGAAATGTCTACGCCGCTGTACAAAACCTCAATTTGATGTTTATGCTCATCAATATAGTCCTGCAAATGGGCATACACTTGACGCAAGTAGTAACCCTCGCCACAACCTGCGTCAAACACATTGTATGTTGTTTTTTGGTTAAGCGTAGAGTCGGGCAGTGATGAAAAAGAACTGTCTACTGCTTTTATCAGAAGTCGACTTATTTCACCAACTAAAGGCGCATAATGTCCTTTATTGAGAAAGTCGTGTCTAGCATTGACCATCTCTTTATTATCACCTGGTATTTTGCTTTTTTTCTGATGGGCGAGTAAAAGATTAACATAGCCTTCTTTCGCGACATCGAAAGAATGCTGATTGACACATAAAAATTGTTTTTCTTGCTTGACTAAATCGTGCTGACAAATGGGGCATTGCCAAATAGGCACTTTTTGAATAGACGTATCAACTTTTGTGTTCAAGATTTACCTTAGCCAACATTTTGAGCACTCGATATTCCAATTCTTTGGGCTGAAACGGTTTTGATAAGTAGTCGGTTACACCTGCCTTTACTGCGGCAATCACGCGTTCTTTTTCCGTCGTGGCGGTAAGTAGTAAAAAAGGAATGTGTTTATGCTCTTCAGATGCTCTAATCTTATGAAGTAGTTCTATTCCTGTCATTTTGGGCATATCCCAATCACAAATCACCATGTCTATACGTTTCGAATTAAGCATTTTCCACGCTGCTTCGCCATGGATAGCTACTTCGATATTTTGAGCCCCCATGTTTCTGAGAACAGCCTTTATCATACTACGAATGGCTTCCATGTCATCAACCGTTAGGATGTTAATTTTTTTCAGTAATTTGTCAGGACTTATCATGTCATACCTTGATTGACTTATATGTTATTTTGTTACGAGATAGCATTAACGATTAAAACAAGACCACTATCTCTGTAAGGTTATCGTCCGTAGCTGAAAAAACAAGAACAAAAAGATTGATTGGCGCTAGTCATGATCCATAAGATGAACTTCCACATTACCTACCACATCAAATCATCTGGCACGACATAATCTGCATAAGGGTCATCTTCGTCGCTTAACTCTTCACTTTGGCTATCTTGGGCAGATTTTTGCTCAACAATGGTATCTTGATTTCGTTCTAAAATTTTCTTTGCAACGGCATTAGGAATGACTGAGTAAGTATCGTTATCACGAGCTATGGCCAGTATGCCATTTAGCAATTGATCGCGGACTTCAGTCGTTACATGAAGGTATTTTATAACGCTGCCGTCAGTAAAGTTGTACTTTATGTCGCCCTTTTTCAAATCGAGCTTGTTCATATTTACTAGCTGTTTGACTTGCGCGAGTATTTCCTTTTCATGCTGAGCTTGTTTTTGTTCCTGATTTAATTCTTTGGCGCGCTGCACTTTTTCTTGCTGGCTAACTTGGACACTAGCTTTTACTTCTTTCGCTAAATCGCGCGATTTTTTAGAACTCTTTTTGGCTTTTTTGAGTTTTTTCTCGTTAACTAGACCCGCTTTTAACATTTGCTCTTGTAGCGATAATTTGGCCATTAAATAGATACCTTATCTTTAAAATACTTGCGCCTTAGTTTACCCGCTTAAGCTTTATTTATACAGTCCATACCACTGGGCTTACCTAAATAAATTCATATCTCATCTTTGGCAATATTAAGTAATGCGATACACTTACTAGGATAAGAATTACGAGCTCGTCAACAGCGTCAAATGAATAGGATGAGCCAAAACAATTAATAGGGTAAATAAATGAAATTAGTATCTTGGAACGTAAATGGCATTAGAGCGGCTATCAAAAAAGATTTTCTTAACTCGCTAGAGGCACTAGATTGCGACGTAATTTGCTTACAAGAAACAAAAGCGCAGGATGACCAAGTAATTGAAGCACTTGCTGACTTACATGGATACCATATATACACCAACTCAGCAGTTAAAAAAGGCTACTCAGGTACTAGCATCATTAGCAAAGTAAAGCCTATTGACGTAAGTAAAGACATTGGCATTGAAGAGCATGACCAAGAAGGGCGAGTGTTATGTGCAGAGTTTACATCGTTTTTCCTAGTAACCGTTTATACGCCAAATTCTGGCAATGATTTAAAACGCTTACCGTACAGGCAGACTTGGGATAGTGCATTTTTGGATTATATCAAAAATCTAGAGAAGACTAAGCCAGTGGTGTTGTGTGGGGATTTAAATGTTGCTCACAAAGATATCGATCTTGCACGTCCAAAACCAAATTATAATAAGAGCGCTGGTTATACTCAAAAAGAAATAGACGGTATCGACAACTTGGTTGAAGCAGGTTACATAGATGCCTTTAGGCATGTTAAGCCTGAAACGGTCAAATACAGTTGGTGGAGCTACCGCGCGGGTGCTCGGGAACGAAACGTTGGCTGGAGGATTGACTACTTTTTAGTATCGCCGGTATTGAAAAACCAAATCAAAGATGCCGACATTCATACTGATATCATGGGCTCAGATCATTGCCCGGTGAGTGTTACTTTTAAAGAGTAAAATATCCGCTTTGTTTAGTGTTGCCAGTTCGACGTGTCAAGTGCATTCTAACTGGCTAAAAAGTCTTTAATTACTTCTTTATAATTTCGGCTTACTTTTACTTTATCAAACTCACCAAGCTGCAAAAAGAATTCGCCTTTGGTATGGGGGAGCACTTTTTTAATGCTGTTCATATTGACAATTGTAGAGCGGTGCACGCGTTTAAATAATGTTGCATCAAGCTCGTCAAGTATCTCTTTAAGTGTTGAGCGTTTTATCAAGGTTTGGCCATTGGTGTGAATACACACGTAGTCGCCAGCTGCATCAATCCAATCAATATCTGCTTGTTCAACAATGTGAATTTCGTCTCGGTCTTTTACGATTATTTTGCTGACGCTAGTCGTTTCGCCTGCTTTTGAAACTTGAGCTGGCGCTTCTGGGTGCTTAGCATCAACGTCAGCATCTTTGCCTTGCCGTAGCGTTTGAATAGCTTGTATCAAAGACTGCTTGTTTTCATAGCTATCCCCATTAAGCTGCAAGCGTTCTTGAGCTCTAATAACAGCGCGTGCAATGCGCTCGTCGTCAATGGGTTTAAGTACATAATCAATGGCATTCGCGTCAAACGCATTTAAGGCATATTGTTCGTAAGCGGTCGCAAACACCACAAGAGGCATTGTATCGCCTTGCAGCCGTTCTATTACTTCCAAGCCATTTACGCCGGGCATCTGTATATCTAAAAATAGAAGGTCTGGATTAAGCTCGGTCACAGCCTCTATAGCTTCGCGTCCATTGCGGCATTGGCGAATCACGTCAATATTTGAATGTTTGGCTAGCTTAGCGGCCAAAAATTTTAGCGCTAGCGGTTCGTCATCAACAATAATGGTGCGAATGCTTGTTGTCATTCAGCCGTCCTTTTTATAATTATGCTTATATTAATATTGGCTCACACCACGATGATGCATTACACATATTCAGCTGGAATACTAATAATAGTCGTTAATCCACCTGTTTGTTCAAAATATGTTTCTATTCGATAGCTATCGTTGTAAATGGCTTTTAAACGTTGCCTTGTGTTTTCTAAGCCAACGCTTTTGTTGTTTGGCTTTTCGTCGTGCTGACTCTTTGCTGGGCTAGCATGCTTACTTAGACCGTCACCAGTATCTTTCAGCGTTAATATAAGTAAATCATTTAGGACTTCGGCTTTTATTGAAATTGCGCCACCATTTTCGCTCTTTGCGATAGCATGCTTCATCGAGTTTTCGATGATGGGTTGTAAAAGTAGGCTAGGAACAATGGCCATTTCTGCTTTATCAGCAATATCCATGTTGATGGTTAAGCGCTCGTCAAAACGTGTTTTTTCGATCGCTAAATATAAGTTGAGTGCTTCAACTTCTTCGCATAAGGGGATTTTTGTATCTGGGTCGTTATCTAAGGAATAACGCAAAAACTCGCTGAGCTGAACCGTCATATTCTGTGCTTTTTCCCGCTCTTCGACTTCTATAAGGGAATTGACTGCATTTAGTGTGTTGCATAAAAAATGTGGATTTAACTGGTAGCGAAGCATTTTAAGCTTGGCATCCCTTGCTTCACTTTGTGCTTTTACGCGCTTTAGGTGTTCCTCGCGACTTGTGGCTTCGGCTTGGAGCATAATGCGATGCTCAGACTGTAATAATTCGTAATATCTGATCCCTAAAAACAAACCGGTCCAACACATAAACACAAAAATACTGCTGAAGTACCAACCGCCAAATTGGTCCCATGTGTCCCAGCCCGTTAGCATAACAAATATTTCCATGTGAACGACGGTCCACACAAACGCGGTAAACAAGATAAGTGCAAGTCCGCTTGTAATGCGCGCACCTAGTGCAAAGCGTTTGACATAAAAAAACGCTTTATGCAAAAAGATAGTGCAAAGCAAGCCAACTATCGCTTGTAATATTACATGCCCAACAGTTGCCGCCGTGACTTGGCTATACCATAAAATAAGCGTAAAAAAGCCAACAACGCACATAAAAAACCAAAAACCGACTTGCCAAAACCAAAATCGATACCCTGGGTTTTCTTCAATAAAGTGCTGGATGTCTGACAACATAGACGGTGGCCTTATATACTTTTCGTCAACTATCATAGTGTACACCTGTGCTCATAACATTAAAGCGCCAATTGTTAATATTTCGTAAATTTTAGCAAAGCTGAGGACTTAATTGTTACTGCGAAAATCTATTTCACCTTAACAATAGCCCTGTTCATCGTATTTGTATTGAGAGTATTGTTAAGCTTAAGTGAAACTCATGTTATTCATCACTACTACGCTGGGGTTTACGCATGAACGCTAAGTCAACTCGCTTTCGGTCTTTTCGATTATTTTATGTATCACTCCTTTATCCTTTTTTACGTTTTTCTATGCCGTGTAGAGTGCTTTTAACAAGCGCAAAGTTGGCTGCAATGATATTACTGACATTTAATCTAGGGCTGTTAACAAGTCCTGATGCCCAAGCGCAGGCAATAAAAGTCGAAATTGTCGAAAAAGACGGTAAATTTCAATTATTAAGAGACGGTCAGCCTTACCAAGTAAAAGGCGTAGGAATGACAGGTATCGATTTTGAATTAGCATCAAAGTATGGTGCTAATTCTATTCGGACGTGGTCAGTAGATGATAATAAGATCCCAGCGCTTGAGCTTTTAGATAAAGCCCATGAACTAGGGATGACCGTATCGTTATGTCTTGAATTTGCCAGAGAGCGGCAGGGCTTTGATTATAACAACGAAGAGCTTGTTGCCAAGCAACTAGCGAAAAGTCGTGAGCGTGTAATGCGGTATAAAGATCATCCTGCGCTGCTAACGTGGATAATTGGCAATGAAGTTAACTTTGACTTTACTAACCCCAAAGTGTTTGATGCCATTAACGATGTGGCTGAAATGATCAAAGAAATCGACCCCAATCACCCTACAACGACAGCGCTAGCCGGCTATGATAGAAAAGCACTTAACGAAATTGATAAACGTGCGCCTGCACTTGATTTTGTGAGTTTTCAAATGTATGCCGATTTAGCTAATTTACCTAAATATATAAAACAGGATAACTATACAAAACCCTACTTTGTTACCGAATGGGGAGCGGTAGGACATTGGGAAGTTTATGAAACACCTTGGGGCGCACCGGTTGAAAATACAAGTACGCAAAAGGCTGAACATTATCTTAAAAGCTACGATAAAGTGCTAGCTGCGCACGGTGACCAAGCTATCGGAAATTACGTGTTTTTGTGGGGGCAAAAACAAGAGAAAACACCAACGTGGTACGGTATGTTTTTAGCGACGGGCGAAGAAACCGAAACGATTGATGTCATGCAATATATTTGGTCAGGCGCTTGGCCTGAACATAAAACGCCAAAGGTCTCTACCATCAATATTAATCAGCTAACAGCCTTTGATAATGTCACTTTGCAAACAAATGAAGTGTTTAGCGCATCGATTGCCATAGACGCCCTACATATCGACAGTCTAGACATTCGTTGGGAAGTTCGAAAAGAATCCACGTCAAAGGCAGTGGGAGGAGATGCCGAGTATATTCCTCCAGTTATTGATGATTTGTTTATAGAGACGCCAGCACGGGCAAAAGATAGCGATCGTCATTCCGTTTCATTTAGTGCGCCCCCAAAGAAGGGCGCTTATAGACTATTTGCCTATGTGTATGATGATCACGGGAATGCTGCGCATGCAAACATTCCGTTTTATGTCAATTAGAAAGTTCTATGCTGCGGCCTTCATGCTTGGCTTTGTGTAAAGCGACGTTAGCCATTCGTAATAGTGAATGTGCGTCTACACTAGTTTCTGGCTCAATAGCTACTCCCATGATAATATCAAGGTCAAATTCTGCTTTGTTGTGTAAAACGACCTTTCTAAAGCTAGTCACCAACTTTTCACAACGCTTGCTTAACTCGGCCTTGCTGTCGATATTGTGAAGCAGCATGATAAATTCGTCTGCTATATGTCGAGAAAGAGTGTCGGTGTCGTGTAAAAATGTTGATAAATACGAAGAAATATCTACTAGCAGTTGGTCTCCGATATCATAACCATGTTGCTCTGTGACGTGGTGAAATCCATTTACGTTGATGACAACAAGTGCGCACTTTGCAGATAGCTCAGAATCTAGGGGGGCTTTGCTCACAATCACGGTTTGTTTTAAACGCTGACTCGCTCTGTCAAGAAGCAAGACCTTGTCGGGCAAACCTGTTAGAGGATCATGATTACTCGCTTTTTCCAATTCACGTTGATGGTGCAAGGCTTGAGTGACATCATGAAATACACTAATTGCGCCTACAAGCTCGCCGCCAGAATTTAAAATAGGAGAAGACAACTCTTCAATAGAAATAAGCTCCCCATTTTTGTTGCGTAAGCTCGCTTCAGGTAAACTTGAGGTACTCCTTTTTTCTTGCAGAGCATAGTGTATTGAGTGTGGTATTCGAGCTCCGTCAAGCGCGTCTTGGATTTGCATTATGTCATCAATTGATTTTCCCAAAGCGTCGTCTTTATTAACGTTAAGAAGTTGCTTTGCAATATCATTGATATATGTAATTTTTGCATCACTGTTTGTCGAAATTACGCCACCATCAATTGTAGAAACTGCCGATTCGTATTTTTCGCGATCCGAGATAAATTCTTGTAACTTTGATTTTTGATGAGTGATATCAGATAAGATCATCACAAATCCAAGCTTCCCACTTGCTAGCGTTTCGCTTATCAATAAAACAGACAAGCTTCTAACTTGCCCTCTAACAACAACATTGCTCAGTTCAAATGACTCACTACCGTTGAGTTTCATGGCAACCAAATGACGTTTAACAGAAATAAACTGTGCGGGTGTAAATAATTCACTCAAAGAAAAGTGCTGATTGCCTTGTGTTTGTGAAAACCATGCGTGGTGTACATCATTGTGATAAATATTTTGAAGATTATTATCCCAGCATGATACGTAACTCGGTAGGGTAGCAAATAGTCTAGATTGCACCTGGTTGCTTTGCATGAGCTGGCGGCGCTGCTTAAGTAAGCTCAATTGTAGCTTTACTCTTGCCTTTAAGGTGGGAATGTTAACTGGCTTTTTAATAAAGTCATCGGCGCCTAATGAATAGGCGTTTAATTCGGTATCAACATCACGTTCACCGGTCACAAAAATGTACTTTGACGATGCAACAAAAGTACTTTCTTTTAGCTTTTGGCATAGCTCAATACCCGATCCATCTGGCAGATATATATCAAGTAAAAAAAGCTCGGGTTTGAACTCTCGAGCGTAAGTTTCGGCCATAGCGCAAGTGCTTGCGACGTATACTGTACCCATATGAGCAATAGCATCTGCAATAACAGTTGAGGTCATCGGGTCATCCTCAACTATAAGGATGGTAATTTCTTCGAACACTACTGACTACGTCCCGCTTAAATAAAATTGTTTGATAAGTTGCACGGTTTCACTATTCTTTTTGCTTGGTTCAAGAAAGCGATAAAAGCCCAATGTAGCAAAATCGGAGGTGGTTTCTTTAAACGCCATGCTCCATTCATGAAAGTTACGACTAGTAATGGTGGTTTCATGAATCAACAAAACAGCACTGTGGCGCTCGTCTTTTTGGATACGGCTATAAAGCTCATCTATGATTGTATCATCTCCCTCAATCACTTGAATAAATCGCTTTTTGTTGTCGCATATTAATACGCCTGTTATTTCGTTCTGCTTATTAAAGGTTCGTGCGCGTTCTAGCATGTCGGGTATCCATGCGTCAGAGCGATCAGTTTTTCCTTCGCTTAAATAAACTAGTTCTTTCATTACTTCCTATTTGCGATTTGTTTGTTTTTGTAAGTCTGCAAGCTGAATGGGCAATTCAAAGTGTTTAGAACATCAACACATGCATTTTAATAAAGGTAAATCTGTCACTTACCAACACTATTATGAATGCACAGAGCTTGTCAATATTACGCTTGATTTGCTGTTTCTGATTGTCATTTTACACCTAAAATAAGAACTGTTTTTGCAAGCTTATTTTGATAATGATGTGAACACGAGAATAAGAACAATTACCGTGAAAACGCTCCAAACTTATCACAAACGCATATTTTGTGAATTTATTTTCTTTTTTACTACAAAAGCGCTAATTGTCTGACCAGTTGGCGCTAACATATTGCTAGCACTGCGTTTTCTGGGGTGTATTTTCAAAGCCTGTCTTAAAAAAGTAACAAAATATTAATGAACTTAATGCAAAACGTGCAAACATTAGGTTGACCGCGGTATACACTTGTGTTTAATATGCCACCACGGGATAACATCCCGATATAAAAAATCGTACTAAAACGATAATTTTTTACACTATTTATTAGTGCTCTAGGGAGACAATATGTTTACTAATACGAAAATAGCGAAGTCTATTTCGCTTGCTCTTGCGTTTTCTGCCGTATCTGGCGTTAGCGTATCAACTATGGCCTTAGCTCAAGATGCATCAGAAGCTGACGAACAAGTTGAAAAAATTCAGGTAACAGGTTCACGCCTACGTCGTGCAGATATGGAAGGTTCTTTGCCAGTAACGGTTATTGACCGTGCTGCAATCGAATTCTCTGGTCAAACATCTGTTGCTGACTTACTTCGAAATACTTCTTTTAACTCGACTGGTTCTTTCCGTCCTCAGTCTGGTTCATCTGCACAGGGTGTATCACAAATTGATTTACGTGGTATCGGTGCATCACGTTCATTAGTACTAATCGACGGTCGTCGCTTAGCACGTTCACCTTCTACTGGTTCTACTCAAGATTTGAACGCTATTCCAGCTGCTGCTGTTGAGCGTGTTGAAATTTTGACTGATGGTGCGTCATCTGTATACGGTTCAGACGCAATCGGTGGTGTAATCAACGTAATCACTCGTAAAGACTTTAACGGTGTTGAGCTTCGCTTAGGTGCTGCTGAAATTGAGCGTGAAGGCGGTGATAGAGAAGAAGGTTCTGTAATCTTCGGTACTAGCTCTGACAAAGGTTCAATGTTAGGTGGTGTTTCTTGGAACAAACGTGACATTATTTTTGCACGTGACTTCCCATGGAATACTCCAGGCGGTTCATTCTTCTCACAAAACTGGCGTGTAGCTGATGCTGCAGACCGTAATCAGCCTTGGAACTTAAACCAAACTTTGACTGATGACGCTGGTGCAGATAGATTCAACTCTTGGACAAGAATTGAAGGCGCTTGTGATCAAGGTGATTTCCGTTCAATCGCATACGATCCGGGCGCACTTGGCTTCCGTTGTGGATTTGACTTTACGTCTGTTTCTGCTGACGAAGCATCAACTGGTAACTTAGGTTTCTTCTTAAACAGCCGTTATGAAATCAATGATGATTGGTCTATCTTCTCTAACATGACCATTTCTAAAACGAACTCATTCGGTCGTTATGCTCCTTCATTGGCACAAGTACGTGTTGATGCAGATAGCTTAAATAACCCAACTAACCCTGCAAGTCCTTATTACCAAGACTTAGGTCAGCCTGCTGCTGTTCCTGCCTAACGCCGCGCTTCCGTGGCTGGCCGTATCCCTGGCCATCGGGACACCCGCGCTCAGCTGGCTCGGCACCTTCGGGGCGGCCCTGACCGTGGGCCTCAAACGGGGATCGTTGCTGTTG
>CAYURD010000030.1:31771-39815 GCA_964446865.1 uncultured Glaciecola sp.
TTTGCTGGTTTAGGTAACCGTGACAACGAAGTTGAAAACAACTTACAAGATTTATTAGTAGGTGTTGAAGGTGAAGTTGGCGATATGTTCGTTGAATTCACAGTTCGTCGTAACAAAGCACGTACTTTTGATATTGGTCGTAACTACGTAGTTATTCCAATCGCTGAGCAGTTCCTAAACGAAGGTACTTACTTAGTAGGTGACCTAGACAGAAACCCTGCAAGTGTACTTAACTCAATGAAAGCGACTATCTCACGTATTGGTGATTACAACCAAGACGAAGTGTTCGGTTCTGTACAGTTCGATTTATTCGATATGGACGGCGGCGCTGCAATGATGTTAGTTGGTGGTGAGTGGAGAGACATTTTCTATTCTGACCAATACGATTCATTGTCTGAAGGTGGTGTAATTGGTGGTTCTGCTGGTAACTCTGCTGGTGGTTCACGTCAGGCTCGTGCATTATTTGCCGAAGCTGTATTCCCAATTATGGATGAGTTAGAAGTAACTGCAGCATTACGTTACGATGACTACTCTGATTACGGTAGTGATGTATCACCTAAGTTATCGGTACGTTACAACCCAACTGACGAATTAGTACTTCGTGCATCTTGGGGTAAAGGTTTCCGTGCACCGACACTTGATATCTTGACTCAAGCACCTGCATTCTCTGCTGACTCAGTAAGCGATGACACTCACTGTTTGGCAATTGGTGCTGCTGCTGGTTGTTCTGATCAAATCAATGCCACTGTTATTGCGAACTCTGCGTTAGAATCAGAAACATCTAACCAAATCGCATTAGGTGTAGCATACGAAGTGACTGAAGACATTAGCTTCTCACTTGATTACTTCAATATCAAAATTGATAACCTAATTAGTGGTTTCAGCTCACAGTTCTTGATTGATAGCGTCTTAGCGGGTGACCCAATTCCATCAACTATGAGCGTAACTCGTAACGAGTTAGGTGAAATTACTTCGGTTGTTCGTGGTTTCGGTAACCGTGGTGACTTAGAAACGTCTGGTTTAGATTTAAATGTAACGGCTCTTTTTGACTTTAATGAGTTTGGTGCATTACGTTCTAACTTAGGTCTTTCTTATACTCACGATTACACAATCGATGGCGGCCGTAACTTGGTAAATGACTTTGGTCAGCCTGAGTATCGTGGTGTTCTTTCTAATGTATACACTATCGGTGACTTCGATATTGCTTACAACATGAACATCATTGCAAGCACATCTGAAGAAACTATCGCTGGTGAGCAACAAGGTCACGTGCCTTCATGGATCACTAACGATATCCAAGTAACTTATAACGGTTCTTGGGGCGGTCGTGTAACGCTTGGTATGCAAAACGTTGGTGGGAAAAATCCTCCATTGTTCGCATCAGGCGGTCGTGACTATAACTTCAACTTGTATGACGGTTACGGACGTATCTCTTACGTACGTTACACTCAATCTTTCTAAGACTTATTCTTAGCTAAAGAAACAAGTAACTATCAAAAAGCGAGCTTAGGCTCGCTTTTTTAATGTCTACAATAAAGTACTTAGGCGTAGAGATTATTAATACTCTTACCTTGGTATGCTAACTAATACCTACAAGCCAAGTTTTGTGGCGTATCCTAAATGCATTAAAAATGTCTGCGGCAATAGCGATTGCTGCTGTATCAAAGAAACTTTAGGAGAGACTACATTGTCAACCATGGCCCTATCAGTAGAAACAAAATATAGACTAGTAACACGCAGTGATTTTGACGGTCTAGTGTGCGCTGTCCTCTTAAAGGAACTCGATCTAATAGACGAAATTAAGTTTGTGCATCCAAAAGATATGCAAGACGGTGTTATTGATATCACGCCAATGGATATTACGACTAACCTACCGTATGTCCCTGATTGTCATATCGCTTTTGACCATCATTTGAGTGAAGTATCACGAAGCAACGACAACCCAAAACAAAACCATATTATCGACCCAAAGGCACCGTCGGCGGCAAGAGTGGTGTATGATTATTATGGCGGTAGCAAAGTTTTTCCTGCCGCCTGGGACGACATGATGGCCGCTGTAGACAAAGCAGATGCTGCGCAGTTTAGTAAAGACGAAATATTAAACCCACAAGGGTGGGTGCTTCTTAATTACCTAATGGACAGCCGCACAGGCCTAGGTCGATTTAGAGAATTCAGGATATCAAACTACCAACTTATGATGGAGCTGATAGATTATTGCCGAAATCACACGATTGAAGAAATAATCGCGCTGCCCGACGTGCAAGAACGAGTAACCTTATACCACGAGCATGCAGAGAAGTTTAAAGAGCAAGTATTAGAGAACTCAACAGTATATGACAATTTAGTGGTACTAAATTTGCGCGAGCAAGAAACAATTTATGCTGGCAACCGCTTTATGATTTATGCTCTTTTTCCTCAGTGCAACATTTCAATACACGAAATGTGGGGCTTTAGACGTCAAAACATTGTGTTTGCAGTGGGTAAATCTATTCTTGATAGAGGCTCTAAAACAAACGTTGGCGAATTATGCTTACAATTTGGTGGTGGCGGTCATATGGCTGCTGGCACATGCCAAGTATTATTGGGTAAATCAGACGCGACTCGCGAAGCGCTAATAAAACAGATTACTGCTGATGGTTAATAAAGCTAGCAATCGCATAGCGGTTGATTGAGGCCAAGGCTTCTGGTGATATTGCTTTATTCTTTATAAAGATCATGTGGCGTTCAAACACCCTGTGATCTTTCATTTTTTTAGCAAAGTGTTTGTCAAAAATCTCATAGTAACTGTTGTTTTCGACTGCCATGCTGTATCCAGTGTTAAATCGTTTTAGTAACTCTGGCTTGTGTGGGTTCACAAATATGAAATCTGCTTGTGGGTAAATAAACATGATGTTTGAATCTA
This sequence comes from uncultured Glaciecola sp., assembly GCA_964446865.1. Taxonomy (GTDB): domain Bacteria; phylum Pseudomonadota; class Gammaproteobacteria; order Enterobacterales; family Alteromonadaceae; genus Glaciecola. The sequence continues at coordinate 34,674 of CAYURD010000030.1, forward strand.
CTGCAAACCCATAATTTTTAAACTTATCAAGTTCTTGTCCCACTTCTACAATGCTTCTAGATAAACAATCAAATTTTTGTTGGTCTAGCATTTTAAATAACATTTCGTATTGAGATGATGCAACAATATCAAAACCACTGTCTTTATAGATATCATAATCAGGCCAACTTCTGCCTAGGCCTACTGAAAACTTATTTCTAATAAATTGCCTTTGAGTTCTCACTCGGTTTAGATTTCGGCTGTCAGTATTCGTCAAACATACTCTAAAGCCTAAAAGCCCTCTATCTAAGGGCAAGTAAACAATTTTTGCTTTTGCTTCTCGTTGTGCTGTTGGAGAGGTAACCATGATATCAATCTTGCCATTGGCAAGCGCTTCAAATGCTTCCCCATGTTCCATATCTGTTGAAGCATTGATGATATAAGCGCCATGACTATTGGCACTCAACTGCGTTAAATTCTCGATGCTTTCTTTAATAAATGGATTGTCTAGGTTTCGGTTGTACACGACGATCGACTCTTGTGCCACGACGACATTAGTCTTTGTAGCCAAGAGTAATATTAAAATTTGTGCTATCACGTATATAGATTTAGTCACTGGCATCGATACTTGTTGGGTTTGTCACCGGAACTAAAAAGCTGGCAATGCCAAATCGATTGATAGCAGAGAGTGCTTGTCGAGAGATTTGTTCATTGTTCATTATTAACAAGCGGCGCTCATAAACACCGTGTTTCAGTAGTACATTACTGAAGTGTTTATCAAAGATATCAAAATAGCTTTCATCCTCAATGGCCATGCCCAAACCATGACTGAGGCGTTTATGAAGTTGATTATTTGTAGGCGAAATAAACAAAAAATCGGCGTTTGGATACACAAAGATTATATTGTTATCGATTTGCAAGTTATGCTCTTTAATCTGCAAAAGTTCTTTATCAAGTTCATTAACACTGCGAGAAAAGCAATCAAATCGCTTGCGATTTAGCATGCTAAAAAGCGACTCGTATATAGGACTTGTTACTACTTTAAAACCATTCTGTTGATATATTAGTGTATCAGGCCAATGTGAACCCAAACCAACACTAAGATTTTTGTTTTTGAATTCGATTGGCGTATTAATACTATTCAAAGAAATGCTATTGTGTTGGGTTAAACAAATACGAAAGCCCAATAAGCCACGGTCAAGCGGCACGTAAATTGGTCTTGCGAGCTGTTCTTTTTCGAGGTCTGGTGCGGCGATATATATATCAATATTACCTTTGACTAATTCAGCAAAGGCCCGGCCCTGTTCCATTTTAGCTGAAGAAACAATAGAAAGCTCGCCATACTCAGGTGTAGTGAGTGTGATAATGTTTTCTAAGCTTTCTATAAAAAAAGGCGTACCTAAGTTGCGCTCCCACACAACCACTTCATTTGCACAAACAAAAGCAAAAAAAGTTTTTATAAAAAGTACAAAACAAACTGTAAGCTTCATGACCTACCTCAAAAGGCATTTTTGACGGCGATGGTTAATAAACAGTAGCGCAACATCGCCGACCTGTATATTTTATATTACATGGTATTGCTGGCTTTTGTTCTTTTTTTCACTAATATAGAGATAATAGCGTCAATTATCGTGCGCACAATAAAATTGTCTTATAATAAAATGATGAAAAACATTTGTTTTCTAACAGTCTTGCTATCTTTTTCGGCCGCCACATTTGCGAGTGCACTTGCCCAAGCGAAAATTCATAATAAAAATAATGAATTAATGGGCGTAACTAAGCAAGAACAGCAACAGGCTAAAAATGCCAGCAGCAGTATAGAAGTGACACTGTTAATAGAGCAATCATATCCTCCATATAGCTACGTGGACGACAATGAGCTGAAAGGTTTACTTGTTGATATCGTTTCGACAATCGACAAAAAGCTGGAAGGCTTCACTATCAAGCTTATTCCGTCAACATGGCCTGTGGCCAAATCTAAAATTCGCAATGGAGAACAACTTGGCTTAGTTGGCCCTTATTTGAATGTTGACATATGGCCGTATATGTATCCATATTCTGCAACGATTTTATATGAAAAAGTGATAACCGTTTGTCATGAAAATGAAATGCTTGATAGGTCGAAAGGGCAGCCAAGAGAATGGCCAGATAGCTATGCTAACTTAACTATTGGTACAGTAGCCGGCTATGATGGTTGGCATGGGGACTATCGAAATAGCAATGTTAATACAATGAGGTTTTTTGAATATCCGAACACTGATGTAGCCTTAATGGCTGTATATAAAGAGTTTGTACCCTGCACTATTTTTGAGAAAGCAACGTATCAGCATACTATTAAGCAATTGTTGAGCGACAAACGTATTAAAGAAGATCACAATCTCGCTATAGCGCAAGTATTAGACCAAAAATCTGTTCACATCGGTTATTCTGAAAAAGCTTTTCAATCTGGTAATTACCCGCACGCTTATGAATTTCAAAAGGCATTTGATACTGAATTAGTCAAAATATTGAATTCTGGGCAATTTGATGCTTTGTTTGAATCATACGGTGTTGAATACAAGTAAATATGCGATTTAATAAAAATAATCTAATGATCAACAGCTAATCTATGGATATTCAAGACTTTATCCGAGCCCGTCGTTTTATTGTGAAACTGGGCAAGATGCTTCATAAATACGGGACTCCAGCGTTTAGGTTAGAAGCGCACTTAGCCGAAGTTGCTGCTTATCTTAAAGTAAACGCTAGTTTTATTTCCACACCAACCTCACTTAGCTTTTCATTATGGACCGACAAGCACGAAGACGAATATAACCATGTAGCAAGAGTACAGCCTGGTGATTTGGATTTAGGCTCACTTTCGCGTACTGATGAATTGGTCTCATCACTTATTGCTGGGCAGTGTAGCTTAATTGAAGCTGACGAGCGTTTAGACGAGATAGAAGCAAAGATTAAGTTTTTGCATCCTATTGGGATGACAATTGCCTACAGCATAGCGACAGGCGCATTTGCCGTACTAATGGGGGCGTCATTATTAGATTCTATTGCCTCTGGCGCAATTGGTATGGTGATGTATTTATTTGTATTTTGGGCGCAATATTCTAAGCGAGTGTCGTTAATGCTTGAGCCTGCTGTTGCCTTAGTGTCGGGGGTTCTTGCTTGCGCAATTGCGCATTATTTAGAGCCCGGCATCAATATACGGCTGGTGGTGTTGTCTTCTATTATTGTGTTTATACCGGGCTTAGCGCTGGCTATTGGATTGGCTGAGTTATCTGCACGGCACGTTGTCAGTGGCACGGCAAGAGTAATGGACGCAATAATGCAGTTGTTCAAGCTTTATTTTGGAGCTTTTTTGGGGATTTCATTGGGCTTTGCCTTGTTCAGTGAAGTTGAGCATACGCCACTGTTAAAGCTTCCTCCTTGGGCCTTTTTCGTTGCAGTTTTATTACTTTGTTCAGCACTAGTACCGATTTTTAATATCCGTTTAAAGCATGCACCTTACGCAATTATGTGTGGTTTTGTTGGCTACTTTTCTACTTTTTGGGCATCAAAATATCTAGAGTTTGGCTTAGGTACATTTGCCGGTGCGTTTGCGGTAGGCATTTTTGCCAATTTATTTACGCGATTTGCCAGTGCGCCTGCAACGATTGTATTGATGCAGGGCTTAATAGTTTTAGTGCCAGGTTCAAAAACGTATATAGGCCTTAATTCATTTGTCTCAGGAGATGATTTTGTTCAAGCAGAACATATTGGACAAGAAACCTTTGTTATCTTTATGTCGTTGGTCGCCGGGCTTATTTTTGCTAATGTTATTGCACCAACTAAAAAGGCATTGTAGGGGCAATTCCCGCTCTTTGTTTAACAAACACTATTCATATAACTAAACGCGTTTAAAAGAAAATCATGCCTGAAGCATTTAAAGAAAAATTTAACATTCTCACTATTACTAAACTAGCTGACGAGATTGAAAAACAATACTCATCATTTAAAACTGCTGCATTTAAAAAAGCAGCCTTAAATAGCCTTGATTCTTTGGAGCTTAAAGAGCGTTCTAATCAAATAATGAATGCGCTCGTAACGTTCATGCCTAAAGACTTTTTTGAAGCCTGCACAATTGTTGAAAAAGCGCTAGCCAAGCCAAGCCTAGACGAAACTATTCAATTTGAGTCAAAAGATGACGGCATTGCGGGCTGGATTTTAATGCCTGTCTCTGATTATGTGACATTGGTTTGTTTACAAGAAGCATGGCAAGGAAATGAAAAACGTTATACGAGAGCCTTTGAAATACTGCATGCCTGTACACAGCGCTTTTCAGCTGAATTTGCAATAAGGCCGTTTATACGAGATTACCCAGATGAAACCTTGCGACAACTGACAAAGTGGGCGAAAGATCCTAATGTGCATGTTCGTAGATTAGTGTCTGAAGGGAGCCGCCCATATTTACCTTGGGGCTTACGTTTACATGATGTGGTTAAAAACCCTAGCTTAGTGTTGCCACTGCTAGAAATGCTCAAAAATGATGAGTCAGAATATGTGCGTCGCTCGGTGGCCAATAATTTAAATGATATTGCCAAAGATCACCCTGATTTAGTCGCACAAATCGCGAATGAGTGGTGGGATGAACAAAATAAAACTAGGACTAAGTTAATTAAACACGCTTGTCGTACTTTATTGAAAAACGGCCATCCTGACGTGCTTGCTATATTCGGTTATCCGCCGGCATTGCTCTCAAATATCGATTTATCCGTCTCAAATATGAGTGTGGTGATAGGCGCTAATCAAGACATAACACTCACGCTTGAAAGTAAGCATACTAAGCCACAAAACTTATTAATTGATTATGCCGTTCATCACCAAAAAGCAAATGGCACGCTAAGTCCTAAGGTGTTTAAGTGGACAAGCTTTACCTTGGCGCCTAAACAAAGCAAAACCTTAAAAAAAGTACATAGTTTTAAGCCTGTCACCACAAGGAAGTACTATGCTGGCGCTCATAAAGTTGAGGTTTTAATTAATGGGAAATCGTTTGGGTTTGTGGATTTTGAATTGATGGTTTAAGCAGGTAAAGCACTTATTTTTGCAAACCATTCCGTCATTTTGGCGAAGGCCTAATACTGTTCGGTTAAGACTTCCTCGTCATCCTCGCGAAGGCGGGGATCTGGTTGATGT
>CAYURD010000031.1:0-18543 GCA_964446865.1 uncultured Glaciecola sp.
GGTATTCAGAGTTGACAGTATACAACTCTTCATTCACAGATTGAAGCTCTTCGTTTGTACTTTGCAATTCCTCATTAGCCGACATTAGTTCTTCGTTAGCCGATTGCAACTCTTCGTTAGTCGTTTCTAGCTCTTCAACGGTCACTTGCAGGTGTTCTTTGTTTAACTTCAATTCCAATTCTAATTCTTCAACTCGCTGTTTTGCTTGCTGATTGATATTATATTTTTCTGGCTTGGCTTTTTGCTTTTTTGTCGCTTCTTCAGCTTCAAATATTAACCAAAAGTAACCTGGGGCATTGGCGAGATCATGCTCTTTTACTTTTTTAACACGCAAACTAAACTGCACTGTACTATCATGACTAATGGTTTGCATTTCGGTAAAATACACTTCTTCACCTTTGTTTTTAGCGCGCTGAATAGCCGATAGAATAGGTATCCGTATATCCTCATTTACCAAATCGCTAATTTGTGTACTAATACGACCGGGAGCCATTCGCATGGTGAATAGACTCACGTCCCCATATACGTGCATTGCTTGTAAGTCATCGTCTAAAATGATGCAAGGAGGCAGAAATTGGTCAATTAAAGCTTCGTTGACAAAATTAAGTGAATTAGCGGTCGAAAAATTCCCTCGATAACTTTTCATCAAGTCAGTAATCGTCGGAATGTCATTTGCATTGGCTGTGTTTGATGACGCACTAACACGCGTAGTAGAAACCGGTAGTTTTATATCATCCTTTTTCAGATAAATTTTTAGCCGCTCACTTATTGTTTCAAAATACATCGAAAAATCACCAAGGTTTTCTGATGAGCCTAAAAATAAGTAAGCATTTTTCTTAAGCGCAAAATGTAACGAGGCGATCACTCTTTTTTGTGCTTCTAATTGAAAATAAATCAAAACATTACGACATGTTACCAAATCCATGTTTGAAAACGGTGGATCAGTGATGACATTATGCTTGGCAAATACAACCATATGCCGTAACTCTGGCGTAATCTGAAATCCTCCTCCAGCCGGTTGCGTGAAATATCGCTCGATTAATTCAGGAGGGATATCGTTAACGATTTCTTCACTGTAAAGCCCCGCGCCAGAGTCAGTTATGGCCGTTGCGTTTACATCGGTGGCAAAAACTTTAACTTCTCGACTCAGTTCTTGCTTACGTAACTCTTCTGCCAACAAAATAGCAATAGAGTATGCTTCTTCCCCGCTTGAACACGCCGCTACCCAAACACGAATGAGGTGATTTGGTTTGGATTCAGACACAATTTGGGGGATGATTTCGCTTGCGAGTTTTTCGAATGCAGCATCATCGCGGAAAAACCGCGTCACACCTATAAGGAGCTCTCTACTTAAGTACGTCACTTCATAAATGTCTTTAAAAAGCAGACTTAAATATTCGCGTAAAGACGTGACTTGCTTGATCGTCATTCGTCGTTCTATTCTTCGAGCAATAGTGCCTGACTTATAACTTGAAAAATCAATATCACTTTTTACTTTAAGCAGATTAAATATCTCAGTCATGACATCGCGACTAGAGTCCATAGCTTCACTTAAAGCTGCAGATTTCCCGCTGACCAATGGATGTCTTATGTAGCTTTCTAACTGGGCCCCCATATCTTCAGGTCGCAAAATTAAGTCAACAATGCCGGTATTAATTGCGCTGTTTGGCATGCCATTAAATTTTGCGCTGTCAGGCTCTTGCGCAATAACAAGTGCACCAGCTTCTTTTAGTGCCTTTAAACCTCGGCTACCATCAGAGCCTGTCCCTGACAAAATTATACCAATAGCTTGGTGTTGCTGGTCTTCAGCTAGCGACCTAAAAAACACGTCAATGGGCAAATTTAGCACTTTTTGAGACACTTTGTCGGTGAGGAGCAATTCGCCTTTTGAGACCACCATATTTTTTTTCGGTGGCAACAGGTAAATTGTATTGGGTGCGGTACGCACACCGTCAATTACATTTTCTACAGTCATAGTAGTATGTTTACTCAATAGCTCTAACATCATGCTTTTAAAGTCTGGCGACAGGTGCTGGACAATAACAAAGCATGCACCCGTATCAACTGGCAGATTTTGTAAAAGAGCCTGCAGTGCCTCAAGACCGCCCGCTGAAGCGCCAATACCAATGTAGTGACTCGGGACATCAGGTTCAGTTGGTTTACCTGCTATTTTTGACGAATTGGACATCTTTTGATAACCTCAGTCTGCTGGATTTATGCTTTTCCAAAAAACTATACTTTAGTATATGTATTTGAAAACTATAAATATTCCTAAAAAACATTCTTGATGGTAGCATTGTTTTAATCAGTTTTTATACTTATTTAGATGTTGTACCAAATCTAACTTACTGACGTTTAGGAAGTGTTACAGTGAAAAATACGCGGCGTAATGCAACGCATCCTTCAAGTAAACAAAAAGCAGTAGACATATCCGATAAGATAGAACGCAGAACTGATAATCTTACTCGTATTGCAATAGATGATGTACAGCACTTTCTTTTTGACCCGGGCGAATCGTATAAGTTATTTGAAGCACTTTTACAAAACATCGCAGAGATTACTAATAGTCAATACGCTGAATGCTACATATCTGGCGACGATGCAGAATTTCCTTTATACCAACATACCGAACTGGGCGTCATCAAACAAAAAGAAGCAACGCCATTTGTTCACAAATCTGTGCTCGCCTCGTGGGTAGAGCAACGAAATGTGTTGACCAGCGCCGTATATTATAATTCACCAATTCCAAAAGGAACGCGTGCTCTTTTTATTGAGCCTGAATCGCTTGCAGCCGTTATGATATTGCCTATATCACTGAATAACGAACTTCGTGCAGTGTGCATTTTAGCGAGTGAAATTCATTCTTATTCTTCATCTACCTTAGCGCAAATAAGGCCAATTATTGACGCAGTCGTTTGCACGCTAAAAAGTGCGGAAACCGTAAGAGGAAACTTTACTGGACTTGACCAAAAAATCGCAAACAATCGATATTTGAGCAGTCTTATTTCGTCTTCGCCCGTTGGCATATTAGTTATTGACCAAGGCGGCACGATTATTTTAAGCAATCCTGTTTCGCAAGATATATTTGACCCTGACTCTGTCGCTGCAGACGTAAACGGTCCAAAATCTCTCTCAGGCATAAACGTTTATGATTTTTTCCCGAGTTTTGATGGTTTTTTCCAGTGGTCAAATCAAAACGATAAACTTAACCGTGATACAGATACACACAGACCTCGCTTATGGGAAAAAGTACAGGCGCGTAAAAAAGATGGCAGCATGTGCGTCGTAAATTTAACGCTGTTTAGATTAACTTACGAAAACAGGCGTCTCACAACCTTACAAATCCAAGATATCACGGCTTTTCGGCAAAAAACGGAAGAGTTCAAAAGTACGTCTCAACAATTAAATGCCTTAACACAATTAGCGCCTGTCGGCATTCTGCATGTGTCGATAGATTGGCAGTGCATTTACGCTAATGCAAAGTGGACAGAATTTTCAGGATTATCACAAGAAGAAAGTGCAGAACGAAACTGGATAAATGCTATTCACCCAAATGACATTGGATCGCTTTTAATGGCTCTACGAAATAGCCTGCAACAGGGCAGTGATCATAACCAAGAGGTTAGGCTTATCTCACCTAAAGGATACACAACTTGGGTAGATTTTAGTGTGCGAGTACTATTTGATGAGGATGGTAATATAGATGGGTTTTTAGGCACTTGCCACGATATTACTGAGCGCTATGTTAATCAAGAGAAATTGCGCCATATCGCTGAATACGATGGGCTTACTGGACTGGCAACACGCATGTTGTTTCAAGACCGCCTGCAACAAGCGTTCTATGATTCAGAGCGCGACAATTCAATGGTGTCTGTATTCTTTTTAGATTTAGATGGGTTTAAAGATGTAAACGATACCCTAGGTCATGATATTGGCGACTTGCTCCTTCAAAAAGTAGCAGATCGGCTTATCAATACTTTGAGAAAAAATGATACCGTTGCACGTTTTGGTGGTGATGAATTTGTTGTTATGCTCGGACATGATGAATTTTTAACCGAAGTCACAACAGTGGCTAATAAAGTAATAGAGAATGTTGCAAAGGTTTACAACATTAATGGCCATGAGCTCTTTATTACAACAAGTCTTGGGATTGCTCAAGGAACCAATCAAAATTCAAGCCCCAAAGTCCTGCTAAAAAATGCTGACTTTGCCTTATATAACGCAAAAAAAGAGGGCAAAAACAAGTATCAGGTGTTTAATCAAACCTTAGAAGCCAGTTCAAAATTTAGGGTGAGCTTGCTAAATGACTTAAGAACTGGCTTAAGTACCAAGCGTTTTGAATTGTATTATCAAGCAATATGTGACAGCTCTACTAACGCGGTAAGCGGCTTTGAGGCTTTGCTACGATTTAAAAATAAAAACGGCAAATACGTAATGCCCGATAAATTTATTGCCCTGCTAGAAGAAAACAATATGATTGTCAAAGTAGGTGAATGGGTAATTGACGAGGTTTGTCGGCAATTGTCTCAGTGGCAGTTAGACGACGACTTTCCATCGCAAGCCTATATCAGCTTTAACGTATCGGCTAAACAATTGCTTAACAATGATTTAGTCAGTCATATAAAGTCTGCTTGCGAGACTCATCACATTGATCCTAAACAGCTTGTGATGGAGGTAACCGAGTCGGTCATCATTAATAAACCTAAAAAAGTAGAACAAATTTTTGCTGAGATTAAAGACTTTGGTGTATCTCTTGCTCTTGATGATTTTGGTACAGGTTATTCTTCTCTAAGTTATTTACAAAATTACCCGTTTAATATTCTTAAGATAGATAAGAGCTTTATCACTCATTTAGACCAATCGGTAAACAATAGTAAAATTGTTAAGGCAATCATCGCGCTCGCAAATTCCCTTGAATTGCGGGTTATTGCCGAAGGCGTTGAAACTACCACGTCCAAAGATTTAACAGTAAAATTGGGGGCTGACCTAATTCAAGGCTACCTAATTTCAAAACCCATCTCGCAGCAAAGTGTACTTCCGTTTATAAAAGAACACGGCTTAGCCCAATAGATAAAGCACTATAAAATTAAAGGTAATACCTAAGGTTCTGCGCTTAGCTAAATACGTAAACAAACTCATCACTTTGCACATCAACTTCAATTTTAGTCAATTCTTCGCCTTCTAACATGCGATTGAGTATTTGGCGGCTGAGTTCGGGTAGTAGCGTATTGGTTAAAATACTATCTATCATCCTGCCGCCGCTTTCTAATTCGTTGCAGCGGCTTACCACTTGATCAACGACATCGTTTGAGTAGCTAAACGCTATTTCTCGCTCCGTCTCTATGCGTGTTTTAATGCGTTCTAGCTGTAGGCGCGTAATTTGGCTTATCATCTCATTTGAAAGCGGGAAGTAAGGAATAGAAACGATACGGCCTAATAAAGCAGCAGGGAATACATCTAACTGCGGTGCTCTTAAGGCTTGCGTAATATCTTCAATTGGCGGCATCGATTCGGTGTTTGCGCACATATTCATGACTTCTTCGCTACCTACATTTGAGGTTAATAATATGAGCGTGTTTTTAAAGTCAATACTACGACCTTCACCGTCTTCCATTACACCTTTATCAAAGACTTGAAAGAAAATCTCGTGCACGTCGCTGTGGGCCTTTTCGACTTCATCTAAAAGTACCACCGAGTGAGGTCGTCTGCGCACGGCTTCAGTTAAAATACCGCCTTCACCATAACCAACATAGCCCGGAGGTGCGCCTTTAAGGGTAGACACCGTATGCGCTTCTTGGAATTCACTCATATTGATAGTAATCACATTTTGCTCGCCGCCGTATAAAGTTTCGGCAAGGGTTAAGGCGGTTTCTGTTTTGCCCGTACCCGACGGTCCACACAGCATAAACACACCAACGGGTTTGTTTGGATTGTCCAAGCCTGCCCTTGAGGTTTGAATGCGCTTGGCAATCGCTTCCATTGCATGATCTTGCCCTATCACGCGTTGCTTCATATTTTCAGCTAGATTTAATACTGTCGCGATTTCATCGTTTACCATTTTACCAACGGGAATACCTGTCCAGTCAGATACAACAGCGGCAATGGCCTGTTCATCACATACGGGTAAAATAAGCGGTGACTCTCCTTGATGTTCGCTAATCTCTTCATACAAGCCGCGTAGTTTTTCGTGCAGGGCTTCTGGCACTTCTTGCTCGTCTTTGAGTAACTCACGTACTTCACGCTTGGCCGAAATGAGCTTTTCAACCAACGCTTTTTCTTGTTCCCAACTTGCGGTAAGCGCAGTTTCTTCTTCTTTGGCGTCACCCAAAGACTGCTCTATTTTTTGCAAACGCTCTTGATGCGCTAATCCGGTGTTTTCTTCGTTTTTAAGGACAGACTTTTCTTTTTCCAAATTAATAATATGTTGCTTGCAATCTTCAAGCGCAGCAGGCGTCGCGTATTGACTCACGGCCACTCTTGCGGCAGCGGTATCGAGCAGGCTAACCGCCTTGTCGGGTAATTGGCGTGCAGGAATATAACGATGCGATAACTTTACTGCCGACTCGATTGCAGAATCGAGTACGTCAACCTTGTGATGTTTTTCGAGCATATCGCCGATATTGCGAAGCATCAAGATTGCTTTTTCTTCGCTTGGCTCTTCTACTTTTACGACTTGGAATCTGCGGGTAAGTGCGGGGTCTTTTTCAATATGCTTTTTATATTCAGCCCATGTTGTCGCGCCTATGGTACGAAGTTCACCTCTGGCCAAGGCCGGTTTAAGTAAATTGGCGGCATCGCCGGTGCCGGCTGCACCGCCTGCGCCAACCAATGTATGGGTTTCATCTATAAACATGACAATGGGTTTGGTCGAAGATTTAACTTCTTCAATCACTTGCTTAAGGCGGTTTTCAAATTCACCTTTCATGCTTGCGCCCGCTTGTAACAATCCGATATCGAGACTCAATAAACGGACACCTTGCAAAGACGGCGGCACATCGCCCTTATTAATGCGATGGGCAAAGCCTTCGACCACGGCAGTTTTACCCACGCCAGCTTCGCCGGTTAAAATAGGATTGTTTTGACGGCGGCGCATTAAAATGTCTATAAGCTGTCGTATCTCTTCGTCTCGACCAATTATTGGATCAAGTTTGCCTTGGGCAGCTTGCTCGGTTAAATCGGTGGTGTATTGCGCTAGGGCTTCTTCTTTACCCATGCTCGCGGGTGACATAGATTGACTCGCTTCACCCGGCACGGCTTGGGGCGATAGCCCATCATTTGAATGTAAATCATCTTCACTTGAGCCAGCAATAATGCTGTGCATATTATCGCTTAAATCATCGATTTTGATTTTCGCAAACTCACCTGAAATATTAAGCAGTGCGCTTTTTAAATGGCGCGTTTGCAGCATACCTAGCACCACATATGCCATGCGTACTTTACTATCACCATAGGCTAAAGAGCCATATACCCAAGCGCGTTCAACCGCATCTTCAATATGGCTCGATAAATCTGAAATTGAGCTGGCGCCTTTGGGCAAGGTTTCTAGGGTATTGGTGACATCCTTTGCCAAAACAGAAGCATCTATATCAAAGTGATTGACCAACTTAGTGAGGTCAGAGTCTTGTAACTGCAATACTTGTTGAAACCAATGCACAAGTTCAACATAAGGGTTGCCACGTAGCTTACAATATACCGTTGCGCTTTCGACTGCCTTATAGGCGAGGGTGTTGAGTTTTCCGAATAACTTTACTCTGCTAATGTCAGCCATGGTGATGTCCTTTTATTATTTAACAAGCATGTTGATAAGCGACAATAATATTGTCGTTATGCTTTGAATGAGTGGATTGGAAGTCTTTGCTGTGTTGCATTGCTTTGCGTGTAGTCGCTTTAATTGTTGAAGTCGCCGCATTGCCTGAAGTAGCCAGCCATGCATTTTTATTTAGCGCACCTAAACCAAGAGGCTGACTTTGCGCCTCGTTTTTGTTAATTAGTAACTTAATAGAAAAGCTAAACTCATTACCAACGTGGCGAGTCGTCAGCTTATTGATCATTTGGAAATGCTCCGGCTGATTCACCAAGGCCAAATAATCTGAATAGGCTAAAGGCCCAACCAATATCGAAAATCGATAGCCTCGCTGGAATATCCTTTTACCAATAATAGTGCTTGTACCTAAACTCGCGCTTTTAGCGCCCAGTTTGCATCTGGCATCGCCTGGCAAATCATACCAATCACTCTCAAATTCGCTAATGGTGACTGGCTGGCCAAGATATTCACTAATAATTTGCCTAAGCGCGCCAGCACTTCGATTTTTAATGCTAAACAAGCCTGATAAGTAGGTTTGAATGCGCATTGATTCTTGAGTTGAGGTATTGGTTTGTTTTGTTTTAGATGGACTGGTAGCGTTATCAGTAGGTTTTTTTAGACTAGATTGTTGCAAGGCACCGCTTCGACGTGATTCATTTTGCTCGGTATAACCACAAAAACTGCTCGTCCAATCTGCAAATTTATCATGTTCAAGTCTGTCATGACTCACCGTTGGCTGCGACACCGCCCATGAACGATAATACAAAGATAAAAATCGATGATGAAAAATGTCACAAAAAGTCGTTAATGTTTGATCTTGATGTCTATAATCACGCTCAATCGCAAACTCAGTAAAGTGCAAAGGTAGGGGGCCATTTATGCCAAACAAACCCCAAAACACGTTATTTAGCTTAAAGTGGGTAGACCCTTCTTCTTTAACGACTTCTGAAAACGCAGAGGCATGAAAATGCATTGTTGGGGTTTGCCCCAGCCTAAAGGCATCTTGTTTTAAAGATACCGAATACCCGAGGCGTTCATGCATGGGAGAATTAGCGTCAATATAGCGCAGCAGTGGCTCAAAGCCCTGCGAGTAAAGCTTTTCTGGCTCAGTTGCTAGCTCATTTAAATAGTGTTGTGAGTGCCGATTCTGACTGGCCATTTATAAATCTCTGTATTGTTTGACGACATCAACACCACCTTTGAAAAGGAGTTAATGCCAACAAACTGGGAAAAGAACTGATCAAACAACATGCCTAGCATGAAGGGACTACTGCCCTCAAAAGCGGTCTCGTCAATTACGACAGTAATTTGTACACCTCGAGCAAAACAGATAGGCCCGCTAAGCGGCAAACGCTCGGTAATTTGTTCTATTTTTAGGTCTACCACACCGTCTATTTGTTTACTTTGGGTATGGTTTGTTTTGTGACTCATTAATTGCAGTAGCTTTTTAAGTGCCGACAACGCTTGGGATTGCTCGTCTTGCATAAAACCTAAAAAGTTGATTGATAATAAGTTAATTAAATCCCAGGCGTCATCTCCATCATTAAAAGGAATAAGTGGTCGAGTAGGCTCGCCTACACATCTAATAGATGAGCACGGCTTTCCTGTTTCGATACTAAAATCTGTTGAGCCTTTGCCCAAGGGCATCATCAGCGGTAAATCTCGGTTACTGCAAAGTGTATCTACGCTTAATTGTTGTAACTCATCAGAATAAGGCGCTGATTTTGGGTCAACAATCGATAAATACACTTCGCTTCCCACATAGCTTGAGCGATGGCCAAACTTTCGTTGATTAACACTAAGAGTACGATTTTCGCGCTTCGCGGTATAAAAACCGCTAATTTGGCGGTTGTTTGAGCCGCGATTGTTTGAGAAAAACGACGCATTATGGGCAAGCGATTGCAAACTGCTACTATGAGAATTGCTGTATAAGGGCAACAACTGATTTTGCACCTCTATCGAATTGCCCATGCCTTTAACGGTATCAATCGCGCAAACCTCAAAATCCATTGGCCGCAATTTATCAGGCACAACGTGAAACTCGTGGCTTTTTTTGGTAACCGCAATACGCTCGGCTTTTTTAGGGAACAAGTTAATTGCAGGCGAACAATGCAAGGCAAAGTTCTCTTCACTGACTAAGTTTTCGAGGCGCGAGTCTGCGTTATTTAACAGTAGCAAAAGCTCAATTTTGCTGTCGTTGCACAAGGCTATACTCGATAAAAGATTACCCAGTTCTAAAAATAAAAAGCGCTCGGGAAACGCAAAGTACTCTCGCATCAATCTAAAACCATCAAACTGACGATTACAATATGGCAAGAGGGCTTCATCAACGCTAAAGCCTTTCGCATCAAGCGTTGCTTGCTGTCTTGATACCCGCCACAGCGAATCGCCTGTTTTGTACATCAAGGCCGAAAAACCTTTATATATTGCTTCAAACAAGTGATACGGAAATGATTCTGTTCCGCGAATATGCAAAGTCAGCTTATCCATAGACAGTGACGAAAAGCGAATACCTGGCGGTGTTTCCAAGGTAATTTTGATGGCAGATTTCGCCATAGAGGCTTGGCTTGTGCCGCCATAGCCAGCATGATCACGAATGCTGCTAAGCTCTTGCGAATTTATATATTGAGCATGCGTAATATCGACCGGCCACATATCAATATCGTGCACTGTTTTGTATTCACAGGGGGTTTGTTCGTCTTTGCCTAGTTGACTAAACAATGACGTATTCGATTGCACCTTTACGCCAGTTAACAAACTTCCTTCGTCTACATCAGGATTAAATTGAGCGATGAGCATAGACGGAACGGGTTGCAAAAAGGTCGGAAAAAGTAAGTTTAATAGGTGCTGAGTAAACTCAGGAAAAGACGCATCAAGTTTGCGATGCACGCGCGCCGACAAAAACGCAAAACCTTCGAGGAGTCTTTCTACATATGGGTCGGCACAATCAAAGCCTTCAAGCCCTAGTCGCCCGGCAATTTTGGGATACTCTTTTGCAAACTCAGCGCCAGACTCACGAATAAACTTGAGTTCTTGGTTGTAGAGTTCTAAGAATTTTGCGTCCACTATATTGCAACCATTATTTAGCAACCATCATTAGTGCCATTGCTGAATCGACACAATGCCGTTTTCAATATCAATATCTGTTTGTAAAAACAGTTGCAGTGGTAAAGGCTGCGCCCAAAGATCGGCACTGATATCAAAAGATAGCGTATTGCCACTCATTTCTTCACTAGCCACTTTCACTTTTACCACTAAGGAACGCGGAATAATGCGAGGCTCATAACGCTTAATAGATTTAATGATCTCTCGCTCAAGCGCTTTGGTGTTGAGTGATTTGATGTTAGAACCCGATAAGTCGGGAATACCGTAATTTAGCGACGAGCTTTGAATTTCTGGGTAGTCGTCAAAATCGAGATTACTCGACGAGGCAACAGTGTTGAGCAGCCATGCTAAATCGCGCTGTACCAATTCCTTTAAACGTGACACGCTTATCACACGCTTGTCTCTCGATTCACTTTTTTTTTGTGGATCGTCGTCTGTTAACCTATCCAACAAGGAAAGTTGTAAACGTTCTTTTTGGGAAAGTTCAGGCATAAAGCGGTCTCAACAAACAAGTGATACAAAAAGAAACAAAGGCCACCGTTAAAGGTGGCCCATAACACACTATTTCTTGCGGTTTTCTGGCACGTTAAAGCCAAAGTCAATTTTGGCAGCGCCTGTACCGTCTGGTTTTTGTGGTACGTAGGTCACTTTCACTTCTGCAAAGTTAAGCGTAATACTTTCAGTTAGCAGGTTTTCACCGCCTGCACCACCAGAGTTATGCGAAGTCACCAAAATTTTCTTAAACTCTAAAATAAGATATTCAAGTGGCTTGCCGCCCGCTTTTCTGACTACTAACTTAGCTTTGTCGATGTGTTTACCGGTGGCTACATATTCCATCAAGGTGACAGATGCCTTATCGGTATATTTGGTAATATTAATATCTTGAATGTTGGCTTTACCCACACCACCACCTGCAGCAGTATGGTTACTGCCCGACTGAGACAAACCCCAGCTCCAAGAAAGTACATCAATGTCGCCTTTGTAAGTCTTATCTAACGACTCGCCTTTAATTTTGTCTAACTCTAAAAACATATCAACAGCCATGTGATTCTCCTTTTGAGGTAAATGGCAAACTTAAACGTAAACTGCAATTAAACTAGCCATTTCCGGCTGGTAGTTTAGAAACCAAGCGCAAGGATGCAGTTAATCCTTCCAATTGGTAATGAGGCTTTAAAAAGAACTTAGCACTGTAATAGCCTGGCGCCCCTTCAACCTCGTCCACAGAGACGTCTGCACCGGCAAGTGGCTTACGAGATTTTGTCTCGTCACTTGATGTTGTGGGTGCACCGTCAACATATTCATTTATCCAGCCTTGTAACCACTGCTGCATGTCATCTTTGGCCTTAAATGAACCAACTTTGTCACGCACAATGCACTTCAAATAATGTGCAAAACGAGTGGTAGCAAAAAGGTAAGGTAATCTTGCCGCAAGCGCCGCATTGGCGGTGGCATCTGGATTGTCGTATAGCGCTGGTTTTTGAAGCGTTTGTGCGCCAATAAAGGCTGCCATATCGCTGTTTTTGCGATGAATTAAAGGCATTAAGCCACAAGCAGATAGTTCGGCTTCACGACGGTCACTAATAGCCACTTCGGTAGGGCATTTCATATCTACGCCGCCATCATCACTTGGGAAAGTATGTACAGGTAAACCCTGAACTGCGCCGCCCGATTCAATACCGCGTATACGTGAACACCAACCATACTCTTTAAACGAACGGTTTATGTTGACCGCTAGCGAATATGCAGCATTTGTCCATGCGTAATTTGCTTCATCTGGACCGCTCACGTCTTCTTCAAAATTAAATGCTTCTACTGGATCAGTGTCGGCTCCGTAAGGAAGTCGAGATAGCACACGCGGCATGGTCAATGCGATATATTTTGCATCTTCAGTTTCGCGCAAAGAGCGGAAAGACGCATAATCTGGCGTAGAAAAGACTTTAGTTAAGTCGCGCGGATTAGTCAGCTCATTCCAGCTATCCATTTGCAATAAACCTGGGGATGCTGCGCTCAAAAATGGTGAATGCGACGCGGCACATACTTTTGACATTTCAGTAAGCAAGTTGACATCGCTTGGACTATTATCAAAGTAGTAATCACCCACAATTGCGCCAAAGGGTTCGCCACCAAATTGGCCGTATTCTTCTTCATAAAACTTCTTAAAGACTGGGCTTTGGTCCCAAGCGGTACCGGCGAATTTTTTAAGGTTTTTACCGAGTTCTTTTTTAGAGATATTGAATACTTTAACTTTTAAGAATTCGTCGGTCTCGGTGTTATTGACCAAGTAGTGCAAGCCACGCCATGAGCCTTCAAGCGTCTGATAATCTTCGTGATGCAAAATGGTGTTTATTTGCTCACTTAATTTAGCGTCGATTTCAGCAATAATCGATTCAATCGAATTAACCGTGTCTTCTGAAATTTTGTTGACGTTTTCTAAGGCAAAACCTGCAAGGGTATTAACCGCTTTTTCGACTTCTGTCTTGGCATGATCAGATTTTGGCTTAAATTCTTTTTGTAAGAGTGATGCAAAACTATCGGAGTCTAAACTTCCTACTTCGCCATCTACACTCGTGTCGGTTTGTTGGTCAGCCATGATTAATCCTCCTTCTCTGGGTTAGCGTCGGCGTCGGCTTTAGGCGCCGCGCTTAAAGTCTCTAATAAGGCTGGGTCAGCAAGCACTTTTGCAATAAGCGCTTCGGCGCCTTCTTTTCCATCCATATAGGTGACTAGGTTAGCCAATTGAGTGCGCGCTTCTAGTAGCTGCTTTAAGCCGTCTGTTTTTTTCGCAATGGCTTCAGGCGAGAAGTCATCCATGCTTTCAAAATTCATTTCAACAGCAAGGTTTCCTTCACCAGTTAAGGTATTAGGCACGCTAAACTGTACTCTTGGTTTTGATGCTTTTAATCTTTCGTCAAAATTATCAACATCGATTTCAGTAATTTTGCGTTCAGATAAAGGAGCCAGTGGTTCGCTTGGTTTGCCACTTAAATCAGACATAACACCCATCACGAAAGGCAATTGGACCTTTTTCTCTGCACCATACAACTCTACGTCGTACTCAATTTGCACGCGAGGTGCTCTATTTTTTGCTACAAACTTTTGACCACTAGCCACGTTGACTCTCCTATTTTTTATCTTTTCGTATGTTTACTAAACGTTTGTTAAGCTTGATTCCAACTGCTCAAATATGCATTTGCATTCACATTTGGTCTACCAGTCATCATCCTCATCTTTGCTTTGCTCTTCTTCATCTGGGCTCATACCGCCTAAACTCTGCACGGCCGATAAACCATCTGGATAAATGTCTTTTACAATCGCTAAAAAATCAGCATGTACCAGCTTTTTAGCTCGGTTGACTAGCACCGGTATTGGGCTAGACGGTTCGTAATTTGCGTAGTACTTATTAATTAACCCTAAACAGCGCTCAACATCTTCTCGCGAATGAATTTCACCTTTCATTTGACCGCCAGCTTTACGCTTACGCGATGATGAATTGTCGCTATCGTCATCATATTCACTGTCCTCATCATCGTCTTCATAACCGTTGTCATAGTCGTCTGAATCAGATGAATCTTCGTCGTCGCTTTCAAGATCTGCATACTCTTCGATGCCGTCTTTCATGCTTTTTAACAACCCAGTCAACTTTTCAAAATCGGCAGTGTACTGATGACCCGCGTTATCAATTAAACATGTGTTGATGTCTTGTATACTTTCTAGGCTATACGCTAAGGCATTATGTAAAAGTTGCACCTCTTCTAAATTTATTTCACGAAAGATGCTTTTGATCTGGCTTTTAGTAAGAGGAGCGTCATCACTATTAGCGCTGGCTTTTTCGAGCTCACTAATCGTGATATTGCCAACGCCTTTAACGTTGGCGATTGATTCGCTTTTGACGGCATTTAGCACAAAAGGAACATTTAAATTTGATAAGGCTGAGATACGCTCCAGCGGATCGTTGTCGTCTTCATCTAACAAGGGAAATACTGTTTCCCACTGTTCATCAAGCAAAATAGCGATAGCTTTTAAGCAAGCCGAAAATGGTACTAGCCCTTTTGTATTAACCAAGCTTTGCGCCAATATACTAATTAGTTTTAAGTCTTTTGTTCGCTCAGTAAACTCAAGTGCTTGGTTCTCAATTTCTCGCCAATCTGGTGGCTCCGCTTCAATGGTATTTTCACCGTCAAAGCGCTCAGGTTCGCCTTGGGCGGTAAAGAAAAAGTTCTGAAAGCTCGCATCATCTTCAAGATTTTCACCACAAACGTTATCGTCTGAAATAGGCGCTGTTAATATCTCAAGGTAGTCCACTTTTTCTCCCGACTATATTTCTTCAACTTTGTAATTGGCTATATGCACGCCTTAAAAAAAACCGTGACTGCCAGTCTTAAGTTCTTGATTCATATTTGGCATTACGGCACTAAAGTTTGAGAAGTTGCGCTTGAATAAAATAAAAAATTTATAAATTTAAAGTGCAACAATCTGAATATTTGCGTCGTATCCCCAGATAATTGTCAGCGCTCACGCTTAAATTTTGTGAAGAAATGTGAAGGGTGAGTTGCTATTTAATTTTTGTTTAGGTGAGTTCATGACCATTCAACAAAGTCTTGCATCACTCGTTACGCCGCTAAAAGACGATGCCTTGAGTTTGCGAGTAGCAACATATACTGAATCATTGGGTAATCCATTTACCCTAGACATTGAGCTGATTAGTGGCGATGAAAACGTAAACTTTGCCGAGCTTTTAGGCAAATCAATGACATTAAGTTTAGAAACAAAAGACAGCACTCGGCATTTTAACGGCATCATCACTGAGTTCTCGCAAAAAGAAAACTTTAAGCGAAATGCGATTTATGAAGCTACACTTCGCCCTTGGTTTTGGCTGTTAACCTTGTCTCAAAAGTGTCGGATTTTTCAACAAAAATCCTATCCTGACATTATCAAATCAGTCTTTGCTGAGACCGGTTTTACAGACTTTGAAGATAAACTAAGCAGTAAATATCCAAAGCAAGAATACATCGTTCAGTTTAACGAATCTGACTTTGATTTTATTAGCCGAATTATGCAACAAGAAGGTATCTTTTATACTTTTGAACACAGCAAAAACAAACATACACTTGTGTTGCACGACGACAACGCCAGAGTAGATGATATCGGCAATATTGATTACTACGAATTAGATGACAATACTAAATTTATTGGCCTTGAAGGTATTCGAATTTGGGAGCGCCAGCAGCAGGTGAAAACGGGTGGTGTGGCGCTATCAAGTTTTGACTTTGAAATGCCTAACAAAAATTTAAAAGCAAGCACAAAAGACCCACAAATAAAAAGCATGTCTGCGTTTAGCAAATATGCCTACGACAGTCATTTTACCCAGCGCAAAGAAGGTGAATATTACACCAAACTTTTAATGGAAAGAGAAAACGCGTCGCATCTACAAGCTAGTTTTTCGGCTAATCATCGTGAATTAGCCTGCGGTAGCAAATTTACGCTTGCAGAGCATGGGCGAGACGATCAGAACAAGCAGCACTTAATCACTTATTTTCAATGCACCATTCGCTCAAAAGACTTAGTAGATGAAAACAAAGACAATGAACAAGAGCAGTACGAATGTGATGCTAAAGCTATTCCTGCCAATATCAACTTCAGGCCCCAGCAACAACATAACAAACCTAAAATGAACGGCCCACAAACAGCAACTGTAGTCGGCAAAAAGAAAGAAGAAATTTGGACCGATAAATACGGGCGCGTAAAAGTACAGTTTCATTGGGACGAAATATCAAAGGGTGATGAAAATAGCTCTTGTTGGATACGTGTATCGCAATCGATGGCAGGCAAAAACTGGGGGGGTATTTATATTCCGAGAGTGGGGCAAGAGGTGCTTGTTGACTTTTTACAAGGCGATCCTGACCAACCTATTATTATTGGATGTGTCTTTAATGGTACTAATCTACCGCCGTATGCCTTGCCTAAACATTCAACCATGACAGGCTTTCGTTCGCGAAGCACTAAAAATGCAGGCACTTTTACCGAAATTCGCATTGATGACGAACAGGGAGACGAACAACTCTTTATCCACGCAGCCAAAAACAAAGACGAATCGGTAACCAACGATTCGTTTGAAAGCGTAGGACGAGATACTCACGTCAGCGTGGGCCAAGATCAGCATTGCAAAGTCAAAAACAACCGCTTTGAAAATATTGGCGCAGATTGCACCCAAAAAGTGGGGAAAGACTTTAATTTAGTAATAGAAGGTAAAGAAGCTAAAGAAGTAAAGCAGTCTTTATCGTTAAACGTAAAAGGTAATGGCAGTCATGATTACGAAGGTAGCTTATCGATAAATGCAGACAAAGACCTTTATATTAAGTCAGACAACATCTGCTTAGATGCAGGCAATAATCTTACCTTAAAAGTAGGCAGCTCGTTTGTCGCTATTGAACGAGGTGGCATCACTATTAGCTCACCAGGTGAAGTAAGCATTGAATCAAAAGCGGCATTAAATGTTGATGCTGGAGCCACATTAGACCTTAAAGCGGGCGGCGCAGCCAGCATTAAAGGCGCTTCGGTTAAGATAAATTAGGAAAACAGTTTATGGAGCCTAAAGCAGGAAAACTCATAAAAACGGTGATGCCTACCTTCCCTGACGAAGTGTTTGAAGCCGACAGCCACATTTTAAAAGATGCGCTTGCCAATAAGCAGCAACAACTAGCTGATAAGTTTGGTAAGTATGGCGGCATGAAAGCAATGCCTGCTGCAGGTGCGGGTGCATTGGCAGGTGCGGGTGCATTGGCAGGTGGCATGTCTATGGACAATTTACCAATAGATGGTTTATCTATGGATCAGATGTCTTTAGACCAGCTCCCGATGGATCAAATACAATCTCAAGCCCTTGCAATGGCAGGCACTGCCGGCGTTGGCATGGCAAAATTTGCCGTTGGTACAGCAGTTGGCATGGTAGCTGGGCCAATGGCCGGTTCTTTAGCGCAAATGGCGATGGCGAATATTCCATCAGATATATTCACTCCCAAAGGGTTTAGCGAAGATGCCTTGCCTACTGATGCCTTGCCTACTGATGCATTGCCTATCGATGGAATACCCACTGATGGCGTAGCGCTTGAAGGCCTAGACACCTCTAGCATGTCAATGGAGCAAATGACTGCACAAGGAATGTCACCCGATGCTTTATCACAAGCTGGCATGACTACTGAAGGTATAACTACTGAAGGTATGGCGCCAGCAAGTATGGTACCTGGCAGCATGGGTACAGAAGGAATGTCTCCTGAGGGTTTATCTGGCATGGCATCGGGTGCAATCGCAGGTAAATTAAACGCATCAGCTATACCACCCGAAATGCTCGCAAAAGCAGGCCTTAGCCCTGAAATGGCAGCAAAAATGAGCCCAGAACAACTCAGCTCAATGGGTGTATCACCTGACGCCATTGCAGCAATGTCTGCCCCACAAGGATTAGGAGGATCAGGTGCCTTAGCAGCTACTGGTTTAACGCCAGATTCATTACCTTTAGGCGCTGCAGGTATGTCGCAAGAGGCACTTGCATCACCTGAAATGTTAGCAAAAGCGGGCCTTAGCCCAGAAAAAATGGCCTCAATGGGCGTCACACCTGAAACCTTGGCTAAAGCAGGCAT
>CAYURD010000031.1:18643-29160 GCA_964446865.1 uncultured Glaciecola sp.
CAGAAAAAATGGCCTCAATGGGCGTCACACCTGAAACCTTGGCTAAAGCAGGCATTTCTCCAGAAATGGCTGCAAAAATGAACCCTGAACAACTTGCTGCAATGGGCGCATCGCCCGAGGCACTTGCCGCCAGCAAAATCAATCCAGAAAAAATGGCAGCCCTTGGTATTTCTCCTGAAATGGCGGCCAAAATGACACCAGAACAATTAACAGCTATGGGCGCTTCACCATCACCTATTGGACAAATCGGTTCACCAAATGAGGCATCAAGTGATATTGCATCGGGTTTAACAGCGCAGCAATCTGGTGTATTGCCCTCTAATACAAAATCACTAGATAGCGCATCAGGACTTACCCAAAACCCTGCTGAAAAATTAGCAAATGCCAGTAGCACTGAAGGCGACTTAGCAGCAAATAATAGCTCGTCATCAAACGCAGCAAATACGAGTTATTTAGCAGGCGCTGCAGCAAGCGCTGCGGTAATCCCGCCCCTCAAAATGTCATCTCTCAAAATGTCTTCGCCCAAAAACCAAGATGCTAGTAACGCTCAAAAAGCAGACCCAAATACGAGCGCTGATCATCAACAAAGCGCGAAGGTCAAAGATAACAGCGACGCAGCTATCGTACTGCAAGATGAATTATCTAACCCAATCTGCGGCCAAAAATACGAAATATTGCTAAGCGATGGGTCGGCAATTAGGGGGTCAACAGACGAAAATGGCCGAGCATTTATCAACATAAAATTGGATAACACTTGCACCTTACTCTTACCTGAACTCAATCAAGGAGCTTGGTAATATGAGCAGCACGTATCAAACTGCTATGTCTCTTAATACTAGCCAAGTACTTAACACTAGCCGAGATAAAGCGTAATGAAAATTGTTAACGTAGGTGCAGGAGAATGCTTGGCTAGCCTGGCAAAACAGCATGGCTTTGAAAATCCCGACCTTATTTACGACCATCCAGCCAACGAAGTGTTGCGAAAAAATCGGCCTAACATGCATGTATTGCAAGCGGGCGATAAGGTCTTTATTCCTGAAAAAACCAGCAAATCAATTCCATTTGATAGTAGCGGAAAATTAAAGCTAGTGGTTAAAGGTCAGGTGACTGAGTTTGCTACTGTTATCGAGGACGATAAAGGCACCCCACTAAGTAATATGCCGTTTGAATTAGAGGTTGCCGGCGAAACATCCACGGGTATGACAGATGCCCAAGGCAGAGTCACGGCCACCATAGATGCCAGCGCCAAAACAGGCAAACTCATTATTTATCTAGACAAGGTCAAAAAGAATACGCTGACATGGCCATTAGCATTAGGTGATTTACCACCACATGATGCAGCAATTGGCATTCAAGCTCGCTTAAACAACCTCGGCTTTTACTGCGCGAACGAAACCGGTGCCTTAGACGCCACCACAAAAGAAGCCATCACCGCGTTTAAAACAAAACATGGACTCACACCCAATGCAAAGGTAGACGATGAATTCTTATCTACCTTAAAGCAAGAATACGGATTTTAGGGAGCAAATATGGCCAAGGTCGCGCGTTCGAGCACATCAAAAAAGAACCTGAATAAGTTGGTATTTCATCGACACCACATCTATTTGCAAACATGCCCAGGTATATCAAAAGATGCGGCAATTGAGAGCGAAGAAGATTTTAGTTTAGCCTTTACCTTGCGACAAAATGGTCAGTTTTCTCAATCTGGTTTTTTTAGTAAAGAAGGCTCTGCACAAGTGTTATTGCAAGGTGGATGCAAAGCAGAATTAGACATGTTGGGTAGCAAATTTGATGTCAAAGCGATGCATTGTTTGAGTAGCTACGACTCGTTTTTAGGTGTGCAACAACGTTTGCGTCTTTTGGGTTATTTAGGTCGCGAAGCAAATGAGCTATGGGATCAGGCCATCGATAGCGCCATTTTAAATTTTCAGGTTGATCACGACTTTGACGCAACTGGCGTGTTGTGCGACCAAACCATTAACAGCATTCGACAAGTATATGGAGAATAGAGAATGAGCATTGCCCTATCGGTAAAAAATGCATGTCGTATTGTGCCCATTCGGTTTGAACGGGCGGTTAAGACTGAGCCCAGCATTCAATTTCCAGATATTGATAACAGAGGCTTTCGTCACTCAATTAGCAATATCGATGGCTACGCGCAAAACAGAGCCAAACCATCTAACGCGGTCACGATTGCTTCTGGACAAGCTGTCACCATAAAGTTAGTGCGCGAAACAATCGCCCCGACAGCACCAATATATATCACGTCGAGCAACGAAGACGTACTGACCATACTGACGCCGGCTGAACACGCTAAATGTGACGATGGTCCATCTTGTTTTGTCAGTTTTAAAGCCACGACACTGGCCGATGGCGCGCCTAAATCAACCACACTTGAGGCCAGGTTTTCAAGCATAGATGGCCCTATTATTCATCGCTTAACGGTGTATGTGTTGCCAAGTCTAATTGTAAAAGTGCAACCCTATTTAGTTGCTATAAATGGGCAAAATGGCGCATCGGGTAAATCTCCTGCTCTGCCTCTTGAACATAGTTTGTCGATTGCGCAAGCTATCTGGTCGCATGTTGGTATATCGCTGTCGTTTGCCAAGCCCATTTCGTTAAGCGCGAGTTTGTTGCAAGCTAACAAAATGGCATGCAATAAACACCTTAACGAAATGAACGAACTAACCTCAATAAAATGGCAATCGCAGTGCATTAACTTGTATATATGTGAAGAGCTTGAAGGTGCTTTTAGTTATACTATTAATGCGCAAGAGTACAAATTTGCGAATTTACATCATCCTGCCATCTTTTTTGGTTTGCGACATAACAGTAATAATGCATCAAAAGTTCGTTCTGATGATGCACATGCATGCGGAAACGCGCTCGCCCATGAGCTAGGCCATTTCTTTTCACTACAACACCCACAAATAAGCAATACAAATTCAATCAGTCTTGATAGTCATACTGATAATAATAACGACAATAATGAGCGACAAGACACATGGTCTATGCGTTCACTCATGTTTGATAACACTTTGATTAATAGAACACCACCCACTAAAGCCAATTGGTCTCATTTCAATGACTTTGGTTACGGTATAAAAGATGCAAAAAACGCATACAGAGGAGCACTAATCCCCATAAAAAGTCTAGATGGCAGTGGCGCAGACTCTTGCTGCGCGCAAGCAAGAAATTACATCGCTACTGGCCACAAACATCTATATTCCTAAGTAGAGACGCCGTTTAAAAATAAGTAATGGAAAGCAAATATATAAACATTTTGGAGAAAGTAAGACAATGGCTGTAGAACTCACACAAGCAATTTTGCAACAACAACCCTATGCCAGTGACATGGCCGCTAGCATGGGCAAATCCGCCCTACCCGAATTAGCCCAACTGCTTAAACACGATGATATTAAAGTCAGAATAGATACGATTTTAGCGATGAGTAAGCTTGATATTAGCCACAGCTATGAACAGATTTTTGCCAGCTTAGAAGACACCGATATTAATGTAGTGCAAACAAGCTTAGCGATTGTCGAAAAAAACAAAGATAAACTATCTACCCAGCTACTATTGGGCTTGTTACAAAAGCTAACACAACCCAGTGCCAAAGCAAGAGTGATACTTATGTTAGGCGAAACCTTAAAGCTTGATGAATCGAACGCCCTCGAACAATACTGCACAATAGAGCATGGCGAAAGTTTGGCTTTGCACGCGATTGTTGCCCTTGCAAAAATAGGCGTAGAGCACAGACGCCAGCAGTTTTCGGCTTATCTTTTGTCGATAAAAAACAACCCTGCTTTGCTTAGTCAGTTGTTTACGTTTGTTGAATACATCAATCAAAGCTGGTTATTACCGTCGCTCAGGCAAATGCTCTCAAACAAGTCTTATCTGCACAGTTTGTCATGCAAACTACCCAATATCCCTCAGTCAGTGAGAGTATGCGATCAGGCTGTATTATCAATAAATTTAATTGCCGCGCAATCGTTCAGCTTTACTGTGAATGGGTTTACCAACTTTACAGATAGTCAATTACGTGAAGTAAACAATGCTACAGGACAAATTCGTCACTAATTTATTGGCCATGAGCTTAATTAGCCATTAACGATTATGCACTTCATGGCACAAGCCCAGACATAAATAACAGTTAAAGGAGCCATAAATGTCTAACCATGTTATTCAAGGTGCCAGCCTATATTGTTCGCAAGGCCTCGCGCCTAGTGTATTAAAGGTCTTGCCCATTAATCGGGTGTTGATAGAAGGTAAACCAGCAGCAACCGTGATGGACAAAATACCAATTGTAAATATTGCGCCATTTAACATGTGCCGCTCAATGGCAAACCCACAAGTAGCAAGTGCGACCGCTGCCGCAATGGGAGTGCTCACACCAATGCCTTGTATACCAATAGTGCCTGGACCTTGGCAGCCAGGGGCGAAAAAGACTAAAGTAGGACAGTTTGCCAGCTTAACCCAAAACTCCAAATGTGTATGTATTTGGGGTGGGTCTATCTCTATTACTAAGCCTGGTGCAACAAAGACACAGGTGAAATAGACTTTTGAGTGTAAAGCTTGTTAATTGTGAGTGAACATGCAGATGGGCTTAGCCGACTCTCGCATGTTACACCCAGTGTTCACCTTAAATAATGGAAGCAAGAAATAATACTAGGGCCTGTCGATATCTACTGCATACAAGATAAATACATCAATTAATATGATGAATTGCATATCAATATATAATTATTTTTATGCTTTGGTAAACGCTATTATTTTTTAAAGTTACCAAGACAAACAACGAAGGAATAAAATATGACTCGGTTTAACGCTTTACATTCAATATTGATATTTGCATCAAGCGTAATACTCATATCAGGTTTAGTGAGTCATTCAGCTCTAGCAATTGAAAGCACGACGCCAAGCAACGAACCACACCTAATAGTCAAGCAGGCAGCCGATGCGACTTTTGCCAAAATATTAGCAGCAAAACAAGCGCAAACTGACAACAGCGAAGCTTTAGTGAAGATAATGGAAAAAGAATTGTTGCCTATTGTTAGCTATCAATTTGCTGCTTATAAGGTGCTAGGCAATCATGCACGCAAATTGTCTAAAGATGAAATAACCGAGTTTGTTGACGTTTTTCGTGATTACTTACTTGGCAATTACGCTTCACTATTAAATCAATATGATGGTCAAGAAGTAGAGTTTTATCCAGTTGCCCTTACACAATCTAGCAAAGAAGTAAGCGTGCGCGGCGAGCTTAAAAATGAGGACGGCCCTTCAGTTAACTTTTTATTCAAAATGCGTAAAATGCGCGCGGGTGACTGGAAAGTATACGACATCATTGCAGAAGGTATTAGCATGGTAGATACAAAACGAAATGAGTTTTCACCTATCATTCGCGCTGAAGGTATTGATGTATTAATCAAAAAAATGCGCGAACAAGATAACGCATAATCATTGAATTTTTATAGTTACATTTCTCCCAAAAAATGTCTGTAGAAGACCCTTGATGCTCCTAATTTGGAGCATCTTTTTTTACCAAGCGTATTTATCGGTTTAGAACCCGAGTGACGCTTTTCATTGAGTTCTAAAGCGATACAGAGTTGTTTTAAAAAGCTGATTTTTGTTCTTTTACGAGACATAAATATTTTCCTTTATTATGACGACTTTCCTATAGAAGAGGCCTTAGTTAGAGTTTTGCAATTACTGTTGACGCATTTTTTACGCGTACTAGCAATGCCGCTTCAGTAGAGCAAAAGATGCTGGAATTAACCCGATGTTAATCTGATTTTTATCCGATTTTTAGGCGATCAGGGTCAAAAGTCGTCATTCTCAAGCAGGCATAATACTGTTCACTCAATTCATCCTCGCGAAGGCCTAATACTGTTCGCTAAGAATTCGTCGTCATCCTCGCGAAGGCGGGGATCTGGTTGAAGCTCATGAAAAGCTCGATAAAACATGCGCTTAACAAATATCAACGATAGATAAAAATAAATACATCGAATTAATTGATACGTCCCTCTCGTCATCGTGACAACCCACCGTCATCGTGACAACCCACCGTCATCGTGGCAACCCACCGTCATCGTGGCAACCCACCGTCATCGTGACAACCCACCGTCATCGTGGCGAAGGCCACGACCTCCTTGGAACAACTCAATGTCTAAAATAAACGCAAATACAAATCATCCCAAGTCGGATTCATCGAACTAATCAACCTATCCTTCCAAGCACGATGCCAATTCTTTAACCGCTTTTCTCTCAAAATGGCCGCTTCCATCGTTTCAAATAATTCAAAATAAACTAATTTTTCGAGATTATATTTGCAACTAAAACCCTTTATTTGTTTAGTTCTGTGTTGGTATATACGCTGTTGTAATTTGCTTGTTACGCCAATATACAGAGTTGTATTGTGGGTATTGGTGATGAAATAAATAGCGGGTTGTTTCAAGTTAAATTCCTTTTGACAAAAGTTCAAAAGTACCGCAAATTTTGATGTTTGATTACTGGCTGTCGGGATAGAAATCTATTGAGTTCGGTATTAATCCATGGAGGTCTTGGCCTTCGCCACGATGACGTGAGGGTGATATTTGAACTTCCCAGATTTTGTAAGAAATTTTTAACAGTTACAATGCAACTTACAGAAGAGGCGTTTAACCTCAGAACTTTAACGGTTTGTGTAAAATTCGGGGATCTATCTAACGGAAGAGGAACAGTATGCAAATCAAAATAGAGGGTTATTGATATTTTCTATTGAGGATGTTTTTAGTTTGTTTGCCTGATAAAGTGTGAATGAGACTATGCCACTTTAATGGCGATATTTAACACATGATGGAATACAAATGTACACTGAAGTAAAAGTCCCCCAACTACCAGAAAATATTACGGATGTAACAGTGGCTGCTCTTTACGTTACTGAAAACCAAGAAGTTGAGTACGACCAGAAACTAGTTGATATAGAAACAGACAAAGTCATCCTAGAGGTACTTGCCCCAGCAGCGGGTACTATCGAAAAACTTCAAATAACGACAAATCAGCATGTGGCCTCCGAGCAGGTCATAATGCTTTTACGAACGGCAGTCGATTCAGAAATTTCTAATCAGAGTATAGACACGCAAAGCAAAGAACCAATAAAAATAGACATGGTAACAGCGGCTACATCAGATGATAAAAAGCCAGGCGAGAATATTGAGACGATGGACTTAGAAAAAATAATAGGAAACTCCTTGTTTGATCGCCGCGGAATTATCTGTGGCTCTTTTGGCTTTATGATTGGGTTAGTGATTGGTGCAATGCTAACGGCAGTTGTCTTGCCCTAAAAAAGAGAGAAAACATGAACACCTAATACTCCTGACTTAGAAGTTTAGGGTAGCGTTTCTGTGCAGCGGGCAATCAAGTAGCTCCTGATGGAATGCTAAGGATTTGTATGCATGGCTGTATACAATTGACAAGCGATCTCTGTTTGATTATATTTTTCGGGCGGGGCTAGTTAGTATTTTCTAGAGTGCGTATTGAACTTTGCAGTAAAACCATAAAAA
Source organism: uncultured Glaciecola sp. (assembly GCA_964446865.1). Lineage (GTDB taxonomy): Bacteria > Pseudomonadota > Gammaproteobacteria > Enterobacterales > Alteromonadaceae > Glaciecola. Next base: position 26,185 of record CAYURD010000031.1, read on the forward strand.
GAAGTTCTAAAGGCGCTAGTAGTGAAAAAAGACCTAAAATAAAATATTAATGTTTTAAAAGGTGTATTTCATGAAGCTATTATTCATTTCAATTTTCGCTATCGTTTTATTCATATCTACTCATACCTCCGCTAGTCAATTTAATTCGATAGACGCAGCGGTCTACAACGCAGATAGAGACGTTTACTACTTTTTTTCTGGCGGCTCTTATCTGAGAAAGAAAAAAGGTGAGAACGTCGAAGGTCCGTTTTTAATGGCGACTAATTGGCCAGGCTGGCTCGGCCTAACTTGGTCAAAAATGGACGCAGCGGTCTATAACAATGATACCGATACTTACTACTTTTTTAATGGCGCCAGCTATGCAAGAAAAAAGCTAAACCAACCAATAGAAGGTCCTTTTGACATTGCACAAAACTGGGAAGGATTTCCTACTGAAGCCTTTAAAACCATTCCCCACCACAGCCGCGACGAAAACAATAATCGAGTACATGAAAGAGTAAAGAAAATATTGTCTGAGGATTGGTTAGATCGAAGAGGAATAAGTGCAGTTGCTTACAATAGTGAACATGAAGCTTATTATTTTATTAAAAAAAATTATTATGCGATAAAACCTAAGGGGATAAGGTTTCTTGGCATTTATTCAAGTACTTATGGACGAAATTTGCCAAGCGTGCCTCTATTATCCACAATATCACCCCAGGCCAATAAGTCGTTTATAGTAAAAACTAAAGATGTTGACGAAAATGCTACCAGCACTAAATTCGTAAACAGTCTACTGTTAGCGCTGTCAAAAGGAACAAAAGATTCTTTCTTATACGATACCTATGAACGGCGCAAGATATTTTACCCTGCATACGGCGATATATGGCCGTCTACTTGGAAAACTGCACCGCAAACAGCCATGACGGTAGGGGCTTATGTATTCAATGCAGATACACGTAAATGGTATCTGTTCACGGTAAATCAGAATACAAAAGAGCTTGAATACATAGGTTGGAAAGATGGCGATAGCCAACCGGCCACTGTGAAAGGGATGAAAAAATTTGCGTCAAATTGGCCTCTTTAAAAATGACGGTAACTACCCCATCGCAGTTTTAATGGACTCTCTCGTCACCGTGAATTACACACGAATAAAGTGGTCTAGGAAGAGTTTGTCTTAAAGGCTAGGCAAAAACATCACAAGCGCTGGCACATAAGTAATAACCGTCAAGGCAACTAAAAGCGCAAGAATAAAAGGCCAAATCTCTTTTACAAAGTCTGACACTGGCACATTACTCATGGTGCATGTAGTAAACATTAACGAGCCAAACGGTGGCGTTATGCCGCCTATCATAATGTTGACTATCATGATCATGCCAAAATGAATAGGATCTACGCCTAATTCAACCACAACAGGCACTAATAACGGCGCAACAATAATGAGTGCGGCGCCGCCTTCTAAGACCATACCAATCATTAGTAGAAAAATATTAATCAAGCCAAGCATGACATATTTATCGGAGGTAAATTCTAGCAATACTGCGGTAAGATCTTGAGGAATACGCTCCCATGTTAGGTAATAGCCAAATACAGAGGCAGCCACAATGATCAAAACAACGGTTCCTGTCCCGTAAATGGTATCTAGCAATATCTGTTTTATATGGCTTAGTTTAAGTTCTTTATAAATAAAGCTGCCGATTAAAGTACAGGCAAGCACTGCCATTGCGCCGGCTTCGGTTGGCGTAAATAAGCCAAAACGTAGTCCTAAAATTATCCCTAAAGGTAGTAGCAAAGACCAAATAGAATCGACAAATTGACGTGCTATTTCGCGCCAATTTGCTCGCTTGTCTCTTGTTGGTGCATATTTGCGCTTTCGGGCAATGACTGTGACCGTTAGCATAAGTGCGGCTGCCATTAATATACCAGGTACATAACCCGCTAAAAACAAATCGGCCACCGATACTTGTGCAATTAAGGCATAAATAATCATCACAATACCCGGTGGAATAACAGGAGATATTGCCGAAGACGATGCCGTAATAGCGGCGGAAAATTTACGGCTATATCCGTTTTTTTCCATTTGTGGCACCAAAATTTTGCTTTGCATAGCAGCGTCAGCATTGGCTGAACCTGATATTCCGCCCATAAAGGTACTTAACACAACGTTTACTTGCGCTAAACCACCTGTTAAGTGGCCAGTCAAGGTTTCAGCCATTTGCATCAGTCTTTTACTAATGCCTGAATAATTCATTATTGAGCCAGCCATGACAAAAAACGGGATGGCTAAAAGCGGGAATGATGCCGTTGCGCTAATAAATTTTTGTAGGACGAGATCGGGAGGCATACCAGCATCAAAAAATACAAAATAAAAAATAGCCGACCCTAAAAGCGAATACGCAATCGGTACGCCCAAAAAGTAAAAGATAAATAAAACTAAGATTGGCAAGTAAATCATGAATGCTCTACCTCGTTTGCGCTGCGAAAATCAAGATAAAGAAACTTGATTGTATATAAGGTAATTGAGCCAAAACCAACCACTAAGGCCATATTAAAAATAGCCGAACTGATGCCGAGCACGGCCGTGGGTTTTTCCCAAGCGATGAGTGTGAACACAATGGCCATGTAAAAGATGTAGCCGTTAATCGTTAACAAAATAAGGTGAGTCAGCGTTCTTAAATAGCGCCGAGCATGTTGTGGCGCTTTTTCGATTAGGATATCTATTCCCATGTCCATTTTATGCTTATAGGTTGCACTTGCACCAATAAACACACACCAAACAAAACAAATAGTCGCGACTTCTTCTCCCCACGATATTGAATAACTAAAAAAGTAGCGCAGAAAAACATTGATGATCACAAGGCTTATCATGACCACTATAAAAGCACCGCATACTATTTCTTCAAGGTATTTACTGAGGTGTTTTATGTGTGTCATGGTAGCACTGCCTCATTTGTTGCCTCAATTGCAGCCTTAGCGCGGATTTTAGTGAGTTCAGCT
>CAYURD010000031.1:29260-38704 GCA_964446865.1 uncultured Glaciecola sp.
TGCCTCATTTGTTGCCTCAATTGCAGCCTTAGCGCGGATTTTAGTGAGTTCAGCTTGAATTTGTTGATACATTTCAACCGTCACACCAGGTAATTGACCATCATAAAGGGCTATTGTTTTTGCCTCAAAGGCCGCTCGATCAATATTATTGAATTGTACGCCGTGTGCTTCTAAATCTTTCACCACTTGGGCATGTTGTGCTTTTAATCGCGCTATCATTTGCTGAGCTTCAAAGGTAAATTCATGAGCAATGAGCTTTTGCAAAGGTTCGGGGATCTTGGCCCAAACTTCCGTTGATATATACACGCCACACGTGCCTAAAAAGTGATTGCTAAAGGCCACGTTCTTCTTACCCGTTTCGTATACTTTAGCACCAAGGTTAGTAAATTCAGAACCTTCTAATCCATCGACAACGCCCTGTTGTAAAGCACTGAAGGTTTCACCCCATGGCAAGGGTGTTGCATTTGCGCCCATGGCATTTAGGGTCTCAATAAATAGTTTACTGCCTGGCGTTCTAAGCTTTACGCCTTGCAAATCGTCGGGCGTAACAATGACTTTGTCGGTAATTAAATTCCGAAAGCCAAAAATGTATTCTAACGATAGTACTTTAATCCCTTTGGTTTCTAGCTCATCCTTCCATCCTTTTACCATGGGTGTTCTAATAAGCTCTGTATATTCATCGTAGTTGTTGTACAACATTGGTCCTACAAGCGCAGTAAATTCAGGTACATAATCACCAATATAGGAAGGGTCTTCGACAGAGATAAAATAAGCACCGCGCGATACCATCTCAACACCATCTTTGTAAGCCGCTATTTGCGCATTGGGATAAGTTAGTATTCTAATAGCACCATTGGATTTTTCATTAATACGCTTAGCAACACTTTCAATTGACTTTGCTAACTCTTCGTTCTCGTTAAATACATGACTGAGTCTTAACGTAATCGAAAATTCGTCTTCAGAACTATTTTTACTACACCCGAAAATACCAAGCGTTAGTGCAGATAGGCTTAGTATTAGTAATATTCGAATAAAGATTGGGCGACTGCTCTTGGACCGAATAGTGTTGGACATGAGTGCTTATATTAAAAATATAGTGTTTTAGTAGAGTAGGTGAGTTAACTAAATGATGCAAGAATAGTAAAAAAGTGATTGGAGAGTGAAAAAATTAAACGACTAGTATTTTTGTAAATTGGCAAAAGTGTTTCATGCTTTGGGCTCTTTTTGGCGGATTGCTGTCATAAGTTTACAACGTGAAATAGATGCGCACTTTAAATGCGCACAACATTCCTACATACTCTATGACAAAATGAATGGGGGCGACATGGGTCTTAAAACTTCCTGCAACACGACAATCAACAAAACTTTGTTAAATGAAGCGAAATCATTAAATATTAAGTTATCCACTATTTTCGAGTCTGCGCTTGCGCAAGCTGTCCGAGAAGAAAAGCAAAAAATATGGTTTGAACAGAATCAATCCGCAATAAAAAGTCATAATCAAGCAATAAATGAATCCGGCACTTTCTCTGAATCGATCGGGCAACTGAAATGATTAAACAGTTTTTTGTATACCACTGCGCGACACAACTAGTTGTAGTGATTACAAATACAGTTTTCGATGATGTAGACAGCATTTTAGTTGCCACATTAAAATTGAAAGGCACAGAACCATCCATTGCGAATTTACAAGTCAATGTTGACTTAGATGATGGGAGTTTCTACTTCGATTTGCTTGACTTAGCAACAGTCTCCAAGAGGCTGTTAAAACACTATAATAACGCCGACTTAAAGGAATACCGTGATGAAATTAAATCAGGTATTGATTTGTTAATAGATGGCTTTTAAAGCTAGTTTCTCAATTAATTTTTAAGTCATTTAGCCCGCCTAAAGCGGTCTGTGCACCTAAGGCAGCTCTGCATGTGCAAGCTGTCCTATCAAGATAGAATCTATCTCTTAGTTTGTTATTTTACTTATTTACAGACGAACTTTCAGGGACGAACACTTCCCACTTATCCCCCTGACGAATAAGAAAACTCGTCGCAAGCGCATGCGGTATTTCAGCGTCGGGGTCATTTTTTATATTAAGGATAGTCGCAATTCCTTGCGTATCTTCAGAACCGGTAATTAGCACAATCGAACGGCTAATAGCATAAACGATTATATCTCCCTTAACAGGAAAGTTGTCTTTATTCCAAAGTTGGTCAACGAGTAAAAACGAAGCTTCGTAGTTCTCATCCGCAATTAAATAAGAAACAAAACTACTGTCTCCCGATACACCTAATTCAGGCACCGCTGTCATCAAGTTTTTTATAGCTCTGTTTCTTAACTGATCGTCACTCACACCTAATTCTTCAATATTTTCACGATTCAGATATTGCATGGTAGTTTCTGTGTCAAACACATAAAGTAAGTTTAAACCGTTGTTAAGTGATTCATAATACAGTGGAAACGGTGCTTTGCTGTCTTGCTTTAGAACCATGTTTCTAACATTATTGATATAAATATCATCTTTAAGCACAGGCATTAGGCTAGCGAGTTTAGCTTGTGTTGATGATTCATCAAAAGTGCTTGTATCAAAAGGTGACAAAAACCGAACAAAGATGTCATCTATGTCGTTTGGATTATTTTTATAAAACGAGTAAGCATTGTCTAAATAGCTATAAAACTGAGAACCATCTTCTCTGGTCGTCGTGATACTCAGGTCTTCTTCTAGCTCAAAAGTATGTTCAGGTGTCGTTTTTTGTTTGTAAAGTAAAGCTTGCTCCGCGAATTCACTTTTTGACATTAGTGATGTAGTGTTTTTGTTGTTCACTTGGCTTGAAGCAGATGATGAAAAAATAACTATGCAGCTCAAAAGGGCGGCTAACACTAATAACTTGAATGGTTCACGGGTTTGCATTTACATACTCTATAGGGTCTTTACTAAGGGTTAATAATATCATAATCGTTTGGGTATTCGATATTTAGAAAGCTTGACGCGAAGCTAAAAACTAATAGATAGGAAAAGAGCCACAAGTACTGCAAATTAATGTTGTGGCGCTTATTTATGGGATTACTCAGCTACTTAAGGTTTTCTGCTAAAAAGCTCTCCATTGTAGAGTAAAAATCATAACGGTTTTCAGGTTTTGAATAGCCATGTCCCTCTTCTCGTATCATCGAAATATACGGTTTTCCAATCTTTTTGAGATTTTCAGAGAGCACTTCATATTGCTCCATGGGTACACGAACATCTTCACTTCCGTGAGCAATAAATAGCTCTGCTTTGATTTTATCGACATTCAGGGCGGGCGAATACTTGGCCAAACGTTCTTCATTTACACCTAACACTCTATCAAGATAATTACGACCAGACTCACCACGAGGTATGTCACCAGACTCCTTCATTTCAAGTAAAGAATATACGCCCACATAGCCAATGCCACATTTATACAAATCAGGTTCTCTTACTAAGCTTTGTAAAGTGCCATAACCACCGTACGAACCGCCATAAATGCAAAGCTTGTCTTTATCAGCAAAACCTTGTTCAACCATCCACATGGTGCCATCGGTCATGTCATTTATCATTTTACCGCCCCACTGTTTATGACCAGCACGCAGGAAATCATAACCGTATCCTCCAGACCCTCTGAAGTTGACCTTTACAACAGCGTAGCCTCGACTTGCTAAAAACTGCGCCTCGCGATCCCATCCCCAATATTCTCTGATACCATGCGGACCACCATGAACCAGCTGAACCATAGGAAATGGTCCTTCACCTGTGGTTGGTAATACGTAATAACCGTGTATCGTTTTACCATCACGTGAGGTAAAACTAAACGGTGTCATACTCGCCATTAACTCAGGATCAATCATGTCATTGGCTGTATCCAAAAATCTAATCTCAGGTTTGCTGCCGTCTAAACCTCGGTTAAATAAATAAAATACGCCTGGGTCTCGGTCAGACGATAATCTTACAATCAACTGATTGCCATCGTCGGTATAAGACGAGATGCGGATATCAGTTGTTTTGGGATCAACGCCAAGCGATGCATAAAGCTGAGTTATTACCTTTTTCATTTCGCTTTCTTCAGACAAAAATATCAAATTATTGTAATCAGACGAGATAGAAACAGCTTCAAGACCACGATGATAAAAACGACCTAAACCACTTATTTCAGAAACATTTTCTTCGTGTACAAGCTTCGTTTCTAAGCTTTGAATATTAACCGAATAGATATTTGCCAATTTGGAATTAATATCTGAGGTCATATAGAGAATAGTATTGTCATGATTAAAGCCAAGCAAACCTACCCTTGCGGCGTTTTCGGGCGTTCCAAAAATAGGCAGTGCAATATTTTCCCACTTACTATTTGGTGTGCGTTTTAGCGCAAGCTCAAATAAAAATTCTCCGCTTTCAATACCGGCATCTCTATTCTCTTTTGTTAAAATGCGGGCGGCTCTGGCATTACCATTTGTATCAGCAACATAACTACTGGCATCTTCTGCCTCAATCGCTAAGTATTTTTCTTTACCGGTATGAATATCGATTTCAAAGAGCTTTTCACCCTCATATTGAAAATAGTTGCCAGTCATCATGCCGTAGACAAAGCGCTTGCCTACTAGGATTTTGTCTGGCTTATTTGGAAGTGTGCTAATCACATCATAATAAGCACGCTGCGGCACAGTTAACTGGCGTCCATTTTCGCCATCTATGTCGTAAGCAACCCAAATTGAATTTGACGTTCGGTTATCTAAGTATCCCACTCGTTTGTGGTAACTCACCATAAAACGCTCGTCAGTTAACCAAACAACACCATTAATGTATTTATAATCACCAAAGTTAATTTTTGAATGTATCTTAGTTAAGTTGACATCCATAATGACTAATGTGTTTGAATTACCGGTGTCATAAAGGGCAGCAATAAGCTCGCCGTTTTTAGATATACGCATATCATTAAACGTGGCGTTTTTGAAAAAAGCTTCAACTGGAATTGAGCTAGGGTCTTGGGCTGCTTGTTGTGTGTTTTTTGAGGGTAGTGCTGTGACGTTATAGCTAGAGATAGCTAAAACGAAGGTAACGATATAGGGCAATATACGCATATTAAATCCTTTTATTTCATTCCTGACTTTCTTGCATCACGCGTTACGTGAAAAAAGCGACTTTTTTGTGTTCAATTTGTACACACTGGTTGTTAGACCAGTGGTAAGAAAGAGTATAATGGCATAGTTGGCTAAGTGCAATATTGCACAAACCTGACAAATCTTCTTTCTAAATATTGAAATAGAATGATCTAAAGCACGTTTAGTTTAATATTAAACAATATACTTTAATATTAAACTAAAACGATGAACAAAATACTCACACAGCGCCTCGATTCATGGAAGAATCTGGTTGAGGCTTATCAAATCTGCACCCAAAAATACACAAAGCTATTAGCGGAATTTGGTTTTACACCTTCACAGTTAGATGTACTTTTTCAAATCGAAACGCTAGGTGAACAAGCTAAACCGATGCATATAGCCGAGGGACTCTTGGTGACTAAAGGCAATATAACGGCAGTTACTAAAAGGTTAATTGAGCAAGGTTTCATCTCCGTGCATCCCGATAAAACAGACAAAAGATCAAGTTTGTTAAGCATGACAAAAAAAGGGACTCGTCACTTCAAAATTGCCAAACAAGCAGCTAAAGAATTTATTGAAGCTCAGCTTGCTCCCTTCACAGATGAAGAAGTCAAATTAGTCGGTGAGCTAATGACAAAAATGCGTTTTCACCTCGAATCTGATGATTTTAATATCAGCTTAATGAACATCGACGCTATGTGCGTATTAAAGAGAAAACAAGATGGAAGATAAACTCACCTTGTCGGGGCCAACCACTAAGAATGGATTTAAAGAATATAGAGCCGCGATAGATTTGTTAACACTGCCTTTGCGACTATCACTGCTTAAATTCAAAAAGGTAGAAGACATTGGGCAAGGGAGGCACATATTTGTTTTACCTGGATTTGGCGCATCTGATACATCCATGCACCCACTACGTTTTTACCTTGAACAACATGGATTTAACACACACGGTTGGGAATTAGGCACAAACAAAGCTGGCTTGAACATTAAGCATAACCCGCACGAGCTATCGTGGGATATAGTGCCACCTAAGCCATACAACGGTGAAGCAGGTGTCCCATTTTTATGCGATGCGATGGTCAATCGCGTTCGCGAATTCTATACAAAAACAAAGAAGTCCGTGATTCTTGTTGGTTGGAGTCTAGGTGGTACTATTGCCAGAGAAGTTGCTCGAGACTTACCTGAGATTGTCGAACACGTGGTTACGCTAGGTTCGCCGCTTTTAGGTGGACCAAAGTATACCGCAGCGGCAACACTTTTAGCGAAAAAGGGCATTAATCTAAATTGGATAGAAAATGAAGTTAGCATTAGAAATAAGATCCCCTTAAGATGTAAATCTTCTTCAATTATTAGCCCAACTGACGGCGTGGTTGGGTTTTCAGCCGCAAAAGTACCCGAAGATAACACCACTCGTTATATCGAATTAGACGTTTCGCATTTAGGCATGGGTATTAATGACAAAGCACTTGCTACGATTGTAGAAGAATTAAATTACACATGAATTTACACTAAATAGAGAGAAGCTAGTGTCTGCAAATTTGATTAGTATACTGATTATAAACAATATACCCCTTAGGCTTTTCACCAACGAGAGTTTAACTTGAACACGATCAACGTTATGCCAAATGAAATGCAACAAACGCTATTGCGCATTTTCAGTTTGCTAAATTTTTCAGAACAAGCTTCCCAAACCTTAGCAACAACCCATACCCAAAGTACCATGTGCGGTGTGAATTCTCATGGCATTAATAGAGTGCCTCTTTTCGCTAAATATGTAAAAGATGGCATTGTTAACCCTAGTACTCAAGCGCAAAAAACAGAGGCCTTTGGTAATATCGAACGCTGGGATGGGCAATTTGGCTCGGGCGTATTAAATGCCCAAATATGCACTCAACGCGCAATCGAGTTAGCAAAAGAAAACGGATTAGGCTTGGTTGCCCTAAAAAATACCAACCATTGGATGCGCGGCGGCAGCTATGGCTGGCAAGCTGCAAGCAATGATTGCATTGGCATTATGTTTACCAATACTCAAGCGAATATGCCGCCTTGGGGCGGCACTGAATGTCGAATAGGTAACAATCCGCTAGTGATATCCTTACCCAATAAATCACTATCCAATAAAGATCAGCATGTTGTGCTAGACATGGCAATGTCTCAGTTTTCTTTTGGTAAAATTCACGAATATGAATTAAAAAATGAGACCTTGCCCTTTGTGGGTGGTTGGGACGAACAACATCAAGCAAGCACTGACCCAAGTGCCATTTTAGCAAGCGAAAAAGCGATGCCAACGGGTTACTGGAAAGGCTCTGCCTTATCGATGGTCTTAGACATGCTCGCCACCCTTTTAGCGGCAGGAAATTCTACTAAAAAAATCAGCGAATCTCCCATAGAAACAGGCATTTCTCAGGTGTTTTTATGTATTAACGCAAAAGAACTTAACAATGCTGAACTGCACAGCAGATTGTTAAATGAAATCGTAGAGTATACAAAAAATGTTGAGACACAAACCAAGGCAAGTCAAATAAGATACCCCGGACAACGCGCAAACGAGACATTTGCACTAAGTAAAAAACACGGTATGCAAGTTGATAGTGATATATGGGCTGAGGTTATTGCGTTAAGTAAATGAGAGCAATGTTAGTTAGCACAGGATTCGATTGAAGCATTAAAAACCATCATTAACTCAAACCAAGAAGCCCAGCGAAGCAATACATAACTACCGAAGATTGATTATACACAACAAACGTGTGTATACTTGAAATCTGTAAATTGCGTTGGATCTAATATGTCACAAGTTAAGCCCGCCTCTTCTGTAAAAAAACGCACCAACCTCTCAATAAATGAATCCTTACTTAATGAAGCTAAAGAGCTCGGTATTAATATATCTAATTCAGCTGAATTAGGTATAAAGCATGCCCTTTTAGAGCGCAAGAAGGCCTTGTGGTTGAAAGCGAATCAAGAGGCAATTGACAGTTCGAATGAATATGTGACTCAAAATGGCCTGCCTCTTGATAAATTCAGGCACTTTTAATGAACCGATATGATGTCTACAGAAATAAATTTGGCTCTGGATTTATTCTTGATGTACAAACTGATTTATTGTCAGGGTTAAACACTCGCGTTGTTGTTCCATTAGTCCCGATATCGGATGCTCCTAAATTGGCGAAGTACTTAAACCCAAGGTTTGAAGTTGCTGGGGAAGAAGTGGCAATGATGACTCAATTTTTGGCGGCAATACCTGAATCGGAGCTAACAACTCAAGTAGACAACCTCAGCCAGTTTCACCATGAAATTAGTTCTGCACTTGATATGATATTTTCTGGTTTTTAGCTTTTAAGCAAGGTTTGCAAGTTAATAGAGATATATGGGCTGAAGTAATCGCGTTAAGCGAATCCGATGCTATTAGTATTATTTGATCTGATGAATCGGCAACTTTGTCATCAGTTTTATCTAAAAAATATATAACCCAGAATATGATATAAACCATTCCTATTAAAAATGGCACCCTCCAAATCTTACCTTGTTCATTTAAATATCTGGATGTAACAAACACATCCAATCCACCTAACAGTTCACGTAAAAATGTTTTCTGTTTTATCTCTTCAGACTCATTTTTATAGACCATGAATGCCGATAAAATAGTTATCACCACACTTATAGCGAAAAGAATTGATAAAAACTGCTCTATCGTTGTCATCTTTGCAAATTCAATCATATCTTTATTCTCTTATTGAGTCTCCAGAGTTCAAAGTGTTCCGCCAAACTCAACGTTTACAGGAATAGGTTTTGTCATCCAAGATGCTTCGATTACTGCCTTTTCTTTTCCCAATAAGACAAGACATATTTAAGTAAAAAACCAACTAAGTAAGCAATTATTGCTGTGATAAAAAAAATTTTTGCTCCACCCGATTGTCTTGCACCACCCTTGTTAATTTGCACCGCTATGGAGCCATTCCATTTGCGGCTTAATGGCTCCACCTAATTTGCGGCTAATGGCACCACCCGATTTGCGGCTAATGGCGCCACTTTAGTTCCCCTTTTTCTCCTCAAACTTTATTGTAATTAGCGTATCGTTATGTCTAATTTTTAGACAGGGGATATGCATGACAAACAAGAGGTTTGAAATGTACGAATATAGACAAGTGCTCGTTCGAATGAGAATGGGTGAATCCAACCGCGCGATTTCTCAAGCAGGGCTAATGGGACGTAAAAAAGCTCAGAAGTTAAGAGATACCGCGCAAGCACAAGGTTGGCTAGATCCGCTTAATGCCTTGCCCGACAACACCCAATTAGCCACGATATTGAATGTCACGGTTCACACGCCATCGTCGATAAATTCAT
>CAYURD010000032.1:0-38537 GCA_964446865.1 uncultured Glaciecola sp.
AGGCGAAGGCCAAGATGACGGAGTGTTGTTACAAGATGACGGTACGCTGTGGCTACACAGCTTCTTTGATAAATTGATTGACCAAAGATACATACTAATAATACTCTAAAGAAAAAACCCGTTAAGCGACTCATCATTCGGGCTCAATTGCATCATGTGCACCATGAAAAGGAAGATAAATGTTCATATTTCGGCAAAGAGCACTTTTTAACACACGCGTTTATGCCTTGCTCCTAATCGGCATTACAGTGCTACTAAGTGGCTGCGCTAGCAATATCAATATAGCAAAGCAGATAAGCAAACAAAAAAACGTATCGGAACAAGAAGGTATACTGACTGCTCGCGTCATCAATACAACAAGTTATCAATTACCCCTGAATCGATTATATATAGCGCCTAAAGAGGTCAACACCTCAAAAGAAGTAAAGCCCATTTTAGCCTATGCAGAAAACCGCCCTATTGGCGATAGCACCTTATTTGCAGTGTCGCTGCCACCTGGTGAATATTCGATAAGCGTTGTCTCTTCCTTTGTCATGAATGGCAATTTTTACTATCAACGCGGCGCAGCCATCGACCCTGAATTTGGGGTGTTTGTGGTCGAAGCAGGTAAAGTCACCGACCTAGGTACCATGGTGTATTACCCAAAACCAATGGATGACAAATACAAAGATATACTTGTGCGTATTCCCGAAACGGCTGGTGGTGAATTATTAACTCGCTACTTCCCGCAATATAGCGACAAAGCAGAAAACGCCCTCACCTGGGAAGCCGACGACCGAGATGAAGAACGCTTTTTAAATTATGCGGCCATCGCTCAAAACCCAGTTGATTTCGCAAAAATAGTCGAAGCCCCCAATGGTGGTGTTTATATTCTTAGCAAGCTAGGCGTCATTTTAAAATATACGCCCGACGAGTCCTTTGAAACCTATGCTGTTGACAGCGACCTAGTGCTAAAGAGCTTTGATGCAAATAGTAGCGGCGATTTGCTAGTCGGCGGCCATGAAGGCGCTTTATTTTTTATGCCCGCAAATAATGAAGGTGAGTGGCAACAAATTGAGATGCCTCAAAAATCGACTATTCACCATCTTAGTTTTTATCAAGAAAATCAGTTTGATGTTGTGTTTAGCGTTGACAAGACGGTAACTGTAGCACGCTATAACGTCGAGGATTTTGCCTTGGTTGATACACTTAACGAATATACCTATACACAAAAATGGTCAAACATGGATGCAAGCCTTCAAAATGAAATTGATAAAGATAAGGGTAAAAAGAAAGCACCGAAACCCAAAGAAATAAAAAATGTCTTTGTGAGTGATGATGAAAAAAACGAAATCAGCATATCGTCATTACCGCCTAATCGCTGGTCATATTTTGGCACAGGTCAACTCGAGAGCTTTGCCTATTCACCCGATACCTGGGAAATGCGCAAAAGTGATGATGACGATGAAAGTATGGACATTGTCATTAATGCTGGTGCGGTAAAATTAGGCATAAAGATGCCAGGGTTTTGGTCTTGGACTGGTCGTCCTGAATACTTTTCTCGCGGCAATGAAAGTCAGGCGTGGCGCAAAGTAAATTCTCACATTCTGTATTGTAAAAATGATACTGAAGTAACGATAAGCGGCAACTGTAAAGAAGGCGAAAAATTTGTAAAAGCAAAACGCAAGACCTTCTCTTTTCGCTCTAAACCATGGTTTTATAACGTTGACGAGGGCCTTGCTATCACGACCTTTAGCGACGTTTCATTTTGGTCTGGGCAACGTTCAACTGAGACAAAAATTGTGAAAACGAAAGACGGTGGCAATACGTGGTTTGAGTCTGATATTAGCCTACCTAAAGAATATTGTTCGGGCTTAATTACCGAAGTAAAAGACCGAATTCTTTTGTCATGTGAAGGGTCGACTAGCGACTTTTATGAATCAAGTGATTTTGGCGAAACATGGCAGCATGTTCGCCAACAGCAGGCGTTTTAATTCACTAAAACGACGACTGTATAGCAAAACTTAGATAGGCCGAGCGAGGGGCGCTCGTGCCATCTATATCCACACTTTCATCACTGTAGCGGATGTCTAAATCGGCTTTACCGAAAAAGGTAAGGCCCAGGCTATAGTAGCTGAGTTCAGTGCCTTTGAGGTTTTGACTATAACCGGCTCTGATTTCTGGCAACCACCACGAATCAAGTTCTAAACTAGCACTAAGGGTTGACCATTGATATATGTCACCAATTGCGTCGTTTTTATCATTCACATCATATGACGCATGTAATCCCAATCGTGTGTTTTCGCCCATCCATATAGAACCATGCACCTTTGCTTGTGCATTTGCGACAAACACTTCATCCCCAGCTATACGCCCTTGTGCAATAACATCTTGTGCAACAAAACAGTTATCAACCGAAATGCCGTTTAAATTGCTACAATCTGATGTAAGTGAGCCGTAATCATATTCAGGCTCATTGATGTCGTTAACGCTAATGCCAAGATTGTAATTATCGCTTACCCACAATAAACCTGCATCGATAGATACACTGGTTGCCGTGTTTGCATTGTTTTCGTAATCGTCTTGTATCGCGTCACCTATATCTTCGCCGTCTTCTAAGGCCGAGAGTGACACGATATTTTTGGCTAATTTGTATTGGTTAACGTTCACGGTAACACCTGCATGTAGCAAGCCACCATCTTGTGTCCACAAAGGTCGACTATAGCCAATACCTAAGCGCGTTAATCCTGCACTTTTTATATAAAGCGCCGCTGATGTGTTTATCGTGATCGTATCGTTGATGGTAATGATGTCAATTTCATCATCAAGCACAGTGCTTCTAATCGAACCCGAAAAATTGACAAAGCCGGTAAAAGTACCCAAGTCATTACTATGATAGAAAATTGGAAACAATGGCATGGCAGCATTGCCACCTACTTTGATCATGCCGTTTTGCGCAGCATCGCGTAAAAAGGGATCAAATCTGTCTTTCGCATCCAATGCGTCTTGCGCACTCAAATCATCATCTTCTAAAATATCGATAAGCTCGTCTAACTCATCAACCAATGAGTCGATTTGACCAAGTTCATATCCACCAGCAATAGGGCCAATTAGATTGTAGTCAAAACCACTTTGACCTTTTAGGAAATAACTAGGAGCTGCAGGATTATTCATGCTTGAACTGACATCTGAACTCGTTGCTACCGAGCCTTTTGTCATTGAAGGACCTGAAGACTGAAACACATCTTGAGCTTGCGCCTGCTGGCTTGGAAACGCGACGGCGGCGGTAATAAATAATGCAAGTCTAGATATGTTCAAACTATGTACTCAATAGGCTATTAAACGTATCTGGCAAGATTAAACTTTTGTCATCTTCTTTGTGTATATTCCCCGAATTAGATGTATGGATTTATATACCCGTATTAAAACTTCTTGTTATTATTCATTGCTTTACTCTTGGTCAAATCAACATAAAAATCGCGGCTAACCCTGTCATACCTAGAACGAACCATCTGTAGTTTTTTTCTGATATGCGTTTCACTATTTGTATACCGCAAATTGCGCCAATTGCAATTAAAGGCAGTCCCAGTAGATTTAAGTAGAACGAATTAAGACTAATTGTCTCCCAAGACCAAATGTGAAAAGGCACTTTAAAGACGTTAATGATCAGAAAAAACCAAGCCGCTGTGCCAATAAATTCATTTTTGGGCAAACGCATGCTCAATAAATAAACGGCCATCACCGAGCCGGCTAAATTGCCAATCATGGTTGTAATGCCGCCCAAGACTCCAATCAAAATGGCAAACCAAAGATAGTCAGGTACATTTTCTTTGTTCGCTGTTTCCATCCAAAACATGATCCCCAAGCTCGCAAATATGATGACAGCCATTATTTGTTTAAAAAGCACATCGTCTATGTAGTTGCCAAGTAGTGTGGCAATGACAACGCCAATGGCTGCTGAAGGAAACAGCTTGATTAAAAAATGCCAGTTAGCATGACGGTGGTAGTAATACACCGCCATCAAATCAGCCATAATCAACATTGGAAGCATTAGACCTGAAGATGCTTTTCCGCCAAAAATAAGCGCCATAATTGGTACCGTAAACATCGCCACGCCATGCACGCCTGTTTTTGCCATACCGATACAAAAAGCAGCCAATAAAAGCATCGCCAATTCGAAAGGGCTCAGATTAAAACTAAATAGCGCTATCATGGAATGTAATTTTCCTTAGTTACAACGAGCATTAGCGGTTTTTAGACGATATGCGATTTTGTGAGATGAGCATGAAGCTTATTTAAATATTCAAATAAAATCAAACCCTTGTAAAAAATTACACGACTCAAAAATACTTGCGTATAAATCTAGACTCCCATAAAAGCTATTATTTTTTTTGTGTAGGGTCATAATCAGCTCCGTTGAAATATTAACCAAATACGACGTAATACATTCGGAGCAAAATATGAAATTTTCTACCCTAGCATTATCAGCTGGTCTTACACTTGTAGCCTTAAACGCATCTGCATTCAATCTTAAATTTGAAAAAACTGGCAACGACTTAGAGACAAAGGCGTGTTACGCAGCCGCCACCGATGGTGTAAAAGCCGCTAAAAAAATAGTAAGAGCCGAGGGCGTTAATTACATTGAGCTAAGCTCAACTTTGCTTTGTAATGGCATGAAAATTAAAGACTTTGCGAACAAATATGCAAAGCTTCAAGCTAAAAGCGACCAGGCGAAAACAGTCAAAGTTGTCGCACTAAGCGCAATGGATCGAACGCTAGAATCTCAATTGTGTTTAGACGCAGTCACCATGGGCGAAAAAGCCGCCCGAACTAAATACAACATGCGCAATGATGCAATAAAATGTAACGGTAAAGACATTAGCCAGTTTTTAAAAACACTTGAGAATACAAAAGTAGTTAGTTTGCAAGATGAAGACGCTGACGCAGCCGAGATAGCCTCGCTGTAAACACGATACATGTTTGAAACCAAAAAGAAGCGCAAGTGCGCTTCTTTTTTATTGTCAAAAATACTAAAACAGAGTAGCTTGGTTTGATCAAAACAAACTTAATATTCTGACATGATTAAATCTCGCATAAGCCATACCTTACTATTTTCGTTATTAATCTGCCTATTTTTAGCGGCCTGTTCTCATCAACCATCTACAACATCGGTGTATATTGAACACGATAATCCACTTGAAGCGCTCGACAACGCCCTTGCGTCAGCAAAAGCGAATGATAAACGCTTGGCGGTAGTCCTTGGTGCGCAGTGGTGCCATGATTCAAGAGGATTTGCCGACACCTTAACAACACCTCAAATGGAGCAGATTGTAGACAAGAGTTACGAAGTACTCTACTTGGACGTTGGCTATTACAAAGATTTGAGAATGGTCACCCAACGCTTTGGTCAACCCATTTATTTTGCGACGCCAACAGTGATGATTGTTGACCCTGTTAGCGAGACACTTTTAAACGCAAGCGACATGCACATATGGGGAAGTGCCGACAGTTTGTCACTTAGCACTTACACCGATAACTTTACTAAATATGCCAAAACTGAAGCTTTACAAATAGCAAAACAACAGCAAAGTAAACTGAGTGCAGACGCTAATAACAAAATTGATGACTTTGCTACCTTCCAAGCCGAGCGCTTATTCGACGCATACCAAGTATTGGTACCAGGTATGATAGAAGAAGATAAAACGAAAAAAACAAACGACGAATTCACCGCCAAATGGATAGAAGTACGTAACTTTAGAATGCGCTTGCAAAAAGACTTACAAGCCTTACGTGAACAAGCGATTTCAAACCCTAATGCAGAAGTAGACTTGCCAGTTTATATGCCTTTTAGCTGGCAATAAAAAAACCCCGCCATTCCCGCGAAGACGCACGTCATTCCCGCGAAGGCGCACGTCATTCCCGCGAAGGCGCACGTCATTCCCGCGAAGGCGGGAACCCCCTTGGAACTATTCGATTTTAGCTAAGTTCTTGTTTTGATGGGCTTTGTAATAACATCCACCAGATCCCCGCCTTCGCGAGGATGACGAGGTATTCGCGAGGATGACGAGGTATTCGCGAGGATGACGAGGTATTCGCGAGGATGACGAGGAAGTCTTAAGCGATCAGTATTAGGCGAAGGCCTTATCCTTTTCGCTGGCGTCCTACGCAAGCAAGCGCTAGCAACAATGCACTATAGATACCAAAACTACCGCCGCTTGCTTCGCCAGACGAATCGTTTAAATTGGTCGGTGCTGCTGTGTTTACTGCAGGGCTAGTCGCCGAAACGGCTGAGTTATTGGTCGGTGTTGATACAGTTGATGTATTCGTACCTTGCTGTGGAGTGGTTAGCGCAGCAGAGTTGTCATTTGAGCTTTGTACATCGTTGTCAAAAATACTCGCATGAGCCATTTTATTGTTTTCAACAACGCTTAGGCCGTTGGGATAAATAAGTTCAGCGGCTAATGTTTCGGTTGATTCGCTCAATGTATCAGTGAACGTATCTACATTTACCGTATATACATTATCACGACCGTTGTGAGTAATATGTATTATGCGGCTATCAAAATCATCAAGACCAGCCGTTCCTTGACGAAGCACGAGGTTAACCGAATCGCCCATCTCAGCGCCTTCAAAAATCACATCAAAACTCACACTTTGGCCTTCAAGCGCACTCTCTACATTCGTATAAACCGATACAAAACCTGTGTTTGGTCGAGTAGGTTTTATATTACTAAACGTACCTTCTCTGTTTGCGATATTGTTTTGCGCTAAGTCGCGGTATACCTGTGCAGAGTTTGCTTCGTTAGGAATGCCGCAAGTGACTTCATGATCGTGTTCGTGCAAGCTTATATGCGTGTCAGAAAAAAACGGCTCTGAACGATCACCTGATACGTTCATTACGCTCGCATAATTTCCACACTTAAATCCAGTGGCATCTTCTCGAGCTAAAAACTCTAAATGTTCGTTATGATCTTCGCCGGTATGTCTAAAACCATCATTATGACCAAGCTCATGGGCCAAGGTTCTCGAACTCCATGTTGCGTTGTCGTTTGAATAAGGTGAAATCCAGCTAGCGTTGCCACTTAAAAAAGATAAACCCACAATCGGCGCTTCGTTTTCAAGTACTTCAAAACCAACAATGCCGACTAAATAAGAATATTGCGTATTGTCAGCAAGCGCGATACCACCAGGCGCACTTTGAAGCGCCGTTAGTGCGTCCAAACGTTCATTATAAGTCGCCGTGTTATCCCAAAACGGTAATTCAACGCCATCAGCATATACTAAGCCCGAAACAACACGTTTAACAGGAATGTTGCTGTTTGCAAAAGCAACATTGTTATATTCAATCGATTCATTGACGTATTCTAGTAAGCGCTCAGGATCGTTTCCGAAAAAGTTTAAGATGTTGTCGTTATAAACAAACAGTACGCCTGTTTCAATTAAGTCTTGCTCGGTGATTGAAGGGATAGGATAAGCAAAGCCCTTTTCGTTAGGACTAAGACTATTTACAGTCTGAAGAGAGTTGCTTGTAGGCGCTTTGGAGCTGGCATGTGCGACATTGAATGAAAAAGCTAGTGTCACCGCTAACGCTAATTTAATTGGTTTTGCAAACATCTTCTTTCCTCAGAGTTTCTAAACAACGGTCAGTGTGCAAAACTGACAAACAATAGACTTAAGGTATCTCTTCACCCGTAGTAGGTATTAATAAGTATATGTAATTTGCTTGACACATGCGGTATATATTTATCGAAAAAAGGCATGCCGAGATATACCGAGAATTGATAAGCAGATGTTTTAAATGGATTATTTAGACTTTTTGAAGCTGATATTTCTTCAACTTTTAGGCGAAAAAAAAGAGACTTTTTTAATTATCTCTTTTAACAACAAAGTATAAATGTTGTATAAAGCGTTTTTTACGGTCTTATTTTTATACGAAAGTCGCTTCTGATTGTTACGAAGCAAGTGTCTTTATGTGGGCAACAACGCTTCTTGCTAACGCACTTAGGGCATATCCGCCCTCTAAAACGGATACGATTTTACCATCGCAATGTTTGTCAGCTAATTCCTTTAAGGCTTGAGTGATCCATACATAATCGTCTTCAACAAGTCTCAAATACCCAAGCTCTTCTTCTGCATGAGCATCAAAACCCGCTGAAATCATAATTAGCTCTGGTGCAAATTCATCAATATGTAATAACCAAGGTGATACTAGTTCACGCCATGTTGCGCCTGTTGTGCCGGCTGGAATAGGGATATTATAAATGCCATCGCGAGTGGGTTTATCACCGCTAAAAGGATAAAATGGATGCTGAAAAGATGAGCAGAATAAAATGCGCTCATCATCTTTAACAATATCTTCGGTACCGTCTCCATGATGCACGTCAAAATCGATGATCGCAATGCGCTTTAGCCCATACTTTTTTATCGCATATCGCGCGCCAACAGCCACATTATTAAAAATACAAAAACCCGCAGAGTTTTTATGTCCAGCATGATGACCGGGCGGACGAGTGGCACAAAAAGCACTTTTACTTTTTTCTTCCATAACAAGGTCAACCGCCATAGTGGCCGCGCCAGCTGCGTGTAAGGCTGCATTTAAGCTCTTATCCATCATGATGGTATCGTCATCAATCCACACCCTTTCAAAATCTGTCTTTGGCGCTCTGTCAAATACGCTGTTAACAAATTTCTCGTCGTGTGCAAGCGATAAATTTTCTTTATTGGCAGGCAGTGCGTCCGAAAAGTGTACAACATACTCTAATCCAGACGCTATTATTTGGTCGTTTATTTTATGGAGTCGAGCGGGCTGCTCTGGGTGGTCGTCGCCCATGTTATGTAAATTGCACTTTGGACTACCTACAATTGTGACGCTCATATTATTGCCCTTTTAAAAACTAAATGGATTCTTTGCTCGCTAATAGTTAGCACTTTGGTTTTTTGTGATTAAGGAGTCCTTGTGTCGCTTAGCTTGGCGTTTGCTAAATCAAACACAAGCTCAATTTCACCAATTTCATCACTCGGTGTTCTCATAAAACCAAATTGCTCAAATACCGTGATCATCGCTTTATTACTTGTTTTTACCAGCGCAAATACTTTTTCTAAATGCCTGAGCTTAGCAATACTGATCATTTCTTGTAACAAGCGCTTTGCCATGCCTTTACCCTGATTATTTTCGCGAGTGACAAAGGCGACTTCACATGCATTAGCCTGCTCATACAAGTAATACCGCCCTACTGCCTCAATACGCGTTTTTGAGCCCTCTTGTCTGACAATCGTTAAGGCAATGTCTTTACTCTGATCAACACTGACTAAATCGCATGATTTTTGCCTAGTCATTGGACCCGGATTGTAATTATATCGCATGCGTATCGTTTCTTTTGTATGAGAATAAAAGAACTCTTGTAAGCGACGCTCGTCTGCTGGGTTAAGAGGACGCAAGTATAATTGCTCACCATTAATATCAATGGGTTTTATTTGCACATCGCCAAACTCATTGATATCCGTTGGATATTGTTTTTGATAATCGGGTACCCACAGATCTTGACGTATATCTTGCAATAAAGCTTTTCTAAATTTAGGGTGGGCGACTCTTATTAATTCTAAGGCCCGCTCTCGTATACTTTTGCCTTTTAAACTAGCAATGCCAAATTCAGTCACAACATAGTGCACATTACCTCTTGACGTGACTACCCCAGCCCCGGTTGCCAAGTGCGCGACTATTCGAGATACAGTGCCATTTTTCGCAGTTGAAGGCAGCGCAATAATGGGTTTGCCATTAGTACTTTTAGAACTACCCGTAACAAAATCAACCTGACCACCAATGCCACTATAAAAATCTGAGCCAATTGAATCTGCCACCACTTGCCCAGACAAATCAATTTGCAGAGCACTGTTGATTGAAATCATATTGTCATTTTTGGCGATATTAGTGGGTTTATTCACATACGAGGCAGGATAAAACTCAACATGCGGATTGTTATGCACAAAATCATATAGCTTTTGTGTACCCATACAAAAACTCACCACTGTTTTACCCGGGTGAAATGTCTTAAAACGATTTGTAATTACACCTTTTTGAATCAGCTTCATGACGCCGTCACTGATCATTTCAGAATGAATGCCTAAATTTTTGTGCATGTGCAAATAAGATGTAATCGCATCAGGGATTTTACCTATACCTAGCTGTAAGGTGGCATTGTTTGGCACTAACATAGCCACATATTGGGCAATACGGTCACTTATTTTAGAATGCTCTGCAATCTCTAGCTCAGGCAAAACTTGTGAATGTTCTATGCAGGCGCTAAATTCACTAATGTGCAAAAACGAATGGCCGACAGTGCGCGGCATATGAGGGTTAATTTGCGCAATAATATGCTTAGCTGCGCGAGCGGCAGACATGACAACATCGACCGATACTCCTAATGAACAATAGCCCAGTTCATCGGGAGGAGACACCATTATAAGTGCAGCATCTAGTGGCAAAGTGTCGTTAACAAACAAACTTGAAATTTCAGACAAAAAACACGGTGTATAATCTGCTCTGCCTTCATCAACCGCTTGTCGCACTTCTTTGCCATGAATAAAAAAAGTATTCACTTTAAAGCGTGACTGATATTCAGGTAAGGCCCATTTGTTATCCGAAATCGTGCCAATGTGAGTAAGCTCAAGATCATCTAAGCCTTCTCCATCTTTAATCAAGCTATCAATAAGTGCGTTTGGTACGGCAACATTTGAGCCTATAAATAATCGATTGCCAGATGACAGCAGGTTATGCCAATCTACTTGGTTTGAAAATTGTGATTTGATTGAGCGCATTATTACATCTGATAATGATAAGTGTATTTTTATATTACCGATATTTTAGAAATGATTCTTTGATCTAAGACTATTTTTTGTTTAGCTAGCTGTCGAAACTGCATCATGCGGTAAGGCAAGTTCTACTCTATTTCTACCCGCAGATTTTGCTCTGTAAAGAGCTTCGTCGGCTCTATTTATGGTTTTTTCAATGCTTTCAGATCCATGAAATTCAGCAGCACCAATTGAAATACTTACTTTGGTGCCTATTTTCGCACTGAGTAACTCAAATATTACCACGCGCACACCTTGTGCAATATCTTTTGCATCATCTATTGCAGTATCGTTTAGGAGTATTAAAAACTCTTCGCCACCCCATCGACCTAACCTAGCCTTTTCAGATATGACCGATTTAATTTGTTTAGCACCTTCTACCAAAACCACATCTCCCGCCTCGTGGCCAAGCGTATCGTTTAGTCGTTTAAAATGATCAAAATCTATAAGCAAAAAACAAAAAGGTTTTGCGCTAGTGAGCTTTCGCTGTTTTGCCAACTCGACTTCTTGAAGTAAACCTCTGCGGTTTAGTGCTCCGGTTAATGAATCGTTAAATGCTAATATTTCAAGCTTTTCATTTGCGTTACTTAACTCTTGAGTGCGAGAATCTACTAAGTCTTCAAGTGACTTACTAAATTTCTCTAATTTCGAGTTTTGTTCTTCTAGTTCTGTGTTTAAGTATCGATTCTGTTTCAGTGCGGTAATAAATCGAGTGTAGATTGCAAAGTTTTTACACATAATAAGGCCAACGAGTCCTAAGTTAACCAAACTGGTGCTGTCGATGAAGCGTAGATGCATCAAAATATCATGCAACATCAGACTAAACAGCACCACTGTGCCGAGTAATATTATATTTGCACTTGGTCGTTTGCGCTTGACCGCTTTGGCAAGACCCCAAACAATATACCCGATAATGCCAATACAAATAATTTGGTAGCTCATGGTAAAGCGCGTAAAAATATAAGGGCTTAGCAATAAAGCAGACAAGGTATATATTGTCGCGAGTGCATATATCGTCTTTACCACTGCGGGCTTATACTCAGCTTTGAAGCTAAACGCATAATATGCCATAAACAATCCTGCACAGATGTAAAAACTCAAGAAACTAATCGCAACATGCATGTCAAAACTAAGTCTATAAACACCCAAATAAGACAGAAGGCCCGACGCCTCAACCTCGCGAAGACCCAACAACAGACATATAGTAGCGATAATTAATGGCGTAGCATCAATTGTTCTTAACGAAAACTGCACCAAGTTAAATGTCGCTATTGTTAAGAAAGTGGCAATAATGAAGGTAGCTTTAAAATTACTAAACGACTGTTCAAGATGCAAGTTTCCGGGTTTACCAAGGCGTAGAGATTGCCAAATTCCCCCCCACACCAAATCATAATTTGACACTTCAACAGTGATTACAAAAGATGGATTTGGCACCTCAAACTCTACAATTTCAAGATTATAACCCGGTTGGGAAGTCTCTTCGTCTGCGCTCACTTGCCCGGCTGAAGAAATAAGTTTATCGTCAATATATAGTCGGTAAGCGCTTCCTATTGTCGGAATGCGAAGCGCAAGCGTGTTGATCTCTTGGGCGACTTTCACATTGAGTTTGTAGCTTGCAAAACCTTTGGTTTTTGTCTGCTCATCCTCGCTTGGTAGGTCTAACCAAACATGTGGTACTTTTGCGTATGTCGGCTGTTTGTCTTGCGCTAAGATGTTCAAAAAGTCTTCGCTTGCTTCGCTTTCGTTTACATATACTGGGGCGACTAGCTTTTGCCAATAAAATTCCCAATCACCTTCAAGTGGTAAAGAACGATATTTTGAAAAATTAAATGCACTTAGATTTAAATTCCCGTTGACCGCTTTGGGATGTAGTGTGTCAGATTTTTCTTGTGAGAGTGTCGCGATGACCGAAAACAAGACAACCGCCAGCAATGCCACCAATACTATATTCGATATATAGGGAGCGCATTTGTGCAAAAGCAATGCTGGATATGATTTTAATCGATTAGACAACGGCGATACGCAACCACTAAAAATTGTTCGTTAGCGTTGTATCGGCTGATTTAGTATTGAGTTTAGTGCATAATTAAGCGCAGCAAGTGTCAGCAAAATGCCAGTAAATCATACGCCAAAAATGCCCTACATTACCTTAGCTTATGCCGCAAATTCAGCCATAGATTTTGGTCGAGCAACCGAACTATACAACTCCCAAAAATACTGATGGCTGTCGTATTGAGCAGAGTTTAAATCTACCGTTGAGAGCCGATTAGGGTCTGAAAAATGCATCGTGGTAGATTTAAACGCGCTAAGCGGTAAAAACTCATTTTGATTTTGCTTAAAATACGCATCAAAATCATGCTCGAGCTCCACCTTGATCGGATATTGCTGCGCATCATCGGGCATTGACGCTTGGCTAAGCTTAATCACAGTTTGTAAAGCGCTGTCATTTTTCACGTTATATCGACTTGTTAAATAGGCACCAATTTGTTGATAAAAAGAGGCCCAACCGCCCGGCATTGATTTATCGTTATTAAAATAGTGAACCGCCCACGTTAGCAAGGGGTAAGCGTTTGGATTTGCCAAACAATCATCCAATAAGTTTTGGATAAAGGTCGATGCATTAAGCTTATATTCCCACTGCATAAATCGCATCACATATCGCAACAAACTATAACCGTCGGCCATCACATAGACTTCATATAGCTTGAGCATGCGCTTAATGTCTTTTTCAGTATAGCTGTAAGTGGATTTTAGAAAGTTATGCTCATCGGTTTTGATTTCATACTTTTTGATGTAGTCAGGGTCTGCCATTGGGCTGTTCGGTAAAAGCTGAGTAGGATAGGCTTTAACCGATATATCCATATCAAAATAGCGCTGAAGATCAGCCATAAATGATTCAACCGTCATACCGGGTAGACCAATCATCAAATCAGTTGCTAGCGGCAAGTTTAACTCGGTAAATGCTTCTGCGAGCTCGTCGTAACGCTGTGTTCTGATATTCTTGCGATTAATGACTTCTAGGGTTTTCTCGTCAGTCGTTTGTATCGAGATTATGCCTTGTCCAATTATCCCGCCTTCGGTAAATATTTTGATGATTTCGACCAAGCGCCATGTCGAATTTTTGGTATAATTTACGACTATCTCTTGTGGGAATCCGTATTGTTTTTTTGTATCGACAATAAATTGCGAAATTTCGATATCGCGGTCATATAGACCGTAGTTTGCATCGGCTATCCACATGACGCGGACTTTATTTTTACCAATCCACTCAATCTCATCTTTGACACGTTCTAAATCAAACTTTCTTATTTTTTGATTGGTTGCTGAACCCCAATCGCAAAAAGTGCAGCCATATGGACAGCCTCTGTTTGTTTCAATTATCGCCGCTTCGACCCGCCCATTGTATCCATCAAAAAACCCATTTAGGTAGGGTGACGGGACAATATCTGGCGACTTCATTCGCTCGCGCGGCCCGGTTCTAATAAAACGCCCAGTCATAGGTTCGCGATAGGTGAGCCCTGTGACTTTTGATAATTGTGCAACATTGGTTGATAGTAATCCGTTATTCGCGATTTCGATGCATTCAAAAATCTCAGTAATGGTGACTTCACCCTCGCCATGGGCGGCGACATCCACGCTTTGATGTTCATTCATAAAATCTTCACACGCCTGTTGATAATCGGGCGTGCTCGGGCCGCCGTGTATCGTAATATTGGCGGCGTTATGTTGCTTAATCAAGCTGCTAATTTGAGTGTTAACGTCAATTGACCACATGTAATTTGAGAACAACCACACGCCAGGGCCAAACTTTCGATACGGGCCTTCAAATAGCGCTTGAGGCTCTAAATAATTAAGCGGGATCATTTGAAACTTATCAAGTAATGCGCCGTCTTGATACGCGACTAAAGCGCTATACAAAACGCCTAGCGCAAGCGGAAAATGATTCTCCATATGCGGTACAAAATAGACGGGGATTTTGTTTGTTTTCTCGAGGTTCTGCCAGTCGGTACTGTGCCCAATGCTGGTACTTGTTTTTGTATTAAAGGCTTGTAAAACAGGCGCAGTGCCACCTACCGTTTCTTTTAAATCGCTTAACCATCCCGCGCGCACAAACTTTTTTATTAAGCCAATAAGGCTAGCACGCTCGGGCACTAAATTGACCTTATCTTTAAGGACTTTCTCAACACTACCACCATCGCCAAAACCGAATAAAACGGCTACTTCAATAGCGCTTAATCCAATAAACTTGTCGTGCGGTGGCGACCATGCAGCAAAGCCTTTTGGCGTCATCACTATGCCTAAATGGGTACTGACACGCAGATCTGTTTGCAGCACTATTTCTGTATCGCTACCAGATTGTGTCTCAAAGTCTTCAATTTTAATCTCTGGTGGGTTTTCACTTGGGGCAGGCAAAATAGCATTGACTTGTTTGTACTGCTCGATACGTTGTCTAATTTGCTGTTGGTCTAAATCAGGAAATGCTTTTTTCAACAGGGGATCAGCGATTATGTTTGCTAACATATCGTGGGGCGAATCTGTTGTTGCGATGTGTTCTAAAACGATTAAATCTGCGTCACTTAGGGGTATCGATTGGCTGCTTCCTGAAACGTTTGCCAGCAGTACATAAGCTTTACGATAAAATATAATTTTATGCTGATTAATAAACAACGCTTTATCACCCTATATCTTCGTCTTGTAGCGCACTCGCTAACCATGAATTTGTAGTATACAAACGAACTGCTATGTAATATGGACTTTAGTATATCTAAATAAGGGAATTTGCGTAAGCCTTGTCACCTAATTTCCCCCCAATCTAAGATTAAAAATATTTCTATATGCGTTAATATTTTTTAGGGCTATTACACACCACGCACTTATTTCGACCGCCCTCTTTTGCTCGGTACAAGGCCTCATCCGCTCTTTTCATCCATTCATAGCTTGACTCAAACATATGATACTCCGCGATACCCGCCGATGTTGTAATCTGTAGTTCGGCAATATCCCATTGTGCACTTTCTAAACTTTGGCGAAAATCATTTGCCATTTTTTCTGCGTCATTGAGTTTAGTATCCTCAAGTACAAGCACAAACTCTTCGCCGCCAAACCGAAAAAAGCTATCGCTGGGGTTTAACTTTGGTAAAACATGCTCTACAAAACCTCTGAGCACATCATCTCCGCAGTCATGCCCAAACTTATCGTTTACTTTTTTGAAATAGTCTAAATCAAAGATAACCAGTGAGCAGTGTTTCGGCGTTTCTTGCGTGATGCTTCTGGATACCTCAATGAGCTTTTCTTCTAACTTCCTTCTATTCCCTATTCCTGTTAACGGGTCTGTTGTGGCGAGTGTTTCTAAGATATCGGCTTGTTTGTACATGCGAGTAGAAAATGCAAAAGAAAATAGAAAGGTCGCTACCGACGATACAGCGACCGTCAACAGAAATATAGTAGATGACTCTTCAAATATAAGCGCAAGTATCACGAAGATGAATACTGAAGTCATGTAAGCCGCTAATTTGGGCTGAATTAAAAAGAAAGTTGCCGTTAATGCTGGGTAAATCCAAAATACGTTCGCTGCGCCCTTTAAAAGTACCGTGCCAGACAGCGTAAATAAGGTCAGTAATACAATCCCTTTACCCGCGACACTGGTATTTTTAGTGAGGTATAAATAGATGAAAATAAACCCTGTACCAAGCACTATTATCGAATTTAGTGTGGCTATAATATAGTCTTGCGCTATCAATCTAAGCACGACAAACGGGGAAATACCCAAACAAATACCACCGCTTATCACGAGCATTATAATTAGGCTGGTATCTTTTCTATCTTGCGAGGCAATGGTTTTGCTTTGCATCTAATTTACTAACCTTTTAAGTGTTAAATATCGATATTCGTAGCATAACAAAACAAAAAAGTCATGAACTTTGTCTTGAGGCCGACATATCTAAAAGCAAGCGCGAGTTCACTTTCCAGGATATGAGTTTTTGTTAATTTTGCAGATTAAAACATCTTTCAACCTACAATAGGTATTGAGTTGTACACCTATAAATATGCCAAGATACTCGCGTGATGTCACTTTATACGTTTGAGAGCGTTACTTTAAAAATATAGTTAATGACAAGGCAAAAGATATGCGAATTGCATTATTCGAATCAAGCACAGCGATGCGAATGGTCACTAAAACAACCGCACCTAATAAAGACGTTGAATGGCGTGAATTTAGCCATTTTGATAGTGCTGCTAAAGACATGCTTGAAAACAGCTCATTAGATGCAATCATTACCTCTAAAGAATTTGCGGATGGCTCGTTAAGGGCTATTATCGCAAGCGTAAGAGAAAGTAAAATAAACAGAGAAACTCCCGTCTTTTTATTTACTAGCGACATGAGTAAACCAGCGATGGATGAAGCTTTTGACTTAGGCGTGACCGACATTTTCTTTAAGCAAGAGTTACCCGCCTTGGCTGACATATTGCAAAAAATAGCGTCTTTCCCACTTTGTATTAGTGGCGCAAATGTCATGTTGGTCGAAGATGACATAGCAGTATCCGACTATTACATGGCTATTTTAAAAACGCTTAACTGTACTGTTTTCCAAGCAAGCAACTGCGCCCATGCTGAAGATATTTTAGATAACAATGCCATTGAATTAGTGATTACCGACTTAAACTTAGAAGATGGCGGTCAAGGCCAACGGATTATCCATAAAATGAGACATAACCAAACGCTCATTTTCAATAAGATACCCATTATGGTGCTATCGAGCATTGCCACGCCACAAGTACAATCTGGTTTGTTTTTTTTAGGCATAGACGACTTCTTAGAAAAACCAATTGAACCTATGCAATTTGCTTTGCGCGCAGTTAACTTAGTCAAAAAGTTTCGCGTTTATCAAGAATCTTTGCAGCAGGCACAAGAGCTCAAAGAAATTGCCCATCATGACAAATTAACGCGACTTTATAACAGACACGGCTTTGAAGACATTGCTAATTTTTGTATCGCCAATAGTCAACGCCAAGTCGATTCAGTACTTGGGATTTTATACATCGATTTAGATAACTTTAAGCCCATTAATGACCAATTTGGTCACGAGGTTGGCGACAAAGTACTGGTCGAAGTGGCCAATATCCTAAAAACCTTACTGCGAGATCAAGATATTATTGCGCGCTGGGGCGGCGACGAATTTATTGTTTTACTAAATCAATGCGATCCCAAATTTATTGAAGTTATTGCCAATCGCGTACAAGCTCGTTTAGGTATGCCTGAAGATAGTCTATGCGGTGTAAGTTGTAGCATCGGTTTAGCTTTTGGTGAAGCACACTCATTTTCTGAGCTTAACGAATTTATCAAGCAAGCCGACGAGCGGATGTACGTGCAGAAAAAAGCAAAAAAACTAGAGGCAAAAGCCAAGTAAAACAGCGCGTTCACATTGAATCCTATTTTTGATTAAAAGCTGATCTGTTCTTGCGCAGTCGCATATAAATCCACAGTCATAAAAATAGGAAAATCAATGAAAAAACTAACATCACCTATAAAAATGAGTGCACTCGCTTTGGCGGCAGCAATAGCGCTGATTGGCTGCAGTAAGCCAGAACAAAAAACGCCTACACAAGCCGAAGATCAAAGCATGAGTATTGAAGGCTCACAAAACAATCCATTTTTTGAAAAGTGGGACACCCCATTTGGCGCGCCTCCATTTGATTTAATCAAAACTGAGCATTATTCATATGCGTTTGATAAGGCCATGCAAGCGCATAAAGATGAAATACAGCTTATTGCCGACGCCGATAGCGCACCCACCTTTGACAATACGCTTGGGGAGATGGAACGAGCAGGCAGTGCATTAAGCCGCGTTAGCCGCGTATTTTCTAACGTCGCTATCACAGAATCAAACGAACAGTTACAAGCACTTCAGCGTGAAATCTCGCCAAAACTAAGCCGCCATGGCAATGCTATTTTGATGAATGATGCCTTATTCGAACGAATTAAAGCGGTATATGATTCAAGAGCTGATGCTGGCCTTGATGCAGAGCAAATGCGACTTACCGAGCGTATATACGGTGACTTTGTGCGAGCTGGCGCAAACCTCAACGAGCAAGACAAGGCTAGATTAGCAAACATTAACGAACAACTATCCACATTAACTACTGCTTTTGGTCAAAACTCCTTAAATGATTCTCAAGCATTTGCACTTGAGCTGACTAAAAATGATTTAGCGGGCTTACCTGATAGCGTCATCAATGCGGCCGCTGCACAAGCTGCCTCTAGAGGTCTTGATGGAAAATATGTGATTACATTAAACCGCTCGAGCGTTCAGCCTTTTTTGCAATTTTCTGAGCGCCGTGATTTACGCCAAAAGGCCTTTGAAGGTTGGGCATTGCGCGGAGACAATAACAATGAGTTTGATAATAAAGAAAACATTCAAAAAATCGTAGCACTGCGCGCAGAACGCGCTCAGTTATTGGGTTATGAGCATCATTCAGACTACGTATTATCTAACGCCATGGCCGAAACTCCACAAGCTGCCATGGATTTATTGTTAAAAGTGTGGGAGCCGGCAGTACAAATGGCCGAAAAAGAAAAGCAATGGATCTTAGAAGTAATGGCGCAAGAAGGCGCAGAGCATGAGCTTGCTCCTTGGGATTGGCGTTTTTATGCAGAAAAAGTTCGTAAGTCGCGCTTTAATCTAGACCAAAGTGAAATTACCCAGTACTTTGAGTTAAACAACATGATTGAAGCGCAATTTTACGTTGCCAACAAGCTATTTGGACTGAGTTTCGAAGAACGCAGTGACATCCCTGTCTATAATGAGGTCGTGCGCGTTTGGGAAGTGAAAGACGTTAAAGGCGAATCTATCGGTTTATTCTTTGGTGATTATTATGCACGGGCCACTAAGCGCTCGGGTGCATGGATGAGCGCATTTAGAATGCAGCAAAAACTAGATGGTGATGTAAAACCACTCATTCTAAACAATATGAATTTGAACAAACCTGCTGATGGCGAGCCAACACTTATGAGCTATGGCGATGCCGTGACTCTATTTCACGAATTTGGTCATGCATTGCACGGTTTATTATCAAATGTGACCTACCCTACTTTGTCGGGAACAAACGTACCGCGTGATTGGGTAGAATTTCCCGCACAAATTTACGAGCACTTTATTGCACAGCCTGAAATGCTTAAAAAGTTTGCTCGCCATTACGAGACAAACGAAGCAATGCCTGACGCTCTTATTAATAAAATCAAAGAAGCAAGCACCTTTAACCAAGGCTTTGCAACCGTCGAATTTACCGCATCAGCCTTAGTCGATATGGCATACCATCAAAAAACAGAAGTCGGTGAATTTGACGTTAAAGCCTTTGAAGATAAAGTGCTTAACGAATACGGCAAACCAGATGAAATCATTATGCGTCATCGCAGCACCCATTTTGGTCATATATTTGCTGGTGGTTATAGCTCAGCGTATTACGCGTATATGTGGTCAGAAATACTGGATGCTGATGGTTTTGATGCCTTTTTAGAAGCGAATGACATTTTTGATGAAGAAACGTCACAACGCTTGTATCAATATGTATTTAGTACAGGTGATACCTTAAACTACTTAGATGCCTATGTTGGCTTTAGAGGAAGAGAGCCTTCGACAGATGCATTGTTGCGCAATAGAGGCTTATCAGACTAGCGATTAAATTGTTAATAGCCTCAAATATTGGGGCTATTATCATATGCAAAACAGTATTATTATTTATTAGTACTACGTAAACGCCTGTTCAATCAAGCTTGATGCCCCCAATGCGGCTTCTTCTGATTCTGCAATAAACTCTAATCGAGATTCTACTGCTTCATCATGCTCGCTCACATCTAGCTCGTTAAATTGACCATTAAAGCTAAAAATACCATCCGTGGTTATCATTAGCGCTTTAATTCGAGTCACGTTCAAGGCATCCAATACGCCCAACAACACATTATAATCAAACCAGTAATCTGCAGGCCAAACCCAACCTCGAGAATAAAAACCCTCAACTTCATTGCTAGTCTTTTTAACGCCATTTGCATCTGTTTGGTGGCGACTTAAATCCTCTTCTACCATGTCGACTTCAGTACGGCTTTCACGTGGACTGGCAAGAATTGACTCATAGTAGTCTTCTAGCCTTTTTTGAGCAAACAAACTAAAGTTGACGTGCTTTTTGTGCTGGTAAAACTGACTCGGCAATAGCATTAATTCTATAAGCACCTTGTCCAAGGCATTAGTCATAAAATGCAAGGGCGTCTGGATAAGCGAAGTATCAATCAAATACTGCTTTAACAAGGCTTTATGAGAGGGTGTATATAAATCACATTTTGTCGCAACAATCAGATCGGCTACGGTTAATTGATCAGTGAACGTCTGATGCTCACGCCATTTTTGTCTTTCAAGGTTGCGAGCATCTATTAAGCAAACGGTTGCATTTAGTTTTATAACATCGCGATAATATTTGCTGTTAAATACGTCAAGAAGCTCTTTAGGATGCCCCAAGCCTGTCGGTTCAATTAACAAGCGATGAGGCTTAGCTTTTGCTAATAATTGATTTAAAGCAATTTGCATCGGTAAACCTGATGCACAGCACATGCAGCCACCGGGTACTTCTTTTACAAACACCGTCTGCGGCGCGTTTGACGATTTATTATGGCTTGATAGACTGGTGGCAAGCAAGCTTCCATCTAAGCCTATCTCACCAAATTCATTTACTAGTATCGCCCAACGCTCATGTTCCGGCTTTAGCTGTAAAAGCGTTTTGATAAAGCTCGTTTTACCCGCCGCTAATGCGCCAGTTATGATGTTTGTCGGAATAGCTTTGATTATTTTCAAAGGTCACTTATGCGAGACTAAATTGGTGCCAAGGCCCCTTAATTGCTAGTGTCGCCGTTGGCGAATACAGATTAACAAACAAAGTGCTGCCATCGGGTGAAAAACACACACCCGCCGGCTCAGTTTGCCAACGAACTTTTGCAAAGTCGTAGATTTCACCATTGGGCTGCACGCCTTTTAAATTATTATTAACGGTATCTGAATACTGGTCTTCGCACACTAATAGGTGCCCGTTTGGTGCAACTGTAATATTGTCACCATAGTTAAACGATGCCTTGTCAGCACTTTCTAAAAATAAGCTAAGTTGCCCGGGCTGAAGCTTCTCTTTTGCGCTTCCTTCAAATGGTGATGGCACGTAGCGCATGATTTGCCCAAGTTTTTGTTTTCCGCCATTGGTACAACAAAAATACATTTCGCCGTTTTCAAAGTGAATGCCTTCTCCTCGAGCAAACAAGGCTGCGCCTTTTTTGTGTCCTCTTATCCTTAAGTCATCGGCTTCACTGTCAACATTATCTAAATCTATCCAAGTACTCGCCATTTGTGCGTTTAGCAACATATCGTTTGCTTCCCAATTGCGCGTGTCAAAACCATTTGCATCAACTAAAGCCAAGGCTTGAAGCCGACCGCCTTTTGCCAATTGACCTGCGTGCTTAGGTATAAACCGATAAAAAAGACTGTCGTGTCTGTCTTCAGTTAAATAAACAATACCCGTTTTGGGATCAACACAGGTCGCTTCGTGGTTAAATCGTCCCATGTCTCGCAAAGGAAGTGGGTCTGCAAGTTCATTGGCTGTCGCAGATACCTCAAACACATAACCATGGTTTTTACCGATCTTATCTGAGGCATTGGCGACCGATTCTTCGCAAGTTAGCCACGTTTTCCATGGTGTCGTACCGCCTGAACAATTGCGAATGGTCCCTAAAAGAGACATAAATTGCTTATCGACCTTGCCAGTTTTTAGGTTGTAAACGATGTTACTTGTCCCACCGGGTAATGGAAAGCCATCGTTGGTTTTGTCAAATGATGCCAGTTCACGAGTAGCATCCAATAATTGATTACTTGTTTTAGGAAGTGATATTTCGTGGTTTCGGATAAGTGCAACGCGCTCTTCGTCAAGCGCAATACAACCCATGCCATCGGCTCTGTCGGGTACAGGCAAACCGTCATCCATAATATCGCCAAGTGCCGATATTACATTATAAGTAAAACCAGCTGGCAAATCTAACATGCCGTTAGGATCAGAAATAAGGGGCCCATATGCTTTGTTGCTTGCCATTAAGCGGTTAAGTGATGAGTTATTTCCAGCCTGTAAATGCGCCGCTAAGCCGCCAAGCGCTAACGCTAATAAACCTTTACTAAATTGTCTTCTTTGCATGCTACCCCCTAAAACTAAGGCCTACATACTTAGTAGGCCTTACCATTTTTCACTCAAGCCTACCACGCTATGTTGCTTACTGCACCGGTATAGTGTGATAACTATTAGCTAATCAATCTAGACAGTCATTGTCCTGATTGATGATTAATCATGATTGTGGTCGTCAGCCTCTTCAGCTATCCCTAACCACGTCAAACTCGCTGGTACAAAGTTAAGCTCAAAGTCTCCTTCAATTTCCATATCTTCAATGTGCACCATTAACACATGTTGCGCCATTGGGTCGGACACAAAAGCAAAACCTTCATTTTTTGACACCGTCATCGAAAGCGACTGCCCATCGGGCATCATACTTAAGTCTTCGTCGCTAATATCAATGCGACCTTCAAATTCAAATTCATTTACGCCATCGTGTAAATGGGCTGACAATACGGTTAAGTAACCCATATCGTCTAGGATTAATGCATGCTCACCATCATAGGTAAAGGCATATGATATCGGTGTTGCATCGGTTTGTGGTTGCCAATCAAGCTCTTCCATCTCGCCAGCTTCGGGGTCTATTGTCATCACAAAGACTTCACCGGTTGCACGGTTGCTGGCAACACCAATAAACGCTTCAGCGTCGTGATGCCCATATAAACTGCCAATACGCAGGCCATCAATCGCTGCAATATTTGCTACTTTTTCGGCTTCGTACTCGTCATCATGCTGATGCGCCACTAAGACTCCATCACCACAGCCAAATACGACAAAATCGTGATTTTGAGATGCACCGTGCAAATCTGGACAAGCGACTTCAAGTGTTTGCTCTAGCTCATATTCACCATCATGAAAATGATAAACACCCACTTGATCAGGCAATATTTTATTGCCTGATGTGCTTTCAGCGTCATCTCTGCGAATGGTTGCAAGCAAGTGTTCGCCTCTAGGCTCAGCCACACCGTGCATGTTAATTGTAAAATCAACAGATGCTGGGCTGCTATTTTCATTAGTAATATCTAAATCACTAATTACTTTAACCGAAGCGTTAATACCTGCGTCAGCATCACCATCAAAAAATAGCGCTGATTTACCGTCATGATTCACAAAGTGAGTTGGCAAAGAGCCACTTAATAAATAGTCACTCATCGCTGGCGCCTGCTCGTAATCGTGTAAATGATCAACATGGTCTTCGCGCCATAATCCACCGTCTATAAATTCGACCATATCAGCGCCCCGGGCCACCACAACCGCATATCGATTAGAGGCTGATGCGTAAACACGGCTGCCGTCATTACTTAAGGTAAAGCTATCTAGCATGTCTCCATTGTCTATATCGATTAACGATACAGAATTAGTTTGTGCAGACATAACCGCTAAACGCCCTTTGCTTTCAATGAGAAAATCGTTTGTAGGCGGCGTTGATCCCCCGTCACTGTCAGATGGCGGCACAACAATTGGTTCACGTTCAATAATAATGGTTTCTGCATCGCCGCAACCTGTGAGTAAAGCAGTGCTGATCGCGATTGAAAGTAAGCTAAGTGGTTTCATAAATTTCATAAATAAGTTCCTTTATTTGAGTCGTTTTACGCGATTAAAAATAGCCCCTAAGGCCAATACTCAGGTTTCGACCCGGTCGCGGTGCAATATCTTTTAAGAATGAGGTGTGTACTCTGGCTTCGGTATCGGTCAGGTTATTCCCTTTGAGATACACGCTAATGTCAGCATTTTCTATTGGTAAATCGTATGACACACTTGCGTCTACTAAGGTGTAAGCATCGGTTGATGTTTCAAATTCAGCAATTCGGTCTTGCGACTGATAGCGAGTAATATCAAGATGTGCATTGATTGAGTCGGTCTGGTAAGTAAACTGCGTACCAAATCTAAGAGGAGGCGTTCGAGGTAAATCACCTCCATCTTTAAGACGCGCTTTTACGTAATCAGAGAACACCGCGGCTTTAAATGAATCATTCACTTGCCAAGCAACTTGTGCCTCAAATCCACTTAAGATGACATCGTCTGTTTTAAACAAAAAGACGGGTAATTCGCCTTCATGCTCGTGCTCGTCATCCATATGGTCATCGTCGCCATGGTCGTGATCGTCATGTTCATCATCACTATGAGCATCATGATCGTGCCCGTCATCAGCAAATAAGCCTGTATCTACTTGGTAGTAGTAATTATCAACACTGTTATAAAATACGTTGAAAATAAATCCAACATCACCTTCTGTTTTACGAAAGGTCAGGTCGATATTATATGAGGCTTCAAGGTCTATCACCTCTTCGGTTAAGCCTATTGCGCCAGAGTCTTCGTCATGCTCGTCATGGTCGTGGTCATCACCTTCGTGATCATCATGTTCGTCATGAAGCGCAAATAATGCACCAACCTCATATGTACGCGTGCCAATATGAGGGCCAAACGATAAGAGTTCAGATGCAGAAGGTGCACGTTCAGAACGTGATAAAGACACGCCCAAGTTATAGCCAGGCGTAAAGTCCCATACCGCGCCGGCGGTTAAGGTGACTGGTGTAAATTCATGGTCTGCGGTAAACACTCTAATGACTTCACCTTCGTCGCCATGATCATGTTCATCTCCGTGGTCATGGTCGTGGTCATGGTCATCTTCGTGGCCGTCTTCGTCGTGAGCGTGCGCATCTAACATTGGTAAACGCACATTACTTGCTTCCATGGTGACTTTTTCGACACGCGCTCCCAATTGCACGAGTACATCGCCAAAGTGACGCTCTTCCATTAAGGCAATTGCAAACATTTCTGTGCTTGATGGGGGTGTAAATGCTTCACTGCCGGCCGCCTCAACGTCGCTGTTTTTGTAATGGAACGAAACACCGCCTCGCCAATCATTAAATGGCTGATGCAAAGCATCAACTCTAAACTCAACAGTTTCGTTCATAAAGGTGGTGCCAACACTGCCACCTTCAATTTCAGCGTGTTCATAATCGGTAAACCCACCCCGAAAATTAACAGCGCTCAAAAAATCACTGTCTAAGGCAAGCTCACCCACCAACTGCACTCGGGTTTGTTCAAGGTCTGCAAATACATCATCAGAATGCTCGTGCTCATCTTCGCCGTCGTGATCCTGCTCATCATCATGGTCGTGTTCATCATCATGTCCTTCATCACCATGTGAATGCCCTGGAATACCATACTCACGGGTAAATTGTTCGACCGACAGCCCTATATAACCATTATCAAGTAAATAACTTGCACCTACAGTAAAACCCGATGACTCTTCTGCGCTATTTTCCACAAAATAATCACCTGAGTGTTCATCACCATGTTCATCGTCGTGGTCATGGTCGTGATCTTCATCTTCAAGCTCTGCCATTACCGGCACTTCAAAATCTTCGGAGTCGCGATAAAAACCATCTACATAAAATGCGAAGTTATCGATACCCGTTGTGAAATTAAACGACCCTAATTTTTGCTCATCGACAGAACTGGTTTCGAGCATCCACTCGCCGCGAGTATCATTACTAGTAGGAATACGATTATCGACAACATTTACCACGCCGCCTATTGCACCGCTGCCGTAAAACAAAGTGGCGGGGCCTCGTAAAACCTCAATTTGTGTGGCTGTTGATGCTTCTGATGCGACGGCATGATCTGGCCCTACGCGTGAAACGTCACTCACATCTAAGCCGTTTTGTGCAATCAGCACTCTAGGACCGCTCAATCCCCGAATGATTGGCGTGCTAGAGACCTTTGCATGGAAGTTAGTATGGACACCAGCAAGCTTTTCAAGCGTATCGCCTAAAGTGCTGGCTTGCTGACGACGAAGCGCTTCACCGCCTAATACACTGACCGGCATAGAAGACTCCATGTTGGACAAATGTAGAGGCGATGACGTGATATCAATAACCTCAATAGGCGAACGATTCAAAATAAACGCTTGATTACTTAGCCCACTTGCAGGTATCGATAAATCTTGATGTAAGTGAGCAAAGCCAGGCGCACTAATGTGTAACTCTGCGCCACCAACTGACATGTCTAAAAAACTAAAACGCCCTTGGTCATCGGTCACTGTTTCTAAACCAGAACCGTGGATTTCGACGCTTGCATTGGCAATAGGTTTTCCTTCGCTAGAAGTGACAACACCTTCTAGTGATTGAGCGATAGCATTGCTCGAGAGGCTTGCACATACGAGCATGGCAAGTTTGGATAATTTTCGCATTTGATCCCTCAATTATCTTTATAAGTTTGTATATTTCTTTTTAGATGTTATGTTATATTGTAACAATAATTCAAGTGTAATTTTGAATTTATTTATATAAATGTGATCTAAATCGAATATTCGAGAGTCAAAAATGATGAATAAACAAAACGCAATAACTTTAGTCATGTTTTTTAGCGTCTTTTTGCTTTTTATTAGCACAACAAGCTTTGCACAAAAGCATGTTCACGGCCAAGGTCAGTTGCTGATTGCGCAAGAGGGCGAACAATGGCAGTTTGAGTTTATCTTACCTGCCGCAGATATTCTTGGCTTTGAACATAGTCCTGAAACGCAGGCTCAAAAAGAAAAACTACTCTATGTTATTAACAAAGTAGAAAACGTTGAACAGATTTTGCGCTTTCCACCTCATTGCACAGTCATTTCAGCCAATCATTCACTAGACCAATTCGCTAATGAGAAAAATAGTCACCAAGATAATCACACAAACGAAAAAGAACATCATCACGACCATGTAAACAAAAATACGGATGGGCATAAGCACGCTCATACCAAAAGCGATGCGCATAAGCATGAACATAAGCATGAACATAATCACGGCCAAAGCCATGAACACGATGCTCATAACGACTCGCATGCAGATGTGTCACTGGTCTACTCGGTTCGTTGCAATCGAACCTTAGATTCTCTTCAAATTCCCTTATTGTCATGGTCTACGTCCTTAGAGTCACTAAGCGCACAGTGGATAACCAATACGCAACAAGGCGCTAAAGACTTAACGGCAAGCGCTTACACCTTAAAATTTAACTAAAGATTGAAAAAGGAAAAAGTAGTGAACAAGCTAGTTGATATTGGTGATAAAACAGCGATATGCCTGTCGTTATTATGCGTACTGCATTGTATCGCGCTTCCGCTGCTGCTAATTCTATTGCCTGCAGCGTCTAGTATCGCATTTTTGGACGATGAAAAATTTCATTTGTGGCTTGTCTTTGCCGTCGCACCAATCAGTATTTTTGCAGTTGCAATGGCATACAAACACCATCGCCAAGTCAAAATCATGATGATTAACATTATCGGGATTTTCTTTCTTATTGGCGCGCTAACGTTTGGCCATGATCTATTTGCCGGAAAAGGCGAAGTAGTACTCACACTTATTGGCTCAGTGATGATTGTGTATAGCCATTTGATTAATTTTCGCGAAAGACGCAGGCAAGCTTGTCAAACGCCTATTGACCAAGCTATTTAGTGTTAACGCTGGCTAAAAGCACATGTTTTCGATTAAGGATTAAAGGTCATGCAAGTTCAAACTAACGAACAAACAACTGTATCAATTTCCCAAATATTTAAAGATGCACTAGATATAACAAACAAAAGTCATAATTTGTATCGAAAGGCAAACCTATCGACTGATCCAGAAATCCTCACAAACATCTATCAAGAGCAGTGCAATATTGCCGTTTGGCAAAGAGAGCTTCCTTTGCAATTTGTGACAGATTTACAAAACGATATTTCGCAACGACCTATAAAAAACTACACCATACAGGTCTCTAGTGACAGTATTAAAAAAGATATCGCAAACATAGCAAATGACCGCCACTATGGAGATGCACTCAGAGCTTATATTGGTGAAGCAATCGAGATGTTTTGTTTATTGTTTGACGTTAATAAAGTCGGCCTGCGTCTATCTACCCTCGACAGAGCAATGTGCCCACGTTTCCATGTTGATAAAGTACCGTGTCGTTTAGTGTCTACATTTTCTGGAGCAGGTACTCAATGGTTGCCACACAATGTGATTGACCGCAGCAAATTAGGTCATGGTAGTAATGGTAAGTCTGACGAAACATCTGGCTTGATTTCTACACCCGACCTGATACAAAACCTGCACTGTGGTGATGTTGCACTTTTAAAAGGTGAAACATGGGAAAATAACGAAGGCGCGGGCCTTGTGCATCGTTCACCGGCATTAGAGCATGACGAAGTGCGCTTGTTAATGACGCTTGATTTTGTGCTTTAAGCTTTAGTATTTTTCATTAGTGCTGCCTAAAATCATCAGGATTATTGTAATAACTCTCTATCGATTCGACCTGTAAAATATAAGCCGAAGTGCCAAGCGGATCTTCAAATAAACCTCGTTGCATCACGCCATTTAACTGGTAAGCCTGTGTAATATCAAACTCTATAAAGCCTTCGCTTAGCTGCGCATAAATAATTTGATTAGGCGGTGGTGGCGGGAAATGAATGCAGGCACCGAAATACGGCACAATAAATATGTTTTGTAGACTCTTATCTTCGTGATAGTCAATTGGGACAATAAAGCCCGCGACCGAAACGGGCATATTATCGAAGGTGTCGACGGTATTTACTGAGGTCATCGCGCTACTATATTGCTGATCGGTCGAGGCTTCTAAAGAGCGTAATATATTTTCGGTAAATTCTGTGGGCGTGGTGACTTCGCTTTGCTGATATTTTTGTAAGACAGACTTTTCAGTGTCGGGGAGTAGTTCAGACCATTGAATACGAACACTTGGTGAGGACAAGAATTCACGCTTTATGTCGTCATTTTGTGTTTCGTATAACTTGCTAGAATAAAACAACCATTGGGCGACTTTCTGCTCAGATTTGACGTAGGTAAAGCCAATGGCAATACCCACTAAAATGCAAATAACGAGGGCGATTAAGAATTTATATAAATCTCTCATCTACTTATACGATAAGGGTTTGGTGACTTCGTTTTAAGGCACGTTAATTAGTACAAACGCCTAGTTGATAGAAACGTCGATGCGCTGCACTTTTGAGTATGGCAAAGACTCTTTCATCGCATTCACCCATATACGAATATGATTACTTTCTTCATTAGTTACTACGTAATCAAGCGTGTATACGCCGTTGGTTTCGTCTATCGAGATATTATCTTGCATGCTAAGTTCGATACCGTCACTTGCAGTAAAGTGAAGAGTAACGTCTTTATATTCAGCAGGTAAAAAATAACTAATATCGATGCTTTGCGTCTTATTTATTTGCGCCGTTACTTGACGTTCATGTTCAAGTTTTAAGGGTGCAGTGCGCGCCGCCATAATGTGACGTTGCATCAGTGGATGACTTTGGCCAAACCCGTGCATTTGCCCCATTTGGCCAAACGCCATTTGTCCATGATAATCGCAAGCGATTGCTGAAGATGCAATAAGACTCGTGATAGCTACTATCGCAGTTGTGATTAACTTATTTGTTAGTTTCATAATATTATTCCGTATAAGGATACGATGCACTTAAGCGCATAGTGTAGGCTGAACTGCCCAGTTCTTTTTCAGTTTGGTCAATGATCAACTGACCTTCAAACCAATATGGGTCATACAAGTTCGCCAACTCAATGCCCTCAGGATATTCACTGTATATAATTTGATTAGGTGGTGGCGGTGGTAAATGCAAGCAAGCGCCAAAATACGGCACGATAAA
This sequence comes from uncultured Glaciecola sp., assembly GCA_964446865.1. Lineage (GTDB taxonomy): Bacteria > Pseudomonadota > Gammaproteobacteria > Enterobacterales > Alteromonadaceae > Glaciecola. The sequence continues at coordinate 30,665 of CAYURD010000032.1, forward strand.
AAACTGCGTAATGCGCTGCTGTTCATCAGTTTGTAGAGGGACAATAAATCCAGGTAACCTAACGCGAGCCTTATCAAAACCTTCTACTATGCGAGAAGATTTGAGTGCTTGTTTAAAACGCAATGCGGTCTCGTCGTCTTTGCTCATTTCGCCAAGTGCAGCAATGTTGTCATTACTGGCGCCATCGGTAATGTCTTTTATAAAATCAGGCGGATTCATTAAGGCTTCAAGATCGTCAGCAGGCATAAGCTGCGTCCACTCAATCTCGGTGTATTTCTTTTCAGCATTCGCTTCTTCGATAAAAAGGCCGCATGTGGCCATGCTGAGAATTAAGACTATGCCGTATTTTAATAGTGCGTTCATGTAGTCTAAACCTGTCTTTAAGACGTATATTTACTGACTTGTGTATCTCTGATTTGATGATATAACATTACAATAAATAACACCAGTAGGACCTTTACGTGGACACCAGCTCACCCAGCATGACAAATCAAGCAGATACAAGCGCCGGCTCGAACGCAAAAGCCTTAAGCGCTGAACCTGCTATCGCCATTGATGATATGACGTTTTCCTATTCAAAAAAATCGCCAACTGTTTTATCAATAAAACAATGGCACGTGGCGCAAGGCGAGCGAATCTTTTTATATGGTGATTCTGGCTCGGGCAAAACAACCCTGCTAAATTTATTGTGCGGAATAATGATACCAAGCGCTGGCAGCATTCGCATGTTTGGTGAAGAAATTAACAAGCTATCAAACCGCAAACGCGACACATTTAGGGCAAACAATATAGGCGTGGTTTTTCAGCGCTTTAACCTTATTCCCTATTTAACCGTCGCTAAAAATATTGAACTGGCGCATCATTTTGCAAGCAAAGACACTGCCAATAATCAGCAATCTTTGCAAACACATTCAAAGACCTTGATAGAGCGATTAAATCTTCCTAAAGACGTATTGCAGCAACAGGTCAAAAACTTAAGTACTGGCCAACAACAGCGCGTCGCTATTGCCCGCGCACTTATTAACAAACCTAATTTATTATTGGTAGACGAACCTACTTCTGCCCTTGATGCGTCTGCTCGAGATGCTTTTATGACGCTGCTAATGGATATGTGCGAAGCCGCTAATACGACACTTATTTTTGTGAGCCACGATACGGGTTTGCGTCATCACTTTGCTCACCAAATAGATTTAAATGCGTTAAATACGGCTAAGGAAGGTACTAGCTTATGAAGACCTTGTTGTCGGTATCTTGGCATAGCTTACTAAGTCGCAAAAAAACGGTCATCTTAACTTTTTTATCACTTTGCGTGAGCGTGATCGTGTTACTTGGTGTTGAGCATATTCGTTTGCAAGCAAAGGAAAGTTTTAACCGCACTATCTCGGGCGTTGATTTAATTGTGGGTGCCCCTTCGGGTCAATTAAATATGCTGCTTTATTCTATATTTAGAATGGGCAACCCGACTAACAACATCCAATACGAAAGCTTTTTGATGCTCCAAGAACATAAACAAGTCGAGTGGGCAATTCCAATTTCCTTAGGAGATTCCCATCGAGGATATCGAGTGATGGGAACTAACGGCGCCTATTTCGAGCATTATAAATATGCCAATAAACAAGCATTGTCCTTCGACGATGGTAGGCAGTTTAGTGGCCTATTCGAAACTGTCATTGGCGCTGATGTTGCAAAAGCACTTGGTTACAAAGTCAATGATGAAATCATCATCTCTCACGGCATTGGCAGCACTAGTTTTACGCATCATGATCAAGCGCCATTTGTTATTACTGGCATACTCGCACCAACTGGCACCCCGGTCGATAAAACCGTTCACGTGAGTTTAGAAGCCATCGAAGCTATTCATTTGCCACCTTCGGCATTGCAAGCTCTTGCGAATAACCCTGAGCAAGGCGCTTCGCTAACACCCAAAAACATCACTTCAGTGATGCTTGGCCTCACTAGTAAATTTGCCACTTTTGGCATGCAGCGCAATCTAAACAACTATGATGATGACAGGCTAATGGCGGTTTTACCCGGCGTTGCCATGGCCGAACTTTGGACGCTCATGTCAAATGTCGAAAACCTACTGCGTGCAATCGCAGGCTTGGTACTTATATCCGCTTTATTTGGCTTAGCAACCATGTTATTAGCATCAATGAATGAGCGCCAAGGAGAGATAGCCGTACTCAGAGTATTAGGCGCCGGACCAGCTACCATTTTATTACTCATTTTGCTTGAAGCCTTGATACTGATCAGCTTGTCGTTGCTCGTGGGCATTAGCGGTTTAAAAATTGTACTACTGAGCTTAGATGATTGGTTAGCATCAGAGTATGGCTTATTTTTAAGCCATACTGTGCTGTCGCCTGAAGTGCTATGGCTAAGTGCGCTCGTTATTTTAGCCAGTATTGTGGTGTCTATTTTCCCCGGTATCGAAGCGTATAAAAATGCTTTGCATATGCAGCTTTCTGGAAAATAGAACGATAGACTACTTGGCGTATTTATCATTACCACATTGATTCAAAATGCACTCAACATGCCAAACACTATTGTACCGCCAACAATACCAACTGACACACTTAAACGAGCAAGTGTTGGCATTATCCCATGGGCGAGTTGGAAGCGATTCCATAAATCTAACTTCCGCTGTAATACATGCTCTTCTCCTGCTAACAATACTGGGTAGTCTTCAGGAGCACTTCCTGCTTGAGGCGCTTGCTCAAGCGGTGTCCCATCTTCAATGTGTTGCTTAATTTTGCGCTCACTTTGAATTAAGTCAGCCAAAGCCATATCGTTAATAATCGACAGTACATTTAATATATTATGCATATGATCGCTAGCGGCAGGGCACCATTGGTCCCAATTACTCTTACTCGCCGCAGGCAAATCAAACTTGGGAGACACTTCTTGCCAAGATTCAATATTAAAATTTGTCATCATTTCTGACGTTAGTACCAAGCGCTGCATATTGCTGGCCACATTATCCATCACGCGTTTTACTTGCTCACACACAGTCAATAAACGTTTCTTTTCAAAATAACCAACGGTGCCGTCTGCTGTAATAACTTGCCATGTATTACTCAATAAACTTAGCTCATTAATAACATGGGCTTTTAAATGTTCGGTACAATGTGATAGTGCAATTAAACCAATCAAATGCTCTTCCCATCCATTGCCAAGCTCTTTTGCTGCCTGTAAATGCGCATTACGACAATATGCGTCATGTGTTTTTAAACGCGCAGCCACTTCTTTGTATTCCGTCGAAATTTCGTCAATAGCTTCAGGTATTTCGTTTCGTTTTAATTCTTCACCTCTGTGGCGAATAATTCCGCCAGATGGTTTTAAGTCACCACTAGCTAAGCCTTCAAGTGTTTGCCTTTCTATTTCTAAATTTCGCGCCAGCTCTAAATCAGATTTTAGCGAATCAGGGTAAATATTCTTAAGAGATTCAGTAGCACTTGATTTAAGCTCGCATGCTGTTTCAAGTTCGCTAATAGATGCGAAGCTTCTTTCCCATGAACGCCCTAAATACGTTCCCTTATAATCTGGCGAATACCATGGTTGGCTAAATCGATTCTTGACCGCTTCTTCTGGCTCGACATACTCGAGCGTTTCATCTTTTTCTACGCGGAAAAATTGTACATTCACGTTCTTTTTTGTTTTTTCAGCGTCATCAAACACATTCCATGCAGAACTTTCATCTATTGGGACATAAACATAATATGCTTTTGCATTGTCTTCCCTGTCTCGATTGGCTGGGTGAGTTGCCCACATTTGAGGTGGCCTTGCAGAGTCTTCGTCAAATACTCTAAAATTGCTTCGCTCTGACATAGCCTCATCGCTTTCTGCTTCTGGTAATATTGGCGATTGGCCAAACGAGCTGTCACCCAAGATGCCGCTTAGCACGCTTATGGCTTCATTTTGAGCAGCAAATACGTCTTCAATTTGTTTTTTATTCTGCAAATTTTGGTGGACTACGTCACTGGCAGTCTGCCAAGCTTGGTCAGCCGCCTGTAGCTTATGCAGTGCATTGACCAAAGCATCGCTACCACTAACAGATACTGCAACTAAATCTGCATTAAATTCCATTTCTCTGCTTAGAGCTCGCTCAGCAATTATAATGACACGAAAAAGCGTATCCACTACAGAACGTATGGACCAAATAACGATCGCTAATATCCAGCCTATCCACGCGACACGAATGTCAAAGCGGCCTAACAAACTCACGCCTTTATCTAACCAATCACGCGTAGCCACCATATGCACAATAATTTGTTGTGCGATATACACCCATCTTCCAACCAACATCGAGCCTTGAGCAAAATGTCCAAACTCATGTGCTAACACAGCTTTTAACTCGCCAAGGTTTAAAGAATTGACCAGTCCCATGCCAACAATTAAGTTCTTTTTAGACGGGAAAAATAAGTTCAAAAGTGACAAATCATAAAACACCGCCGCGTTGACTTGTGGCGTTAAAAATACTCGGTGAGGCCGAGGTGCGCCGATTTCGTCGGCTAAGGTATTTAAAAATTGAAATAGTTTGGGTTCATCCTGAGCAGTCACTTCTAAACCCTCAGGATCTTGTGTTTTACGAATAGCGAAGAGTGACTTAATCATAAATAAGGCTAAAACCGCAGACACCACACCTACAATCAAGTGATATAAATTAAACTCGGCAGCTAAGCTCGAAAAGCTCGACGTCGCAATATAAGTAAAACATGCGGCTAGACTTATAAACAATATCATAAATATTGCAAGGCCCAACATCGCAAGCATAGCTTGACGTTTGTAACTGGCCGACGCCTGTGTTAATTCATTGGGTATATTTTGAGGGCTGGGTGGATAATTCGATTGATTCACAATTCATTCCTTTGAGCAATGTTTACTTGGTAATTATATTATCACTCAACTCATAAATACCAAAGTGCTCTGGACACACTTATTCCATTTCTGGTCAAATTGCGGATTAAACAGTGTTATCTTTAACTTGCCGACTATCCAAACTTAAAGGGCCAGTTCCATTGGCGGCGACAATGAGTAAACCAGCCATAATTGCCATGTTCTTGACAAAGTTTTGCGTTTCGTGAGCCACTGAACTACCTTCTGGCAAATCCCAAAATCCATGCATAAATATACTGATCACGAGTGTTAAACCTGCTAAAAGAAACGCAGAAAAACGACCTTGATATCCCACAATAAGCGCTAATCCCAACACAATTTGCAGGATAATGGTGAGTACTAGTAGAACAGAAATCGTCGGCACACTCAGATTTTCCATATGATTAGCCATATATTGGCTCATAGCTTCAAACTGAAAGATTTTTTGTAGGCCAGGTAGAATGAAATACAAACCAAGTAGGAAACGTCCAACAAGTAAGCAAGGAATTTGAATATTCGACATAAGCATCATTATTTTTTTGTGGTGACACCAGTATAACCCAAATTTTGTCACGGCCACCTATTTAAGCTGCTAGAACCGGTCACGTATGCAAAGTATGCCAACTATTGAGATGACAATCACAATTTAAGACTAAGTTTAGTGTAGTGCTATGCGTGACATCAAAGGCTTGATTTCAAAAGCTTGAGACCAAAAGCTAGTTTCGATGCAATTAAAACTAGACCAATAAGCTATCAAAAAGGAGGACAGATACCATTTCCCCTTGCTCAACCTTCCCTCTTTCGCGCTCAAGTACGACATAGCAATTGCTAGTAGCAAAGCTCGATAATACGCCTGAACTTTGCGTACGATTAGTTTCAACCACTAACTGACCATCATCATTGACCGAGCAATATGCACGCTGGTAATCGGTACGACCGGGGCGTTTTTTAAAAGCCTTCGCGGCTTGGGCTGGCAATAAAAGAGAGCTTTTTGGTTCACATCCAGCTACACGCAACAACGCAGGCGCAGCAATTTGATCAAAGGTCACCGCTGCCGACACAGGGTTACCAGGCAAGCCAAAAAACAAGCTATTTTCTAAGCGACCAAAGGCAAGCGGTTTGCCTGGTTTTATGGCCAACTTCCAAAAGTCGACTTGGCCAATTTCTTGTAGAATATCTCGCGTATAATCAGCCTCACCTACCGACACGCCACCTGACGTAATTACACAGTCGGCTTGGCTGTCGGCTTTATGAAATGCCTCTTTAATAAGCGATGGCTCATCGGCCACAGTGCCCATATCAATAACCTCAGCGCCAATTCGTTTAAGCATTGCCACTAACATGGGGCGATTACTATCGTAAATACAGCCTTGTTGCTGGGTTTGACCTGGTTGTAATAGCTCATCGCCCGTTGAAAAAACGGCGACTTTGAGCTTTCTATAAACCTTCACTTTTGGCACGCCAAGCGAAGCAAGTAAGCCAATATCTATAGCCGAAACTTGTTTACCGGCTTTTATTACCACTTTGTCTTTTGCAATATCACCGCCTGCGGGCCGAATTGCGCTCCCTTTGGTCACCTCATGCGTAAATATTATGTTTACACCATCGGCGCTTGTGTTTTCTTGCATGACAACGGTATCTGCTCCAGCAGGTATCTGCGCGCCCGTCATTATTCTGATGCATTGCCCTGCCTCAAGCGTGCCATCAAATGGCATACCAGCAAAGCTCTTTCCGGCTAGTTGCAACACTTTTGGGTGAGTTAAATCTGAGAATTTAAGGGCATAACCGTCCATTGCAGAATTATCAAAAGCAGGCACATTAATGGGCGAAACAATATCTGTCGCAACGACTCTATCGAGCGCTTCGCCTATCTCGCAATCTTCAGTCTCGGTGATAGGCGTAACCGTTTGCCAAATAATCGCCTTTGCCTGTTCTATTGGCATTAATCCTGGTGCATCACATGCGTGATTCATAGCGTTCCTTTTTACTTGTCTTTAGGTGCTCAGATAGTCCTGCATACCCGATTAGGCTTTTTGGACTCTAGCAATTTGCTTATTTGCATCACGAAGATGCCCGTACTTTAACCATACCCTTGCGCCACTTGTTTTTGCATACATTTTTAGTCGTTCGCCAATAGGTAAACGAAGCCAGCTGTTTTGTCTTAAAACGCCGTATTCACTCTCAACAACGCCATCAATCACTAATAATTCAACACCACCTTCAAGCACAATATCTACCTTTGCGTTGGTGTCAAATTCAAGTAATTTAACGGTTTCAGTATTGTCTTTATACAACGTAGCTTCACAAATACCAATAGTGCTATCTTGGTTAAATGTTGTGAACGTCAAATCATCAAAGTTAAGATTAACATGCTGACGGTCTTCTGGCTGAAACTGCCATAATTTGACGAAAATAACACAGCCTTCGACAGAGCCTGGCGTGTGATTTGATTGAGGCGGATTTCTGACATATGAGCCTGCAGGGTAATCGCCATGCTCATCTTGAAAAACACCACTTAACACAATAAATTCTTCACCGCCGGTATGCACATGAGGTGAAAAATGACTATTGGGTGCATATCTAACGATGCTAGTCGCCCTTGCAACTTCATCACCCACTCTATCGAGTGGTCGGCGATCCACACCTTTCATGGGTGACGCTTTCCATTCAATGGCTTCGCTATCAACAATTTCTGCTTTATCGAAATTTGCTCTGATTTGCATGTTGTATCTCATTTCAAGCTAATAATTTTCTAACACAAGTATAATTTGAATCATACATTGCTAGTCAAATAATTTCTGGATTTATGCAAGTAAATTAACCGTAACAAATCGTCTGTACACCTGCACAAATATGCTATCCTGCACCTGTTTTAACTGCTCTACGTCAGTATTTATAGAAAAGGCTAACATATGCAACCATGGGTTCGATTAGGCACAGCGCAAATCCCAAATAGCGGCGGAGAGTTAACGCTGTCACAACGCGGTGATGAGTTTTCTAT
>CAYURD010000033.1:0-26000 GCA_964446865.1 uncultured Glaciecola sp.
ATAAACTAGCCGAAGTTATTAAGAAATAAAACGAGAAAGGCGCTCTCAATGAAAAAACTAATCATCGGTATATTTAGCACGCTCGCAATTATTGTTGTGTTGGCGCTTGTTTTTAAAGAGCCACTCATTGAGTACGCCAAAGATGTACTTACCGCAGATATGTTCGTTGCCCAAGACGATGACGCGTTTGATCCTGGCGTTGAAATAAATAAACCCTTCCCACTTATTGACGCTAGCTATAACAATCGCAAGCTTACATCCATTAATGAATTTATTGGTACTAATGGTACTGTATTTGTTGTTAGTCGCTCACTTGTGTGGTGCCCCTATTGCATGAAGCAAATGGCTGAACTAAATAATAATATTGAAGCGTTTGAGAAAGCGGGTATACGCGTTGTAGGGCTGACCTATGACTCAGCACAAGACCAAGAGGCGTTTAAAAAGCAAATCAACATTCAATATCCTATTTTAAGTGATAACAATGCTGCAAGCGTTATCGCCTTAGGTATTTTAAATGAAGACTATAGCCCCGGCGATGAAGCCTATGGCATAGGTCATCCTGGCGCATTTATTGTTAACCCAAAGGGTGTGATTGTCGGCAAAATATTTGTTGAAAACTACGCTCTGCGAGTTGATGCATTATCTTTGCTTGAATACGCAAAAGACGCTTTGTAAAGCACTTTCATTTTTTCTCTGAGTACAATTATTCATTAGTCATCCACTAGTGCAACTTTTAAAAATTCACGGCGTAATCTCAAATAAGGAAAGCGCAAGAGACTGAATTTTTCAAAGAAAACACTATGGCAAATTTGCAATTAACACTCGTGGACGGTGGTTCACAGCAGCAGCGTGAAACTTTTGAAGTGTCGGTGACTGGCGCGTCAATTGGCCGCTCGAGCCAGTGCGATTGGGTGTTAAACGACACCGATCGCTTTATCTCAAATAAACACATTCTAATCGCGTATCGTGACGACACGTTTTTCTTGACCGATTTAAGCAGTAATGGCGTGTATGTTAACGACAGCCCTACGGCTATTGGAAAAGGTAACACCCACGCGATTAAACTTAACGATAGCTTTACCCTTGGCAAGTTTCGCATCGTCGTAGGTGTGCTAAATACCAATCAGCATTCGGCTTCTAGCCAAGCCAATGTTGGCAATACATTTGCGCAAGGCAATCAAGATCAAGATTTGATGAGCATCATCAATTCACCAACGCCCGCTGTGAATAACAAGCATGTGAGTCAAGACCCATTGGCGACTTCAAGCGCACAGGGCGCGTCAGGTGATTTAGGGCTTTTTGATATCTTAAACAATACGCCAAGTTCATCACCAAATGCTATGTCGACAAATAACACGTCAACACCACGCGCAAGCGTGTCGAATTCGCAATATCCTTCTGGCAACCAACAAGAACATAGCCAACAAGAACAAGGTTTTTTGACTACGCCAATACCAGAACAAGGTAAAACGGCCGACGCGTTAGAAAACACCCAAAACCCGATCAATAAAATACCTGATGATTGGGATTTGTCTACAGACGACCATAGTGCTTCTCAACAGAACCCAAGCACAAGTCAGGGCCGATTATATACAACAGAACCGGTATCGCCTGTGATTGCCGATGAGCCCCAAATACCGGCACCTGCAAACACTGTCGAGTCGCCAACAAACACAGATGCGAGAGCAAACCCTGAACCCGAACTTGAGAATAGTCCTAACCAAAATCTTGCATCTCTTGCATCTCTTGCATCTAATGCAGAAAAAGCGCCAAGCACCACAGCAAATCCAAAAATAGATGCAAGCAGCGACGACGCATTCTTCAATCATATATATCAAAGCTTAGGTTTACCGGCAGAGTATCGCGACAATATCGACAAAACGGCATTTGCAAACGATTTAGTGCAAATACTCAATACTTCTACCCAAGGCATTATGGCTTTGTTAGCGGGCCGCTCGGTGTTTAAACAAGAGTCGCGTTTAAACATGACCATGATTAAACCGCAGTCTAATAACCCGATTAAATTCTCGCTAGATCCAGGCGATGCTCACGAAATGCTCTTAGTCAAAAAAAGGCCCGGATATATGACAGCGCAAGCAGCTTATAGCGAAGCGTTAAACGATATTCAAACCCATCAAATGGCGTTTTTAAGCGGCTTGCAGGCAACGCTTTCAGGCATATTGACTTCACTAAATCCTGAAACAATTGAAGAGTTAGCCAATAAACAAGGTAAGTCATTTATTGGCATAAAAAACCATGCCCAAAAATGGAAAAGCTATACAGAAAAACAAGCAAGCTTACAAAAACAAGTAAGCGAAAATCTTAACGATATTCTGTCAGAGTATTTTTCTCCTGCTTACGAGCAGCACATCAAAAATGCAGAGAAACCCAATGAATAAAGTCAGCCAAAACCAATCAATGTTGCGCCAAACTCAGTACCCGTGTGCCAATGTATTTGTGCGAGTCATGTTATGTCTATTCGCTGTTTTTATAATTAGCGCATGTGGCAGCACGGCGGTAAGCCAAAAAACAAGCAGCTTCACATACGCGATTAATGCTTCAGACAATATAAACCCTGATATTAACGGGCGTCCATCTTCTGTGGTGATCAGAGTCTATCAACTCAAAAATAGAGTGAATTTTGACAATGCTCGTTACGAGGATTTGTTTAATCCGGTCAACAACACGCTAGGTGCTGAGTTTATTGCGGTTGATGAGTTTTTAATCGACCCGGGGATGAATAAAGAGCTGGATGTCGATGTGTCTGCTGCCACAAAATTTGTGGGCATTGCAGTGGGTTACCGCAGCGACGACAGCGTCAATTGGCGCACCATTGTCACCATGCCTGAAAAAGCGATGCTTGACCCAATTGGTCTTTTTAGCGGTGGTGGCATTCAAATAATCTTAGATGAGTTAAGCGTGAGAGCAGAAGACTTGTAGCTTAGGTCTTATTGATAAATACCGGTATAGACGGTGTGATAAAACAAAGGAATAAAAATGACTTGGGAAAAACGTGTTGTATGGTCAGAAGGCATGATGCTTCATCCTCAGCATTTTCAGCAACAAGCACGCTACCATGACGCTCAACTGCGCGACACCATTGCGGCTATTCTTCCATACGCATGGGGTTTGTCATCGATTGATATAGACACAGGTTTGCTCAAAACAGGTAAATTTTGTGTGCATTCTGCCAGCGGTGTACTTCATGACGGCAGCGTTTTTTCCTTTCCAGAGTGCGACAACGCACCGCCAGCTATTGAGTTATCTAAAGGCGAACTTGGCCTAACGCTTTATTTGGCTGTGCCTATTCGTCGCCATGGCAATACCGAAGTGCAGCGCGAAGCCGACAAAGTTACCCGCTCAAGCTTGAGTGAACTAGATGTTCGTGATGTGTCGGGGGTGAGTAATAATTCCGCCCTTTTAGAGCTTAGCGGTTTACAATTTTCGATTAGAACTAGCGCACAAGATAACAGTGAGTTTACGTGTATAGCAATTGGACACATTGATGACGTAAGCCCCAATGGAGTCATCACCTTAAGCGATAATTATGTATCGCCGGCCCTAAACATAAAGGCCAATAAATATGTAGCTGGCTTTACAAATGAACTGGTAAAACTCACAAAGCATCGTATTGGGGCGCTAGCCTCAAGAGTCTCTGTAGCCGGCAAATCGACCAACAGCGAAATTACCGATTACATGATGCTGCAAACTCTTAACCGACACTTGCCAAGTCTTCAATATCTAGACAATGCCGAGCATGTGCATCCGTTTTATTTGTACGAGAAGCTTTGTACTTTAATTGGTGATTTAAGTACGTTTATAAAGGCCGACAAATTAGTCGCTGACCTGCCACATTATCAGCACGCAAATATTGGTGAAGTATTAACGACATTAATGGCTGAACTGCGCGGTTTGTTTAGCGTGGTGCTTGAACAAAACTCAATCAACATTCCGCTTCAAGAGCGCAAATTTGGCATACGCGTGGGCACTATTTCAGACAAAACCTTGTTTGATAACGCAAGCTTTATACTTGCAGTTAGCGCTGATGTAGCCGCCGAAGACATTATTAAGTTCTTCCCTTCGCAAACTAAAATTGGCGCCGTTGAATCAATTAAAGAATTGGTAAATTTACAGCTTCCTGGTATTCAACTTACTCACCTCCCAGCAGCGCCGCGTGAAGTGCCATACCAGCGACATTATGTGTATTTTGAGTTGGTACAAAGCACTGAATATTGGACCGCTCTGACGCAATCTGGTGGCATTGCTTGTCATATTAGCGCTGACTTCCCAGGTTTGTCTGTTGAACTTTGGGCAATAAGGAGTTAGGGATGACAGATCGTGATGATGATTTATCAAAAACGATGGTAATCCCCAACCCGGGTGGACGGCGCAATGTTGGCGGCCATTCACAAATGGGCCATGAACAAAGTAATGCACAATCAGGGGCACAAGCAACGCAACATTCAGTGCTAGATTCACGCCACTCAAATGCTCAACAACAAAGTGATATCAGTCTACATTGTGAAAATTTGCTACTTGCTCACAGTGCCCAACTAATTAATTTGGCGAGCAATTTATTAAATCTTACACCTAACAATAGTATTGAGCAGCTGCGTGATGATATTAACCGTCACATTGAAGACTTAGATAAAAACCTACTTCTACATGGCGCTGAAAAAGGTATCACTCAAGAAGTCGCGCTTACCGCCAGGTACATTTTGTGCTGCCTTATTGATGAGCTTGTGCTTAGCACACCATGGGGTATTGAAAGCAGTTGGAGCCGTCAAACACTCTTAAGTAAATATCATAATGAGACATCGGGCGGCGAAAAGTTCTTTGCGATCATCAATAAATTAATGGAGCAGCCTCATAGAAACATCGATTTGATTGAGCTTTGTTATTTATGCCTTTCGGTTGGCTTTAGGGGCAAGTATCGTGTGTCACCAACAGGCGAAAATGACATCATTCAAATATGCAATATGATGTATCAGGCAATTTCATTGCATCGTCCTAGCTATAACGAACTGTCGCCTAATTGGCGAGCCAATGATAATGCGCCTAAAAGCATTGAAAAACGCTTACCGCCTAGTCTGCTCTTTATTGTATTAGGGTTTATTTGCGTGGCGGTATACATCGCTCTGCTTTCTAATTTACACGCCACGTCTTCGCCTTTATTTGCCAAAATAGAATCGGTTGGCTGGCAACAAACACCGCAAGCACTTAAAGAACTGCAATATTCAAGCTCAAATACCAATCCTCAAAAACAAGCAAATGTTACTAATGCACTGAACAGCCTCTCTTCAGCCTTAATTCAGTCTATCAACGCAGGCCTTGTAGAAGTTGAGCAACGAAACGACATGCTTGTTTTACGCTTTATTAGCGAGCAGTTATTCCCACCAGGAAGCACACAGGTCAATACAAGCGAGTTACCAGAGCGCAGCATGGTAATTAATGCCATTAAGGCCTTAACAGATTCGGTGGTGATAGTCGGCCATACCGATTCTACCGGACGTGCTGAGTCTAACTGGAGCATATCAAGGGCAAGAGCCGAATCGGTTGAAGGATGGCTAAAACAAGGCCAGAGAGGCATTTTAAGCACAGTTACCCGAGGCGTCGCTGACACGCAGCCTATTACCGAAATAACAAGCGACAGTCGCAATAGGCGCGTTGAAATCCTGATTTTCTTGCAGGAGTCTTTGTAATATGGACAAGCTTAAAACGATTTATAAACACCCGTACTTTTTGCCCGCGGTGTATCTGCTGTTAATTTCTATTCTTGTGATATTTGCCGGTCCATATTTTGCCTTTGCAGGCTATGTACCATTGCAAAGCATTGTGGTGAGACTGCTCATTGTCACTGCACTGATTGCAGGATACGTACTTTACCGCTATATCACCTATCTTAAAAAACAAGGACAACAAGATTCACTGGTTGACGCGATAAGCCAAAGTGACGATGTAGAAGAAGCCATAGACGCAGAATCACATGCGCTCAAATCAAAGTTTGTGTCGGCATTTGATTTATTAAAGCAAACCAAAGGCGGCCCCACATCTTTAATAGAATTACCTTGGTATATGATTATTGGCTCTCCCGGCAGCGGGAAAACCACACTTTTATCAAATTCAGGCCTTAATTTCCCATTAGCAGAAAAGCTAAATAGCAAACATCTTGATGGCATTGGCGGCACTAAAAATTGCGACTGGTGGATAACCAACGAAGCAGTATTGCTTGATACCGCGGGTCGATATACCTCACAAGATAGCTTTCAAGAAGTCGACAAATCGGGCTGGCAAAATTTTTTACAGCTCATTAAACGTTATCGCAAAAAGCCAATAAGCGGCATTATGGTGAGCGTGAGCATGGCTGACATGCTTAGCATGAACGAGTATGAACTACGCCAGCATATTTCGCAGCTTAAGCTCAGAATTAGTGAAGTAAACCAATTTTTTAATACGCGATTTCCTGTTTATGTTCTGGTGACTAAGTCAGATATGTTGGCGGGGTTTACCGAGTTTTTTGATTCATACTCCCATAAAGAAAGAGAACAAGCCTTTGGTTTTACGTTTAATGAGAATGACAAAACGCAAAGCGAAGTCAGTATCGAAAATCAATTTCGTCAACAGTTTACTAGTCTTATCGCATCGGTTACGCGCCGCCAGTGGCCAAGAATGTCGATGGAACGAGACGCACGTAAAAAATCGCAAATATATTCATTTAGCGACCAAGTTGCTTCACTTCAACAAACCTTATGCGACGTTATTGCCACACTCTCAAATGCCGAAAACAGCCTAAATGAAGAACTTGTCCCCGGTAAAATACGAGGCCTTTATTTTACCAGTGGCACACAAAACGGCGCGCCAATAGATAGAATGTTAAGCCGTATATCAAGTGCTTTTGGTTTACGCCATTCACATCACGCCCCATGGAATAACGATCAACGCAGTTACTTTATCAAAGACTTGTTGCAGCTCGTCGTGTTTAAAGAAGCCGATACCTTTGGCACGCTTGTGGCATATCAATTAAAGAAAGCCCGACTCAAAAAAGCCGCTTTAGCCTTATTTTCTGTGGCATCCATCCTGATATGCTCAAGCCTATATGCAAGCTTTAATAACAACCAAGATTATTTGGCTTTGAGTGACTCGGTGGTAGAGCGATGGTTATCACAATATCAAGGCGTGCAGCAAGGTAATGCTAACTTAGCGCAAAATGAAATCGCCAAATTTATTCCGGCATTAAATGAATTTGCAAACGATGTAAATGGCTTAAGCGCTGTGCAAAACGAACATTTTTCTGGCTTAGGGCTAGATCAAGAACGTTCAGTAAACAGCTCATTATCTGCCGCATACGAACGGCTATTAAGCTCAGTCTTACTGCCTTATGTTGAAACACAAATGGTCAAGCAAATGCGGGATGCAAGCGAACCCGTCCGTCAATATCAGGCACTTAAAAGTTATATAATGCTTAATAACACAGAGCAAAGAAACAATGACTATATTGTGCGATATTTGCTAAACAACATGAATGTCGATAAGGCATTTTCAGAGCAACAATATAGTCAAGTCCAAGTGCATCTAAGCGCATTGATTGCAAGTGATGTGATTATTGAGCAAGCTAACGAAGCTGTTATTACACAAGCAAGACAAGACCTAAACGCACAGCCACTCGACGAAATTTATTACCAACAATTTCGTGACATATTTATAAGTGACAAAAGTAACTACACGTCTCTAGCGCAGCTTGCGGGATCACAATGGCGCTCTGTATTTAGTACTACACTGGACGAAGTGTTTACCATTTCCAACTTCTTTTCTCCTGGGGCATTTACTCAATTTATTGATACAGACATTCAACAATACATAGAGAGCCTCAATAGCGAAACGTGGGTATTAGGCGACGATAAGGTGATTGACCCTGAAGCACTGCAAGCTCAATTTGAGAAACTTTACGCACAAGAATATGTACAGCAATGGCAAGGAATTTTTAATGCGGTTGATATCAAAAAAGGGACTAGCCTTGCATCAATGTTAAGCACGTTGCCCATATTGACTGAAAGCTCAAGCCCAATATTTACCTTGCTTGACAGTGTTGCTAAGGCCACTAATTTTACGACACTGAATGTTGATGCCTTAGCAAACTCGCCAGTGGCCAAACAATATGGAAGTGGTGTGTCGCAAGCTCAAGAGCAACTAAAAGGGCTAGCGAATGCAGACGGTCCTGAGTTTTTTGTGACCTCACGATTTACTAAGTTGCACGAACTAATGTCTTCTGAAAAACGCGCATCTACTCAGCAAAGACTGTCGTCACTGCTTCAAGAAATAAGTATTGAGCTCAATTTGCAATCCAAAACGTCGCAAACTGTTGCTACTTCGCAAACGTCACAAGCGCTTAAATCACTTCAAGGTTTTGGCTACTTGCAAATAGAACCTTTAAGCCAATGGATTGAAGCCTTATCGGCGTCGGTCATGATCGCCAAAAATCAAATTAGAAAAGAGCAGTTGTCTGCACTTTGGCAAAACCAAATACTTAATCAATGCCGAACAATTACCACTAGCAAATATCCCTTTGCAAAACAGTCAACGCTTGACGCTAGTTTGCAAGACATCGCTTTAATGTTTGGTAAAACAGGGATTATTGCTAACTTTTTTGATACGCATTTGGCCGAACTCGTGAATACACAAACGCGCCCGTGGTCTTGGAAATCAAATGTAAATGCACAGTACCAATTTGCGCCTTCTGTGCTACCGTTTTTTGAACAAAGTCATAAAATCCAAACAGCTCTATTTTCTAAAAATCCAGCGCTTGCATCACAAGATATTATTTTTACGCCGGTATTTTTAGACCCACGGCTTTCTCAAATAAAATTCTCGATATTTGGTAAGAACTTTAATTACCAATTTGGTCGCCCTAGTCCGGTTTCGACAACTTGGCCGCCAAGTAATCCAGAGCGTAATAGCGAGATTATTTTTGTCAGAAGAGACAACAGTGAATTAGCACTACGAGATAATGGACTTTTTTCTTTCTTTAAACTCATCGAAACCAGCGAAATCAATCGCAAATCCTTCAACGAAGTCGAAGTGACTTTTTCGAAAGGTGAACATACTGCAATTTATAAATTGACGTCTAATAATTTAAGTGACCCATTATTGCTCAGTAATTTAAGTCAATTTTCTTGCATAGCGGGTCTGTAAAATGATGAAAATTGGTTTTTTTGGTAAGCTCCCAAGCTATGGCGACTTCATAAAACGAAACGTAAGCCCGGCGGTAATTGACTATTGGGACAATTGGATTTTGCAAGCCTTTGATAATTCAAGATCAGAACTAAAAGAACAATGGAAAGGACACTTTTTTACCAGTCCAATTTGGCGCTTTACAATTGATAGCCGCATTGTCTCTAACGAAACAATTTCAGGTTTGATGATGCCAAGCGTGGATTCGATTGGCCGATGTTATCCGTTTTTTGTTTTTTGTCGTTTTTCGGCCAATACCGATACTATCAAACTGGCGTCGATGATTGATGATTGCCATGAAAAATGTGAAGAGTTTTTACTCAACCTTCTCGATACTGAGCGCCCAGATCTAGAAATGATACTGTCACAAATAAGTCAATTTTATGAGCCAATCAAAAGACAACACATTCCTAAAATCCAAAAAACTGCGTCGTTAAGGCACGAGATTTATGAACATAATGGGATAAATGAAAAGGCGTTTTGTGAAGTAAACGAAAGTTTTTTATCAGCCTTAGTTGAACAACATTACGCACCAATGACGGTGTGGCATCGCGCAAGTAGTCAAACATTACCATCTCAATATCGGTATTTTAAAGGGATGCCGCCCATTCATTCTTTTTCTAGTTTTCTTGGAAATTAAGAAGCGCCTTCTTTTCTTATGGGGAGTTTTCTTATGGGGAATTTACTCATGAGGAATTTACTTATCGATATTTTATTTATCGAGTGTTCAGGGGCAATGTTGCATCTAGCGGCAGCGTTTCTCTTAAAAAATCAGCCTTATGATTTTTGTGTTGAACAAGTATCACCGTCACGTTATCTCTCGCTTGTCTTGAAATAGCTTGCTCAATAAAAACATCGGCAACGCCTTCAAAGGGACAATGACTCACAAAATTTAGTATTTCGGTGTCGGACATCACTTTGTTTAAGCCATCACTGCAAAGCAAAAATTGATCATTTTCATCTACATCGTAAGTGGCTAATTCTAATTCAAGTATGTCATGAGCGCCGACCGCCCGAGTAATAATATTTGCTTTTGGATGTGTTTCAGCTTCTTTGGCAGAGATTATCCCCGCTTCTACCATATCTTCTACCTGACTATGGTCACGAGTGAGTCGAACAATTTGATGATTTCGGACTCGATATATCCGACTGTCACCCGCCCAAATGCAATGAATTTTGTCTTGGGTAATAAGTAAAATGGCGACCGTGCTACCAACAATAGAATCGTGCTTTTTTGATAGCTCAATTAAGCTTTGATTTACGGCTTCGATGCAGTGGTAAATTTCATCGATTTTTGGCGCTGATATTTTTGCTGATCCGTGCTCAGTTTTAGTGTCATTTACAAGGGCAAAAAGTTGCTTTGTAATTAGTTGGCTAGCAACGTCTCCACGTGCATGTCCACCCATGCCGTCGGCAACACACCAAAGACCAGCTTCACATACAGATAAGCAACTGTCTTCATTCACTTTTCTGACAGTGCCAACATCCGTTTTTTGTTCGCAATTCCAATCTGAAACTGACATTTTTTACCCCTTAAAAAACATTGAAATTACAAGCAAAAAAAGCACTAATTTCAGTGAAAAATCAATGCATTTATTGTACAATAAAAATACTTAAAAATCGATGAAATAGTCGCTTTAAAAACCACTGTTTTTAGGATAGAAAACGAGCTAATTTTGGGTGAAAAACGAATGATAATTCTAGCCTAAAAAATGCGAACTTTTACGCACTATTTAGAGGGAAAAAAGATGTCTGAAACCGACAAAATGATCAACAAAAAAATAGGGCGATACGAAATAAAAGAAGTACTCGGCGAAGGGGCTATGGCAATGGTATATCGCGCCTACGATCCTGAAATTAATCGCTCGGTTGCCTGCAAAATCTTAAAAGCAGAACATTGCGTTGACGAAGAATACACCTCTCGATTTTTACGCGAAGCAAAAGCGGCCGGCAGTTTATCGCATTCCTCAATCGTCACTGTCTTTGATGTGGGCGAAATTGAAGGCGCTCCTTACATCATGATGGAGCTTATTGAAGGCAATGACTTAGGCGTAATACTTGAAGAAAAACAGCCTCTTACGCTAAAACAAACGCTTACTATTATGCTGCATTTAGCCAAAGCATTAGACTATGCCCACAACACAAAAATTGTCCATCGCGATATAAAACCCGACAACATCATATTGTTACCCGACAACGAATCCATCAAAGTAGCCGATTTTGGTATTGCGCGTATTAGTGAAAACGAAGAAGCCCAAAAAACGCAGTTAGGCTCAGTATTGGGTACACCAAGATACATGTCGCCCGAACAAGCCTTAGGAAGTGAGATTGATGGCCGCTCAGATTTATTTTCTGTCGGCACAATAATGTATGAAATGCTCACTGGAAACAAAGCGTTTGACGCCCAAAACATGGGTACATTAATGATGCAAATTGCCCAAGAACAACCCACCACCATCAAAAGTATTAACCCCAATATACCGGTGGGCGTAAGGCAAATTGTGCAAAAGTTATTGCAAAAAACACCCGAAAAACGCTTTCAAGATGGCGCTTCATTAGCCACTGCAATTATTAGTGAATTAACCGCTTTGCAAGAACAGCAAGACGAACAAAAAAAGCACAAATACATACCGCTTAAATACAAATTAACCTTGTTTGCGGTATCAATTGTTTCACTCGTATTGATCATTAGCATGAATATGATTTACAGCAAGCAGTCTGATGCAATGACGAAGGCTGCGGTTGATTCGGGCTCGTCTTTCGCTAAATTTATTGCCAACGAAACCGCTGTGCCGCTGTTAAGTGAAGACTGGATCACGCTCGAGACCTTTATTAATGACGCAGCTAGCCGAGACACATTTAGCTACCTTATAGTGACCGATCGTGATGGTGTAATTAGAGGTGCGAGCGATGCAACACTCGTTGGGCAGAGCTATCAAGCCGATGAAAACGCTGAACTTATAAGTGAAACAGAAGATGTATTAACAACGAGCTCAAGCTTAGAAAACGATTACCATGTGTTTAATATTACGACCCCAGTTTTGTTTCAAAGTACGGAAGTAGGAAGCATCGTTTTAGGACTTTCACAAAAGAGTTTGGACGAAGTGAAATCAACCACTGGTCGATTAATGTTTTTCTTAGCCGCGATTACCTTGTCAGCAATTGCGCTTATTATGTTTGTTTTTGGTGCGCTAATATCCAAACCTCTTCGGACGATTAGCCGAAATTTGACTAGTTTTGGGGAAGGAGATTTAGATGCGCGTATCTCTCTTGAACGGTCAGACGAAATTGGTCGTGTGATATTAAGCTTTAACCAAATGGCATCTTCTGTGCAAAAACGCTACACAAAAGTGGCTGATGAACTTGCACAAAGTGGCATTTTAACCTCAGATACAAGCGGTGATTCACTCGCAAAAATGCCCTTATCAAACTTATCAACGGACCCAAATCAATCAGATGAAGATGTAAGTGATGCAACGGTGGTAGCGCGCAGTATTATTCACAAAAGTGAAGAGTCACTTGATGACGCGACGGTGATTGCTCGACCTTCTGATATACCAAAAGAAAGTGTAAATGCCGATGCTGACACGTCTGAAAATACTGACAAAAAAGAACAAAAAACCGCTGGTAAAGCAGTTGATAACAGCGTTCAAGACAAAAAAGAAAACGCTAAAAAGCCTGTGAAAAAAACCAATCCTGTCGCAAAAAGTAAATCAAAATCAGATACTTCAGATACTAATAATGGCACCAAGGTTGAATCAAGTAAGAAGCAAGAAGAAGACGATGCAGATAAACCAAACTCGTCAGAAAAATAACGGCACAATGATGTTACTTCGCGCTTTAACAGTACTTTCACTTATTTTGCTATCGGCCTGCGCCAGCAAACAGACTGTAGAGCGCGTTATTTCAAATAACGACCAATTTACACTAGTTGCCGTAAAGCAGACCGATACTTATGCATCGCTCGCTAATGAATTTTTGGGCAATAAAAAGTATGCATCAATCATTCAGCGATATAATCCAGACTTGCCACTTGACACCATAGAGTATGTTGCCATACCCAAAACGGTCATTAACAAAAGCGCTATTTTCGATAATGGCATCCAGCGTATTCCAATTTTGTGTTACCACCAATTTACCAACGATAAAAAAACTCGTAATAGAATGATTGTGCCTAAACACGAGTTTAGTGCACAAATGCGCTACCTACATAAAAACGGTTACCAAGTCGTGACGCTTAAAGATGTTGGTGAGTTTATTAGAGGTCGTAAAGAGCTTCCGCTTAAATCTGTCGTGATCACTATTGATGATGGCTATAAAAGTTTTCAAGATATTGCGATGCCAATACTCGAAGAATATCAATTTCCTTCAACCATGTTCGTGTACCCTGACTTTGTAGGTGCGGGCGCTGCGCTATCGTGGCAAGATGTTAAAAACCTCACTGCAGACCCATTAGTCGATATTCAATCTCACTCGGTCAGTCATGCCAGCTTGTCTCGAAAACCAGGTGGTGAAGCGCAAACCGAGTACTTGCGCCGGCTAGAATCTGAAGTCGACCTTGCGCAAGAGAAAATCTTTAAGCGTACTGGCAATAAAGTTAATCAGTTCGCTTATCCATACGGAAACACAAGTGCGACATTAATCAAAATGCTCGAAGAGCAAGGTTATGATGTTGGCGTAACGGTACAGCGCGGCACCAATCCGTCATTTTCGGCGCCATATTTGCTCAACAGAACCATGATTTATGGCGGAGATAGTTTAGAGCGATTTATTCAATCATTGCATACCTTCGAGGAAATCGAGGCACAACATGAAAATGAATAAATCTGCACTTGCGCTAACATTGGCGCTTAGCATATCAGCATGTTCAAGCTCGCCGCCTTTAACAAACGTCACTCAAGAGCCCCGTTATAAAATAGCAAACGAGCTCAGTGCTAAAAAACAGTACGCACAATCATTGCATCAATGGCAAATTTTACAGCTGCGCTATCCTAATAATAACGACGTAAAAAATGGGATGATTGAGGTAAAACAACAAATTGAAGACGAGAAAAAGAAGCTGTTAAACGACTTAGCATTAGCCAAACGTTCAAATAAAAAAGACAGTAAACAACACGAAAATATACTAATTCGCCTACTTGCGCTTAACCCAAACGATAACAAGATAAAAGAATCTTTACGTGCTATGCGTTGGGAAACCGAGCTTGCGAATGCCAACAAAAAAACTTCATTACTAAGACGAAGTTTTGTGGAAAATGACAAAGCGGCTAAACAAGAAATAGCACTCTCATCGATATTAAAGCGAGCAAAAGAAGCAAGCAAAAAACAAGATTTTGAAGTACTTCTGACACTAATGAATGAGCTTGAAGCGCTGAAATCAGATCATAAACTGATTAATGATTATCGCTTAAATGCGTATTTGGGCTTAGCAGAAAAAAGCGTAAAAAGTGAAAACACCGTAGAAGCGTTGCAATATTTTCAAACCGCTAAGAATTATGCTTCCGGTAAAAAACAACGCGCTATTCAGTCTACGATAAAAGAGCTTCGTGAAACTGAAGCTAACGCCTTGTTTAATGAGGCACAAAAGATATTTAAACAGGATATTGTGAAGGCTATTGTGTTACTAGAACAAGCCGTAACTATCGACCCATCTAATGCAAGAGCAAAAAGGCTGCTATTAAATGCTCAAAGGATCCAAGCTAATTTAGAGCGTATTAAACAAGGCCAATAGAGTAAACACCCCCGTCATTACGCAGAAACATGTCATTCCCGCGAAGGCGTAATACTGTTCGTTTAATACTTCCTCGTCATCCTCGCGAAGGCGTAATGCTGTTCGTTTAAGCCAAAACCCCGTCATTCCCGCGAAGGCGGGAACCTGGTTGATGTTATTGCAAAACTCGACAAAACAGACGCTTAGCCGGCATCGATTAGTTCCAAGGAGATTCCCGATGTCTCGGGAATGACGATGTTTTTGCTAAAGCGAACAGTATTACGCCTACGCCAGAACGACGAAATTAGTTACCTAGGGCTTTTAAGCGCTCTCTCAACTCAATAGCCTGCGAGCGATAAGCTTGCGCGTTTGAGTGATTAGGGTCAACTTCAAGCACGACATCCCATTTTGCTATTGCCTCATCAAGCTCTTGTTGTCTAAAAGCAACTGAGGCTTCGCGATGGTACTGCTGAGTGATCTTGTCCTTTACACTGTTAAGCGCAGTTAAAGCTTCTGGGTTATTTACATCTGCCATATTAGCTGATTTGAACGACTGAAAAGCGGCTAAATCTTGCAGCGAATCTAATTGTAGTTGACCTAATTTCACCAACACTTCTGCAGCTTCAACGGGTTGTGATGCGAGTAAGGCTTGAGACTGTCCGGTGTATGTTGTGATAGCAATGGCTTTAGTTGCATCATCTAAGCTTGTGATTTCAAGTAATTGATTCAATAACTGACCTGAACGCTCGTAATCATTGTTTATGTTTGCTTCATTTATAAGTGACACTAGCTCATCAGCAGAATAACTTTCAGGCTGCACTTCAATTTCGGCTTCATTACTAATTGCTTGTGTTACCTCAGCTTCAACCTCAGCGGCCAGCTCGGCTTGAGCAGCCAGTTCTGCTTTTTTCTCTTCTTCTAGCACTCTTTTTGCGGTACTAGTCAGTGGAATTTTGATTTCGCTGCCAATATTCACACGGCTTGGTTTGTCTATTTGATTATATTTAGCCAGCGCGTAAAACTCTAGAGCAGAGCCTAAGTACTTTTTAGCTAACGTAGATAAACTTTGACCAGAACGAAGCTCAAGGGTAAAAAATTCACTAGGGTAAAACTCTTCAGGCGCGCTTTTTATCTGATTTAGTAGTGACTTTGCTCGTTGATTACCAGGCATCGCAATTAAGTATTCGGTTAACTCGACCTCTGCAATATCAGATTCGCCACGCTCAAGGTTACGTAGTGCTTTAGACAGGCGTTGTCTTGGCGTAAGTCCTTGTTCTGGCAAAATTTGCAAACTTTGTTTTACAGGCGAGCTGTTTTGAGAGGTCTGTTGAGCTGGCGCTACGGGCGTTGTTTTTTGTGTTGCGCCGCATGCTGCTAACATAAATACTGCTACAATAATAAAAGCCTTTGTTACAAGTCGCTTCACTACTATCATAATTTCCTCATTTATTGCTTTGACGAACGCTGTTTTCACGGTGAGCGTTAAAAGTCACTTTTATTGGTTACTTACAATAACGCCATCAATACTTAAAAAGTTGCAGCGCTCGCTAATTTATTGTCTGTTTACGCGCTTACATGCTGGTTTCGCATGGTTTTTAACCCTCGTCTTAACCAAGACTTCACTGTATTGCAGTTTGTGTTCATCGAGTCAGCAAGCTCTACACGAGAATATCCATGGAAATACGCCAGTAAAAGACTCATTCGTTGGTTAGATGGTAAACAATCAAAATAGGCACTAATGGTTTGGTCAGATTCTTGTTTAATCAATATATCGTCTGGCTGGCATTGCTCTGGCGACGGAATGTCTTCTAGTAATTCATCGTTTTCATAAAAACGAGTTTTTACATGCTTGTTTTCGTTTCGAATTTTATCGATAGCTTTGTTACGCACAATGGTGCGGATCCAATTAAGTGGCGTGCCTTTTGTTGCGTCATATTTATGCGCATTTTCCCAAATTTGAATAAAGCTATCTTGCAAGATCTCGTTGCTAAGGGCTTCATTTTGCACAATACCCATTGCAAAATGCTGAAGAAGAGAAGAAACTTTTTTATACAAATGCTCTAATGCACGCTCGTTTCGTAAAACGCAATCGCCAAGTAGTAAGGAGATTTCTTCTTCGTTTATTAGTTTTTTTGTCATGATTATTGCCTTCAATTCGTAAGCTGAATTGAAGATTAATTAACCACCGTGGTAGCTATCATGGTAAAAACCGTGGAAAAGTTAAAAAAAAGCGTGGTTTTTGTCAATAAATTGATAATTTGTTGAATTTATATTGTGCAAACGAAGTTATAGCTAAAAAAGTTGCAGTCATGTTGGCTTTTTTTGCTTGCGCTTATTTGGGTGTTTGCGTTTTAATCTTCATAATTGGGTTTGTCTTTACTCCCTTGTGGATTGTTTTATACTCATATTGATTAAAGGACACTCTTTTAGGGAAGAACACGTTATGCACTTTGCTTTTCGTAGATTAACGCTAATCCAGTCGATACTCGGTATCATTTCACTATTATTGCTCTCAAGCGCTTCCCATGCCAATAACAGCCCTGCATTATCGAGCGAACTGGCCCGTTTAAGCACACCATCTGAATTTGTGCCGAGTTCACTAGTACCATGGCAGCCTTGGGTATTACGAAACGATACGCATATTCAGTGTCCGTTTATAAACCAACAAGGATTTGGCGCAAAAAGCGCGCATGTTTGCGCATGGGGCAGCCCACTACAACTCTCGTTAAACGAAACGGGTGGCACCTTTACTCAGCGTTGGCAGATATATCGAAGTACTCAAGTACCTTTGCCAGGCAATAGCGATGTTTGGCCAAGCCAAGTGTTGGTAAATGGGCAAAGCGCCATTATCGCTGAAAAAAACAATACACCCTTTATTTACTTAGACGCAGGCGCGTATGAAATATCTGGGCGCTTTAACTATCAACAGATCCCAACACGCATGCCAATTGACGAACGCATTGGTATAGTCCAGTTACAAGTGAATAATGAGCCTGTAATGCTACCACGCAGACAAGGCGGATTTATTTTGCTCGATAGTCAACGAGAGGTGGCGTCCACAGCAAATAGCATTGACATAGATGTAGCCCGAAAAGTGACCGATGGCGCTTATATTAACCTTGAAACACATATTACCCTTTCGGTGGCGGGCGAGCCTCGAGAGGTCACCTTAGGCAAAGTCATGCCCAAAGATTTTGACTTAGTCAATATTAAATCAGATCTACCTAGCTTTTTAGACACCGACGGCTTACTCCACGTGCAAGTTAAGCAAGGAGTATGGGTAATAGAGCTGAGCGCCTACGCCAAACCAAATACCTTGGTATGGTCGCGTCCAAACATTAGTCATATATGGCCCAACGAAGAAGTCTGGGTAATTGACACCAACGAAACTCTTCGCAGCGGTAAAATTGAAGGCGCACCTTTTGTGGACGCAACCCAAACCCTTATGCCCAAGAGCTGGATAAAATACCCAAGTTATTTGCTTAGCGCTAAGGATGTGCTTACTTACGATATCAAGTTGCGTGGCAAGCCACTGAACGATACAAACGATTTGAGTTTATCCCGTGATTTTTGGCTTTCGTTCGATCATAAATCGATGTATTTTGTTGATACCATACAAGGCAATATGATCCAAGATTGGCGATTAAGCATGCGCCCTCCATATTCCCTCGAGTCAGCAGACGACAGAGACAACCCTTTATTAATTACGCAACTTAAAACGCAAGAAAGCGGTTTTGAAACCCGTTATCCAAGGGTAAATATTACCGCCAGAGGAAAAGTACCACTTGCCCAACTCGACGAAGTCAGCGGCTGGGAACAGGGATTTGAGCAAGTAAGGATGTCACTCAACTTACCGCCTGGCACCTTACTGTTTAATGTTAGCGATGTTGACTATGTATCTAAAAGTTGGGTGAGTAACTGGAGCATTTGGCAGAGCTTTATTGTGTTATTTACCGCCATAATTGCGTTTAGACTGTTTGGCGCACCCGCGGGAGTACTTACCTTATTCATGCTTGTGCTTAATTTTCAAGAAAGCCATGCGCCAGTCTTTTTGATCGTTAACGTGCTATTAGCATTTGCTGCTAAAAAGCATATTAGGTTTGAAAAGCTTAAAAAGTGGGTGTCGGGTTATTTAGTAGTAAGCTTAG
Source organism: uncultured Glaciecola sp. (assembly GCA_964446865.1). Lineage (GTDB taxonomy): Bacteria > Pseudomonadota > Gammaproteobacteria > Enterobacterales > Alteromonadaceae > Glaciecola. The sequence goes on from CAYURD010000033.1 coordinate 19,087, forward strand.
CGCTATTAAGCATTGCTGCGCTTTATTTCACTGCTATGCAAATACGAAGCGTGGTATACCCGCAGCTCGAGTCCAGATTAAGCACTTACCAAGGTTCTGAAATAATAGAAGTTGCTGGCATCAGAGATACTGTTCAGCAAAGCATAATTGCTAATAGACTTGATGAAATAGAAGACGATACGTTTGTAGAAAATATTGGCCAAACAAGCAATCAAAAGACTGCAGATGCATTATCGCGCGTTACCGGCGTATCGGTATCGAAACCAGATGCAGAACGCGCTCGAGTGACCGCAAGAGGTACAAACAGAAACAACAATCTCAACTTAATTACCGAAAAGTATCAAGCCGACGCAATATTACAAACCGGCGCGGGCATACCTGATTGGCAATGGAAGTCTTATCAACTGCGCTGGGACGGAGCCGTTAGCGCCCAGCAAACATTTGGCTTATTCGTATTATCCAAAAACCAATATCGCATGCTAAAGTTGCTTGGCATAGCGCTACTAGGGCTATGGTTTGTATTGATTACTAGAGTATATGCACTTGCGCTATTGTCTAAACTCAAGCCAGCGCTTGCGCCATGTGTATTGATAAGTTTAGGTGTATTACTGCCAAGCCATAACGATGCGCACGCGCAACAGTTGCAAAGCGCAAACCCGCCTTCTCAAGAAGTCTTAGCTGAATTACGCTCGTGGCTAATTCAGCCGCCGACATGCGCGCCAAATTGTGCGTTAATTCAAAGCGTCACGCTAGATGAATTGACCCAACAATCGGCCACGCTGCGTTTTAGCGTTCATGCACAAATGAAAACGGCCATTGCTTTACCAAAATCTCAGGCATGGTTACCGCGCCAAGTTAGTATTAACGGTGATCCTGCTACGCAGTTATTTACGCGCGACGGCTGGACATACACAGTGGTAGAGAAAGGCGTCTCGACTATAGGTGTTAGCGGGCGTGTGGCACCCATTTCGTCGTGGCAAATAGCCTTCAAACAACAGCCTAAAAGCATTAAGCTCGATGAAAATATGATATGGACTGTCAACGGTGTTAACCAAGGCAAAATGATAGGCAAGGAGCTAGAGTTTGTATCAAAAGAAAACACCGCGTTGTTTGCCCAACAAAGCGAAGAGAACCAAAGCAATGAAAATACAGCTAAGCAGCAGTCAAAACAAAAATATGCGAGCACCCCGCTGGTCAGCGTAACTAGACTTTTAGTATTTGAACAAAAATGGACAATACAGACGCGCGTTCAACGAATAGCACCCACTACTGGAAGTATAAATATTAAAGTACCCTTGCTTGATGGCGAATTTGTAACCACCAACGACATTACCGTACAAGACGGCTTTGCCCTAATTTCAATAGGCTCAAATAATAATTCGCTAAGCTACACCAGCAGCCTCAATAGGGCCGATACCTTAGTGTTAGCATCAGCAAGCGAACATAATATTGTTGACCAGTGGCAAGTGGTGTCTAGCCCAAGTTGGCATTTGACGATGTCGGGTGTACCAGAGGTACTGTCGATTCTCAATCCAAACGACTATTACATTCACAACTATTATCCCTATCCTGATGAAAGTTTACACATCGATATTTTTAGGCCTGAACCTATTAAAGGCGAGTCTATTGCGATAGACGAAGTCAGGCTCAAGCTAACTAACAGCAAGCGCGAAAAACAAGTCAACTTGGCCTTTACTTACCGCACAAATCGCGGTGGTACCCATACTATTTCACTACCCGAAGAATATGAACTGAAGCGGATTGCGCAAAATGGCGTGAACTTAAATATTGAAGCTAAAGGGACGCAACTTAGCCTGCCAATTTTGCCCGGCAATAACCAAATTGTAATAAACATGAGCGCTAACGAAGGTTACCGGTTACAACAAGTACTGCCCATTTTTGATCTTAACGCACCCACCAGTAACATATATGTGAGCACGCATGTAACAAACCAGCGCTGGACACTTTGGACAAGCGGACCAACCATTGGGCCAGCCATTTTGTATTGGGGTGAACTACTGGCATTTATTGTTATTGCGCTTGTAGTAAGCCGATTCCGTTTTTCTCCCTTAAACACCATTTCTTGGGTATTACTGGGGCTTGGCTTAAGTCTACAGAATTGGGGAGTATTAGTGCTTTCATTTATTTGGTTTGCAGCAGTTTATGCCAGCACTTTTAGGGCTGAAAGTACCAGCGCTAAAATGTTCAATCTTAGCCAAGTTGCCTTGTATGCATTATCTGGTGTCGCGATTATTGCATTAATACTGAGTATACCTACCAGTTTACTTAGCTCACCGAATATGGGGATTGCTGGCAACGCCGACTTAAGCATTAGAGGCTTATCATGGTTTGCTGATTTCAGTGACGGTGTTTTGCCGTCTGTGACTGTGGTGAGCGTGCCTAACTATGTTTACAAAGGACTTATGTTACTGTGGGTTATTTGGCTGTCGTTTTCCCTCATAAAATGGCTGAAATGGGTGTGGCAAAAATTGGGCGTAAATGGCTACTGGAAACGCGTTCCTAAAAAACCCGCGCCTAGCGATAACAACAAATCAGCGCAGCAAAGCTAAATACACACTCTACTCAAACACTTGAACTTCACCGTCTTTAATGACGGTGTCGACATATTTGAGCATGTTGATATCAAATAGTGGGTTGCCATCAACAATAATAATATCAGCGAGTTTACCAGCTTCCAAAGTGCCAAGCTGGCTACCTTTCCCCAAAATTTCTGCGTTCGTTTTTGTGGCCGCGGTGATGACTCTAGACTCGGTCATGCCGCTGTCGACCAGTGCCGACATTTCGCGCCATATTGCATCAGAATGAAAGTTTAGCGGACTTGCCGCATCTGTCCCAACGCCAATATAAGCATTGCTGTTTATGAACTGCTTAGCGTTAATTTTTGCGTTGCGTATTTCGTCGGGTGTGTCACGAAAATAACCCAACCTATGAAAGTGTTTAAAGCTTCGTTGCAGCTCTTGGTAAAGATCTTCTGGCATATCGTTTTGCATTTGTGGCGTATTTAGTCGACCAGGATTGTTTAATGTGGCCGGATAGACCCAAATTCTATGCGCAATTGTTTGTATGACTGGTGTGCGGGATTCGGCGATTTTGTGCAATAAGTCTTCCGGATAAGGCGGCATTTTTGCGCTGCCCACATGCTGCAGTACATCTATTTTTGCTTCCAAAGCATTTCGAATGGCATCTACTTTGTATAAATGCGCATGCACTTTGATATTGTTTTTGTGCGCAACTTTTACGACCGCTTTATAATCGTCAAGTGTTAGCCCTAGCCATAATTTGATGACATCTACACCCTGATCAATTAAATATTGAGCCTGTTTTGCAGCCTGCTTGGGTGAATCAATCACAATCTGATACGAATCGGGCACGCCATCCAATTTTATTCTAGTGATCCACGGTCCCGAAACCGATAATCTAGGGCCAATGATACTGCCTTGGTCAATAGCATCTTTGATATCCAAAATTGATAATGGACTGCCAAGATCAACTGCGCTAGTAATACCAGCTCTTAGCATTTGCTTCGCTGCAATCGGCATGATTTCAGCTAATCGTTCAGTCCCTTTTATATAGGTATAGTATTCGTCGTAATCGCCATGACCAATTAAATCTAAATGCATATGTAAGTCAATTAAGCCAGGTAAAACCGTTTTGCCTCGTGCATCAATAAGCGTCGCGCCTTGCGGTATTTCAATAGAGTGAGCGGGCCCTGCATCAACTATTAGCTTGCCTTTAATTAAGACCGTTGAATTGTGTATAGGTGGCGTTTCGTAACCATCTATCAGCATACCACCGGTAATGGCCATGTATTGGTTTTCATTATTGGCAAAGGCTGAAGAATTGAGTGCAAACACGCTCAACAATACTAAGAGTAAAGAAGTAAAATAGCGTCGCATAGTGATTGGCCTTTGTTATTAGTATCAAAAAAAGAATAAACAATATGGCCTACTCATACAAGTTAAGGTGCAAGTACTTTGTAAAGCCTTATCAAAGATTAAGCAAACAGAAATTTATTTTATCTTCAACAACAACTCTGCTTTATCTTGGTCGGGCAAAAAACTAGCCGTCACACTATTTCGCACTAACTGCAATAATGATGCTTGGGTAAGCGGGAGCTTATCGGCTATGGCGACGTAATTTTGATTTAAATAACCGCCGAAATATGAGGGGTCGTCTGAATTAACGGTCACCATCAAGCCCTCATCAAGCAGCTCAAGAATGTTATGCTCACTCATGTCATTAACTACGCACAATTTAAGGTTACTTAGTGGGCAAACCGTCAAGGGAATTTTATGGCGTTTAAGGTGCGCCATTAGCTCTGGGTCTTCGATGCTTCTTACGCCGTGATCGATGCGATCAACCTTTAACAATTTAAGCGCTTCCCACACATAACTTGGCGGGCCCTCTTCCCCTGCGTGGGCAACTAACTTAAAACCAAGGGATTTTGCTTTAGCGAATACTTGCTGAAACTTTGCAGGTGGGTTGCCTAGCTCAGAACTGTCTAAACCAATAGCGGTGATCATTGAATAATAAGGCTTGGCTTGCTCTAAGGTCTCAAATGCACTTTCTTCACTTAAATGTCGCAGAAATGACAGTATTAGGTAAACCGAAATATTGAGTTCGGCCTTTGCTTTATCGATTGCCCGCGCAAACCCGCTCATAAAAACAGCATAATCAATGCCACGCTCGGTATGTGTTTGTGGGTCGAACATAATTTCGGTGTGCACAATATTCTGTGCTTTGCATTTTAGTAAGTAGGCCCACATTAGGGCAAAAAAGTCATCTTCATCACGCAAGACATCAGCACCTTGGTAGTACAAATCTAGGAAGCTTTGCAAACTATCAAATTCATATGCGTCGGCAATCGCTTTTGCATTGGCAAAGGGTAAGTGTATACCGTGTTTTTTCGCTAAGTCCCACATTAGCTGGGGTTCGAGAGTGCCCTCGATGTGCAAGTGTAGTTCGACCTTTGGTAAGTCTTCGATCAATGCTTTGAATTCTGAGTTTGAAATAAGAATGCCGTTTTTTTATTAAATGCTGATTATCAACTTGTTGGTAAGTATACGAGTTGATTATGGGTTTTGCGAGATTTGAGTGATTAATTCAGGCGCATTTTCATATACACTACAAGCCTTTGTAATCTCATCCCAGATTGTAGCTTTTTCTTCTGTGCGCTTGGCTTCTCCTGCTAACCATGCAAGATGGCTGCGCGCTTTTAAACCCAGCTTTCCTCGTTGCTCGATTAGCCCATCAATTTTTGACGCTAAATCCACAAGTGGAGATTGTTGCGGATTGATATTTGCCAGTTTACGCTGGTAATAGATTTTGTGCAGTTGGTCGCTAAAAGATATGTTTTCTAATAGCTCGTCGCGTTCAATCAAGGTAAGAGCTTTTGCATAGTGCTCCCAAGCGAGATCTGCTTGTTGATTAAGTAAAAAAGCTTCAGCTAGGCCTCCCCACACTTGATGAATAGAAATATCGGGTTGTTTCTCTATTGCGATTAGCTTGTTTTTAACGGCTTGTTCGTAGTTTTGTTCAAAAAAGTAGACCGAGCCTAAACTCTCATACCCGATGTAGTTATTCGTAAAGTTAGTGATAACGTCAGAATAAGTTTGTTTTGCCTGCTCAAGTTCACCAAAACACATTTGTAATGTACCAAGGTTTGCCAATATTACTTCGTGTTTCACAATATTAGACGCTGCAAAAAACTGTTCTTTGGCATTTTGTGTGTCGCCGGTCGAAAAATACAAATTACCTAATGTATTGTATGCGCGCCAATGTTGAGAGTTTAGAATGACAGCCTGATTTGCATAACTCTGTGCGTATTCAATTGAGTTTTGTTCGTTAGTCTGCCCAAATTTTATGAGGTAAAGCTCAGCTAGGGCGGCTAACAAGTTAGCATTATTTCTATTATTTGAGGCTTCCGATTCTAGCAGCGCAATCGCTTTGTTTAATTCACCTATTCTGGAATAAAGCTCTGCTTGCGCTATTTTGTAATCAATGTGGTGTTCATCGAGCTTTTCGGCTAACTTGCAGCTTTCTGCTGCTTGCTCCAATAACGAGGATTCATCTTGTATCCAACTCATTCTAACTTGGGTTTGACATATTCCTGCGTGCGCGCCAGTCAGCTCTGGCTCTAAGCTAATAGCTTGCTGAAAAAAGTCCAATGCTCGTTGAAAATCGACAACTGAGTGCGCTGTAAACGAAATGTTCTTGGCCCTTAAATATGACGCTAGGGCAGTGGGATTTAGTGCTTTTGTTGAATGCTTGCTCTCTCCACTGATAAATGCTTTAGTATTTGCGATTAACACTTCTGCCATTTTGTCTGTTTGGTGACGTAACTCTGCGGTGGCAAGTACCGTTTGCAACACCTTAGTTTCGCTTTGTAGAGAGCTAATGTTGGCGCTTATCGATTGATAATACTGACCTTTAACCAGGCCAATTTTTAATACTGCTTGGGCTTGCCACTTATCGAGTGCCTCGTAAGAAGACAAATAATAACTGTTAGGCGTATTGGCAACCGTAGACGAAACAGATTCTAATTGAGTAAGCTGTGAAGCAAAATTTTGTGCTAAGGGTTTAAGCTCTTCTGGCGCTTGGATAATTATTTTAATTTTTCCCAGTGACGAGGCAAGACTTTGTGGTTTTGTATTGTTGGCAATATCTGTATTTTCATGTTGCCAATATACGACTGCACTCACGATAAAAATTAAGAATAAAGAAGCGAGCGCGACCTGCTTTCGCTTGTTTTTGCTTTGCGAACTGGTTAGGTGATTGGGCGTGTTTAGATTTGGTTTCGTAGAATCTTCAACATTGCTTTCTTCGATTGGATTGGGCTGAGCTGGTAGAGCACTCGCTGTTTCTTTTGTGTCTTCGGTAGCGTTTTGTTGAGT
>CAYURD010000033.1:26100-38534 GCA_964446865.1 uncultured Glaciecola sp.
TTTTGTTGAGTGTGATTCTGTTGAGTAGAGACAACTTCACTAAACTCATCGTCTTCTTTAGTCAAATATATGGTGTGTGCGTCTACGTCTAGGGCGTTAGCAATACGGGCTAAATTGTGGGTAGAAACAGCTTGCTCACGAAATACTTTACTCACCAAGTCTTTAGGTGGTTTTTCGATTCCTTCGAGCTCAGCAATTTTATTTGCTAACTCGGCTTGTGTTTCAAACCCAAGCTTGATCATCGCGGCTTCTAACTTAGCGCGTGATGCTCTTATGCCTCGTTTACGTTTTCTAACATCCATGCCGAAGGTCTTTAATAACTATATGATTGAATTGTATATAAATAAATCAATTATTGCACGTTCATCAGCCAGTTATTAGTTCAATATTTACTAATATGCCTGATTGAGTGCGACTAGTCATTTAACGTCACTTAACGACACTTAAGAGCTAGGGCTATTCAATTAAGAGCATAGGCCTTTGTTTTTACATCTAATTCGCAGTATACGTATACAAACAAATAGTAAAATAAATACAAGGAACTACCATGCTTTCCCCTTTTGATTTTAACTCTGTCAAATTTAAAAAAATTGTTTTTGCATTAGTTGTATCGACTAGCGTTTTTTCTGCAGGTTGTATGTCAACAGACCCGACTTTGGGTGGTAGCAGTGGGAACACCGTCACCGGCGGCGCCGCTGGAGGCAATAGTGATAATGCGAATACCTCATTAGAAAGTTGTGACGAGCCGTTGGGCACGTTGTCTTTATTTGAAGACCGAAGCCTGCCTTGGTGGGGAGACTATCGCAGACGTTATCCTGATTTAGGCAGCACCACCCCGGTAATCAGAACAATGATTCAACAATCTAATTGTTTTGTTGTTGTAGAGCGCGGTGGAGCACTTAACGCCATGCAGCGAGAGCGTCAATTAATGAACTCTGGGCAATTACGCGGCGGCAGTAACGTGGGTGGTGGTCAAATGGTAGCGGCAGATTACACGGTCAGCCCATCCATACAGTTTTCAGCAAAAGGTACGGGCGGTTTAAAAGGCATCGCGGGAGGACTGTTTGGTAGCGTAGGCGCAGCTATTGGCGGCGGCTTGAGCAAAAACGAAGCAGCAACAACCTTACTATTGATAGATAATCGTTCAGGTGTACAAGTGTCGTCGGCTGTTGGCAGTGCTGGTAACTACGATTTTGATTTATTTGGCGGATTTTTCGCTGGGATCGCAGGCGGTGCTAAAGGGTTTTCGAATTCGCCTGAAGGTAAAATAATTACTGCTGCATTCGCTGACTCATACAATCAGATGGTAATGGCACTGCGCAATTACAAACCTCAAAAAGTGAGAGGTGGACTCGGTACAGGTGGGCAACTTAAAGTCGACGGTGCGACTGAAGCGACTGATGCTAGTGCCAACATTCCAGCGCCACCAGTTGCGTCAAGACCAACGGTAGTCACCACCCGCACGGCAAGTGTCTCTACTACGACCAATAGTAATTTTAATGGCCGGATTGACCAATATGACGAGCGCGCAATGCAAAAGTATTATGACCATTTAAAAAATGCAGCCGAGACTATGTCGTCTTTTGCTTCATTAGGCAGTGGCGATAACGCAACAGGCCCAGGTGGCATTGATTACAAACAAAGTATGAAAGCGGCGATTAACATATTCTATAACGTCTTAGAAGGCTCACAGATTGAATTAGAGGCATGGCCAGCATCTGCAAAGCAAGAAGCATGGAACGTGTTAGGCAGCAGAATAGAGCGTTACACGGCGATGTTTAACCGCAACCGAGACAACGCAATAGCAGAAGGGAATTTAGATCCTGACATTCAATCGCTTTTGCAAGGTATTAATTTGATGACTAAAGAAGATTTTATTAATTAGTCTTTGCGTTGATAATTTTGTAAACAGTCAGCCAAGTAAAACTCCAAAAAGCCTGATTTAGCGAATGTGCGAAATCAGGCTTTTTATTTGCAGGTTTTTATTTGCAGATAATGCTATTTACTTAGAGGTATCGATGCCTAGCGACAAAAAGCCACGCTGCCTTCCAGAGCAATCGTCATCGTTAACAACTAGATATTGTTTATCTTCCCAAGTTTCCCAAGTGTAAATGCCCACAGAGATGCCCGGATCTGTTTCGGTATCTAGACAAGCTCTCGGGCCTGCCGTGTCGGTCACGATTAAGTACTTGCCGTGGACTTCGTACGTACCTTCGACCAACACTTTATCTTTGGTCTGCCACACAAATTTACCGTCTTTAAAAGTATGTGTACTTGCTTCTTTTCCATAATTACTTTTTGCCACTCCGCCTTTGAACGTTTCTTTTGCTAAAACAGTCGCACTAGCGCCAAAAAACAAACTTAGTGACAAAGCGATAGAGCTTACAAGACTCCGTTTTACTATCATGAGATTTCCTTATATTTAATACGATTCAAGAAGTATCTAAACATGCCATATTCAAAAGTAGAATGAAACGCATTTGTTATCATTGCTAATAATAACTGCTTTTGAAGTAGTCACCCCTTAGGACTTAATTCAACGTGAATTTCAAAGAGAGAGTGGTTATGGTAACAATCACTCACAGATCGATAGATGATAAGATCACTTTTACAGATTTATGCATTAAAGGATGAAGGGTATTTATCCGATAAATACCAAAGTTTTTCAAGAACTCAATGTCAAATATGCAAGATACTGAAGAATTGTTCCAAGAATATATTCGTAAATACGGATATGTCACTTTAGGTAGCGGAATTTCTGAGCAATATGCTCAAGAAATAATTTCGAATCCTCACATCGACACAGTTCAAATTTCTAAACCTATTAGTGACAGGTCATGGGCATTAATAAACGATACGATCTTATATGAAAGAAAAGACATTTGGATAAGAGTTTACGGGTTTTATACGCAAGTTTGTGACCTAAAGTTTCTGAACTTGATTCCCAGAGTAGAAAAGCTCTCAATCGATTCAATTGATAACTCGAAAAATATTGATTTGATATCAAATTTACAGCTACTCAAAGCGCTTAGTTTGGGAATTGAAGATATTAAGAGCTTTGACCCAATCTCCGGATTAGGTGAAACAATAACAGATTTGAGACTATCCCAGACAAGATCGAAAAAACCTAACCTAAGTTTTTTAGAAGGGTATAAAAATTTAAAAAATCTGTCTATTAATGGCCACAAAAAAAACCTTGAGGTAGTTAGCCAATTAAAGGAGCTAGCCTGTTTGTCTCTTTCGGGCATACCAGTAGATAATTTTTATTTTCTACTGGACCTTCCTCACCTAGAAGAATTATATTTGCAGGCTATTAAAAGTGATAATTTCAACAGTTTAGAAGGCCTAAACATCAAAGGATTCGGGCTTTCAGGAATTAGAGGATTGACTGATTTATCGTTTATTTCTGATCTCCGCAAACTACAACTATTGAGTCTTACACACTTAAATCAGGTAACGGCTCTACCTGAGTTTGATGAAGATATTAACCTTCGAAGAGTTTTTATTGACAATATGAGGTCTCTTGAAAAAATATCTCCCTTGTTTAAATGCGCTCAGTTGGTCGATCTAATTTTTTGCATGGATTCTACTCCACTTAGCCACAAAGACTTTAAGCCACTGCTGAATATGATGGAATTAAAATATGCAACTATAGGCACTGGTTCAAGTAAGAAGAATAAAGAAATAGACAGTTTATTGAATAAAAATGAGATTAAGCGATATAAATACTACGACTTTAAATACCACTAAGATGCTCATTCTGAAAAGCTCTCGCAAACAACTATTTAGAACACAAAATGGAAAATTGCTCTAACTCTTACAGCAAAATGTTTGCTCAGAAATGGCTAAAATCAATGATTTTTGGAATACATACGTATTCATATAATTAACATAGCATTAACGTATGATTCACCATTGACTCGATTAATTTTAACAAATACTCTGCAAATCCCATTCACTGATCGGCTAGGATCATCTTATGAAATCAAGCGCTTACGCTAGTTTTTTCAAAGCTATATCTATAATCATCGTGACATTTATATGGAGTATCGGTAGTTTACAAACTGCAAAAGCCGATGTAATTCTTCATGCATTTAATTGGAACTACAACGAAGTCAAAAACAAAGCCAACGAAATTGCGAATATAGGCTACAAAGCTGTTCTTGTTGCACCACCGTTAAAATCAGGCAGTAATTGTGCTTGGTGGGCGCGCTACCAACCGCAAGATTATCGCGTTATTGACCATTGCCAAGGTAATAAAGAAAGTTTTCAGGCCATGATAAACGCATTGCAAAGCAGAGGTGTGGTGGTGTATGCCGATATTGTCCTAAACCACATGGCAAACGAACGTAATAACTCTACTTATTTCCCGGGTAACAGCGCATTAAATGACTACCAAAATAATGCCAACTACTGGAATAGACAAAAACTCTTTGGTGACTTAGGCAATGGCTTTCTAAGCCCTTGGGATTTTCATTCCGAAGCTTGTATCAGCAACTACAACAGTGTTTGGCAAGTACAAAACTGGCGTATTTGTGGTGGAAATGGCGACCGAGGTTTGCCCGATTTAGATCCAAACAACTATGTTCGTAGCCAGCAGCGTCAATACTTGCAAGCGCTTAAAAATATGGGTGTAAAAGGATTTAGAGTCGATGCTGCAAAACATATGACCAATTGGCATATGAATCAAATATTCACTAGCGGTATTAAGTCAGGCATGCACGTGTTTGGTGAAGTTATTACAAGTGGCGGTACAAACTCCCCCGATTACCGTAATTTTTTAGGGCCGTATTTATCGGGTACTGATCACGACGCTTATGATTTCCCATTGCTTAACACTATGCGAAATGCGCTTCGTCCTGGTGGCAGTATGACATTATTAGAAAACCCAATTGCGTATGGTAATGCCCTTCCGGGTAGTCGCGCAGTGACTATGCCCATCACGCACGACATCCCAACTAACGGCGGATTTCGCTATTTGATCTTAGACCCCTCAGATGAGCATCTCGCATACGCCTACGTACTTGGTCGTCGCGACGGCGCACCCATGGTATTTAGTGACAAAACTGGCGTTGATAACAATCGCTGGGTAAATGACTATCGACAATCAGATATTAAGGCCATGGTTCGTTTTCATAATAGAGTACGTGGTCAGGGTCAAGAAACAATATATTCGGATGACTGCATATTAGCATTCAGACGCGGCAAAGAAGGTATTGTAGGTATCAATAAATGCGGTAGCGAGCGCTGGATAGAGTTGCGCACAAACGGCAAGTACTACTGGTATCGCAACTATCGTGACACCTTTTCTGGTGAAACCTTCCAAATCAATTCAAGTAGAAAGTGGGTTCGTATTCCGGCCAGAAGTGCAAGGATGTGGTACGCGAACTAAGTAAAGCTTTGTGTGTGGAGTAAGCCACTGTTGAGTAGACATCAGCAGTGGCTTTTCTTTATTGAGATGGCAGAATTTATTCCACAATTAACACTATCTTAAAACCCAACAGCTAAACGAACATACATTTGCCGCCCTCTAGGGTCATGAACTTTAGAATCAAAACCAGAGTTAGTGAATACTTGAGGTGGATTTTCATCACTCAAATTAATACCACCAACCGTTAGTACATATACGTTTTCAGTATCAAATACAGCGCCAAGATCTATATTATATTGCGCATCTATTGTTGTATGGCTGTCGATGGGCAAATCGTTTTGATCATCATCGTAACCATCAATGTATCGCACAAACAAATTAGCAGAGTGGTCGCCGCTTGCCCAATTAAGCCCTAAATTAGCTCTAAACTCTGGGCTAGAAGTGCCAATATTGTTGAAGTTACGAGACCCCAAGCCATCAATATTGCCCGCTTGCGGATCGGCTAGATCATAAGCGGTAATAATGGTTGCGCTCAAACTAGGCGTAAATACGCCCACTTCAGAGTCAATTTTGTAACTTGTAACTACATCAAAACCTGAGGTTTCAAGCGAGCTCGCATTGACGTAAGTTGTGTTTACCTGCAGTAACGGTCCGTTTAGTGGGTCGCCTGCTCTTATCACTCTTTGAGTGTCGCGAGGATTAGCATTTAAGATTGCCTGAAAACTCTCTTGAATAATCAAATTTTCAAAATCAAAACTCCAGTAATCTACTTCAAGCGATAAATCATCGATAGGTTCAAACGAAAAGCCAATGTTATATGCTGTTGACTCTTCAGGTACTAATTCTTCGTTACCTGAAGCGCGCGCGGCAGCAAATGCAGCGGCCATGGTTAACGGGTCAACCATCTGATTTAAGCTTGTCGCACCACCATCACGTTGAAATATTGAAGGCGCTCTAAATGAAGTAGACCAAGACGCTCGTAAAGAAAAGTCTTCACTCGCTCGCCACGAAGCGGCAATTTTTGGATCAACTGTATCGCCCGTTGTGCCGCCGTAATCTTCATATCTAAGCGCTAGTTGCACGTCAAATGTATCACTTACTGGCATAGCCAATTCACCAAACAAGGCGACGACTTCTTGCTCACCGTAAATATCGGCATTACCAATAACAAACGCGAACCTGTCTTGGTTAGATAAATCATCATAATCTTGTGTTAGGTCTTGATAACGATACTGCGCACCAAAAGCCAAGCCTGCGGTGCCACCTTCCATATCAAATACGTCCATAGATACAAAGGCTTCAAATACTTCTAAGTTCGCATTTGAATCAATTTCTTGCCTTGCTGTAAATGAATCAATAACAGACTGGCTATTGGGTGTTATGAAGTTGGACGAGAATGGGTTGAAGTATTCACAGCCGCCTTCACCAGGTGTACCCGTAACAGGATCGCAATTTACACCCCCGAAACCGCGCAAAGCGTTTTGGAATTGCTGAGCTAAGGTGTCTCGAACAGTAAAGTAAAAATCATTCGTCGCTTTTGTAAAGCTAAGCTCCCAAAAACCACTATCTAATTCGCCTTGCAACATTGTGCTAAAACGAAAAGTATCTGATTCCGTTCTAGCTGGGTCGCCCGGTTGACCGTTACCTAGCTCTCGACCAAAAAATGAAACTGGAATACCAAAGGCATTGTTTGGATGCGTTGCAGGCACAGTTGGCAAAGTTAAGATAGGAAACGAAGGTGAACCACCGCGCTCAGCTCGATTACGAGCATAGCCGACTTCTGTTACCCACTCTATGCTATCGGTAAGCTGCTTTGTGCCTCTAAAATATGCATTAACACGCGACTCGTCGGGCACAAATGAATAAGTAGAGCCAAAATCAAACCCACAAAAACCGACATCTGTCCCACCTGGCCCAACGCCTGGCGGAGCCAATAAATCTGGGAAGCCGCCAAAAGTAGCGCAACCCGGATCAATAATAGGCGTAGGCGCGGCTGTTATAGGTGGCAATATAAAAAAAGCGCCGGGCATACCCAGTGCACTGGTATCATCTTCTGGACGACTTAGTCGCCTATCGGATGTTAACAATGGCGTACGGTTAGTGTAACTAATAGCGGCCATCACACTGCTATCGTCTCCTGATGCTCCCCATAAACCTTGTAAGATATACTCTTTGTTTTTACCGTGGGCACCGTCTTGGTAATCAAAGGTGACCGACGCACCATCGTAATTTGTTTTTGTAATAAAGTTAACCACACCGGCCACCGCATCAGAACCGTATAAGGCTGACGCACCATCTTTGACTACTTCAACTCGGTTAATCGCAATCATGGGGACTAAAGAACTAGTATCAACAAAATTTACACCGCCATTGTTTGGCTGAGCGTTAACTACTTGCCTTTTGTTGTTAAGCAGAATAAGCGTAGACGCAACGCCAAGGCCCCTTAAATTGATATTCGACGTGCCAGCAGTGGCGTTTTGTGTAAAGGCATCGGGCGAATTTTCTGCGCCTGTATTAATGGTGAGTGTTTGTGTGATATCAGCGATGCTTTTGGCACCAATAGCTTCTATATCGGTACTGTCAACAACGGCTAATGGCGAGGGAGATTCAAAATTTTCACTCCGGCGAACAAAGCTACCTGTCACCATAATGAGTTCAACTTCACTTTCGTCGGATGCTTCTTCTTGCGCAAAAACATAAGTTGGTAGCGTGGTCAATTGCGTTGCAACAAACGTGGCTAATAAAGACTTTTTAAGTGTGCACTTCATACCTTTCCCCTTTGTATATAGGAATTGCGCCGTGACAATTGTTTATTTTAGAGCAAGTATCCAACGCATTTATCGTTATATGAGTCGCTTAACTTCTAAATAAGCTTGATATGATACTAGAGGGTAATTTCAATTTTGTAAATTTTATGTTGCTAGTATGTAAACTCGGCGCTATTTCCTTTGCATAAGCGCATTCAGTTTTTGCTGAGCACGAGTAGGATGTGTGATATCTGTGACTTCTATCATTTCACAGTTGTCGCGGATCATTTCTGATACTAAGCTCGGGTACTGACGGCAATCGTCAGGTCTGTCTTCGTAGATACTGCATGTATACAGTATGTTTGTCCCATTTGCTACAGTCTCAGACTCTAAAAATGGACAAGTTTGCAAAGGTTGACCAGTGGCGGGGTCAAACCATATTTCCCCGTTTTTAACGTAGTCAAAAATCTCGGGGTTAAATAATTCCCAAAGCTTAATTTCTTCTTTACTTGCCGATAGCCCGCCATCCGCGTACTTGATGCAGCATTTCCCGCATTGGTTACATGCTTTCATGGGTAGTTGTTTACCTTGCTTTATTCAGGATCATTGGGACCCTTCCATCGTAATTTCTACCTAGATTCTGACACTAACAACAAATTGACTGTTCGTAAATAAGGTGATGGAAACACAATCACCAGAACGCAGGTAATACAATAGCGTGGGCGTTGTAAAACATATGCAATGTTATGCTGACTTTTAAAGATTTTGTCTTTTCATAAAAGTAACCAAATATCAAAGATGGAAAGAATACGAAAAGCGCTAAGACATCGGAGAATATATAAGAATGTAGTAAAGCGAACAGTAAACTGGACATCACGTTTGCTGCTGTTACTCCAGCAAAATTAAAACGAAAAGCGTGAAATGTCGTTAACTTATACAGTAGGATTCCTCTAAATACGATTTCCTCCAAAACCGGGTAAACAACAATAGCAGAAACCACAAATACTATAGACTGCAAACGTTCAAATCCTATTGGCAGCCCTACTAATTGGGTCACTAATAATAAAAAGAGAGGAGCAGCAAACATTGCTGCTCCAATCTCAAGGGAAAGTTGTTTGTCTTGCACTAAGTCACAATTCCCAACTTTCTGCGTGCTAACCATATTCCCGATAATAGCGCAAAGATTAGCAGTGTAGGATCCATTGTACCTGGACGGCCTGCTGTACAACCTCCACCACCGCCACCACTAGGTGGAGGTGTAGGCGCAACATCGGGGACATTAACCACGACAACGGTTATCTCATCGGTTCCCACCAAGCCCTGCGCATCAGTAACAGTCAAGGTGAACACTAAACTAGTGTTGGCCGCAACTTCAGGCGCTGTAAAGCTCGCATTTACAGCGTCTTCTCCACTTAAAGTAACAGCAGCACCACTAGTTTGTTGCCATAGATAGCTCACAATATCGTTATCCGCATCTGTGGTATTGCTGCCACTTAAAGACACCGAAGTATTTTCATTTACACTTTGGTCCGCACCGGCATCTACCACTGGTGCTTCTGGAACATCATTTACCGTAATGCTTACTTGACTGGTACTCACTAGCGTGCCGTCGTCGGTCACACTAAGTTCAAATACTAACGTTTCTGAACTTGAGTTTGCTTGAGGAGCAGTAAAGGTTGTTATTGCCATACTTGCATCTTCTAGCATCACTTGCGATCCGCTAACCTGTGACCAAGCATAAATCAACACTCCGGATTCTGGGTCGGTTGACGCGCTGCCATCAAGGGTCACTACTGTATTTTCATCAACACTTTGCGCTTCGCCAGCATTTGCAGTAGGTGCGGCATTAATTCGCTCTACGTTAACAACAACTTGATCGCTTGCCATTAGACCCAAGCCATCAGTCACTGTCACTCTAAAGGTTAATGACTCACCTGTAATACTGTCAGTGTCAGGTGCCGTAAATGTTGGCATTACAGCACTGGCATCGTCTAACGTAATAGTACTATTTAGTGATGAAGCGATTACTTCCCACAAATATGTTGCAATTCCATCCCCATCTTGATCTGCTGAGGCTTGCGCACTCAATGTTACAGGGCTCCCTTCTGATACATTTTGATCATCTCCTGCACTTGCTACAGGTGGCAAATTAGTGTTTGAAACAGTGATCGTAATTTCATCATTGCTCACTGTGCCCTTGTCAGAAGTACAAGCCAATTGAAGTGTGATAGACGCGCCATCAGCACTAACACTTGGTACCACAAAACTTGTATTAACCTGCGAAGCATCAACAAAGGTGATATTTGGACCGGCAAGTTGAGACCACATAAAGCTCGCAATTGTACCGCTGCTAATAGTCGAGTTGCTGCCATCTACCATTACTACCGATGCCATACCTTGGTCATCCAATTCTGCAATCATCGCATCAGGACCAGCATTACAAACGGCAACTGGGTCAGATGTCACATTCACAATTACTTCGTCGCTAGCCATTAACCCATCATTGTCGGTAACGGTGAGGTTAAAGCTAAGACTTGTAGGACCTGTTGGCGACGTAAACGTTGGCATGCTGGGTTCGCTTTCATCTAAGGTAACTGACTCACCCGACAATTGAGTCCACAGATAGCTCACAATCGAACCATCTGTATCCATTGAGTTAGAGCCATTTAAGGTGACTGTTACATTGCCAAATACGCTTTGGTCTGGACCCGCGGATGCGTTAGGCGCATTTAGTGGTGATACATTAATAATAACCGTATCAGTAGCTTGTAATCCTGCACTATCTGTTGCCGTCAATGTGAAGGTCAATGCGCCTCCCGACTCACCCAAATTAGGAGCAGTAAAAGTTGGCATCGCAACACTATTATCAGAGAGCATAACACCAGTATCTGGTGTCTCAGTCCAAAGCAAAGTTAACCCGTCACCGATGCTATCAAAGTCGTCAGTAGTATTTGAACCATTGAGTGTAACGGTTTGTCCAACACTGATATCGCTTTGATTTGCACCAGCATCGGCATTAGGAACCTGATTAACAACAACGTTGGTTGTTACAGAGTCACTAGCAGCGTTGTCATTAGAGTCAGTTACGCTTACTTCAAAACTAAGTGTTTCGGTAGCACTACCACTGGTAAAACTAGCTATGCTGCTTGTTGCATTGTTGATGGTAACCTCGTTTCCGCTTGTTTGCGTCCAAATAAACGATAGAGTGCCACCGTCGGCATCGGTAGAGCCTGAAGCATCTAGTAGTACATTTACACCATCTGCTACGGTAATATCGACACCGGCATTAGCAATAGGTGGGTTGTCGATAAGCGGTGAGTTATCGCTACCATCTAAAATACCATCACTATCTGTATCTTCATTATTTGGATCTGTACCTACCGTAAATTCATCTAGATTATTTAGGCCATCTGAATCAAGGTCGGTTAACGCATCATTTGGATTTGCGGGATCCAGTCCATTAGCAATTTCATAAGCATCTGGCATACCATCATTGTCAGAGTCATTATCGCACGCATCACCTTCACCATCTAAATCAGCGTCTTCTTGCCCAGGATTGGATATTGCAGGACAATTATCGAACACGCCTCCTAAGCCATCTCCGTCTGGATCGGTACCATCGCCTATTGGGATAGAAATCGTTTGACGATTTAAGCTACCACTGTCTTCAAATAGTTCCGCTTTGAATTCTATAAGACTGCCATCAACTAGTGAGCTGGCAACATTCGCATTAAAGCTTATTGATTCGGTTTGATTGGCTGCTAGTGCACCAAGGTTAAATACCATGAACTCAAGGGAGTTACATGTAGTGCTACTTCCAGTTGAGTTGCACGAACTGCCAGTCACCAATGGTCCGTTTACTGCTGACTCAGAAAGATCATTGAACCCTATAGGAAAGCGTATCACCAATTCTCCACTTGAAATAAGAGAGCCACTAAGGTTTTCTACTTCAAGCTCAAAGGCAACCGTATCACCTGCCTGACTTGGCTGTTTTGAAACATTCATTTTAAGAGACAACGGTTGACTTGAGCGAATAAATGCAGTGCTAGAAGCGCCTTGTTCAATAGACACTAAATTTGATTGCTCAATGCCAGTTAACATGGCTTCAGCGCCAAATAAACTGCCCGTTGGCAAGTTATTATCAAGTAAAACACGTAGTTTTTGTTGCCCAATTGTACCTGTAGCCAGTGTGCCCAAATCCCACGTCACTGTATTCCCACTCTGTGTGCCGCCACCCGTCGCCGACACAAAGGTCACACCGGCAGGCAAGGTAAAGGTAAGCTCACTGTCAGCTACACTAGTGCTGGCACGATTAC
>CAYURD010000034.1:0-12979 GCA_964446865.1 uncultured Glaciecola sp.
TAATAGTAGTTTTTACTCGTTTGAGATTACCATCATACAGGTAATTACCATTAACAGAATTACCGCGAGCGTCGTACATGCTTTTTTTCGGCTTTTAAACCTTGTGTTTGGCTTGGCTGATCTTGATTTCTTCTTCAAGCTTCACCAACACAAAGGTTAAATACATCTTGGTAGGTAAAGACATAATCATGCCGATTGCCACACAACATGCACTAATCACAATGCCTGTTACGCCCATCTCATGGATGGTTTGGTTATACATATGGAAGTATATCCCTAGCAAAATTAAACAAAAACCTGATACCATTATAGCCTTTAGTAGTCTGATAAGCGTCTGGTCGGTCATAAGGGTTCCTTTATTTTAAGGCGTTAATTGGCATAAGCAATTGATATATGCGCTATTGAAGCTATCTGCGTAGCTTTGCATCCACAATATAAAGTTTACGCTCTCGCGGAATAAAAATATTGATGTATATCATCAATTTCAGCAAAAGGAATAAGTTCATGAATGTGTTAATGTTAAGCAGTTCTAAATATGCCGAATATGAATACCTTGCCTATGCCAGTCAATGGATAGATGAGCATTTACACGCTGTCGACGAAATCGTGTTTATTCCTTATGCGGGTGTGACAATTGCTTGGGATGCTTACACCCAAAAAGTGCAAGATGCATTGCCTAATTATAAGGTCCTTGGCATACATCAAAGTGATGACGCTAAAGCGACCCTACAATCTGCGAAGGCGATTTTAGTTGGCGGGGGCAATACATTCAATTTACTGAATGAATTATACAAACAAGACATTGTGTCACTCATTCAATCGCGCGTTGAACAAGATGTGCCATATGTTGGGTGGAGTGCAGGGTCTAATATTTGTGGTATGAGTATTCGTACCACCAACGATATGCCAATTATAGAGCCGCCTAGTTTTGACGCGCTGCGCTTTGTTTCTGCTCAATTAAATCCGCATTATAGCGATTATGTTGCGCCTGGTTTTCATGGCGAAACGCGTGATCAAAGACTTGCTGAATTTTGCACCTTACACCCAAGCACACCAGTATTAGCAATACGCGAGGGTTCTGCACTCTTATTGCGAAACAATAAGCTACGTTTACTAGGCGATTTATCAGGCTTTGTTTTTGAATCAGAAAACAAACTAAGCATCGATAACACGACTGATTTATCGGAATACCTGTAAAAAGTGCTCGCTGACATTCATTACTTTATTCCCTGTTTCTTGATAGGGGATATCTGCTAATTTTTGACAAGGCAGAAGCGCATCTAAATCGTCAACATTCTCTTGATAGTGCGACATATTAGGGTCTACTTGGTTGACAATATAGCCAACACAATCAAGTCCGTCGGCCTTTATGGCTTGGTAACTTAATACTGCATGATTGAGGCACCCAAGCTTCATACCCACCACTAAAATAACTTTCATTTGATTTTGTAAGGCAAAATCAGAATAAAAACTGCCTTTTGTATTAAGCGGCAATCGCCAGCCACCCGCTCCTTCTACCAGCAACCATCTAGGGTTAAGCATTCTCGCTTTCTCTAAACAGTCTTGCAGAGCTGATAAGGAAATATTTTCGCCGCGTTTGGCCGCGGCAATATGTGGCGCAATAAACTCAGGATAGGCAATCGGATTAATAATGTCGTAATTTGCCTGAATGCCGCTTGCCGCTTGTAAATCAAGCGCATCTTGATTACGTAAGCCGTCAACGGTCGTGTCGCAGCCAGCTGAAATAGGCTTAATGCCTAGCGTTTGATCATTAAGTTTAGCAAGTTCTTTTAACAATAATACACCTGCCACTGTTTTACCTACGTCAGTATCGGTGCCGGTAATAAAGTAAGTTCGCATCTTAGCTACCTTAAGCGTCGTGTGGTGTGCCACTATGGCTTATACATTTTTTAGTGCTTATTTCTTAAGTATTTGAATCTCAATGCCCATTTAAAAAGTACTTAGTTTTCACTGCTCTTTTTTTTGAATACTAATAAACAATAGTTCATATTGTAGCGCTAAGCTTTCGCTTTCGCCTGCTTCGTTTTGCAACTTAGCTGAAAGTGCCTTTATTTCACTCTTTGGAAAAAATAAGCTTGGCGTATTATCTTTTAACTCATGCACATTGCCGACGTCTTCATCTACAGCGCACTTCTCGCTTGAGCTAGGGTTGACCTTAGAATTTGAGTGAATGCGAGTATTAGCACCAACGCTTTTTATCGAACCAAGCATATCAAGTAAACTATGATGATGAGTGGTAAACGTTTTTTGAATATAGCTAGATTGCCAATCAAACAAACCAAGTAATTCTATCCATTCACAAGACTCATAAAATTTATTGATCCTGCTTGGTTTGTTTATTAAATGCCAAGCCTTGTGCAAACTATTAAAAGATTCACCCACCATAATGGCAATTAACGCCTTTCCGTTTGGCGCGAGCACACGATTAATCTCTTGTAGGGCTTGTTGAGGAGACTTGCACCACTGTAGCGCCATCGACGAGTAAACACCGCCAACACTTTCTGTTTTTAACGGCAAGTTGTCCATATCGGCATTAACAAATAAGCATTGTTGGTCAGAATCTGTTGTCGATTTATTGAGGTTCTCAGAACTTGACGCGTTTAACAGCATTTCATGCGCAATGTCTATACCAACGACACGATTTGCCATTTTAGATAGGCGCGCAGCAGCTTTGGCTGTGCCGCATCCTATATCAACAATCGTGTCGAGTTTTGTTTGAGACTCTAGCGCTACGTATGTGGCGGCTTCATCAAGACTGGTCGTAGAAAAGTTGCAGTGCTTTTCATATAAACCAAGCCCAACGTTAGCAATTTCATGCTGCACTTGCGCAAACTGATCGTAATGCCACGCTGCTTTGTTAAAGCGACTTGCTACGGCGGTTTTAAATGTCTTTGTTGTCACCTGATTATTCACAAGCTTAGCGTCTCGAGTTTATCTCTAGCTATGCATAACCCATCCACTAGCACATCAATGTCTTTTGCTTGATGCGCGGCCGTAATGATTATTCTTAACCTGTCAGAGTGTTTAGGAACAGTGGGTGTGCGGATGGCTGGCACCCATAAGCCAAGTTCTGCCAACAATTGAGAATACGCCATTGCTCGCATTGGCTCACCAACAATCAAGGGTTGAATAGCACTTAGAGATGGCAATAATGACAGTCCCGCTTGATTGGCTTTTTGCACAAAGTACTCGATGTTTTGATGAAGCTGCTCTCTTTCGACACCGGCTTCTACCAATGCTAAAGCGCAACGAATAGCCCTTGCTTGCGCACCGCTAAATGCTGTGCTGTATACATAATGCTTGCTCATATTGACCATGTATTCGATTAGCTCAACGCTACCGGCAACAAAAGCGCCGCTGCAGCCAAGTGCTTTACCAAATGTCCCCATTAACACATCTACTTGCTTGGGCTTAACGTCGTCGCAATCGAGGCTACCAAAGCCATCTTTACCAATTACGCCAATCGCATGGGCATCATCGACCATTAACCAAGGTTTCTTCTTATTTTGCGCAGCCGACGAAACGGTACTAATAAGCGCTTGTAACTGCCCTATTTCACCTTTATCGCCGTCCATACTAAACACGCCTTCGGTGGCAACTAACATATCAGGTGATAGTTCATCCACTTTTGCGCTTAGTAGTTGTTGAGCATGCTGCATGTCGTTATGTTTGAAGCGACTAAGGACCGCACTTGATTCAAGCGCACCTTGAATAAACGATGCATGCATGTATTTGTCGCAAATGATTTGACCGGCTTGGGCCGATTGCTTTGTTTTAGCTGCAGCATTACCTGTATTGTTTGAAAACAAAGCATGACATAGGGCTTGATTAGCCGCAAAACCACTACTAAATAATAAAACGGCTTCTTGCTGACTAAATGCACAAATGTCTTCTTCTAAGGCTTGATGTTCTGCGCTATATCCTGTTACAACAGGCGATGCTCCTGCACCGCTGCCATAAACGGCTAGCCCTTCAACATAAGCTTGCAGCACTTTGGGGTGCTGGCTTAAGCCTAAATAATCATTGCTCGCAAAATTTAGATAATGCTGGCCGCTTATTTCGACCACGCTATCTTTGTTACTTATAATAGGATAGCGCTTACGCAATAAACCTTGTTCTTGACGGTCTTTTAAGGCTTGACCTAAAAACTCAAATGCCATTACTTGTCAGGTATTTGTGATTGCTGCGAAAGCGATGTTTTTGTTGCATCAACAAACAAGCTGTCGGTCTTTTGACTATCAATTTCGTCTTTAATCTCTTCAAGGAGCGTCGCTTCATAAGCTTCGTCAGAATAGCTGCGAGTTTGTTTTGAGTTTATGCCAAGCTTTTTGAATAATTGGACATCCTCATGGGTTTCTGGATTAGAGGTGGTTAAAAGCTTGCAGCCATAAAATATAGAGTTGGCACCGGCCATAAAACATAAAGCTTGGATTTGTTCATTCATAGATTCGCGTCCGGCCGACAAACGAACATACGATTTAGGCATAAGAATACGCGCAACGGCAATGGTACGGATAAATTCAAAAGGTTCTAAGTCTTCAACGCTATCTAATGGCGTCCCTTTTACTTTTACAAGCATATTAATTGGCACGCTTTCGGGGTGATGGGGCAAATTAGCTAATTGTTGTAATAAGCCTGAACGGTCATCGGCAGTTTCACCCATGCCCACAATGCCACCAGAACATACATGCATTCCAGCCTCGCGCACATTATCGAGCGTATCAAGCCTGTCTTGATAAGTACGGGTGGTAATAATGTCACCATAATATTCTGGCGAGGTATCTAGGTTATGATTGTAATAATCAAGACCCGCTTGCTTTAACGACAGAGCTTGGTCGCGACTCAGCATACCAAGTGTCATGCAGGTCTCTAAACCAAGCTTTTTCACTTCTTTTACCATATCGGTTACATAAGGCATATCCCGTTCTTTAGGGTTTCGCCAAGCCGCGCCCATGCAAAACCGCGTTGAGCCCGCTGCTTTTGCTTCTTTAGCACGCTCTATTACTTTTTCAATTTCAAGCAGTCTTTCTTTTTCAAGCCCAGTATCGTAACGCGCGCTTTGTGGACAATATTTACAATCTTCAGGACACGCACCGGTTTTTATCGACAACAAGGTGCTAACTTGCACGTAATTAGGATCAAAATGTTCACGATGCACACACTGCGCTTTAAACAGCAGGTCGTTAAACGGCATATCAAATAGTGCGTTTATCTCTGGTAAGGTCCAATCATGACGCAGACTATCTTTAGATTTATTAGATGCGCTATTTTGTGCCTGTTTATTGCTGCCAGCAGTTTGACTGACGGGCGCTTGTTGGGTAATTGAGTCCATAAAAAAATGTTTACTCTTAATTAATTTATGACTAGTCTATGAGCCCTCGCTAATTTGTCAATGTAAAATACTTTACAAACTCGACTACAGGTTAATTTTTGAACAATTCAGACAATAATCAATCCTCTGATGGGTCTTTTTTATCAAATATAGAATTTGATAAAAAACATATTTGGCATCCTTATACTTCGTCGACTAAACCATTGCCTTGCTATGAAGTTGTGCATGCTCAAGGCGTTAAACTGCATCTCGCTAGTGGCGAACAAGTTGTCGATGGCATGTCATCATGGTGGGCAGCCATTCATGGTTATAACCACCCTGTGTTAAACGATGCCGCTAAACATCAAATCGACAAATTTTCTCACGTAATGTTTGGTGGATTAACGCATCAACCTGCCATTGATTTATGTCGTAAATTAATCGATATCACGCCCAGCGGTTTAGAGCATGTTTTTTTAGCCGATTCAGGCTCTGTGGCGGTTGAAGTGGCAATTAAAATGGCAATGCAATACTGGGCATGCCAAGGTCGTAATGATAAAAACAAACTACTCGCTCCGCGCAATGGCTACCATGGAGATACCT
Source organism: uncultured Glaciecola sp. (assembly GCA_964446865.1). GTDB lineage: Bacteria > Pseudomonadota > Gammaproteobacteria > Enterobacterales > Alteromonadaceae > Glaciecola. Next base: position 5,936 of record CAYURD010000034.1, read on the forward strand.
TTGCCGCGATGTCGGTATGTGACCCAGTAAATGGCATGCATTCATTATTTAAAAACGCATTAATAGAGCACTTTTTTGCACCTGCCCCGCAAACGCGCTTTGGCCAATCTTGGAGCCCTGAAGACATAGCGCCCATGCGCGATATACTAGAGCAGCATCACACAAGTATAGCCGCGCTTATATTAGAGCCTGTGGTACAAGGTGCTGGCGGTATGCGCTTGTATCATCCTGAATATGTCAAAGCCTGCCGTGAGCTATGTGACGAGTTTGACGTCTTGCTGATATGTGACGAGATTGCCACGGGCTTTGGCAGAACAGGTAAGTTGTTTGCTTGCGATCACGTATCGGTCACGCCTGATATATTATGTTTAGGTAAAGCCCTTACCGGCGGTTACATGACAATGGCTGCCACCTTGTGTACTCAACAAGTTGCCAATGGCGTGTGCGAAGGAGAGCCTGGCGTGTTTATGCATGGCCCAACCTTTATGGGAAACCCACTGGCATGCTCAGTGGCTAACGCGAGTATTGATGTGCTGTTGTCGTCAAACTGGCAAGAAAACATCGCTAAGATAGAGGCGCAGCTAGAAAATGAGCTTGCTCACCTACGAGATGAGCCTGCGGTTGCAGATGTTCGGGTGCTTGGCGCCATTGCGGTAGTCGAGGTCAAAAAGCCGGTTGATGTGGCGCGTATCCAAAAAGTCTTTATAGAAAATGGCGCGTGGATACGGCCGTTCGGCAAGCTTGTTTATTTAATGCCACCTTTTATATGCTCAAAAGAAGACATAAGCACCTTGACCCATGCGGTAGGTCAAGGTGTTAATGCTTGTTGCTAAAGAGCTTGCTGTTAAAGGGCAAGCTGTTAGTGAACTTCTTTTTTACCACCAGGGCTAAGTGAAGGCGCTGGACTCGCACTAGTATTGCGCACATTATCAGATGCTCTGAAATCAGCGGCTACCAAGCCATGCTTTTTCATCAACTTGTGCATATCGGTGCGATTGCGACCCGCTAAATCAGAAGCTCTCGTGACATTTCCTTCGGTTAACTGTAGCAATCGACACAAGTACTCATATTCAAACGAATCACGAGCTTCGGTTAAGGTTGGCCAGTATTTATTTTCTTGAGAAAGCGCTTGCTCAACTAAGCTAGCGGGTATTATTTGCGTGTTAGTCAAAGCAACACAGCGTTCAACCACATTCACTAACTGCCTAACGTTTCCGGGCCAATCAGATTTGGTCATCAAGATAATGGCGTCATCAGCAAACTTAGTCACATCAATACCGTGCTTTTGTGCGCTTTGCTTAAGTAAATACTCAGCCAAAATAGGAATATCTTCAAAGCGCTCTTTTAAGGTCGGGATTTCTAAATTAACGACGTTTAATCGATAAAATAAATCTTCTCTAAACTCGTTGGTTTGCATCGCTTCTTGCAAGTCTTTGTGTGTTGCACTAATAATGCGAACATCAATAGCAATAGACTGACTTGAACCTACCGGCCTTACCATTCTCTCTTGCAAGGCTCGTAATAATTTTACCTGTAACGAAAGCGGCATATCCCCTATTTCGTCTAAAAACAAGGTGCCACCGTCGGCTTCTCTGAACAAGCCGGCAGTATCTTGATGCGCGCCGGTATATGAGCCTTTCACATGACCAAACAATTCCGATTCAAGCAAATCTTCTGGTAATGCCCCGCAGTTAATGGCAACAAAGGGCTTGTCTTTGCGGTCACTTGCATTGTGGATCGCTTTTGCAAGTAACTCTTTACCCGTGCCGCTAGCCCCAGAAATTAACACACTCACGTTTTTATCGGCTATTTGCTCGGCCTGTTTGAGAAGACGTATCATATCGGGAGAGCGAGTAATGATATCTTCGCACCACTCGCCCATACCAGATGCTTTGCTGTTATTTGCCGACACGGCTTTTAGCAATGTACGCTTAAGCTCAATATGATCGACTGGCTTGGTTAAAAAGCTATATACACCGCGCTGAGTTGCTGCGACAGCGTCTTTAATCGTGCCATGAGCGGTCATTAAAATAACAGGTAAGTCTCGGTGTTTTTCTAAAATTTCATCAAATAAACTGAGTCCATCCATACCGGGCATGCGCAAATCGCTTAACACCACATCAAACGGGTTGTTATAGGTCAGACGCAGCGCATGCGTGGCATTATTTACGCTCGTTACGTCAAAGCCTTCCCCTTGTAATCTAATCGACATTAATCTGAGTAAACACTCGTCATCGTCAATTAATAAAATTTTTGGCTTTATGTTTTCCATACTATCTGACCTCAACTTTTTACTACCTATTCTGATTTATCAAGTCGCTTTCAATTTTGAGCAATTGCTCGACTTGACTCTGTTGCTTTTCAATTTCTTTTTGACGTTCTTCTAATTTAGTTTGCAGCTCTTGAATGGCTTTTTCTTGGCGCACATTCACGCGACTCAATATCGTTATTGCCGACTCAAATTCTAATAACTGCTTACTATTATTAAACACCACGTCTTTTAACAAAAAACGCATATCATCTGACGCTTTATTGCTAATCTTCAATATCCAATTTTGGGCTCTTAATCTGTTTTGATACGGCGTTTCGGTGCCTTGACTTAGCAAAGATTTACGCACGAGTGATACTGTATCATCGCCCAATAGTTCAATATTCTCGCTACGCTCTTGCCAAGTCATCGGCATGACTTCTAGCAGGTAAGTCAACCAGTATTCAAACTGACAAAACTCAGCAAAATCTTCTATTTGCTCGGGCGTATCACATAGGTTGACGGGCTTAACAATGGGTGGGATTGTTTGTGCGTTGTCGGGTTCTGAAAGTTTTTTTAATACTTCGCAGCCACTTAAACTTAACAAACAAAAGGCTGAAGCTGCAATAATGCTAGCTTTTTTAACACATATTTTTATTTTATGACCACGTACCTTACACATGCCTTCGTTAAATCTGTCCATGTAACTCTCTTATCGGTAGTCTTATTCTAAAACACACATCAGCGTGTTTATCATCCACAATCGAGATATCTCCGCCAAGCAGCCTCGCACAATCACTGACGATTGATAGGCCCAAGCCTGCGCCAACAACTTTATCATTTCGAGCGGCTTGTCCGCGTTTAAAGGGTTCAAATATTTCGCCGCGCGCAGCGAGTGGAATGGCTTTGCCTGCATTCATCACGTCAATATTAGTGCCGTCAGGTAAGTCACTCGCTCTAATGATTATCTCAGAATTAACCTTTCCATGCGCAATGGCATTTGATACCAAATTATCGAGTGCTCGTCTTAGTAATTCGGGATCGCTGACCACTTTATGCAGCGGTTCAACACGCAACAAAAGTGTTTGTTGATTTTGTGTAAGCAGTAATTGATATTGTTTTGCACAATCTCCAATCACCGTTTGTAGGCTAATTTCTTCAAAGGTTGGCTCGGCTTGTTGCAATAGCGCATTGTAGTCGAGCAGTTTGACAATTAATAAATTGAGTCTTTCAGTCGACACGGTCAGCAAAGACACGACTTCTTTTTGCGGAGGCGTTAATACCCCTACCATGCCTTTCTCAAGAATTTCACAACCTTCCTTAATACTCGCCATCGGTGTTTTTAATTCGTGGGATGCGTGGCGCAATAATGCGGTTCTCACTTTTTCGAGTTGTTGCAAACGCTCATTTAAGGAATACAAATCTTGCTCTACAGCCATCAACTCACGCGGGCCGTCTTTCTTCCTTTGAGGTAAGTTGGGTTCGTTGTTTGCAATTTGACTGATGATCGACTGCAACTTTCTTATCGGTTTGATGATAAGTTGCGCCGCAATAATGGTTAAGCTTAATGAGAGCAAGACCAATATGGCTGTTGACCATCCTTGTCGAGATTGGATCTCTTCCAAAAAGACTTGTTGTGACACTATTCGCTGGTTGATTAACTGCTGTGCTTGGCGACGCAAAACTTGCTGTGATTGACGCAAATCAGCTAATTGCGCATCGAGCAAAAGATTATCGTTGAATGTAGGGTATTCAGCTAGTTGGGACAGGGTTGAATCTAATTCTGTACATTCGGTAACATCTGAGAATTGGTCACATATAAAAGCGAGTTTGCTCGAATATCCTTCGATCGCGGTGTCGGCGAGCTCTTGCACTTGGGTTTTTGAGAGGACTTGATATTGTCTAACCAAACGCTCCACATCATCGCCTAGCGCTTCTAACTCACGCATTTCGCTCGACATAAATACAAAAAATGCCGTATTACTTGCGGTGGTTTGACTCATAGCGTCAAAGTCGCGCTGGCTTTGAAAAAGCAAGGCGATAAGAGGCACTAGCGCAATAAAGAAACTGCCTAGTATTAATTGTCGGAGTGAACGTACTTGCAAAATAGAACCGTATTTCTTTTTAGTTGGTTCAAGGATTGCAAATAAACCTGTTTGGTTCAAGTTGTTCTAATGTTATCTAAACATAAAACACTAAAAAGCTAATAGAAGTAGAGTAGTAAGACCGCAATCACGTTGGGAGCGATTATCTGATAAAGCCCCACTACCCTACAAAACTAGCTAATTATTAACCTTTGGTAATATCACTAGCAATCAGTTCGTCCATGCTAATGTAGCCGTCTTCATTAACGTCGATAACATTGAACTTTTCTAATAGTGTTGCATGGCCCGCGGCTTCTTTTAGTGAAATCAAACCGTCTAAGTCTTTATCTAAGGTCGCCATTAAACTTTCTTGCGCATATACATTTGAAAGTGAAGTCATTAACTGCAGCGCAAGTACGCTTAATCCGATAAGAGCTGTTTTTTTGTAAGTAGTCATAATCCTGTCCTTTTACTTGTTTAAGCAATATTGTGAGCTGATGAAAGTGCACGTTTGCACTCACACTGACCAAGATTGCAGCTATTATGCCAACTTTTTATTACATATAATTATCAAATACTTACGTAATTTAAGGAGCAAATTGAGGGTACGTTTAGTCGCTAATTACAGACAGCAAAAATATGGAGAATTTTAATGACAGGGTGTTTAGCTTAAAAAGCTGATTTAAATCATGACCTTAAGACTTGTAGCTGTTTAGAAACAAACCGTAGATGACTTAAACAGTCATGTATATAGTGACTAAACTAGTGATAGATATTACGAGCAATATCAATATGTTAACGCCAACACCATCAGACTTTCGGCGATTACGGCGACTACGCAAAACAATTGTCACAATGGTAATTAACAAACATATCTGCAATAAGCTTAGTAAGTCTGACAAGTGCTCTTGCGACCAAAAGTCTCTACCTTCTATGCCCCAAAAGTTTTGAACACCCGTGATAAATTCTGGGCGAGCATAGTGAAAAGTCACCAACGATGCGATTAATAAGACCCAAGCAATAATATTCATTACCATCACGCATTGATAAAAGCGGTCGTGTTGTCTTGCTTTTTTGCGTCGATCGGGCGCCTCTTCAGGCGAAAAGTCCGTCGGTGATTCAGGCATGATCAGCGATGTCTCGTCCAAAGGCGCGTTTTGCTGATTTTTATTTGGCATATTGCTTATACGGTAGTGTCATCAATGTATTAGTCAAGTATACTAGTAGGATTACCCTTTAAATACAAACGTCCGTTGGAGGATACTATGACGAATGCGCCAGTCGCCGAGGTATTGGCTGGAAAACTAGCAATAGGCAGTACAATCAGTGTACAGGGATGGGTTCGCACCAAACGCGACTCTAAAGCCGGTTTATCTTTTATTGCTGTTCATGACGGCAGCTGCTTTGACCCAATTCAGGTGGTTGCATTAAATACCTTAGCGAATTATGACGATATTCTAAGGTTAACAACGGGCTGCTCTATTATTGCCACAGGTGTTATAAAGCAATCTGAAGGTAAAGGCCAAGCTATCGAGATTGAAGCAGCGAACATAGAAATAGTTGGCTGGGTCGAAAATCCTGACACCTACCCAATGGCTGCCAAACGCCACAGCATTGAATACCTTCGTGAGCATGCGCATTTACGCCCTCGTACGAATATTATTGGCGCGATGACACGCGTTCGTAACTGTTTATCACAAGCTGTGCATCGCTTTTTCCATGAAAATGGTTATATGTGGATAAGCACGCCTATTCTGACGGCTGCCGATACCGAAGGCGCAGGAGAGATGTTTAGAGTATCTACCCTAGACATGCAAAACTTGCCGCTCACCGACAAAGGCGACGTTAATTACGCAGAAGACTTTTTTGGTAAAGAAACGTTTTTAACGGTTTCAGGCCAGTTAAACGTTGAGACGTACTGCACAGCAATGTCAAAAGTGTACACCTTTGGCCCAACATTCAGGGCAGAAAACTCCCATACTTCTCGTCATTTGGCTGAGTTTTGGATGATAGAGCCTGAAGTCGCTTTTGCAGATTTGGCCACCGTTGCTGGTTTAGCCGAAGATTTACTCAAGTATGTCGTCAAAGCCGTGTTAGATGAACGAGCAGACGACATGGCATTTTTTCAACAACGCGTCGACAAAGATGTGTTAAACCGTTTAAATGCATTGGTTGACTCGACGTTTGTCAGAATGGACTACACAGATGCCATCGAGATTTTACAAAAATCAGGCAAAAAGTTTGAATTCCCTGTTGAATGGGGCGTTGACTTATCGTCAGAGCACGAGCGCTACTTAGCCGAAGAACACGTTGGCGCACCCATCATTATGCAAAACTATCCAAAAGATATTAAAGCGTTTTACATGCGTATAAACGACGACGGTAAAACAGTCGCGGCAATGGATGTATTAGCACCTGGCATTGGTGAAATTATTGGTGGTTCACAGCGTGAAGAGCGTTTAGATGTATTTGATCGCCGCTTAGCAGAAATGGGCTTAGATGCCAAAGATTACGACTGGTATCGAGACTTAAGACGCTACGGCACTGTGCCCCATTCTGGCTTTGGTTTAGGCTTTGAACGCCTAGTCGCTTATGTTACTGGAATAGGTAATGTGCGTGACGTAATACCTTTCCCACGTACACCGGGTAATGCCAACTATTAAGGGCTTTGTTTTTGTCGGTAGTGGCCGATAAAAAGACGCAGAACAAACC
>CAYURD010000034.1:12999-36677 GCA_964446865.1 uncultured Glaciecola sp.
TTTAATCAAGAGGCGTAGAGATGTTTCTACGCCTTTTTCGTATCTGTATACATAGAGAATAAACGCATATTTAGTACTTAAGTATGACGATTTCATCAAGAATTTACATATTTAGTTACATTTGGCACATACGCTGCACACACTTTGGCGCTACACTAACGGTACTTCAATTAAGGATCTACTTATGAAAATCTTTTTCATCAAATTTGCCATCTTTCTTGCCATGCTGATCACATTTGGTTTAATTGCCTTTGGTATACATGCCGTTGCCGAAGACGAAAAAGAAAAAGAGCCTGTTGATAGCCGCCCCGTGGTAAGCATTGAATCACTTGTGCCCATCAATCATCAGGTTGAAATCACCAGCTTTGGTGAGTTACAACCGCTTGAAAGCACAGTACTTGCTGCGCAGGTTAGCGGTGAGGTCTTAAGTTGGAATCCTAATTTTGTTGCTGGAGGCGTGGTACAACGCGGAGACATCTTATTCACGATTGAAGCCGACGCATACGAAGCAAATGTATTGCAAGCAGAAGCGCAAATCTCATTGGCTGAAGCAACATTAATTGAAGAGCTCGCCCGTCAAAAAGTCGCGGAACGAGAAGCACGCAATTTACCTAAAAATCAAGTAAGCGATCTTTATTTGCGCAAACCTCAAGTGCTCAGTGCGCAAGCGCAGCTAAAATCGGCTCAAGCTACCTTGCGCATTGCTAAAAGAGATTTAGAAAAAACGCGCGTTCGTGCGCCATACGATGCCTTAGTCGTGAGCCGTGATATTGGTTCTGGTCAGTTTGTAACAGCAGGTATGCGCGTTGCCGAAATCAACAACGTTGAAACCGCCGAAATTATTGTCCCTATTGCTGGTTTTGATACACAGTTTTTACCCGCAAATATTTTAAATAACCCAGCAATGGTTAAAACGCGCGGAAATAAGAGCATTAGCCGAGTAGCGACAGTCAATCGGAATTTGGGAATAGTTGATCAAACTACCCGCATGCAGCATTTGGTATTGCGTGTTGAAGACCCTTATGGCCTTGTTAACGGCGAGCCAACCATTAAATTTGGTACATATGTAGAAGTTGCTTTTTCGGGCATGGAGTTACAAAACGTATTTAAGATCCCACAAACGCTCGTCACCAATCGCCGTATTTGGTTGGCAAGCGATGACAATATACTAGAAGCTCATGACGTCGAAGTTATTCGCGAAGAAGGCAGTTACTTTTATATTAGCAGTGGTCTACAAGCACAAGACCGTTTAGTGCTGACCCTACCTGAATACCCTCAAAATGGGATGGAAGTCAAAATTAAAGAAAGCCCAAGCGCACAGTTAAACACCGTGACCGCAAACAACAACAGTGGTTTGTAAGGAGTATTAACATGGCTAACGAAGAAACAATAGACAACAACTCGCAATCACCAGCACCACAGAAAGCCGAAGAACCACAAAAAGGCATTATTGCGTACTTTGCACGTAACCCAGTCGCCGCAAATTTAATGATGGGCATGATTATTTTGCTCGGCATTTTTGGTTACATGACCATACAAAAACAAATGTTTCCTAATGTTGAGATTAACCGTATTCAAGCCAATGTCGTTTATCCTGGTGCGTCCCCACAAGAGATAGAAGAATCGATACTCATCAAAATAGAAGAAGCGATAAAAGACTTACCCGAAATCAAAGAGTCTATTGGTCGCGCATACCGAAACAGCGGTAACGTATCGATGGAAGTATACACCGATGAATACTTACCAGATGTACTTGATAAGGTAAAATCAAGGATAGATGGCATTGCGACATTTCCTGCCGCAATGGAGCCAATAAATGTATTTCAAATAGAAATGACCCCGCCGGTCATGAATGTAACGCTCACGGGTGATATCCCACTTACCGATTTAAAACCAATAGCGAAGCAAGTAGAAGACGAGATCCTCGCATTACAAAACGTACAATTGGCCAATGCGAATGCGCCAGACGACGAAATTGCCATCGAAATACAACCCGAAATGCTGCGCAAATATAACCTCACCATAAATGACGTTACGCAGGCCATTAGACGCTATTCAGCCAACTATTCAGCAGGACAGTTGCAAACAGAGGCAGGCACCATAGCCGTTCGCGTCGAAAACCAGTTTTACAATGGTGAAGAATTTGCCGTGATCCCAGTGAAGCTTGGGGCTGGCGGTGCAAGAGTATTATTAAGAGATGTCGCAACCATTAAAGACGGCTTTGTTGAAGGTGAGCGTTATTTTAAAATGAATGGCGTTAATGCCATGATGATCAACATTAATGCTACGAGTTCACAAGACATCGTACCTATTGCAAACTCTGTCAAGGCCTACATTGCCGAGCGCAACAAAACGCTTCCTACAGGTGTTGAATTAGGCGTGTTAGTGGACTTCACGTATTACTTAAATGGTCGCCTTGACATGATGCTAAGCAACCTGCTTCAAGGTGCTGTGCTTGTGTTTATTATGCTCGCAATATTCTTACGCTTTAAACTCGCTTTTTGGGTAATGATTGGTTTGCCTGTGTGCTTTTTAGGCGCAATAGCCATTATGCCATTGGCGGGTATTACCATTAACATACTGTCGCTATTTGCATTTATTATGGTACTGGGGATTGTGGTGGATGACGCCATCGTTATTGGCGAAAGCGCCTATACTGAAATAGATAAATATGGCAACAGCGTGCGCAATGTGGTGAATGGCGCAAACAAAGTTGCCACCCCTGCTACCTTTGGTGTGTTGACAACTATGGCAGTATTTGCACCAGTATTGTTTAGTTCAGGGCCATCAGGCGATTTCTTTATAAATGTCTCGGGTGTGGTTATTTTGTGTTTGGCATTTTCTCTGGTTGAATCAAAACTCATATTGCCTTCTCATATCGCGGCGTCTACCATAAAGCCGTTACCCGAAACCAGTTGGCGAAACAAATTTAACAAACGTTTTTTCTCATTTGTGCACGGCCCTTACAAGCGTTTTATTCGCTTTTGTACAAAGCACAATTGGTTCACGCTTTTCTTCTTTATTGCAATGCTAGGTGTCGCTTTTCAACTTATCAGCGCGAATATTGTGCGTGTCGTACAAGAACCCAATGTGCCGCATGATTTCCCGAGCATAAATATTGAAATGCAAGAGACTGTATCAGATACAGATACGATAGAAGCATTAAGGATCCTAGAATCTGTGGTGTATGAAGTTGAGGCTGAAATAAAAGAAGAATTTGGCATTGGCATGGTGCGCGACCTTTTAGTCTTCAACCAAGGACGTAACCGTGGTGAACTACTTGCCCCGCTTATTGATGAAGAGTTACGTCCATTTAGTACCTTTGAACTTGCGCGCAGATGGCGTGAAAAACTACCAGAAATTTCAGGCATGAAATCTATTCAAGTTAGAGATACGCTGCAAGACAGTGGGGATGGCGGTGAATTTGGCTATCAAATTTTTGGTTCAGACATTGCGACCTTAAACGAAGCGGGTCGTTATTTAATAGACCAATTACAAACCCAAAAAGGCGTATTTGATCTAAGTTCAACTATTGACCCGGCCAGTAAAGAAGTGCAAATGTCACTCAAACCAGTTGCCTACGATTTGGGTTTAGATTTGGCAACAATAGCGAATCAAATTGGCGCTAGCTTTTTTGGTGGTGAAGCTCAACGAGTGTTGCGCGGCGGTGAAGAAGTAAAAGTGATGGTGCGCTACCCTCGCCTTACCCGCGAAAGATTTGCTGACTTAAAATATGCGGTCGTGACCACCCCAAGTGGACAAGAAGTCATGTTGGGTGACGTTGTAGAACTGGACGAAACGGCGGGTATTAGCTACATAAGACGTGAAGGCGGATTTAGAAGCGTTTATGTTTGGGGCTCTATTGATGAAGAATTAGTTGAACCTAACGAATTAATCAATAATATTCGTGACAATTTATTACCGGATATGCTTGAGAAATTCCCCAGTGTTAAAACTGAATTGGGTGGTAAAATTGAAGAGCAACAAGCACAAACCACTGAGCAAATTGTCTTCTTTTTAACTGGCCTCGCCTTCGTGTACTTACTATTGGCAATCCCGTTAAAAAGTTACGCACAACCATTCATTATTATGTCGGTAATCCCGTTTAGTTTTACTGGTGCAATATGGGGCCATGCGATGTTTGGTCTTGATTTAAGTCTATTCTCATTCTTTGGCTTAATCGCGGCATCAGGCGTGGTCGTTAACGATTCATTAGTCATGACTGACTATGTCAACCAACTGCGCAAACAAGGTTATGCAATTAAAGAAGCCGTGGTCGAAGCCGGTTGCGCTCGCTTTAGAGCCATTACGCTTACATCTATCACAACATTTATGGGTGTACTCCCCATTATGTTTGAAACCAGCTTGCAAGCCGCATTTGTTATTCCCATGGCGGTTGGTTTAGGCTTTGCGGTGATGTACGCCACGCTTGTGACGCTTATTTTAGTACCAAGTTTGTATATTGTTGGCAACGATATCGGTCGCTTCTTTAAGGCGATATTTAGAGGCATTGGCGGCTTGTTCCGCCGTCGTAAAGTGACTAAAACAGATACGCTTAGCGCGAGCTAAGCGTGTTTACTGTCATGGCGGCAATATAACTGTAATTCCAGCGAAACACCCGTCATTCCAGCAAAACACCCGTCATTCCCGCGAAGGCGGGAACCTCCTTGGAACTGCACGATTTTAGCTAAGTGTATGTTTTGATAAGCTTTGCAATAACATCAACCAGATCCCCGCCTTCGCGAGGATGACGAGGAAGTCTTAACCGATCTGTATTCGGCCTTCGCCAGAATGAAGTGTTTTTTCGCGCACACTAGCGTGTTTCGTCGCATGCAATAGTGTAGTTCTTCGCGCACAATAGCGTGTTTCCCCGCGCAAAACCCCACAAAAAAACACATCATACTTTTACCACCGCGACCGATACATAATTAATAAGTAAAAATGCTTTTTACCAGCGCAATAGCCTCAAATGACAGGATATCCATGAACTATAAAGTGTTAATCGTTGATGATTCTGCACTAATGAGAAAACACCATAAACGTTTACTCGAAAAATCAGGCTTTAGCTGTGAGGTCGCTGCCGATGGTAAAGAGTGTCTCGAGATCCTAAAAAGCTATACGCCAGACGTTATTACACTTGATATCAATATGCCAGTTATGGATGGTTTAACGTGTTTAAAAGAAATTATGCGCACAAAACCAACGCCTGTTGTGATGGTGTCGTCGCTTACTGAAAAAAACGCGACCTACACCTTTGATGCACTCGATTTAGGCGCTATTGATTATATTCAAAAACCCCATGGCCAATACACTGTCGACATGGGTCCTGTTGGCAAGCTAATGGTCGAAAAAGTCATGTCGGCCGCCAAACAAAAGCACAAAATTAGAAAAGGCGTTACGCCGGTCACATTGCCACGCATTGAGAGTTTTACGCAAACGAGCATTCAATACGATATGATCGTTATTGGCGTATCAACAGGTGGACCCAACTGTTTACAAGCCATATTGCCCAATTTACCAGCCAACTACCCTGCGCCAATCGTTGTTGCCCAGCATATGCCAGGACGATTCACTAAAGTATTTAGCGAACGACTCAATACAATGTGCGCAATGAAAGTCATTGAAGTCACCGAAAAAACAAAGCTCGAAAAATCGTGTATTTATATAGCGCAAGGTGATGGAGACATTATCGTAGAAAAACAAGCTGGCCAAATATACGCGGCCCCTTGTGAGCAAGATACAAATTATATGTGGCACCCTAGCGTGTCAAAACTTGTCGACTCAGCCATCAAGTGCATTACGCCCAAGCGCCTGTGCTGCGTGCAATTAACAGGGATGGGCAATGATGGCGCCGTAGAGATGACAAAAGCTTTTGAGTTAGGGGCAACCACTATTGCTGAATCAGAAGAAACAGCGGTTGTTTATGGTATGCCAAAAGAGTTGGTCAAAAGAAAAGGCGCCACGTTTGTGATGCCCAATCATCAAATATCGCAAATGCTTTTTTAAACACTCATCTCTGGCACATTGTCAGGTATTACTAAGCGCCCAGCGGTAAGTTTTTGAATTTCTTCAACACTTACGCCTGGTGCTCGTTCACGCAAAATAAACGCTCCATCCTCAATATCCATCAAAGCAAGGTCGGTTAACACACGCTTAATACAGCCTTTACCCGTTAGTGGTAAAGTACATTGTGCCAACAGTTTTGACTGCCCAGACTTTGAAGCGTGTGTCATCGTGACGATAATATTGTCAGCGCCAGCAACCAAATCCATCGCGCCGCCCATGCCTTTTATAAGCTTGCCGGGGATCATGTAAGAAGCAATATTACCTTGGCAATCAACTTCAAACGCACCAAGTACGGTTAGGTCAACATGTCCACCACGGATCATCGCAAATGAGTCTGCAGACGAAAATATAGACGCGCCAGTCGCCATAGTCACGGTTTGCTTACCAGCATTAATCAGATCGGCGTCTACTTCGTCATCGGTCGGAAACTGCCCCATGCCCAATAAGCCATTTTCAGATTGCAACATCACTTGCATGCCATCTGGAATATAATTAGCCGCTAATGTAGGAATACCAATACCCAAGTTTACATAAAAGCCATCTTGAAATTCTTGTGCGACGCGCTGTGCGAGTTGTTCACGAGTTAAAGCCATGTGTTTTCTCCCTTATGCAACGCGCACGGTGCGTTGTTCTATACGTTTTTCGAATGAGCCTTTGATTAAGCGGTTCACATAAATACCTGGCAAATGAATCTCGTCGGGGTCAAGCTCTCCCACCTCAACAATTTCTTCAACTTCGACCACGGCAATTTTACCTGCCGTAATGGCCATTGGATTAAAATTACGCGCCGTTTTGCGAAACATTAAGTTGCCATAACGGTCAGCTTTCCATGCTTTAGCAATAGAAAAATCACCTACAATGGCTTCTTCAAGAATATAAGCACGGCCATCAAATTCTCGAACTTCTTTACCTTCACCCACGGGCGTACCGTAGCCGGTTGCTGTATAAAAAGCGGGTATGCCTGCACCGCCAGCGCGCATTTTCTCAGCTAATGTGCCTTGTGGTGTTAACTCAACTTCTAGTTCTCCACTCATCATTTGGGCTTCAAACAAGGCATTTTCGCCCACATAAGAAGCAATCATTTTCTTGATTTGTTTGTCTTCGAGTAAAATACCTAAACCAAAGCCATCAACACCGGCATTGTTTGACGCTATCGTTAGGCCTTTTGTGCCTTTGCGTTTTATTTCAGCAATTAGGTTTTCAGGAATACCACATAAGCCAAAACCACCAGCTACTATGGTCATATTATCTTCAAGCCCTGCTAAGGCCTCTTCATAACTGTTGACTACTTTATCGAATCCAGACACATCTCACTCCCGAGTGTTGTTGACTATTTATTAGTTAAGTGTGATAGATGTATTTACATTTATCAAATTATATATTTTAATTGATTAATAAATTTAATTTATCAATCAAGCGTTTTCATGAATGTTCCTTTTAACCAAGTACTTGCGTTTATTACCGTTGCTCAAACCGGCAGCTTTGCCGAGGCAGCAATACAGCTGCATTTATCGCAGCCAGCCTTAAGTATTGCCATCAAAAACCTTGAAGACACCTTAGGCGGCAAACTATTGATACGCTCAACCCGCAACGTTTCACTCACGCCTGAAGGAAAAGCTTATTTCCCTGTCGCAAAACGTTTGGTATCAGACTGGCAACAATCTTTAGAAGATGTTCACAACCAATTCACCCTGGCTAAAGGCAAACTTGAAGTCGCGGCAATGCCGACTTATGCGAGCAATATTCTGCCGCCAATATTGGGCAAGTTTCATCAATGCTATCCTGACATCAACATCACAGTGCATGATGTGATTGCCGAAGACGTGGTAGAGATGGTGCGCGAAGGACGCTGTGAATTAGGCATAACGTTCGCGCCAATCGAAGCGCCCGATTTGACATTTGAGATGCTTTATATTGATAAATTTATCGCGATTTTGCCAAATAAGCACCCATTACTTGAGCACACTACCCTTACTTGGAAAGCGCTGCTTAATTTCCCGCATATATCATTACAACGGCCCGCCGGCACACGCCTATTAATTGATAAAGCACTCGAAAATGAAGCTTTGAGCTTATCTCCATCATGTGAAACGCAGCAACTGGTAAGTGTTGGCAAACTAGTAAAAGCAGGCTTAGGTGTGAGTGTTGTGCCAAGCACCAGCCAAGCGCAGATGATCAATATGGGCTTGCAGTATCGAGAGATTGAAGGACCAAAAATAAGTCATCAGGTGGGGATAATTACCAAACGACAAAGCGCCCTTTCTGCCGCTTCTATTGCACTGAAAACACTTATTCATAAACAATAATCATAATTTCTATAACGAATTTTTGTATTATTTTTGTATTAATAAACAATTCTTTCATATGGGCAGTAATAATAGTTAAGAAATAACAAATAATAAAAATTACTTTATTTGAGCGAAATAAGACATTCGCGATAAATAATGCCCAGGGAGAGACGAAGTGTTGCGTGCTAGTGTAGATAAAAACGGTAGGTTAACGAGCCTATCCTGCATATGTTTGTATTTAGCTTTGATATTTAGTGCGTCAGTCACGTTTGCTCAAAGCGAACAAACAAAAGCAATCAAGGTAGATGTTATATACCCCAATTCATCAAAACAATCCGAAACGTTAACACTCACCGGCACTGTCGAAGCCAAACAAAATGCATTTTTAGCGCCCCTAGTATCGGGACTTGTTGCTGATATTTATGTTGAAATTGGCGACAAGATAAAAAAAGGCCAAGCACTGCTGCAACTCGACACGCGCTTAATTGAACTAGAAGTGCAAGAGGCGCAAGCCAACCTTAGTGCCAACGAAATAAACGTAGCAGAAGCAAAACGCTTATATGATGAAGTCTTGGCCTTATCAAAGAAACAAGTGGTTGCACAAACACTCATTGCTGAGCGCAGAGCCTTTGTGGCCAATTTACAAGCGCAAGTGGCCCGCGCACGCGCAGTATTAGAACGCCAGCAAGAAGTATTGCGTCGTCACCGTCTTGTTGCGCCCTTTAATGGTGTCATTGCTCAGCGAAACGTAGATGTTGGAGAATGGGTCAGCCAACAAAGCAGCTTACTTAATGTCGTATCTGAACAAAACTTACGCTTGAGTTTTTCAGTGCCGCAGCAATATTTTAACCGCTTTAACACGCAAGAAACCGTTGCCTTGACGGTATTACCGAATACCCCAAATGCGCTAGCGATATCGGCTAGTTTAAGCCGACTCGTGCCTGTGACCGACAGTGTTAGCCGAACCTTCACCGCCCAAGCTGATTTACCTCAAAATATACAAGGTGTTAGCGAGTTAAGCGTTGGCATGTCGGCGCAGGTCGAATTAGACTTGCCGAATTCAAGCGCACAATATATCGAGTTACCTCGCTCGGCCATTAAGCAACACCCTGATGGCGGCAGCAGCGTATTTGTTGTTGATAATAATAAAGCAAAACGGATTATTACTGACTATAGCATGTTAGCAAACGGTAATGTGTCGGTACAAAGTACGCAAACAAAGCTGGCGTATATCGTGACAGGTATTGAGCTTTTAAGCGATGGCACACCGGTTATTCCAAATACCATTAGGCAAACAAGATAATGATAGAAGGCTTAATAAAAAGAGGAATACTGGTCACAGTCGTGGTGCTGATATCTTGCATTCTTGGCTTGGTAGCCGCAATAAGCATTCCTGTACAAATGATACCCGATTTAGAAGTGCGCACAATTAGCGTACAAACAGGATGGCCCGGTGCGACACCGCAAGATATAGAAAAAGAAATATTAATAGAGCAAGAACGCTATTTGCGCTCATTGCCAAATTTGCAGCGGATGATATCGTCATCGAGCATGGGCTCGGCGAATATTGAATTAGAGTTCCCATTTGGTGTTGATGTAAATGATGCTTTAATACGCGTTAGTAATGCGCTTAGCCAAGTGCCCGCTTATCCTGAAAATGTTGACCAGCCACGTTTATTTTCAAGCTCATTTTCAAGCAACGCCTTTATGTTCTTTCGCTTAAGCCCGCTTGATGGTAACCCCATGAAGCTCGACGTTGACATGCTTAGAGACTTTGCAGACGACTATATTCGTCCACGCATGGAATCTGTCGAAGGTATCTCTCAAGTGGATGTTCGAGGCGGTGCACAGCGACAAATTCAAATAAAAGTAGACGCGTCGCGCTTGGCACAGCTCGGCATTAGCTTAGTGCAAGTCAGAGATGCCATTCGACAGCGCAACAACGATGCTTCTGCTGGCGACATAGAAAGCGGCGAAAACCGGTTTTTACTCAGAGTTGTTGGTCGATTTGAACAATTAAATGAATTAAGAGACCTCATTATTCTTCGCCGAGGCAACGCCAATGTTTACCTAAAAGATGTGGCTGATGTCACACTTGATCATTTTGAGACGCGCGGACTATCTTACTCAAACGGCGAACGAAATTTAACCATGTCGGTCAGGCGCGAAAGTGGCTCAAACGTAATTGCTATCAAAGAACAATTACTGCCCGTTGTTGAGTCTCTTAACAACGAACTGTTAAAACAAAATGGTCTGAGCCTTAAACTTTTCAGTGATGACGTACAGTATGTCTCAAGTTCGTTAGGAAATGTCTGGGTAAACTTAGGTTTAGGTGCCTTACTGGCAACCTTAGTCATGTTTTATTTTTTACGGTCTGTGGGCTCAACCTTAATTGGCGTAATGGGGATACCCATTTGTACCATTGCCGCATTTATTGCGCTATTGGCGTTTGGGCGCACTATCAATGTTATCTCGTTAGCAGGCGTTGCCTTTGCGATAGGCATGACCGTTGACAACACAATCGTTGTGCTTGAATCGATTATGCAAGCACGCAAACAAGGCAAAAGCCGATATCAAGCAGCGGTTGACGGTGTATTAGAAGTATGGCCAGCCGTGTTAGCATCGACAGCCACCACCGTATTAGTGTTTGCCCCGATTTTATTTATTGAACAAGAAGCGGGTCAACTTTATTCAGATATCGCGATAGCAATATCGGGTGCAATTGTTGCGTCGATGCTGGTAGCGATATTTGTGGTGCCTGCGGCAATGGCGAACCTTGGTGCTGGTCGCGAAAACAAAACCAGCACTAATAAGGTATCTACTAAACAAAATACTAGACCACCGCTCACGCTGTCAACCCGCTGGTTAAGTATTGTAGATGTTTGCATAAAGACTAAAAAGCGCGCATCGATTATTGCCGCTAGCTTTGCTGTATGCATTTTAAGTGGCGCCTATATATTTATGCCTGCGGCAGAATACTTACCCGAAGGCGAAGAGCCTAAAGCATTCTCAATTATGTCAGCGCCGCCTAGCTATAACTTAAGTGAAATGCAAAAAATCGGCGACGAACTGCGCGAATACTTCAAAGACTATGTTAATGCTGACCCGAGTGCCTTTGAAAATGGCGATACCAATATGCCGCCGTTGGCTTATTACAATATGTCAGTATCGATTGGACGTATTTGGTTTTTGAGTGCACCCGTGGAGCCTCAGTATATTGACGAGATGATGAACGCCATCACCGAAAAATTCAGAAGCTATGAGAACATGCGCGCGTTTTCGGCCCGTGGCTCAATTATTTCGAGTAACGATGGCGGCACGCGCGCCGTCGCAGTTGACTTAGCGGGTAACGATATTGGTGAACTATATTCTGCTGCGCAAGCCGTTTACGACGAAGCTAATAAACTGTTTGATAATCCACAGCTAAATTCTGATCCAGGCTCTTTAACACTCGAGCAGCCCTTTATCGAAATTCGTCCTCGCTGGCAGCGTTTAGCTGAGCTTGGCTTTAATAATCGTGACTTTGCGTATTCGGTGGCCGCGGTGAGTGATGGCGCTTATGTGGATGAATTTATTCTAAATGATGACAAGATTGATATCTTTTTATTTAGCGGGGCTGGCAATCAACAAAGCATAGAAGCACTGTCGTCAACGCCAATGGTAGCGGCGGGTGGCAGTATTGTGCCTTTAAACGCTCTGGCTGATTTAGTTGAAAGCAACAGCTCTGATTCAGTTAGACGAGTCGATGGTAATCGAACCGTCACCGTTTATATTATTCCCGCTCGCGATGTCGCGTTAGAAATAGCCGAGCAAACTGTTAGGATTCAATTATTGCCGTCTTTGTGGCAGCAAGGAAAAATTGCGCAAGGCATAAATGTCAGTATTAGCGGTGCGGCCAATCAATTAGAAGAAACTAAATCAGCATTGACCAGTAATTTTGTGATTGCCGTTGCCCTTTGTTACCTGCTGCTTGTCGCCATCTTTACACATTGGCGCTATCCTTTGTTTATATTGGCTACGGTGCCTTTGGGCATGGCTGGTGGTTTATTGGGGCTTATTATGGTCAATGGTGTGAATGCCCTTTTAGCTAGTTTGGGCTTTGATTCTAGCTATCAACCTTTTGATATGATCACGATGCTGGGCTTTTTAATATTGCTGGGCACCGTTGTGAACAACCCGATACTGATTGTTGATCAAACTCGTCGTTTTATTGAAAAAGGCCATAACGTTAAAGATGCAGTGAGATCAGCGGTTGAGAAACGTTTAAAACCAATATTAATGTCAACGGCGACTACCATTTTTGGCCTCGCACCTTTGGTATTAGTCCCAGGCGAAGGCACAGAGCTTTACCGAGGTGTTGGCGTAATCGTACTTTGCGGTATTTTTGTATCGACACTGCTCAGCTTATCATTTTTACCGGCGCTGCTGATGTCTTTGTTAAAGCAAGACACTCGACAAACAGTGAGTTCACCCGATCTGGTTGAGCAAAGCTAATCAAACAAAATGACGAGGTGTAAAGCTTGAATTTGACTCACTTACACCAACATATAAGTAATTAGCACCTTTAATAGGATTAAGCCCTGACATGTTGACCTTACCTAAAAATAGCCCTGTCACCATTACTTTGATAGGGCTCAATCTTATATTTTTTGTCGGCCAGTTTCTAACACAAGATTTTATTACTAATATGGGTCTATTATATGGTCCATTCGTTCAAAATGGCGAATACTGGCGTATTATTACCTCCGGCTTTTTACATGGAAGCATTATTCACATTGCATTTAACATGTACTTACTCTTTATGATGGGGCCAGAGTTGGAGAGTAATTTGGGCAGTCGTCGTTTCTTTTTAATGTATTTTGGTGCACTTTTAGGGGGTTCACTTGCCGTACTTAGTTTTGGGTTTTCGCAGCCTACATTAGGTGCTTCAGGCGCTGTATTAGGTTTAGCAGGTGCTATGTTTGTTGTCTTATGGGGACGAGGTATTAGCGTTAAAGACTCGCCTGTGTTCGGTCTAGTTGTGATAAATCTACTTTTGCCACTTTTAATACCAGGCATCTCATTTTGGGGACATTTTGGCGGCGTGGTAGCGGGTGGCTTAATGGCGTTTTTGATGGTGTGGTTGCCTGAAAAGAATCGCAGCGGCAAGGAGTTTCAGAACTTATCGCTTGGTATCGCTACCTTAATTATTCTTTTGGTGGCTTGCTTTATAGTTGTCTAGTTTATCGAGTATTCAACAGCGTAATTGATTATTCGCCTTAGCAATCGCGCTTCGGCATGATTGTTAAAATGTGTACGCAAACACCAATCTTCCTTGTGCATCGTCTTGTTTTGGCGAAACACCCACTTGCACTCTGTTAGCCGCCTCGTTAGTGTTGACATGAAGCTCGAGGCCTAACTCGATATTAGCGTCGTGTTGATATCGCCATGCGGCAGTAATGGCAGTCGTCTTGCTATCATTTTGGTCGTATGGGTACATGTCATCCTCATCAACCTTAGAGTACTCAACTCGCACGCTATAGCGATGCTCGTCACGTTTGTGGCTTAACATGACATAAGCTGACGCAAAATCAGCATACACTACCCTAGGCCCCATATCGGTTCGACCTATCATTACTTGGCTTAATAATCTTGTTGATGTACTAAGATTATGGCTTAACGCAAAACTATGAAACTTGGTATCCCACGCGTAAATCCGAATATCATTAATCGCTGATGGGTCGCCATTGTTGTCATAATAGTAATATTTAAATATCGTTTTACGTTGGTAATTTAAGTGAGCCCCAAGGTAAAAGCCCCATCTTCCGTCTATTTCTTCAAAGGGGTTAATCCAATTAGGTGTTTCAATATAATACGGTTCAACAATCGTCGGAATGGGCGCAAAATTCACACGATCATGATGTAAAGACTGACGATCATGATACGAAAAGCCTCGCCACGTGAGCAAAGTACCGGCAGGATCATTACCTTTAAATACCCCAGCATTAAGCTCCCAGCTCCATGGACTTCTTATGCGTCTACCATTAGAAAAAGCCGATACTTCCAGGCCTGGAATACGCACCTCTTCTCCAATCCATGAATTGATGGCTGATTGTGTATAAGTATAAGGAGACAACCACCCCAAATCAGTATTTTCAACAGAGTAATGCGGATAAAAAAAGCCGGCGCGGTATTTAAATTTAATTTGCTTTGGACTCAATGGCTTATATTCAACAAAGGCTTGAGTAAAGCCCAAGTGTTCTTCGCCGTCTGCATAAGCATTTGCGACAAGGGTTGTGGTAAAGCCGCTAAAAGGTCGCGCCTTATGCTGTAAAACCCCTTGAAATAGCTTCGCATTATTATCATCAAATCGCAGAATACCTGTGCCTGAGTCTAAAAATGATTGGGTAGCATTTGTGGCATTAAGTCCAAGCTCAATACGGCCGCTAAAGGTGTTTGCAAAGCAGTTTTGCTGCAACATCAAGGTGACAATCGTTGTAATTGTAATAATCGTTTTACTTATCATGCTGGCAAAACCTCAAACATATCTTAAGCCTTTTGCGTTTGTTTGATATGCATGTTTTCTACAGTTTCAAACCAATTGGTAATGGCATCGCTTGGCATAGGTCTTGATATAAAATAACCTTGCGCATATGTACAATTAAGTGCTTTGAGTTGCTCAAGTGAAGCTTCATCTTCAACGCCCTCAGCTACCGTGCACAAGTGTAAGTTTTGAGCAAGGGATATAAACGTAGAAACCATTGCTTGGTCTTCGCTATCTGAGCCCATATTTAAGACAAATGCTTTATCTATTTTGAGCTCTTGCACCGGCATTTTTTTAAGTTGTGCCATTGACGAATAACCTGTCCCAAAATCATCGATTGACAGTTTTATACCAATATCCGACAGCTTTTCTAAAGACTGAATAGCTAATTCAGGCTCTTCCATGGCCGCACTTTCTGTCACCTCTATTATTAAGCGGTCGGTGCTCATGTTCTGTTGACGCAACACATCAGACACAAAGTCCGGGAAGCTTTTATCAGATAAGTCTATAGCCGATATATTGACTGCCATCACAATGTCGAAACCTTTTCCTCGCCATTTACAATGTTGATTAACTGCTTCGCGAATAACAAATCGAGTGATCTCAGTAATCTGACCTGACTGCTCTGCCAAACCAATAAAAACATCTGGTGGCACAAAACCATGCTCTGGATGTATCCAGCGCGCAAGGCATTCAACATTTTTTATACAGTTGTCGGCTAGGTGTAATTGAGGCTGGTAATGTAGTGACAAACATCCATTTTGAATAATGTGGCTGAGCTCAGACATTAATGCCAGCTTCTTTGCATCAAACAAATTAAGTGAGTCATCAAACATAACGTAAGGGGCATAACTTGTTTTTGATACTTTTAAGGCGATATCTGCGGCTTGCGACAACGCACGGGCGTCGGTTATGCGAACGTCAGTTTTTGCACATCCTATATTTTTATTGACTACCACGTTCAAATTATTAATACAAAAAGGCGCGTGCAAACAGTCAATTACCTTTTCAATCGTTGAAATACATTTCGTATCATCTGTAATTAATATGCCAAACTGATTACCTGCCATGCGAATAGTCATTAACTCGTCTGCAAATGTGTCGGCTAAACGTTCAGCGATGGCTTGAAGCAACAAATCACCTGCTTGGTATCCTATTGCCTCATTAATATCAGTAAATTTACTAATATCAATTAATATAAGCGCCAAAGATTGAATCGCTGATTTATCACATTTTGTGTTCACATATTCATAAAAGGCAGTGCGATTGGGAAGTTTGCATAGCTCATCTTCAAAAGCAAGACGCTGCACTTCTTTGTTACGCGTCATCAAATTACTGTTCATTTTTGAAATAGCGGCAGACAATCGATTAACTTCTTTTGTATTACCTGTTGGCACCTCAACAAGATGTTCTCCGCGACCAATTTCGGTGGCCACTTCACTGAGTTTTAAAAGAGGCCTTGATAAGATTTCTGAAAAGAAGAAAGCGAACAAAAGCACCAGTATTGTAGCGACCACTAATAAAACAACGATATTTTGTAATAATGCACTGTAAGAAAGAAATACCTTTTCTTCTTGGGTAAACAACATTAGTTTTAGCGCAATATCGTTTTGTTTTACAAAGGGTTTAACGGCACCAAAATACGCAACATCATCATATTTACTTGCATACAAGTCGCCTTCAATTAATCGTTTGTTATCGAATAAACTCTGTGTTGTTGCAATATCAACTGTAGATGAGACTAATTGCTCTTTTTTGTCTGCCAGTTTTGCAACTACCGCCACTTCTAAATTAGATAAAATAAATAAATTTTCGTCAAAAATATTGCTGATTGGCTTGGCAAATAAAAGGTAGGCCATAGAGTTTCTCGACAATGGCGTATTTTTCACTGGCACCATAACGCTGAGGTACAAAGAATTGTTCATCGATATCCATGCGCCCTCTTCACCTAACAGATTCTGTCGGTCTTCTATTTCGTTAATTGAAAAGCTTGTGGATTTGGCAAGAATATCGCCACTTGAAGATAACACTGCAAAATCGCTCGTATCAAATCGATTCGAAAAATTGTTCATGGCGACGTTTAATGATGCTGGATCATTTTGTGCGTTTAAAATGAGCGACTTTACCGTAAAGTCTGAAGACAGGTTAGTAGCTGCTTTATGGATAACTCTTGCGATGTCATTCACATGTTCAGTGATAACAATTTGAGAGACATTAATATTATCGTCTAGAACGCTTTTTGAATGCTTTTTAGCCACCGTTTGAGTCGCATAGATAATCATCACCACGAGCATCACAACAATCATCAGAAAACTAAGCAGAAGCTTAGTTTTTAAGGAAAAGTTGTTTATCTTTTTGGCCGCGTTAGTATGCATCGACCGCCTCTACACTATCGTAACCTGTCAAGCTGGGTAACAATTCTTTTTTAAGCGTTAACACGATTTCGTTGTTGGTTGATGGAATAGATACTTGTTGTGTTGCCGTCAAATCGGCGTCGTCTAAGCGCGGATGCCACAGGGTTACTTCATAAGTGCCTGAAGGCAGATCAAACTTTGCCAGCGCGTTATCGCCTGTTTGCCCATACCACTGCGCATCTGAAACATAAATGTAGGCAAGCATCCAATCGTGAATATTACAACCTAATTCAACGATACCGGGCTTCTCAAATTTAATGGGTGCGGAAGTAAACTCCTCACGCAAACTTACTTCAAAGGTCTTGGCTGGAGAAAATGAATATACGTGATGTTGCACAGTGTCGACGTTTGGAAAGGTAATCTCGGTATTAACAGCCACTAAGGATATGTGTGGTGCAAATTGTTGGTCTTTTTGTTCGATTTTATGCCGTAATATTGTATTTTGCATACTTGATGATGACGCAGAACTAGTGCTTTCACCAACAAGGTTTAACTCAATCACTATATTTGATAAAGCCCTGCCATCAGTATCCAATACCTTTATAGAGGTGCTAGCCAAAATATGAGTTGAGATCAGACTAGTAAATATGAGTGTACAAACACTTTTTAACAAGGTAAGCATGGTATTCCAAACGAATGAGTCACTATAAGGTTATCGTCTGAACTGGCCAATTGTTTAGAGATAAAGCTGACGATTATTGCACTGGTGAGCAAATTGCAGCCTTACATAATTTATCGATGTTAATTGTAGTGTTAGATCTGAATTTATTAAACCTTGAATATGCTTACTTTAGCACTAACGTCACTAACGTTTTGACTCACTACCAAAGAAGCTTGATGGGTTTGAGCTGCAGTTTGTTTAGACTCATGAGCAGCTTCTGAAAGCCTAGCAACATTTGCATTGATATCTTGGAGAACTTTGCTTTGCGCATCGCCAGCCGATGCCACTTGGCCCGCATGGCTCTTGATTTTGGAAGACAAATCGCCAATTATTTGCAGTGATTGAGCGGCAGCATCAGCATTTTCTATCGTCTGTTTTGTTTGATGTTCGCTTGCGCTCATTGCAGTTACAGCTGCTTCAGAATCCTTTTTAAACTCGGCGATGATAGCGCTAATTTCTTGGGTAGACTGCTGGGTTCTGGTTGCTAGGGTTCGTACTTCGTCAGAAACGACCGCAAATCCTCTTCCATGTTCACCCGCTCTGGCAGCTTCAATAGCCGCATTAAGCGCTAACAAGTTAGTTTGTTCTGCAATTTGAGTAATGACGACTAAAACACTAGTCACTTGTTCTGAGCTAGTGGCGAGTTTATCCACCACTTTTGATGCAGTTGAAATCTCAGTAGCCAAGTCTTTTAACGCACTAACGGTTGATACTAAGGTTTGTTGCCCTTCAATTGCTGCATTATCCACTTGGCTAGTGTCTGTTGCCACTTGGTTAATCATGCCAGCAACATCGTCAATCGCTTGTGTCATATGAGTAATTGCGGTAGAAATCTCTGAAGACATTTGATATTGAGATTCAACACTAAGATTAGAATTAGCGGCAAGTTCTTTTAAGGTCTGACTCTCTTTTTCAAGTGCATCATTAGAATGCAATATCTGACGAATTGTTGTAGAGAACTTTTGTAATAAACCTTTAAAAGAAGCAGACACTTCACCTATTTCGCAATGACTGTCATCCTTTATTTGATAAGCTAAGTCATTTTCAGTTTCGATGATGTTAATATCGTTTCGTAACTTTCCTAATAATTGTAATACCGATTTTAATACAAGCCAAAGTGCCGTGAGTAGCAGTGCAGCAAGTATTAGAGTGGCGGCGATAATTAAGCTAGTAAAGAACGATCTTATTTCAGGTATCAAAACAGCAAATCGGTCGGTATTTGCTTTAATAATGGCAATTGACGACTCGACGCTGGCTAAAAACTCATCCGTACTCATTTGCCCATTTTGCAACTTATCAATTTGCGACAATAAATGTACGTTAGCGTCTATATCACGCTCGCAAATATCAATGGCCTCACCAAAGCCCATTATTCTAAAAAGCGATTTTTCAAGGACGTTCATCGCTGCTAAACACGCTTTAGCTTGTGCAAGTGTATGCTCTGCGCCTTGTTTCATGCCCTTTTCGTACATATTACTGCTTTGTCTATTGAGGATACTGGCAACATTTATTTCATTTTGTGCGTCTTGCAGCGTTGCCATATTCAGATCGATAACAATTGAGCCAACCAGATGCTCTCGTTCTAAAAAGGTAAAATAGCCAGTTTTAGAAATCTGAACCATGCCCGTGATGTTGACGGCTAAAAGTACTACTAAACAAGCTAGCAAAACCTTAAATCTTTTTTCAATTGTCCAAGCGCGCATTTTTTCTCATTTCACTCAAGTTTTATATTCTTATTGAGTTATCGGAAATGAAGCAAAAAGTTTAATCGCTTTTACAAACTAATCGCTTAAACAATTATTTATTACTTGATTGCTGGTATGTTTTCTGAATAACAAGCGCATCGTTACTCGCTCTGTGGCGAGTTATGTTTAGAGACTGAATAACACTTTCTTTTGTTGCGTGCCAAATATTCATCTGATGTTCTGACAGTATCATCTCAAGTGAACTAACATAAAACGTTTTAGCAACTTGTGCCCGGTCAAAAAGCTTGTTAAGCCATGCAGAATCTACCTGCCACCCATCCGAATAAACAGTGCCGCCTTTTAAAAACTCATTTAGTTGCAAACAAATTTCGACACCAGATGCGCCCAAAGTGTTTAGCTGTTGACGGCTGATATTATGAACTTTTGCAGCATCTTCTTGCCAATGCGTCCAATCATCGAAAGGCTTAATAATGCGACAAAAACGCTGTCCGTCTGAGCGAACAACACCCACCTCTATTGGATAACTGTGTGAGCCAAATCCACTCGCTTCTATATCAATAATGTTGGGAAGACGGACAACTGGATGACTTTTTGTGGATTTTTCAGACTGATTAGTTGAGGCAGAAAGTTTCAAAGTGTCAGTCCTGTTGGCTTTTTATTGATTTATTCACAAAAGGTGTCACTATTTTGTAGCGTCTAAAATAAGAAAAGGCAAGTTTTATGTCTACAGAGCTTATTAAAAGCCCACAAGATACAGAAATTACTGAAAGCAATACAAACAAATTGGATAGTGATTTTCAAACAGAGAATAAGCGAGTACGCAAAACACTAGCTGACCAAATAAGAGAATTCCGCAGCGCAATGGGTAGCCGCTGGGAGCTGCTACAAACTAATCAAGTCATTTATATGCTTGCTTTGGTGTTATTTATTTTTCTAGATACTGATTTAGGCGAGCCTAATGCGGGTCTGTGGTTAATTGGCTTACTCGCATTTTTTAGTATGTCTAGAGAGCTATGGTCAATATTCATAAAAGTGTGGGAATCAACGCTAGGTCGCTTAGTGTTGATTGTATTATACGCATCAATAGCAAACTTCACCTTAGCGATGGCGGCACAAAAGGTAAATCAGGTCATTGGCGTAGATCCTACCTATCTTTTTCATACACAAGGCTTAACCACACTTTTGATACTGCCCATGTGGCTAATGATTGTGAGCGTAGTGGCGATGGTGTTTACCTTTGGCGTATTGCAGTTGCTTAAATTAATGACCGGTATATTCATATTGCTGCGTATTATTGGCAAAAAGAAAAAAGCAAAAGAAGCCTTTCCCAAAACCTTTGTAGTCATAAGACTGGTGTTACTGATGCCTGTAATTGCAGTCTTAGGCTCATCAATTAGCTGGTACTCAGAACAATTAAACCTGCCTGATTCAACTGGCTTTAACTTTAGCATTAGCTTAAGTGATGAGCAAAGAGAGCAAGCCAATATTGCAGGTATGGCGGCCATTGACGAAAAATTGCAAAATCCCGACATGAGTGACGAGGAGAAAAAAGAACTATTGACCGCTCGACAAGCGATTATCGAAGCTTTGGCGCCGAAGGAAACAAGTCTTATCGAGCCAGCAGAGACAATTTCACAAGCAAATATTCCAAATAACGATACCACTATTGCATCTGCACAAAGCGAATTAACAGAACCCCAAGAGCCTGTGACAAAAGAAGCTGAAGTAGTAGAGACAGAGGAAGTGAAAACAGGCGTCTTTCTAGACAAACTAATAGCTTCATTTGTCTATAACTATGAAGCCTTTCAGTTTTCACATTGTACCAAACTGCCCGAAGAGCGCGTGGTGTATGTGAGTGAAGATCAAGTGCTAGTTGCTATCCAAGATGCGTCTACTTACACTGGGTTTAGCTTTACTGCTCGTGATTGTAAGGCCAACTAATAGACACCGTCTACTCACGAGCAGCGGCTAAAAGCTAATAATGATAAGGCTTTCATCTACTTCATATTTGCTATACGCTTAACGTATACAATATTGATGGATTAATAAAATGTTGTTGGGATAATATTTTTGAGGCGCTCAATATCTCCTGCTCCCACTCCATTGTTGTTGTAATAAGCTTGCCATTCGCTACAAAGCTCCGTAACTTCTTGAAGTATCTTCTTCGCTTTGAAAGATTTGAGGCCAAATCTTAATGATTGACTAAGAATATTTTCCATTGTACCCAAGCGCCCCAATTCACCGATTCCCATTCCATGTTGTTTGGAATTATTTATTGGCAACACGTCATAAGCGGGTGACAAACGCCACTGTTTTTGCATGAATGAATATAAAAATGCGTGGTTACGTGTATGATCATCTGTGTTTCCTATTAACACGTTAAATACCATTCTATAAAATAAATCATGCGCATCGCTAGGATCACCACCACGTTGAAGAATAAACTCAGCTAAGTAGCCATAACTATACTTTGAAAGCAAATTGCTTTCGCTGACTCTGTCAACGTTAATAAGGGCGTTTGCACTCAAGTAATGACATACGGGCTTTGAACGATGTAAGTCAAAACGCTCAACAAGCAAAATATCACCACTTGTCGCCTGCATAACATTAGTCGAAGCTACGCGACATGGCAGTTCATCCAACATACGCATGCTCGCATGTTCGACTTTCACTACATTAAATAGGTCATCAGGGCGATTGAACTTGGCGAGATAGCTAATATCTCCATCTTGCACTATGGTTTTTGGACGCGCACCACCCATACTAGAACCATATTCAAACGCTCTTTTTGCTTCGTTTGGGATTTCTTTGTCAGCGAGTATCGCATCTTTTGCATTTAAAAGTGTGCTCAGTTCACCAAGGGTATTCTTCGAATATTTAGGCTTAGATTGATGCCTTGACAGGCTAAATACTAGTGCGCCAACCCCCATGCTCGAACCAGCTAAAAGAAATTCAAGTGCGTTTTGAGGTTTTGTTTGATGCAAGGATAATATAACCTTACGCCCCCAAGAATCTGCTCCAGCGTCTGAAATCACGCCAAACATGCCCTTATTAAAATGTGTAAGATGCTCGTTTTCATTTAAAGGCAGGTTAATAGGGTCAAGCGCAAAAGCATCAGGCCTAGCTAGATAGCTTTTACCATAGCGAAAACGACCAACATTATTCACTGCGTCAAGCTGTATGACGCCACAAATAATAGGCTCTTCGGCGAGGCCATCGATGAATACATACGCTTTAGAAATCATTGTCTAATACTTGTTCAGACTGTCGGGTTTTACGAAGAGCTTTGTTGCTTGTCTGTTTTAATTGGGTATCGACTAAAATTTGAAAGTCATCGATTAAACCTAAGAACTCAAGTACTTTGAATAAGGAGTGTGAATTAACACCTTTGCCATTTTCAATAGCTGATATTGTGTTTCTGCCAAGACCCACACGAAGACCAAGTTCGGTTTGGTCCATTTTTAGGCTTCGTTTGTGTTTTATGAGTTTGCCAATGGACTTTGATAAATCGAGATTTTTATGCATGATATTTCAAACATTAAGCTTTAATGAATGAAATATAGTGCATTTAACCGCATTAGTAAATAGTGATTTGGCGGAGAGAGAGGGATTCGAACCCTCGTTAGGTTTAACCCTAAACACACTTTCCAGGCGTGCGCCTTCAGCCACTCAGCCACCTCTCCGCATTGTTTGATTGCAGTTGTCGCTTATTCATATCTAATACTGCGGCGCGTATGTTAGGCAAAAGCCATGCTTGATGCAAGCAAAGATTACGCTAGAAATAAACCTCATCACTTTTTGCTTTGGTCTGCATAGTATATTTGCGGCATTAGTAATGAGCTTGTTTAGCCCTTTATGCGTTGCCCTTTACCTTCATTTTTAACTGGGCCGCAAAATCTAACATACGATTTAGGGGTACCATTGCACGCTCAACCAAGACTTCATCGACAAACACTTCTCTGCCAGTCGCGTCTAATAGTGAATCTCTTAAGGCTTGTAAGCCATTCATTGCCATCCATG
>CAYURD010000035.1:0-18916 GCA_964446865.1 uncultured Glaciecola sp.
CTACAGTACTTCGTAGTGTCTATTTAAACCTCAACGTGTTCCAAGGAGGTCGTGGCCTTCGCCACGATGACGGTACTTCGCCACGATGACGGTACTTCGCCACGATGACAGTGCTTAGCAACAATAACGTTACTCCGAGCACACTATATCGCAGTCATCTTACAACACAATATTCAAACGAGTCCCCATACCAGGCCCATAAACTATCGCATTTAACAGCAATCGATTAGTCCCAAGGGTCGCACCGCGGAAAATCGGTTCGCCTGAGAACATAATGATTTGTCCAAGGCCTTTGCGTTCGCGGGTTAAAAATGCAGAGTTTGCAATGCGCTGGGCGGCTTCAGGCCATAAGAGACCACTCATACGCACATGTACATCTTGTCCCTCTGGGATACTATACCACGACACTGCTTTTGCTTTGTCATCATCATCTTTTTTGCTTTTGCTATCGCTGCTATCTGCATAAACACCAACGGTTACCACTGCTTCAGCGTTTTCAGGAACGACTAATACAGGTTGACGGCTATATAACAAAGGCAATATTTCATTAGCACCAAAGCTCAACCAATGCTGCTGGTCAGCATGTCCAGCCAACATTGCACCTGCTGGGGTAAACAGCTTTTGCCATTTATTACGCTTTTCAAGCTCAGCTTTGCTTAAACGTTTAGGTGCGTCATCCCAAGGATAAGTCACATCATCTTGAACCGTGGTCTCAAAGTAGCTATCAAAATCTCCCAAAGGCTGAGAAGCCAATAAACGACGTTGCAGCGCTATATCGAATTTTTCAGCGTCTTCAAAAATATCGTCTACATTTTTAACACTGCTCATGTCTTTAGAGGCGATGTAAGCACTCGAATTTTCATGCGTAATCAATGTACCGCCTTGTTCAACCCATGTTTTTAATACTCGACTCGCACCATCACTGACGCTCCACGCACTTGGCATCACAATAACATTGTAGCGTCTAAGGTCAGTACGACTAAGCGCCGACAATTCAATGTGAGAATGACGAATACCTAAATTTGTATCAATACTCCACCACGTGCTACCAACATCATAAGAATTAGTTCCAGAATGACTCACCACCGCAATTTGAGGTTGTTCTAGCAAATTAAAATGTCTGCCGCCCCATTCAGGCATATCACCTGTGCCAAATCCGGTGGTGATATTTTTTATCGACAAATGCGTTTCTTTGGCTGTCGTATTGATTAGGTCGATTAAATCATCGTTTTCAGGGTTGTCG
The DNA here is from genome assembly GCA_964446865.1 of uncultured Glaciecola sp. GTDB lineage: Bacteria > Pseudomonadota > Gammaproteobacteria > Enterobacterales > Alteromonadaceae > Glaciecola. The sequence continues at coordinate 1,244 of CAYURD010000035.1, forward strand.
GTAATGGTAACAACAACCGAGCCTCTGACTAAATCAACTTGACCAAGTTGAGTCGCCTTATCTATCACCCGAACTTCAACGCCGCGCTCCATTAGCCTTGCTGCAAACGCAACCGACGCATCATCTTCACCATTGACTGCCCACGCTATTGCACTGCTATTTGCTTGTAGTAAATCATTAGCTTTACGCTCATAAGGCGTCACATCATCATCAATATGGCTAGGCACGGTAAACGCTTCTAAGCCATACATCATGGTTAAGTTCCAAGCCGACGAATCATACATAATAGAGCGGCCTTCACGTAATATGCGCTGACGCTCTTGTTTTAGGGTTTCAGGTAACAATGAAGCATCAAACTCCATAATCGCCGATAGTAAGCGAGCCTCTGGTTGGCGGTTGGGGATCACTAAACTACCTTTCTTAATCGTTGTATCTTGCGTTTGCCCCAAGTGATTAACCGCTTTTTTTACTTTGATATCTTTATCGGCAACAAATACTTCGATGTCTTGGGCAAGCAACTTATCAACTAGCGTACGCATGCGTGTATCGTTGGCATTAGCCTGCACAACAAAGCTCTTGTTGTAATAAGGGCTGCTTTTGGTCAGGATGCTTTTTCTATCTTGCCAATAGTCTTTATACATTTCTTTACTGTATTTTTGTAAAGACTGTAAATTAGCTATTGTGCTAACAAACTGATGATGTACCGACTGCTTGTAAGTTTGAATAGAACCCTCAGGTCGACGAACGCCGTCTTCGGCCATACGGGATTGCTCGTACAAAATGTGCATTGCGCCACGATATTCTGCATAGTTAGAGTAGCCTGGATACCAATTTTCAAACCATTCGCCGGTGTAATACGCCCAGCCTTTTTCATCAAATGCACCACCTTGATCAACAGCAAACTTATATGCCCACTTTTGTACACTCGGCGCAATATTGGCATTAAGTGGTTGACGTGGCGGTCCCATTAAATAGGTATCTTGTGCGCCCATCTCATGGCCATCAATCATTAATTGAGGACGCCATTTGTTAATAAGCGCTACCCGACCTTTGGTTTCGGGCTGAGTGAGATAGAAAAAATCACGGTTTAAATCAAAAAAGTAATGGTTTGTTCTGCCCGACGGCCAATCACCGCGGTGAAGCAATGCTTGGTCATCCACATTTGGAGCTGTCCCTCTAAACTGTTCTAAGGATTTAGAGAATCGGTCTCGCCCATCAGGGTTCATTAGCGGGTCAATCACAATGATCATGTCATCTAACATGCTTAAAATGGCTGGGTCGAGCGACGCCGTATAATGATAAATCGCGGCTAAGGCTGCGTCGGCACCCGAAGTTTCATTACCATGAATCGAGTATGCCATCCAAGCTATCGCCGGTAAGTCTTCGATGAGTTGTTTAGCTTCACCGTCGTTTGTTTTACGTGGATCAGACAGGGCTTCAAGTTTAGCTAGCGTATCATCCATGTTTGCAAGGTTTTGTGGGCTTGAAATAAACACCGCATGTAAAGGACGCCCTTCGTGTGAGCGAGCATATTCTTGTACTTTTATTCTGTCACTTTGGGTTTTCCATGTGTGGATAGCTTGCTCAATTTGTGCGGGGCTGGCAACGCGGTGACCCACAGGAAAACCGAGTATTTCATCGGGGTGTTTTAAGGCGCTGTCGTATTCGCCTTGCAAGATTTCACCTTTGTAGTCTAATTGAGCATTATAAGTTGGCTTCATTAACAAGCTTGCGTCACTTGTTTGAATTGAAAGTGCTAAGCATAAGCCGAAAATAGCACGTGTAAGTGGGCTTCTCATGGCAATCCTTTATTTTATATTTTTAATAGCTGGCGTGTTGATTCGTGCGAAATTCTCACACTAGAACCTTACTAACCTAACATATTTTGTTTGTTGTAAGCTATTGATTTTAATTTAAACGATTGCGACAAAACTTGACATAAACGAGACGCTGTAAAACGCCTGCTAGTGCCTGCCAGTAGAGAGAAACGCAAAAAAAGAGCAACTCTTCATACGTTAAAAGAGTTGCTTATAAGAAAGCGCCCCCTACAGCGCCTTAATTGACAATAAAGCAAACTTTGCTACAGATAAAGCAGCCCTATGCCTGGGTCTGTGCTCATGCACATTTTTGTTATGTGCATACACAGACCGGATAAAACGGCCTAAACGTTCATTAATAGACGAATAACTTAATCGAGACCGGCTTCTCTTGTCATGTTTTCGTTACGTTGCTTATGCACAATGACATTATCTTCAACCCTGACACCGCCAAATGGCATAAACGTGTCAACTTTATCCCAATTAACATATTTTGAATGAGGACTACTTTTTAAGTCGCTTAGCAAGGACCTAATAAAGTAAATGCCTGGTTCGATGGTATAAACGTGGCGCGCCTCAATAATTCGCGTACAACGCAAAAATGGATGTGCTTGTGGAGGTGGTTTTGGCGTACCCCTGTCATCATTTACATGGCCGGCGACATCATGCACTTGCAAGCCTAAGGGATGCCCAATACCATGTGGGAAAAACGTACCCACTATGCCTGTTGTGACGGCATCCTCTGGCGTCATATTTAGAATGTTAAACTGAATTAAGATCTTCGCAACACCCAAGTAAGCAGCAACGTGAACATCAGTGTAGTCAAGGCCAGGTTTCATCATATCAATTAATGACAGATTGAGTTTATTGACGGCTTGAATTAGCTCTGCAAACTCATTTTGTTGTGTGCAATATGTTCTTGTAATGTCAGATGCGTAACCATGAAAGCTAGCGCCAGCATCAATTAGAAACGACAAATTTTGACTGGTTTTTTTAGTATCTAGCACGGTGTAATGCAATATGGATGTGTGCTCATTAAGTGCCACAATATTGCCATATGGCACTTGATTGTCACCCTGCTGTGCTGCTGACAAATAAGCCTGATTAATGTCAAACTCACTTGAATGCGCAAAAAATGCGTCACTTGCCGCTTTATGCGCTTTTACCGCGATCGCGTTTGCTTGACGCATGCAATAAAGTTCATAGTCGGTTTTATAGGTACGATGAAAATGCAAATAATGCATCACTCTATCAGGATTCACTAAATTAAAACCTAAGGCCTTTGCCACTTCGATATATTCTCCGATGTAAGCAAAACGGGCCTTATCGTAGGGCAAGTGTTTCTCGACCATGTTAGCTTGCTTTAAATAGATAATATCGAAATGCTCTACCCAAAACTCTGTCGGCGTTTCAGGCACTTTGTGCCAAAAATCCACAGGCTGATAAAAGACTAATTTTGGCTTATCCACACCATTCACAATTAGCCAGCAATTTGGATTATCAACCACCGGTAACCAAGCTTTAAACTGAGGATTAACCTTAAACGGATAATTAGTGTCATCCAAAAAGTGACGTTTGCCTTGACCCGAGTGGATAACTAATCCATCTATACTCTCGCGCTCAAGTGCTTCTTGGGTGCGCGCCTGCAAAACGTCAATATGCTTTGCGTAGTCTGTGCGTAAGGTTTGAGTCATTACTTTCCTATTATCGTTTTTACTGACAAATTTGCGTTTACTGATACCCCAATATGCTAGCACAGCTAAACGATACGGTCATTCTTCTGAGATAACTGTGTTTCGCTTATTATAAGACGCGTATTTTCAAGCATACGCAAATAGTCCTTTGTATACACTACGCAAAAAACAAGCCTTTACACTGCTTTCATCAAGAACAAACGTATCGCTTAAAACATATGATTTAAGCGGTCTTAAGATGCGCCAAAGTATCGACACACCTCAAAACAGGCTGTTTTTATGACCTATTATTCAAGAAAAATTCGTTTCGCATGTTCACTAGTAGCAATAGGCCTGTTAAGTGCATGCTCGGGTGCAGATGATGCGCAAGACGGCGTACCGGCGCTTAATAGTCCCGCATTAAGTGCTAATACACCAGCCCCTAATTTAGCGCCGCCTACTGACAATAGCGTGGTGATAAGCGGTGTGGCGATCGACGAATATCTTGCTAACGCTATTGTATGGGTAGACTTGCGAAATAACGACTCTCTTGATGGATTCGAACCCTTTGCTTATACCGACGGTGAAGGCTATTTTAGTTACAATCCTAATACCGGCATTAATTATTGCGAGTCGTCTGAACGCTTTTTGCAGCAATTTTGTTTAAAAACAGGTGTGCAATCTGGTGACGTCGTATTAAAGGCTGCGCAGGGCATTAAAACATCAACCGCGACCAACCATTTAGGTGTACTTACCAGCACCATCAATTTGGCGCAAGCAAGAACTAACACAGAACAACTCGTGCAGCTTGGTCAGCGTCCCTCTCAAAATAACACACAGTTTCAAACACAGCTTGACCAAGCCATATTTACTTTATCGCCCTTAACTACGCTCGCACATTACTTACCAGCAAACTTGAGTGTAAAAGCGTCGTTAGAGTCAATGGGCTATAATCTTAGTGCATACGACACCGATGACGATATTCTGCAAGCTGATTATATGGCAAAAACCGCGTCACCAAGTGGTGAGTTAGTTGTGGCGCACCCTAACTTAAGCTTAGCGGCAAGTAATTTAAGTTCAGTCGCGGCTATGATTGCGACAAATAGTGACCGGGCATTATCAAGATATGATCTTGGCGATGCTGGCCTGCCAATTAGCTCAGTTGATGCAATTTATGCAGGTATTGCACAATCATTAGCCAATAACGCGCAGGGCTTATCGGTTCAAGAGCGATTGGAAAACAACAGCTCAGTAGAGTCTGTATCAAGTTCGTCAAACACAAGTTCGTCAAGCATAAGAAGCTTGCAAAGTGTGAGTAAAAACCAAGACGCCTTTGTGCAAAACAACATCTTAAATTTCAACACTATCTTAAACGCGGCGTTGACACACCTATCACAACAGTTTTCGTTGAGCATAGACCTATCACCTGAAGCCTTGTCCCAAGAAATACTAGGCCAACTTGACAGCGTGGTGAATGACGTGAGTTTACGAACCGTGGTGCAAAATGCACAACTTGCCAACGACGCACTGTTAGAAACAATCAACAATAGTGCAAATTCTGAAGAACAACTTAGCGCCACCGATTTTGACCTCATGCTCAGTATTGCAGCATTAAATGTAGCTTTAGGTAAAGATATCACCTCAGCCAACAACGCAGACAAACAAAGCATCGTTAATATTTCGCAGCAGCTAATTGAGCAAGGTAATCCCGTTTCAAGTGCTGTGTTAAATTCAATTATTGAAGAGAACGCTCTAGATGTCGATGATTTATTAGGTCAACTCAAAACGGCTGAAGAAAACGGTACTATCGACAATCCAAACCTTGTATTTGAAGCACCTCAGACGCTAGAAAGTCAGACCGTAGAAAGCTATTGGTCAAACAAGCGTTTAAGCGTATCAGGTCGATTAAATGACAGTGAGCAAGGCCAAGTCATTATCTTTTTTGAGCAAAGTGCTCAAAAAACAGCGGGGGATGTCGTGGTATGTATTGCCTACGAAAACACTCAGGATCCTAGTGATAATATTAGCAGTAAACGCATGACGGGCTTTTGGTCTACCTTATCTGAAACACAACAAAACCCGGTGAGTATTGTGGTGAGCTCTCGTATTAAACTTAAGGTAAACGGAGAGTCATTTGGTCGGGATATACCCGCCGATCAAAACTTAGCGGGCTTGCCTCGTAACCCAAACGAGCTTTACGGTAAATTTTTATTTAGCCTCGATCAAGACAGCGAAACTTGGCATTCTGATGATGCATCTATTAATGAAAACTTTGGTATCGTAGACAACAGTGATGTGCCGCAATCTGACGCTCAATGCAGCGCTTTGTTAGACTTACAGGTAAATTAATACGATAGCCCTTGGGTTTACTCACAGATAGGGTGATAATGTAGGCATTATCACTCGTTTGAGCCCTCTTTTGTCAGCTTCATCTCACATTCAACAGTCAATACTGCCCGGCATTCTATTGGCCCTAGCTGGGACCTTCATGTTTTCACTAAAGCCAATTTTAATTAAGCAAGCCTATGAGTTAAATATAAGCAGTGAACAAGTTATCGCGCTTAGAATGCTCTTTGCAATGCCCTTTTATATTGGCGTTGTTTGGTATCAATGGGCCAAAAACAAAGACACTCGCCCAAGCTACCGACAACATTTATTACCCATCGTTATGTTAGGCGTTTTAGGATATTTCATTGCCAGCTACCTTGATCTTTTGGGCTTACAATACATAAGTGCACAGTTAGAACGGGTGGTTCTATTTTGCTTTCCGACCCTCGTCGTATTCATGTCATTTTTCTTTTTTAAAACCGAGCTGCCTAAAAATATCTGGATAATTTTGGGCATGTCGTACGGGGGCATTCTGCTTATATTTGCCCATGACTTAACAACCTTAGGTAGCAATGTTGCGCTTGGCACGGGGCTTGTGTTTTTAAGTGCAATTGCCTTTGCAGTATATGTACTGTGGAGCAAACCTTTAATGGGCAAAGTGGGCAGCCAGATGTTTACCAGCATTGCGATGCTTGGCGCAAGTGTGGCCATCTTCGTATATTTTGTATCAACTCAAGCAATGAGTGGCTTACAGGTATCTAATCAAGCTTACTTGTTGATTGCTTGCTTGGCCTTATTTTGCACCGTCATACCTTCATTGCTAGTCGCTAAAGCTATTAGTAGCATAGGGCCCGAACGAACAAGTATTGTGGGAACATGCGGACCGGTCATAACGTCAGTATTGGCTGTAATTTTGCTAGGCGAAGCTTTTACCATTTATCATGGCGCGGGGATTATTCTGATCATTGCCGCCGTGAGTATGATGCTCAAAAAAGAGAAAGCTGCAAAAATCTAACGATGTGAAAAAACGCGCTGCTAGCCCGATTTATAGCGACACCGGAATATCGGTTTCAATAAAGTCGATAAAGACATTATTTTGTGAAGCTTTTTGGACTTGAGCCGTGCTTGTTACCTTAAACGGCTCACCGTTAAGCTGTGCTCTATATATTTGTTTGTATGCAGTCACGGCTTTTACATAATTACGCGTTTCTTTAAATGGAATAAGCTCTACCCACAAATCAGCTTCAATTGCTTCATTTTCTGGTAACCATTGTCTAACCCGACGCCAACCAGCATTATACGAAGCCGTGGCAAGTATCACGTTATTGTCTAGTTTATCCATTAAATAGCGCAAATACTTGTTACCTATTTTGGCGTTAGTTTCAACGTTCAATAACTGCTTTGAACTTACCCTGCGTTTTTCTAAATATTTAGCTGTACTAGGCAATACTTGCATTAATCCTCTAGCATTGGCAGACGAAACAGCATCGGTCATAAAAGAGCTTTCTCTACGTGCAATAGCAAACGCCCATTCAGGTTCAATGTCGTTTTTATTTGCCTCGCGGGTAATGATGTCGGCAAAAGCCGTAGGAAAACGTCGCTCAACATCATTCAAATAACCTTCTCGTGAAAAGGTGAAAATAGCCTGATCGTGCCATTGCCATGCACTGGCAATGACCGTTGTGGCAAGCTTTTCATCATCATCCAACACCGATTGAGTATGACGCCATTCTAATCTGGCTTCGTGGTGTCGCCCTAACTGACGTAACTCGTAAGCTCGCTTACTAGAATCTAGTGACATGGTTTTAGCAATAGCTTCTTTAGAGACCTCAACTGGCACGTGCTGAAGTGAATACGGCTGATTAATACGTGCGCTAGCTAAAAAGCCGTAGTAGTGACGTTGTGTTGCAAGCTGTTGATATAAGTCTTGTGCTTTTTCAGATTGACCAAGCTGTTCATAAGCTCTGGCCAACCAATAAGAATAATCGTGGGCGGCGACTTTTTGCGGCGCAGACTTTTCAATTAATAACACTAACTTTGCCCAATCTTGTTTGCGTAACAACAGCGCCAAATGCCAGCGCATAGTCTCGCTATCATCTCCTACCTCTGCGGCTTTCAATAGCCACTTTTCGGCCTGAGGATGATCGTCGATAGCAAGCTTAATACCAAAGCGACCATATATTCTTGCACGTTGTTCTAGCGTAAAGGTAATGCGTTTTTCAGCTTTTTCGAGTGTTTTGATGGCTAAATTAGTATCTCGCCAAATTAGCCGTGACAATCCATAGCTCATAATTTCGGCTTCAATTAATGGATATTTACTGGTAAAGAGCTTTGTGCGCCTTACTGTCGACGGGTCGCGCCGTGTTTTGTGCCATAAATCAGCTAAGTATTTTTTATTGTCAGGCAGTAAGGTTCGTAAATAGGGAATAAGCGTGTGCTTGCCACCATCTGCTGCTTTTTTTATGCGCAATAAAATTAGGTCTTCGCTTAAAAAACCGGCCTTCATCCACTTTTTAAATATCCCATCGCATTGCTTTGGCTGTGATTTTCCGACCGTCCATAACTCAGCAATGTCATCCTTAACCGTTTCTAAACTCAAGCCTTGAGTCATCTGAAACTCAATAAACGCACAGTTTAGTGTTGCACTACTCGTCGGTTTATAAAACTCGATAAAGAGGGAAGCTCTTTTTCGTTTAGCTAAATAGTTCAGCCACTTACTGCGAAGTTTCCGTGCAAGAGGAGAACCTTCGTAATCAGATAAAAACTGACGCATCAAGTCTTCATTTTGCAAACGTATTTTATGAGAGAGTTTACGCTCAACTAAGTAGGGCGTTAATGGATAGCCATTAAGGTCATTAATCGTTTCTTGAAGTTCTTCAAAATCCATTTTCCATACGAGTTTTTCAGCACGCAGGTAAGCTTTACGTTGGCTCGACAAGTCAGGCATTTCAAATTGTGAAGGCTCAACACTGTCTGCCCTCGCCATGGACATAGTCAATAATGATGATAAAACAAATGCAAGGACCCAAATGAGTGCTGTAAAAATCGTCAAAAACCGGCTGGCATGCATGCTAATTTGTTGCTCCTAACGAGACTAAAACAGGGCTTATGTGGTGCAGTGGTAGACCGCCTCTATTTTATCGCGCTTTTTGTAATAAGGTTGTACTAATTATATTAGAAAGATAATTACGTATTTAAATGTTGTATTTTTTAAGCATCGCTTGATGATATTGTCATCACATGCGAGTTTTTGCACGAAAAAACAAGGCCAATCCAAGCAGAATCACGTATTATTCGCTAGAATTTTGATAATTAAAGCGTCACTTATAATATTTGACCATTCATTTGATAAAAAGCTCATTCTTTATAGCATTATAGTGGAGTTATCGGATAAGGGTGGTCTAATCTTAAGCTGAATTTATGATTTCATATACAGGAGAAAATAATGGTTTATGAAGGTAAAAGTCTCATCGTCAAACTTGCCGATGACGGCATCGCTGAACTTGTGTTTGATGCACAAGGCTCGGTCAACAAATTTGACCAACAAACAGTACTTGAACTTGATCAAGCAAGCAGCGCAATAGCCGCAACTGACGGCGTTAAAGGCGTGATGGTTAGTTCAAATAAATCGACCTTTATTGTGGGCGCCGACATTACCGAATTTACTGGTTTATTTGCCTTATCTGACGATGAAATTTTGTCGTGGGTAGCGAAAACGTCTCAAGCGTTTAATCATTTTGAAGATTTACCCGTTCCTACTATTTGTGCGATAAACGGTTTTGCTTTAGGCGGAGGCTGTGAAATGACTCTCGCTTGTGACTTACGTGTAGCCGATACCACTGCACGTATTGGTTTGCCAGAAGTGAAACTTGGCTTAATGCCTGGTTTTGGTGGCACTGTTCGACTACCGCGTATTATCGGCTCTGATAACGCCCTTGAATGGATGACGACTGGGCGCGACCGTAACGGTGAAAAAGCCTTAAAAGAAGGCGCCGTAGACGCTGTTGTTGCTCCTGAAAATCTCAAAAACGCGGCGCGTAAGATGCTACTTGATGCCATTGATGGAAAGTTTGATTGGCAAGCTCGTCGTGCACAAAAAATGGCACCATTAAGCCTAAACGCCAATGAGTCTATGATGAGTTTCTCGACAGCAGCCGCAATGGTAATGGCGCAAGCAGGAAAACACTATCCTGCGCCGCATCAAATGGTGGCTAGCGTACAAAAAGCGGCTGGTATGTTACGTGATGATGCACTGAAGGTTGAAAACGAGGGCTTTGTAAAGCTTGCTAAAACCGACGCATGCCAAGCGCAAGTCGGTATTTTCTTGGCCGACCAATTAGTGAAAGGCAAAGGCAAAAAAATGGCCAAAGCGGCCACTAAAGACGTTAAACAACATGCCGTCTTGGGCGCTGGCATTATGGGCGGCGGTATTGCTTACCAAGGCGCAGTTAAAGGCGTTAACACTATCATGAAAGATATCGCTCAACCTGCATTAGATTTAGGCTTAAGCGAAGCGTCAAAAATCTTATCCAAAGGCATGCAGCGCGGTAAGGTTGATGCTAAAAAGATGGCATCTACCTTGAATAATATTGTGCCTACCTTGGATATGAAAGCAATTGCAGGCGCAGACTTGGTGATTGAAGCCGTTGTCGAAAACCCAAAAATAAAAGCGTCAGTATTAAAAGAAACCGAAGATACTGTGAGCGATGATGCGATTATTTGCTCAAATACCTCCACAATTTCGATTGATTTATTAGCGGAGTCACTCGACAAGCCAGAGCGTTTTTGTGGTATGCACTTTTTTAACCCTGTACATAAAATGCCACTGGTCGAAATTATTAGAGGGGCAAAAACAAATGACTCGACGATTGCGACTGTTGTTGCTGCCACTTTAAAAATGGGCAAAACGCCTATAGTGGTTAATGACTGCCCAGGTTTTTTGGTTAACCGAGTACTTTTCCCCTACTTTGCAGGCTTTAGCCGACTCGTGATTGACGGCGCTGACTTTACTGCGGTTGATAAAGTCATGGAAAAAATCTTTGGTTGGCCAATGGGACCTGCTTATTTGCTTGATGTTGTTGGCATGGACACAGCAGACCATGCGGCAGGTGTTATGTCGACAGGTATTCCACAGCGAATGCAAAAAATTGATAATGACCCTGTTACTCTGCTTTATACAGAAAAACGTTTAGGCCAGAAAAACGGCAAAGGCTTTTATAACTATTCGACAGACAAACGGGGTAGACCAACCAAAGTTGCTGCAGACGAAGCATACGCCTTGTTTACGCCACATGTTGCAGCTAAACGCGACTTTGACGCTGATGAAATTATTGCCCGCGTGATGATCCCAATGGCAAACGAAGCAATCCGATGTTTAGAAGAAGGCATTGTTGGCAGTGCGGCGGAAGCCGACATGGCATTGCTTTACGGACTAGGATTCCCACCATTTAGAGGCGGTATTTTCCGCTATATCGAAACCATGGGCTTGGCAAACTTTGTCGCACTAGCCGACAAATACGCAGACTTAGGGCCGGTTTATCAAATTAGTGACGGCGTGCGAGAAATGGCAGCCACCGGCAAATCTTATTTTGCCCACTCTAAATAACTAAGCGTCCCAAAATTGTAAGGAGAATAAATATGAAAGAAGTAGTGGTAATTGACTGTATTCGTACCCCTATGGGTCGCTCTAAAGGCGGTGTATTTCGCAATGTCCGCGCCGAAACATTATCGGCACACCTAATGAGTCAGCTATTAGCGCGTAATCCTAAGCTGGACCCTACAGAAATTGAAGATATTATTTGGGGTTGTGTTCAGCAAACCAAAGAGCAAGGGTTTAACGTTGCTCGCAATGCACAATTGTTGACAGAGATCCCTAGAAGCACAGGGGCGGTTACGGTTAACCGTTTGTGTGGTTCATCAATGCAAGCGCTGCATGATGCTGCGTCGGGCATTATGACAGGTCGAGGTGACGTTTACATGATTGGTGGTGTAGAACATATGGGCCATGTCCCCATGAACTATAACATTGATTTTCATCCTGGCATGGCAAAATACACCGCCAAAGCCTCGGGTAGCATGGGCATGACGGCAGAGTTACTAGGTCGCCAAAATGGTATTAGCCGCGAAATGCAGGATGTATTTGGCGCACGCTCTCATCAAAATGCACATAAAGCACATCTTAATGGCGGATGGAAAAATGAAATTGCGCCTATTGAAGGTCACGACCCAGATGGCTTGTTAACCTTAGTTGAGCATGATGAAGTTATTCGTCCTGAAACAAGCGTAGAGACACTAGCCGGATTACGTCCAGTCTTTGATCCTGTTACCGGTTCAGTAACCGCGGGGACATCGTCGGCAATATCTGATGGTGCTTCTGCAATGTTGCTGATGTCAGCCGAGCGCGCAAAAGCCTTAGGCTTAACACCAAGAGCTAAAATAAGATCGATGGCGGTCGCTGGTTGCGATGCTGCAATAATGGGCTTTGGCCCAGTACCTGCTACGCAAAAAGCCTTAAAACGCGCTGGCATGACAATGGACGATATCGAACTTGCTGAATTTAACGAAGCTTTTGCGGCGCAGGCATTGTCTTGTATTAAACAGCTAGGCTGGCTTGATGTTTATGATGAGAAAGTAAACTTGAAAGGCGGCGCTATCGCCTTAGGGCATCCACTGGGATGTTCGGGAGCGCGCATTTCAACTACTTTAATCAACGTCCTTGAAGACAATGACAAGTCGATTGGCCTTGCGACCATGTGTATAGGTTTGGGTCAGGGTATTGCGACCGTATTTGAGCGAGTGTAAGGCCTGGCCTTATTAAGATATAGGGCTGTTGAAGCCAGTATTGCGATGACAAAGTGCGATTGCGATGCGATACAAAAGGTGCTTCCAAAAAAAGGCGTATTTACTTGTAAATATGCCTTTTTTATTGCCATTTACCAAAGCGTATTTAAGGCAAGCTCTGCTTAGCCACACACTTTATTTCTACCTGATTCTTTAGCTGAATATAAGTGCTCATCAGCGAGTACTAGGGCATCATGTAAATCGGTTTCAGGCATATGCTGTGCCACGCCAATACTAATAGTCACCGGTCTTTCAACCAAGGATTGTAAAACTTCACAATCTTCGACGCCTTTTCTAAGCTTCTCTGCTTTGTTCATTGCATCTTTTTTATTGCAATTTTTTAAAATAATCAAAAACTCTTCGCCACCCCACCTTATGGCTAAATCACTTGTACGCGAGTGCGCTTGCATGAGCTTACCGAGTTGTTTTAGCACGTCATCGCCAATTGAGTGTCCAAAATCATCATTAATCCGTTTAAAATGGTCAACATCAAACAATAAGGCGTAATTTTCGTTGGTCAGTGAACGGCGTTGCTCATTTTCTCGACTTGCATTGGTAAGCACACTGCGATTATAAAGACCGGTTAAATCATCTGTCACCATCTTATTGTGAAGTTTTGCGTTAGTTTTTTCCTGAATATTCATTAAGACTAAAGACATCACATGCAAGGCGGTTGATGCCATCAAAAATCGGATAGCCACATCGGCATCATAAGTCCTAATCCATTCAAATTCAGGGGATAAAAACATAATGAACGCACAGCCCATTAATGAAAATACTGAATACCACAAGCCTTGTCTAACCGTTAAGACGGCGATAGCAATAGTGATATTAGGAAAAGTCCAAAAATAACCAGTACCTTTATGCCCGCCCAGAATAATCAAACTAAAGGTAATTAAACAAACTATCGCAGCCAAGTTAACGCTAGCCATGTGCTTATATTTTGTTTTTAAGAGATAAAGATTTGCATAACCAAGACAGGTCGCAATCAACAATACGGGCGCTGAGTTATTTCCGTTTACGGCTGCAATGATAAAGAACAAGCCAATGAACAAGCTTCCAAACAGTGTCAAATAAAAAGTGAACACGAGTTTTAGATCGTTTTTGATATCCTTTAAGAAAAAACGCATGGGTTCGACCGCATATTTTGCATACTCTACGAGCAATGCTTATTTATATTCAATTTGGGAGCGAACTATCAAGCAGTAATCAATTCAATACCGCTGAGGCTCTTTGCTTCTTCCCGGTTAATATAGAAAATATCGGCTGTCATGCAGATATCTATAAAGGAAAGTAGAAGTAACTTGGATTTTATTGATGAGTTGTGGTGTTTTTACTTGTTTAGGTGCAGATGTAAAAATGGCACGCTATTGCGTGCCATTTTTGCTTGAAACTAGATACGTTCCGGTTTTTTATGAAAAAACTAGATAGCTTCTACGTTTGCAGCTTGTAAGCCTTTTTGGCCTTCTTCAACTTCAAAAGATACGCGCTGACCTTCAGGAAGCGTTTTGTAACCTTCTGCAACGATTGCACGGAAATGTACAAATACGTCTTTTCCGCCATTATCTTGTGTTAAAAAACCATAACCCTTTTCAGGATTGAACCACTTAACTGTGCCTGTAACTTTAGACATGTAAACCTCAAATAAAAAAAACAAATACGCGCAACCATTTGCGCAATAAACATTTTTGCAAGATGTTTCAAGAATTAATAACTTAGGAATAACAACATCGAACACTGGTACTACAGGTGGAACTAGAGGTTATATAGAGTTAATAGCGAACTATGAAAACGGATTCTTATCAAAAACGAGTAAAGTGTAGCACAGTTTTTCAAAGTATTCTGAAAAAGCGTCATTTTTTTAACGACTTTTCTCAATTAGCGACCAAAGTCGTAAATAGACATAAAATTCAATGCTTTGGCAAATCGTCTATGAGTCATTTTTCCGCCATATAGTACTTATTTATCATTATAAAAAAGGCGCTACACAAAGACTGTGAGCGCCTATATTTTTTTAAATTAACCTATCTTTACTTCTAGGGTCTAAGTGCTCTATCGCCACGCGACAAGCCGCAAACGCCGGTTCTTGCCGATTCAGTAATATCAGCACACGCGCCCATCACATCTGCAAAAGCGGTTAATTTATCACTTGTGCCAGTAATTTCGATAGTGTAATGCTGCGCGGTAACATCAAGAATACGCGCTCTAAATATATCAACATTCCGCTTTACTTCAGAGCGAGCTATGTCGGTGCGAGTGGCTACTTTAATTAGCATCAATTCGCGTTCAACATGCGCAGAGTCAGACAATTCGACCACTCTGAGTACGTCAATAAGCTTGTTCACTTGTTTAGTAATTTGCTCAGTTACTTTGTCGTCGGCCTGAGTGATAATCGTGAGACGAGATAAACTTTCGTCACTAGTAGGTGCCACACATAACGAATCGACATTATAGCCACGCTGAGAAAACACGCCTGCAATTCGTGACAATGAACCCGGGGCATTTTCCATCAATACAGAAATAATTCTTCTCATTAGGTACGCTCCGTCTTACTTAAACGCATATCATCCATGGCGCCGTACTTAATTTGCATAGGATAAACGTGTTCATTTTGGTCAACTAATATATCCATAAAGACAAGCCTGTCTTTAGCTTCAAAGCAACGCTTCATCGCATCATCAAGTTCATCTAATTTGTCGACTTTAATCCCAATATGTCCATAGGCTTCGGCAAGTTTGACAAAGTCAGGCATCGAATCCATGTATGAACTGGAGTGGCGTCCTTTGTATATCATATCTTGCCATTGACGAACCATGCCAAGTGCACGGTTGTTTAAGGAAATGATCTTAACAGGCAAACCGTACTGCAACGCCGTTGACAGTTCTTGAATGTTCATCTGAATACTGCCATCCCCGGTAATCACGACAGAGCACGCGTCTGGGTGAGCAAACTGCACCCCCATAGCAGCTGGCAAACCAAAGCCCATGGTGCCTAAACCACCTGAATTTATCCATCGACGTGGCTTAGCAAAGGGATAATACAAGGCAGCAAACATCTGGTGTTGACCCACATCCGAGCTAATATACGCATCACCATTGGTATGCTTATACACCGCTTCAATCACTTTTTGTGGCTTGATCACCTCATCGCCTTGTGCGTAATCAAGACATTTTACTGCGCGCCACTCATTAATTTGTGACCACCAGTCTTTTAGCTTTTCTTTTTGTGCTTGCTCATCAACATCATCCATACGCTCTAACAGCTGCGCACAGACCTTATCGACCGAGCCCACAACAGGAATATGAGCGTTGACAATCTTAGAAATTGACGCTGGGTCAATATCAACATGAATAATGTCTGCATGCGGACAGAACTTTTCGACATTGTTAGTCACTCGGTCATCAAAACGTGCGCCTAAGGCAACAATGCAATCTGCATTGTGCATAGTTTTGTTAGCCTCTAAACGACCGTGCATACCTAACATGCCAACAAATTGTTCGTGTACACCTGAAAAAGCGCCTAAGCCCATAAGAGTGCAAGTCACTGGCGAGTTTAGCTTTTCGGCAAGCACTGTAATTAAGCCTTCAGCTTCAGCTGTGATGGCGCCTCCACCTACGTATAACACGGGGCGCTTCGCTTGTTTCATGCACGCGACAGCTTTGTTTATTTGCTTGCTATGTCCTTTAGTCGTCGGGTTGTAGGAGCGCATTGTCACATCATCAGGGAAAACATAAGGATGTTGTTCTTGTACATTGACTAAATCTTTAGGTAAATCAACCACCACCGGACCCGGACGCCCAGTGTTCGCAATGTAATATGCTTTGGCAATCGCCATTGGGATATCTGATGTCTTTTTGACTAAAAAACTGTGTTTAACAATAGGACGAGAACAGCCGACCATGTCGGTTTCTTGGAAAGCGTCTTCACCAATATGCATAGAGGGGACTTGCCCCGACAAAATCACCATAGGGATCGAATCCATATAGGCAGTTGCAATACCGGTAATAGTATTAGTTGCACCCGGACCCGAGGTCACAAGGACTGTGCCCGTGCGCCCGGTTGAGCGAGCATATCCGTCGGCCATATGCGCCGCGGCTTGTTCATGTCTAACTAGAATATGCTTGATATCATCTTGTGCAAAAAGCGCATCATAAATGTCTAACACCGCACCACCCGGATACCCAAACACATGGGTAACGCCTATATCTTTTAGGGCTTCAACGACCATCGCTGCGCCTGACATCATTCTCACCTGAACGACTCCTTTACTTAAATAACTTATCGAATTGCCTGAGAATATACCTCAGCCATAAAAAAGAAAACACCTGCTACGCGCAAAAAGTGAGATAAACATCCCAAACTATCCAAAAATTAGGATAAAACTTTCAATCTGTTAAATTAAAACACATAAATGCGGGGAATCATCCTACTCATCATTGATGATTAGTTCTATTTCATCATCATCAAGATCACTGGCAATATCGTCGTCATCATCTTGACTCTGTGATTTGCTCTTCCCATAGATACTGCCGGCTTTGGGCCGATTAATACGTTTTTGGTATTTTAGCCATGCGCGCTGTGCAGTGTCTTGGGGCTCAATATCCCCGTGAGCGGCGGCCAAAATATTCATATCGTCATCATTTTCAGGCTGTAAATGGCCGTCAATTAATGCTGCAAAATATGCCCCAAATTGAGAAAGTGCCCGGCTCTCAGCAATAGAAAAATCACCTGAGCGAGAAAACCCATAAGGGTAATTCTTGGGATCACTAAACACCCGTCTTAAATATGTCTCTTTGTTGTTAGCATGTGCTGTAGAACTTGCCATTGTCATCACTCCGGAGTATTAACATCGAAATAAACAACCTTGCAAATAGCGTGCAACTTCTGCCCAGCATTTTATAAGAAATACGCTAGGCGCTATTTGTGTCAACTTCTACTCTTGTATCGTGATACTGTCAATAGCTATCTGACAATCTACGCCTAAAATATATGACTCGTTTGAGGATGGTAAACAG
>CAYURD010000035.1:19016-36419 GCA_964446865.1 uncultured Glaciecola sp.
CCATAAATATGCCATAACAAAGCCAGAGCTATGCCATGCTAGCGGCATAAACTTGCCGAGGTGCAAGCGTAAACTAGGAAATGGGGCTGCGTTCTTTTAATTCATATTGATTAATTCAACTTATTTTGCAAAAACAGAATGCGCAACAGATGCAACGCTTCATAAGATATACGTTCTTGAAGTGCATCAAAAATAGGCTTAAGACGCTCGTGCCCATGCTCACCAAAAGCAATTAATGCCTCGTTAATTACTGCATCTTCAAGTGCCAAAACTGATTTTAATCGCTCAACATCGGCTACTTTGTGTTTATTTAGCGCACATTTATATAGATGGGTATAAATAGTGTTGTCTTTAACCTTATGTTTTGTAGATAAATCACTAATAGACAGCCCTTGGTCAAATTGTGTAGCAATGTCGATACTCTTTTGGCTAAGTGCAGCAGCTGTGGCTTGCTTAGCCTCACCACCAGAGACATTTGCTTTAGCGCTTGATGCAGGCCTTGAGTTTTCTTTTTCACTCAGTTCATTTGCGTCGCAATAATCTATAATCAACTGTGTAAAACGCTCGCCATATTTTGCCAGTTTACCCTGCCCTACGCCGTGTATTTTTAACATACTCAATTCTGAATGCGGCAGGTAATACGCCATTTCTTCTAAACTTCGATCTGGAAAAATCGCATAAGGCGGCAGCTTTGCATTATCTGCTATTTGTTTTCGAGTGTGCTTAAGTATTTGCACTAACTGCTGGTCACCTTTGACCATGCTGGCGTTTTTAGATGTGGATGATTTTGCCTGCGTCGAAAAATCATGCTGTAAAATCGCAAAAAACGGTGCATTACCTTTTAATACATCTACCGCCTGCTGTGTAAGTTTTAAGCTGCCAAACTTATCGTCTTGCCTAAGCAGACCTTTTTGAATGAGTTGTCGTGACAGTGTCATCCACTGCTTCTTACTAAGCTCTTTGCCGATATTATACGTTGAGAGTAAATTGTGTTGATTACTTAAGACTTTTTCTGCGTTCGACCCTCTTAAGACATCAATGATATGACTTGCACCAAATATTTGCTTGGTGCGATGGACGCATGATAAGAACTTTTGAGCAGGTACTGTTAAGTCAGACTTTTCCTTTTTATCGCCCACACAATTATCACATTTTTCACAGCGCTCACTAATATCACTTTCACCAAAATACTTAAGTAGCGGTAATCGCCGGCAATCTTCAGTTTCAACCAAGGCCAGCATGTGACCTAAATGAATATTGGCTAGTCGCTTTTCTTGCTCATTGACCATTTGATCAATAAAGTAGCGAATTTTACCGGTGTCACCATAACTAAATAGCAATAAACAGTTAGCATCTATGCCATCTCGTCCTGCTCTACCAATCTGCTGGTAATAACTTTCGATATTCTTGGGCAAATCAAAATGCACAACAAAACGTACATCGGGTTTGTTGATCCCCATACCAAATGCAACCGTTGCCACAATAATATTTACATCGTCGCAAACAAACTCTTCTTGATGCTGGCTACGGGCCTGACTGCTTAGCCCGGCATGATAAGGCAACACAGAATACCCATCGCGTTTTAGACGCTCATAGAGCTCATCTACCCCAGCACGAGATTGACAATAAATGATCCCCGACTGATCAGGGTGCTTGTCAATGTAAGCTTTAGTTTGTATGTAGGCAGACTCTTTAGGTGCGACTTCAATAAATAAATTAGGGCGGTCAAAACTGGCAATAAACTCGCTTTGCTCGCCAATGCCCAGTTGCGATTTTATATCGTTTCGTACACGGGGTGTGGCAGTTGCTGTGAGCGCGATTACAACAACATCTGGCAGTTGCTCAATAAAGGTATTTAATTGTCGATATTCGGGTCTAAATTCATGGCCCCATTCAGAAATACAGTGGGCTTCGTCTATGGCAATACACGCCACATTTGCCGATTGCAAAACCTGAATGATTGAGCTTTGCAAAGCTGTTTCTGGGGCTAAAAATAAGAGTTTGCATTTCCCGTTTTGGATGTCTTCAATATTATCCTGATATGCTTGGGCGCTTAATGTGCTATTAAGAAAAGCAGCGTTAACGTCTAGTTCACGGAGTTGTCTAACTTGGTCTTGCATGAGCGATATTAGCGGAGAGATCACCACCGTCAATTTGTTAAGTACGATTGCCGGTATTTGATAACACAAGGATTTACCGCCACCGGTAGGCATAATGGCGAGCGTATTTTGACCGTGCAGTACGTTGTCGATAATATTCGCTTGTGATGTTCTAAATTCATCATAGCCAAAAACCGTTTTTAATGCCCTTTTAGCGTCGATTGTACTATTTTTACGGGCAAAACTTTCGGGCGAAGTGTTTGCTAAAAGCGCAGACGTGTTTTGCATATCAGGCATAATGGTATGTGTCGGTTCCTTGTCAATTTATCGTTTTATCTACAGGCCTTTACAAAACCTTCGCCTAGAGTAAATTGATGGAAATTTAATTACAAGATAAGACCCGCAAAACAGGCATTAAGTACAGGCATAAGTTCGGGCATAAAGTGCGGGTACAAAGTTCGGGCACAAGCTCAGGTGTATAAATCTGCTTGTTTGGCGCTATGTTCAATGAGTCTTGAGTAGAAACTAAGAAAAGTATCCTCAAAAAGCGTATGTTGCTTGTGAATAAATAATTCAGCTTCTTTTGCAAACTGAATGCGATGATGTAAACGTTTTTCAATTTGTAGAAATGCATGAAAACACGTTTTTTGCTCTTGGTAATTTTGCAACCATTCGTGCTGTATTAAACTAGCTTTCACACGTTCAAAACGATCAGATACCGCTATGTCTGACACTCTCATTTCGTGATAAAAATCATCTAATACACTGCTTAAAGAATCTTTACTAAGTGCTCGCCAATGTCGACATAGTAAATAATCAAAGTAAACATCAATAACAACGCCCGACATCCTGCGCAGTGCTTTAGGAAAGTGTTCCCTAAGCGACACGATGGACGCATCACGGTCGGTAAATGAATCAATGCTGCGGTGAAGCTTTATGCCGATTTGAAGTGAAGTGGGCAAATGAGATAAATCAGGCCCTTTGACAAAATCACCTAGAAAATTTCCAAGCTTGCTGGTCTGCGTAAGGTGTCCTAAATGTATGTGAGCAAGATAATTCATGTGCCTGGGGCCTTTTGAAGATATAAATGACCATGCCAAATAGAAGTAATATTAAAAAACAAAACGAATAAAAGAGAAAGGCCTGAAAACAAAAAAGCCGAGCATTCGTACAAATGCTCGGCAGTTTTCACACATTACTTGGGACAACACATATTATGTTTACACAACATACTCGAGAAAATTTGGTGAGAAAAACAAGCTCTTTTCAAACCTCGCTTAATCGATTAAGATAATGCTAACAGAATATATTATGCATGTAAACAATTTGTTATCATGTCTACTAAGATATTTTATAAGTGTTCGGTAATATTGAGAAAAGATAAACATGAACTATCCCCAAGAAAGTAAACTCACTTTACAACGTATTTTAAAAAGGCTCTCACTTGATGGCCTTCAAGGTGAAGAAAAAACAATATTTGAAGAACGATTAAGTACTCATTTTGAAAGCCTTTTCGAGAGCTATCATCAGGTATATGGTTGGCAATATGATTTTTATTATCATATCGAACACTTAGTTGAAGTCCTCGCCAAAAGCTACATGGCGCGAAACAAAACCTTAAAAATTAAAGATGCTCAAAAAGTCGTTAACTCAACATGGTACAGAAACAACGACATGCTTGGCATGGCCTGCTATGTAGACTTATTTGGTGGTACCTTTGAAGCCTTGAAAAAAAGGATCCCCTATTTAAAATCACTTGGTATTAATTACCTTCACTTAATGCCTTTATATAAATCCCCCGAAGGCGACAGCGATGGCGGGTATGCCGTATCAGATTATCGCCAAACCAACTCTGAATTAGGCAGTGTTAAACAGCTTCGCAGCCTTGCCGCAGCCTTAAATAAAGCAGGTATTAACTTAGTCTTAGATTTTGTGTTTAACCACACTAGTGACGAGCATCAATGGGCACTTAATGCCAAAAATGGCGAACACGATTATCAAAACTTTTATTACATGTTTGATGACAAAACGATACCAAATGAATATGAACAAACCCTACGAGAGATTTTCCCTCAAGTACGCAGAGGCAATTTTAGTTTTGAACCTAACAGCCAAAAATGGGTGTGGACAACCTTTAACAACTTTCAATGGGATCTGAACTACAGTAATCCACAGGTTTTTAATGCGATTACCGACGAAATGCTATTTTTGGCAAACATTGGCTGTGACGCTTTGCGCCTCGACGCCTTAGCATTTATATGGAAAGAAAAAGGCACCAGCTGTGAAAATCAAGATAAAGCGCATACGCTCATTCAGGCTTTTAACCGCTGCTTAAAAATTGTGTCACCTGCCGTTGTATTTAAGAGTGAAGCAATAGTACATCCCGATGAAGTCGTCAAATACATAGACGCCGATGAGTGTCAGTTGTCTTACAATCCATTGTTAATGGCGCTGATTTGGAATAGCCTAGCCACACGCAAAACTAAACTGTTAACCCGTTCAATGCAAAAAACAGGCACCATTTCTAATCATTGCTCTTGGGTAAATTACGTGCGCTGCCACGATGACATAGGCTGGACATTTGATGACAATGTCGCTGCAGAACTGGGTATAAATGGTGACGACCATCGCCGCTTCTTAAATCAGTTTTATACAGGCCGGTTTGAAGGCAGCTTTGCCAGTGGTGTGGCTTTTGGCGAAAATCCAAGCACAGGCGATTGCCGTGTGTGTGGCAGCTTAGCGTCGCTATGTGGTCTTGAGAAAGCAATAGAGTTCAATAATCCGTCAATGCTTCAAGATGCTGTCAAACGCATCATGCTGGTTCATGCCATTATTTTAAGCGTTGGCGGCGTACCTTTGTTATACGCTGGTGATGAGCTTGGTCTAGTTAATGATTATAGTTATATGGATGACGCGTCTAAACAGCACGATGCACGATGGGTACATCGTATCGAAGTCCTTGATGAATTACTTGACGAGTCACCCCATCCTATCATTACTCAAGGTTTACAGTCGCTTATTCAAACCAGACAAGCTTATCCAGTCTTTGGTGATGCCCAAACCCACTTTTTAGACGCCCCAAATCATCACTGTTTCGCCTATTTACGTTTAAACGAACACGGCAAATGTTTGTGCTTGGTGAATTTTAGTGAGCACCCCATTGATATAGATTCATCGTTTTTAGATGTGCTTGGCACATCGCAAGCAACGGACCTAGTCACACAAAATGCGGTTGACTGCCAACAAGCGCAAAAATTAGGACCGTATCAGTTTATGTGGATTTATTCAGAATAATAATCACGTTTGCCAGCGCGCTATCAAGCTATTCGCTTAATGGCATAAAGACAATAAAGAAACTTAAAAAAAAGATTGGAGCGGGAAACGAGATTCGAACTCGCGACCCCGACCTTGGCAAGGTCGTGCTCTACCAACTGAGCTATTCCCGCAAAATGGACGCGCATTATAAAAAATTTAGCGCGCTGTGCAAGTACTTTTTACGATTTTAAGACGATTTATGTGTATTTGCTTAATTTACCCGCTATCTAATTAAATTTTGAACACGTGCTCTCGATAATATTTCATCTCTTCTATCGACTCTTTTATATCGTCTAAGGCCAAATGCACGCCCTGCTTTTTAAAGCCCTTGGCAATTTGAGGCTGCCATCTAACGGTTAGTTCCTTAATTGTGCTGACATCTATATTTCGATAATGAAAAAATGCTTCAAGCTCGGGCATGTATTTGACTAGAAACCGTCGGTCTTGGCCAATCGAGTTTCCACAAAGCGGTGATTTACCAGCCGGTACGTAGTCTTGCAAAAAGGCCATTGTTTGCTGCGCTGCTTGCTCTACACTTATCTTGCTATCTTTGCAGCGCTGGGTTAAGCCAGTCGAACCATGTGTTTTTACACACCACTCATCCATGTTTTCTAGTATTTCATCGCTTTGATGGATAGCAATCACAGGGCCTTGGGCGAGAATATTTAATTGGGCATCAGTCACTATACTGGCAATTTCCATCACCACACATGTTTCGGGATCAAGTCCAGTCATTTCAAGGTCAATCCATACTAGATTTTGTTCATGCAAAGCCATCTATTCTCCTTAATTATTTAGGCGAGTATCACAAATATTTTTATTATAGAGCCAGTAATGAAAATTAGCACTGCGAAATCACAGTTGCTGCTCGTAAATAAAACCGGCAGGCCAAACCCTAAGCCCAAACTTTAACCCCTAACCTCAAGAGCATGCCAGAACCGCTTAACGCTTACTCATTGAATAGGCACTGTGCTTAATCGCAACAACAAGGTATCATGATCACTAAGATTCGCCAATATGTGCACAAAATTGCGTGGCTAAAAAACCAAAATTATCTAAAAATCAACAACGACAAATTGCAGAAAATCGTCGTAAGCGCATGGCCGGTGGTCAAAAGCCTCTGGCGACAGACAAAGCCTCTACCAACAATACAGAGCAGCTTACGGCAAAGAACGACAATATACTCTTGGGCGAACTTACCGAAGGTCGCGTGGTTAGCCGTTTTGGCAAACAAGCAATTGTTGAGGAACTTGACAGCCGCCGCGAACAACACAAATGCTACATTCGCAGAACCATCAAATCAGTTGTATGCGGAGACAATGTTGTGTTCAGGCCTAGCGTGTCTGACGAAGAAAGAGACCGTGGCATTATAGAAGTTGTTAACGACCGCAAAAGCACCCTTTCTAGGCCTGATTTCTACGATGGTGTTAAGCCGATTGCCGCAAACATTGACCAAATCATTGTGGTAAGCTCAATTTTACCTACACTCTCAAGGCATATAATCGACCGATATCTAGTCGCTTGCGAACACGCGCAAATCCAAGCGATTTTAGTGATAAACAAAATTGAGTTACTCACACCAGAAGAACGCCAAAGCCTCGAAAAAGAACTTACCATTTATACCAATATTGGTTATCGCGTGATTTATGCCAGTTGTAAAACCCAAACGGGTCTAGACGAGCTAAGCACAGTACTCAAAGAC
Source organism: uncultured Glaciecola sp. (assembly GCA_964446865.1). Taxonomy (GTDB): domain Bacteria; phylum Pseudomonadota; class Gammaproteobacteria; order Enterobacterales; family Alteromonadaceae; genus Glaciecola. The sequence continues at coordinate 26,133 of CAYURD010000035.1, forward strand.
AAAATAAATGTACTTGTTGGCCAAAGTGGCGTAGGCAAGTCAAGCCTAATTAATCAGCTATTACCAGAATCAAACGAAGTGGTTGGCGAAATTTCTGGTAACTCAAAGCTAGGGCAACACACCACCACCGCCGCTAAACTCATTCCTTTTACCTTAGGCGGCGAATTAATTGATTCGCCCGGTGTTAGGGAGTTTGGCCTATGGCACTTACCCGTAAGCGACATAACCAATGGCTTCACAGAGTTTAGGGATTATATAGGCGGGTGCAAATTTACTGATTGCACACACAAGTCTGACCCTGGCTGCATTATTCGAGAAGCAGCAGAAAATGGCGATATTGACACTCAACGATATCAAAGTTATTTAAAAATAATTGATTCCTTAGACCAAAACCGCCCAGCTTATATCAAAGAATAATTGACTCAAGCACGCTAAAAGCCCAGATAAAGCTACCTAAATACCCTAGGTGTAATACAATAAGCATATCGCTTTTATAGCACGGGGATGTTGTAAACTTCCCCTTGCCTACTAACAAGCCACTAAATATTTACACTGGAGTGATTTTCGTGATCGACTGGATTAAAGTAAACAGCCAATACATTTTGCCCAAACACCTACTTTCAAGATTGGTAGGCAAACTCGCTGCAGCTGAAGCAGGCGCAGTAACACAGTTTTTTATCAAAACGTTTATCAATGCTTTTAAGATTGACATGACAGAAGCGCTGCACGAAGACCCTAGCGCTTACAAGTCATTTAATGCATTTTTTACACGTCCTTTAAAAGAAGGCATTCGCCCGATTGCCGAAGGCGACAATGTTTTATGTCATCCTGTCGACGGCGCAGTCAGCCAATTTGGCGATATTGTTGGCGACAAGATTTTTCAAGCCAAAGGCCATGACTTTAGCTTAACCACCTTGTTAGGTGGCAAGCCTGAATTAGCTGAATGCTTTAAAGGTGGTAAGTTTGCCACTATTTACCTAGCGCCGAAAGACTATCACCGCATTCACATGCCTGTAGAAGGCACGCTAACCGACACCTTGCATGTGCCAGGCGAGCTTTTTTCAGTAAATCCACTAACGGCTGCGAATGTGCCAGGTTTGTTTGCGCGTAACGAGCGCGTGGTCACGCTTTTTGATACCCCCGTTGGCAAGGTAGCATTGGTATTAGTAGGCGCGACCATTGTGGCGAGCATCGAGACAGTATGGTCTGGGACTATTACACCACCTGCCGGAAAATACGTACAACATTGGCAGCATGAAGGCGACGATATCAAACTAGCCAAAGGTGAAGAAATGGGCCGCTTTAAATTAGGCTCAACGGTTGTGCTATGTTTTGAGCCTGGCAATATTGAATTTGAAGACCTCAGCGCAGGTGATGTTACTCGACTAGGGAAAGTACTTGCCAACAAAATTAAGTAGGAAAGGTCTTTGACGCCGGTAAAACGCAGCTTAATTAATCTGCACGTTACGGTCATGCTTTTAGGTGGGACAGCCTTATTTTCAAAGCTTATACCCTTATCTGCGTTAGACATTACATTTGGCCGGTCTTTACCCGCCTTTATCATGTTGTTTTTTGTGGTCAAGCTAAGCGGCGAGTCTTTGCGTTTAAATAGTACCCGCGACTACTTTATCGGCGTGGGCTTGGGCATCATCATGGCGGTGCATTGGGTAACTTATTTTGCCTCAATGCAGTATTCTACGGTCTCAGTTGGCATTATTGCGTTGTTTACTTTCCCGGTGATCACCGTGTTACTAGAACCCTTTTTTGAAAAAATACGCATTAGTTGGCAAGACATTGTAAGTGCCTTGGTTGTGCTATTAGGCATTTGGCTGATTGTGCCGTCGGTGTCATTGTCTGACGACGTCACTTTAGGCGTAATTATTGGCGTATTTTCAGCTTTTTTATATGCTATTCGAAACTTATTACACCGTAAATATTTTTCACATTACTCGGGTTCAAAAGCCATGGCATATCAAATCATGGTTATTTGCCCATGCTTGGTATTTTTTGTATCTGATGATTTAGTCACAATGAGCACACAAACAGCGTTTATGCTGTTGTTGCTAGGCACTATATTTACCGCTTTACCACATGCGATGGTGGCTACTGCACTTAAACATTTACGAGCAAAAACCTTTTCACTTGTGGCTTGTATGCAACCATTATATGGTGTTATTTTTGCTATCGCATTGTTAAACGAAAGCCCTACTTGGCAAACTCTTATAGGCGGCTTATTGGTAATATCTGCAGCTGTATACGAAACGGTTAATACACATCGTGAGCAGCGCGCACTAGATAGACAAACCTAAACAATGCAGAAAACTCTGGCGACCGCTTGAGCAACAGGCAACAATACAAATAAAAATGAGATGTATCATGCACACTATTGCCCATCGCGGAATTAGCGCACACTATCCCGAAAATACCTTATTGGCTTATCAAAAAGCACTTGAAAGCAAAGCGATAGGCATAGAAGTCGATGTTCACGAAGTAGATGATCATTTTATTCTTTATCATGATTTCACCCTCGACAAACTTACCGGCATACGAGCAGACTTAGTCGATTTATCATTTAACAAATTAAGAGACATTCGCTTTGCACATGATCAAATGATCCCAACGCTAGACGAGTTATTTAGTGTAGTGCAAGGCAAGTGTATGCTTAATCTAGAATTAAAAGCGATCGCATCGCCAGAGAAGTTACTTGAGCAGATTGTGAGTTATGTATATCGGTACAATGCTGATATTGTGATCTCGAGTTTTAACCATCCATTGGTCTTAAACATGCAGCATTTAGTCCGAAATACCCGCATTCGGGATCATGTAAAATTTGCGGCACTTATTGGTCATTTACCGATTGATTTAGCAAAATATGCGCTAGACTTGCAAGTAGAGGTCGCCGCTATAGACGGTATGTTGGTCACGCCCGAATTTGTAGAGCATGCCCATCAATACAATATTGATGTGTGGAGTTATACGATTAACCATACTCACGATTACGCAAGACTCAAAGCAATGGGAGTAGATGCTGTTTTTAGCAATGACCCTGACTTTCTAGAAAATTCAACGACAGGTTGATCAGTAGAAGGCGGCTTAGCAGGTCTCGCACTGTTTGCACTTTTTGCACAAACGCAGGTTGATTAGGTGAGCAGCTACAATAAACACTGCACCAATGACAACAACTAAGGGCTCATAAGCATCGCCAAAAATGTGCTTATTCCAATACACTAGACCACCGAGGGTCAATGAGTAAAAAGGATAGAGTTGTCGATGATATTTTTGGAAGCCAATAAACAAAGCCGCAAAACCAATCAGAATTGATGCGGTGAATATTGCACGTTCAAACCAAGCCGATGCAACAAAACTACTCGCAATGAGGGGCGCCAGCGGCAGCAATATAGGCAGCAAAAGGCAATGAATAGCACACAAGCTTGTCACCCATACACCAACGCGATCAAGAACCGTATGGTTTTTAACAATGACTGATTCTTTATCAGCGTCGATTTTATTTGTCATAACATCGGCGTCCAATTCAGTCGTTTTAATTTGCGCTATCTTCACGTTGCTTTGCCTTTCAAGAGTATCCAATCGATAAAACAATCGCCAAGCAAGGCGCTTAGTAAAATCGGATTGTTATAATATAACATTTTCTATAGAAATGAAATATTATTACATTCTATTTTTGGCCTTACTCATTAGGTGCAGACACGTCACTATGCTTAACAATGGCTTGACTGTTTTCTGGGTGGGTATCTAACAGGCCATTATTGGCAATAATGGCGGTTTTAGAAGGGGCTGATTGCGCAGCCAAGTTAGGATTAATCCTAAATTTATTGGTTTCTTGGAGATAGTCACTAACCGTCACAAGAACAACGTTTGTAGGCAGCTTCTCTAGCTCACTCTGTAAAAACGATAAAGTAATCGGATACGGATGCCCAATAAGTATCGCCTTACCATTTTTTTGTGCACGTTTGACCGCTAAGGTAAATTGCTGTTTTAAAAAGGCGGGCGTTTGAACATGGTCCAAAAACACGTGACGGCTTGCCGTTTTGACCCCTTGGCGTTGAGCGATAAGGGTGGCTTTGGTAAATCTGGTTGTCCGGCTATCAATAAAAAACAAATTACTCTGCTCTAGTACTTGCATAAAGCTTGTCATTTGCAAGGTCATTTGAGTCAATTTACTGCCCATATGATTATTCACGCCCACAGCATGTGGGACGGTTTGTAATGCTTTTTGTAAGGTGTTCCTAATTTCGTGCGGGTACATGTTTGATAGTAAAGGGCTTTCCCCTAAATTAACTTGATGCAAAGACTCCATTGGCATGTGCAACATCACTTCTCTGTTTTGCTGCGATGACCAATTTGAAAAGGTGTTTGAAAACTCAGTATGAGGAAGGATAGAAAATGTGACTTTTTGCGGTAATGCAAAAGCATTCGAATCAGACGCCTTAGCGCCAATATCGTCAATGATGATAGCCAGTTTCCCAGCTTTTACTGAACTACCTGTTGATTGATTAGTCAGCAAAGTCTTGTATTGTTTTACTTGCTCGGTCGCAAAGCTGGTTTGCAAAAATATAAGCAAACTCAAACAGGCTACTAGTCGACTAACTTCAAATTTTATTTTAATAGCGCGCATCTTTTACATGACGTTTTTATCATAATATCAAGGGTCTGCAAGAATTACACCTAAATTTACCCTGCTTTTACTGGCGCTACTATGTTTTGCTAAAAAATCTGGCAATGCCTTTAATGTAGGGGCGTAGCGGCTATTTTTAAATCATAAACACTTAGGTAATTACTCAATGCTGTGTAAATCACTCACTAACAGTTCATCCGTTTGTCCAATTTTTTGACGACCCTTATAGGTTTTTACGCGCTGAACATGCAAACTCGGAAACAAGACTGGTTTATCTAATAAAGCTCGAACACTGTCATTATTTGCATCGTCATTGCCTATCCATGTATCAATAAATGACGCTTTGATAGGTAAAAAGAGAGGAAACGCTTTATCATGATAAGGCGTCATTTTAGGATGGGCATCTCGAGTGATGATCGCACAACAATACTGGCCATTGGCTAATTTTTTATAGAGCGCCCCTAATAAAAAAGGCGCTTCACCTTGCATAAGATATTGATGTTTTGTTTTGCCAACGCGTTTTGATTCGCCAAGGTAGTTTGCCAATACAATACCTCGGTGATGATTAAGCGCACCTTTCCAAAAGGTGCTGTCTAAATTACGCGCGTTAAAACTGGTCAGCTTGCCTAAAAATGTTTGCTGCTCTTCGCAAAATGCATCAAACCACCATACGGCGTTAACGATTTTGCTTTCGTTGTTTTCTGAAATAAGTAATGGGATGGTTTTAGAGACGTCACCGCCAAATGCTGGATAGGCTTTATAATCGGGCCAAGTATTGAAAAGATTCAATAATGAATTGTTGTCACTAATAGCGTCCACCCATTCAGGATACTCGCGAATAGTCGCATTTTCGTAACTTACAAAACCGCACATATACCCTCATTTATTAGCACCAGCTGTCAACAGGCCTTAAATTAGTTTATTCGAATTGGCACTCTCGATACTTTGCGAAACCGAATCACCCTCGCGACAAATATCTGCACCGATTGAGACTTTCAATTTATATTTAGCAAGCGCATTTGATATTTTAACGACCATCGCACTCACAAAGCGATTTCCTACGTTGACAAACAACATGCCAAATTTACTGCCATCTAATTTCGCAATCGTATCGGTTTCACGAATTAATTGACTTAATTCGTTAGCAATAGCGCGCACAACATCTTCGTATTGCAAAAATTCTGCACTATGTTTCGTGACATCGTGTTGTAAGGACAAACCGCCTATTTCGACAACAATTATTCCCAAGGGGCATGCTAGTTTGTCGTATTCTGCCTTGCGTTTTATGGCAATCTCAAAAAAAGCTTCCTGATTAGGTAAGCCTGTAACCGTATCAATATCTGACTGAGCGTTTAATACATCAAGGGCATTGCTTTGTCTGTTTATCGTATCATACTGATTAATCAGCATGTTTCCCAGCTGAAGCAAGTCGCGTATTTCTTCGCTGTGAGTCTCAATGGCTTGATCTTTTTCTTTTTGATCAATTGAACATAGCGTGCCAAGAATCTCATTATTTTCATCACGCAGCGGATAACCAAGATAAGCACAAATAGGGAGTTTAGAAACAATAGGCGCTTGATGGTACTCTGCGTTATCAATGAGTTTGGGCACAATATTAGGCCCATTTGACTGAACCATTCGACTGCATACTGATTCATTCCATGGCAGCACGTCGCCATTTTTGACTCCATAAGAATTCTCACTCACGGCAAGTACTATCCAGTCATTTTTGATGACCGTGGTAAACATCCAAAGATCCATATCGACTCTTTGTTTGAGCAAGCCAACAATAATTTGGAGGCAGCCTTGAATATCACCAATACCCGATGGTTTTGTGTCGTCAGTACCGACATTTAGTTCATCACTCATGAAAACCTTTAATATATTAAGATTTTAGACGCTCAACAATTTGTTGTAACATCGCCCGCGAACAACCAAAGTTTAGTCGAAAAAACTGATTGTCTCCGAAGTCACGTCCTGGTGATGGCCCTACTCCCTTATTTTCACACCATGCTTGGGTGTCTTTTTGCTGTAATTCTCGCCCATCAACCCATAGAAGGAATGTGGCTTGCGGCGAAATGGTGCGTAAACCGTCAATCTTATTGATTTCATTCACCAAAAAGTCTCGATTGCCTCGCAAATAGTCAAGTAAATCCTGACGCCACTCATTGCATTGAGTAAAGGCAACATCGACAGCGACCAAACCAAGGATATTTGGCCATGGCACAATACCGGCGCCAGCGCGCACAAATCGATGTCGAGTTTTAGCATCGGGAATAATCGCAAATGAAGTACCTAAGCCAGCCACATTAAAGGTTTTGCTCGCGGCCATTAAGGTAATTGACGCGTCTGCAATATCGTCTAGTTTGCCAGCAGGAATATGCTGACTTCCATCTAATATTAAATCGCAATGTATCTCATCACTACACACGACCACCCCGTGTTGGGCGCAAATGCTAGCAATTTTCTTAAGTTCGTTTTCTGAAAAGACAGAACCAACGGGGTTCATTGGGTTGCATAATATAAATAATTTGCAAGTAGGCTTGGCAGCAAGTGTTTCAAGCTCATCAAAATCGATGGTATACCGACCATCGACAATTCGACATACAAGATGCTCAGCTTTTAATCCATTTAATTTAGGCGCGGCTAATAATGGTGGATAATTTGGCGTTTGAATAATAACCGAGTCACCCGCATCGCAGTAGGCTTTGCACGCCATATTAAAGGCAGGCACAACACCTGGCGTCCAAACAATCCAATCACTTTGAATTTGCCAATCATATTGGCTGTTACACCAATGGATTACGGCATCAACGGCAGGAGTATAGTGTTGGGGTAATGTGTAACCTAAAACGCTTTGATTGGTTCGCTCTTTGAGGGCGCTTAAGATTTCTGGCGCACAAGCAAATTCGGTGTCGGCTATCCAACTTGGTAGGATATCTTTACCTTTGTATTTTTCCCACTTGTAAGAATAAGTGCCGTCGCGAGACGGCATGTCATCAAAACTCACTGCACATCCTAATCGTTCTTAAAAAATTACCGTGGATAGTAAACTATAAATAATATCAATTATAGATGTTTATTTTGCTAAGTGGGTGTCACCAAGCTCATGTTAAAGAGCTTGGCGTATAAATAAGCAAGTCTATGTATTAGCTTTCTTTGTTTTTAGCTCGGCCAGCTCGCTTGCGGTCTGATTCGGTCAGTAACTTCTTACGGATTCGAATGCTTTCAGGCGTTACTTCTACTAATTCATCGTCATCAATAAACTCAAGGGCTTGCTCAAGCGTGTACTTGATAGGTGGTACAAGCGTTTGCGCTTCATCGGTACCTGACGCCCTAACGTTTGTCAGTTGCTTACCTTTAAGTGCATTAACCGTTAAGTCGTTGTCACGAGAGTGAATACCAATAACCATACCTTCATAAACTTCAACACCATGGCCAATAAACAAACGTCCACGCTCTTGTAAGTTAAACAATGCGTTGGTAAGTGCTTTACCTGTGGCATTCGCAATTAATACGCCATTTTTACGTTGACCTATCGCGCCACCTTTGTGTGGTCCGTAATGGTCAAATGTATGATACAACAGGCCTGAACCTGAGGTCATCGTCATAAAGTCGGTCTGGAAGCCAATCAAACCGCGACTTGGGATCATAAAGTCTAAGCGTACACGACCTTTACCGTCGGGTGACATATTGGTCATTTCTGCTTTACGTAAACCAAGCTGCTCCATAATAGAGCCTTGATGCTGTTCTTCAGCATCAACAGTTAAAGACTCAATGGGTTCCATTAGCTGGCCATTTTCTTCTTTCAAGATTACTTCTGGACGAGATACTGCTAATTCGTATCCTTCACGACGCATATTTTCAATCAATATACCCAAGTGAAGTTCACCGCGACCAGATACTCTGAATTTGTCTGGGTCAGGTGTTTCTTCAACGCGTAATGCCACGTTGTGTACAAGTTCGGTTTGCAAACGCTCAAGTATATTACGAGAAGTTACGTACTTGCCTTCTTTGCCCGCAAAAGGAGAGGTGTTTACTTGGAACGTCATGGTAACGGTTGGCTCATCTACCGAAAGAGGTGGAAGCGCTTCAACATCATTAATATCGCAAATAGTGTCAGAGATTTTTAGCTCGCCAAGACCGGTTATCGCAATAATATCTCCCGCTTCAGCAGAATCAACATCATGACGGTCAAGACCTAAATAACCTAAGACCTTACCTACTTTACCGTTACGCTGTTTGCCGTCGGCGTTAACAATCGTTACCTGCTGGTTTAACTTAACAGTACCACGAGTAATTCGACCTACACCAATAACACCCACATAAGAGTTATAATCTAACTGTGAGATTTGCATTTGAAAGCTACCATCTGGATCAGCGTTTGGCGCTTCAACTTCTTTAACAATAGTCTCAAACAACGGTGTCATGTCTTCGCTTGGGGTATCTGCGTCGTTTGATGCCCATCCGTTTAATGCAGATGCATAAACCACTTTAAAATCTAACTGGTCATCGGTAGCGCCTAAGTTGTCGAACAAATCAAATACTTGATCCATCACCCAATCTGGACGAGCGCCCGGCTTATCGATTTTATTAATTACCAAAATAGGCTTAAGCCCTTGAGCAAATGCTTTTTGTGTCACAAAGCGCGTTTGCGGCATCGGCCCTTCTTGCGCATCTACGAGCAATAATACAGAGTCGGCCATTGACATAACACGCTCTACTTCTCCACCAAAATCGGCGTGCCCTGGGGTGTCAACGATGTTAATTCTATATTCGTTCCAATTAATCGCGGTGTTCTTGGCTAAAATGGTAATGCCGCGCTCTTTTTCAATATCATTAGAATCCATGACGCGTTCTTCAGTCGCGCCTCGGCTTTCTAAGGTACCTGATTGTTGTAAAAGTTTATCTACCAAGGTTGTTTTACCGTGGTCGACGTGAGCGATTATCGCAATATTGCGAAGATTAGTTAGTGATGACGACATTACATTTTCTCAATTTTTTGGGGATAAATAAAAAGCCCCCATTACAGTTGGGCGCGGATTGTACAGATTTATTGGCAAATAAGCGACAAACTTCGTGGTTTTCTGTGTATTTATTCATGCTTGCAAATAAAATGTTATTTTTATGCAAAGAGACAGATAGGTGCATTGCACCCTTATTGTGCATTAATTTATTTTTTATGCACCGCCAAGTCACATTCTGCCATAAAGAAAAAACGCTAAAAGCGCTGCAAGCCAGGTATAATAGTATCCTCGAATTATTTGATTAATGGCACAAAATTCGCTTATAGTGATGGCAGTTAAAAACACTATAAGTTTGTAACGAAAACACGAGTAAAGTTGTTGTGCAAAAGAACCTCTTCGCTGCACAAAAAAGCAACTACAAAAACAATGACTTTAGAACTGGAGAAAGCTATGTCAATTGAGTCAGCATTGGAACTGATTAAAGAAAGCGAAGCGAAATATGTCGATTTACGCTTCACCGATACAAAGGGAAAAGAACAGCATGTCTCAATTCCTACTCATCAAGTAGATGAAGATTTTTTTGAAGAAGGCAAAATGTTTGACGGCTCATCAATTGCTGGTTGGAAAGGCATTAACGAATCAGACATGGTATTAATGCCTGATCCAGAAACAGCTGTGTTAGAC
>CAYURD010000036.1:0-17410 GCA_964446865.1 uncultured Glaciecola sp.
CTGCTGAACGATGAACCTGTAGATAGTGTGATTGCGAAACTTAATGACGCCTTAACTGGTGTACCCAATCAGTTGTTGACTAACAATCAACTAAGCCCAATTTTAGGTCTTATCCCGTCTATGACGGCATCAAAACGAATTGATGTTGCCATTGTTCTGCTAAATCAATATCCTAGCCTGGCTCAGTTTTCTAATCCATATGAAAACCTGCTTCGTGCAGAAGTTGTTGCGGCATTTAATTATAAATTAAGCAATGAACAGCTAAAAAATGATGCGGAAAAATTGCTTTCAATGCTCGGCTTATATGACACTGAATTATCCTTTTATCAGCTGCCAGCTTCTTTTGACAAGCGAAATCTCGAAAACAAGATAATTCAATTGAAAGAGCAAAACATCAGTATCCCCTACCAAATAATGGACGAAGTCGATGCGCCCGAATCATCCTTAGCGCTTTGGTATGACAAAGAATCTCATGAGCGTGTCCTCGCAAAACAAGCAGAGTGTGATGCTGAAAAAGATTGGATGCAAGATAGAAGCTTAGCTTACACGCAGTGGCAACAATTCGAACCTGATGACTTTACCTCTAATGTTGCCAGTTCTTTTGAGTATAATTATTGCAGTCACAAAAGTGATGCATTTGGCTCTTTGCCCGACATTGAAGCAATCCAAAGCAGCATTGATTTAATTGAGAAAAACATGCGACTTAAGGGTAAAACACTCGCTGAAGTAGAATTTAACGAAATCGACTTTCCTACTTTGAGTGATGATCAGCGCACTATTTTAAGCGCAATATTAATGAGAGACCTTTTAAGGGCTAAAGCGTTATCAGGTGAGGAGATAGTTCAAAAACTAGTTGAAGCTAATTTAAGGATTAATACCAAGAATCTTACCGTTTTGAATCACATCACAATGTTTAACGGATTCTCATTTTGGTTAGATGAAATAGACTTTAATGACATTCCCAAAAGCTATCTATTACTTAATAATGCGGCTGAAAAAGGCAATTTTGAACTCTTTATGCAATTACAAGACAAGATAGATAAGAATGAGGCTAAGTATCTCGACCCTTTCTACTTTTTCATCAAGGGATATACATCACTTCGCCGTTCTGGAGGCTCCCTTAATTTCAAAATGTCCTCGAATTCTGAATTCACTGAATATTTTTTACAACAAGGCATAAATGTGTCGCAGCATCACTTGAGAGCCTCATACCAACTAAAAGTCAGGCTCGAAAGCGACTATAACAAGCTAGTCAAAGATTTTCCTCAGCTTAGTGTCACTCATAATGAAGATTACTTTTCTGTTAAATGCAAATAGCAAATGTATAAAAAATCTCATATCAACACTTCGAATAATTGCAATAAATGCGTTCAATAAGGTTAATAACAAAACTCTTTCGAACATACCCATTCAAGCATTACATCATAATACCCCTCAACCTGAGGATAATTTCTGTACTCCTTTTGTTGAGACTCAAGAAACCCGCCTGTTTTACTTAACCTTAGTGCATGGTCTGCATTTTCAAAAACTTTAACCGTCAAATTAGCGCCAAAGGCTCTTTCGTAGAGCGCTTTTGTTTTTCTCCAGTCGACATTTTTGTCTTTGTCTCCAAAAATCGCAAAAACTGGAATTGAGAATGACTTAAGCATACTTTCAAAGTCCTCTATTACAACAGTCAAACCAGCTTCCTTATCAAAAATTCTTCCGTTAGAAATCCATTTTTGTTGATTTTCATAGTAACGTTTTTTGTCTTCCTTATATTCAACACTGTCGGTTTCGTGCTTAATATATTCATTCCCTGTTATTTTTTGTACGATCTTATCCTGTTTGTAAGCTTCGCTCGCTTCTAAATACTCCTCATAAGTCGCGCCACTTGCAAACAACAAGTTTCCGTTTGATAAGGATTTAGTAACAGTTTGAACTTCTGCTGACGAGTAACCCGCTATCTCAAGACTTGAACGAATGAGATAATCCCAGTTTTCATAAGGGTCGGTTCCACTGACCGAAATCCAAAACTTGATATTTGAACCTTCTTGGTCGATGGCAAGGGGAGCTATCCAACCGGCTCGGCTCCCGCCATACAAGCCAACTTGCTCAGCTCCAGGCTCATTAGTCTCTCGCAGAACCTTAATGGCTGCTATTATCTCTTCAGCACTGCTCTGAACAGGTTGATTGATATCAAACTCGCCTTCACTTTCGCCACATCCAGGCTTATCCCACACCACTACAGATATACCTCTGGCGGTAAATTCAGATCTGAATTTTTTAAACTGGTCACCTGCAACAACATTAGTCGGACCATAGCTATGAGTTATTATTACAATCGATTGCGCTTTTTTATTTAATGGACGGCTGATGATGCCACTGAGTTTTTCATTCTTTTGGCTGTAAAGTGAAAACTCTTCGCTTACAAAGTGACTCGCATTCATTGAATGAGCAGACAAAGAAAATAGTATTAATGTCAATAAAAGCGCTTTCATTTGGATGTTTCCTAATCTTATGTTTGTCATTTGTTTACCTTTGTCGCTTTTATCCTAGCAAAGGTTTATCGTGAACCGCCTTAAATATAAAAAATTTATGATAAAAAAAAGCACCACGCTAAGTGGTGCTAATATATGTAGCTTGATTGACTGAATTTAAGACTTACGACTTCTTGGTGTTTCTATAAGCCAAGCCAATCAAAGATAATGCAAAAATACCAATAGATGCTGGTACTGGCACGGAAGACACTCTAGCTTCAAAGGTCCCGCCGATAACATCTTGTAAGCCAAAAATCAGTATGCCGCCAGTGGTATTCACATCGCCGCGCGCCCATTGTATAAGGCTAGCATTTGCGACTACTGGCCCTACTGCAGACATCATATCAAAACCATCTATGACAAAAGCATTATAAAGGTCAGAGCCAAAAGCCCCTGCCCTCGAGAATCCAACAACTTCACCATTGTAAAACGTTCTAGTGCCCGATAAAAAATCAAATTGGCCAACGTTTTCTATTGAAATTGTGGTCGACATTGCATCAATATAAACACATTCATCTTCACAAGACTGTATATTTTCAGTATTAGAGGTTTCTGTGATAGTAAATCTACTGTCAGTAAAAGCCTGACCGCCTAATGTGCCTGAGCCGGTTCCAGTGTATATGAACTCGATTATTGCAGCGTTAGCGGCGCTGCTTATCGTTAATACAACACCAACGAGCGCGGCCTTTAAAAATGTAATACTCATAAATAGTTTCCTTTATTTCTATCAAATACTGAGAATTTTTTTCTATTAGGCTTACAAGAAGTGCTTGAATCTCTAAGCCTTTGGTAAAGAGTGAAAGGCTGCACAAACCGTACCAAACTATTAACTCTATATCTTTCAATGATTTAAATCTCAATCTCAATCTGAACTAGGTCAAGTGTAAGAATATTCGACACTTCAATGCTGAATTAGGCTTAAAAAAGCACAATAACATCACGCAGCTATGTTTTGCTGTATGAATAAACAATTCTTGTAGAGCACGGGGTCGTGGCCTTCTCCTTATACTTGTTCGCTTAAGCATAAATTACGTCATTCCCTCGAAGGCGGGGCCCTCTTTGGAACCAATTGATGCTTGCTAAGTGCATGTTTTATTAAGTCTTTCATGAGCATCAACCAGATCCCCGCCTTCGCGAGGATGACGAGGAATTCATAAACGTAAAGTATGTCGCACAATTATGAAGGGAAGTACTTTTTCAAAGTAACATCCGGAGGCGTTTTTTGCTCTGATTCTGTGTCAAGGGCCAGCGATTTGGGCAATGCAAAACATAAGGCCGCACGATGAGTTAAACCTAAACCAACATCATCAAGCAAGAGCTGTTTAATTTGATAGCTATTATTGGCAAAATCTTTTGTTTTTGGTTTTATAGTTGTCCATTGTTTAGGATTCACTTTTTGCACATCAAAGGCATCTAACGGTAGTGATAAACCACCGCCGTTGGCTTTTATTAAGGCCTCTTTTTGCGTCCATATTTCATAAAAAGTCTCGTGAAAAAGTTCATCACTAGTATTGTGAGTAAGCTCGTTAGGGGCGCCGACACGGTTTCCCGAACGACTTTGCAAAAGGTAATTTTGCTCTGTAGTTGAAAAAAAGTGTTTCGCAACCGACTCAGCGTCAGAGATTCGCTTAATGCGTTCAATATCAATGCCTACTTCAGCATAATCGCTTATCACTAAAAGTGCGCCGCCAGTGCAATGTGACAAATTAAAATGAATGTTCTTGTATTTTTTGTCACTAAAAAACGGCTTGTTTGTTTTTGTGTAACTAAAGGCAATATCTTGTTTTTCGCAGCCTAACTGCAGGCTTAAAATATCAAGCATAGCGCGACGAACATACGCCCACCATTGGCCATGCAGAGGGTTTTTAAAACGCGTCGCACGTTGTTGATCGTCAGCGTTTAATAGAGTTATGGCTTGGCTCAATCTTTCGTCATCTGGTTTTGTGATACACCAAATAAGTGTTGAAGGCTTTTTTTGCGAGAATGATTGAGAGAAAACCAATATGACTGCAACCTTTTGTCAAAAACAGAAGTATAGCTGATGTAAAGGAACTAAAACCTTACAAATATTGTGATTAAATTGCACTACTTTTCTAAATAGCTATTTCAAAACAAGAGAAACCGTTTACTATAAGTAAGTGTTAACAAAATGTAAGCAGACTATATGTGACTTACGTTTTAATAAAAATAAGAATATTGTCAAATACTTAAAGGAGTTTCATAGTATGACATTTACACAGGTTAACAAGCGCATCTTTATCAGCGTTTTCCTCGTTTTATGTGTTTTGAGCATTTTTATCCAAAAAACTGCCCTCGCACATGATTTAAAACAGAGCTATTTGTTCTTGTCTATTAATGATACTTCGATAGATGGACGTCTTGAAATTAATATTGTCGATTTAAACGACGCTTTACCGCTTAATTTGCCAGAAGACAAAAGCGTGACGCCCGAACTTATCGAGCCTCATGTCGAACAAATTAAGGCATATTTTGGTGAAAAAATCAGCGTTGGTCTTGGTAAGGGCTTAGTGTTAAATGACTTTACACTACATTCCATCGAACAAGTGCAATTTTTATCGTTTAACTTCACCTTTGATAACTTATCAGAAATCCCTGAGTTTATTGATTTTGAATACGAAGTGTTATTTGACGTAAAGTCTGATCATAATGGCTTTGTTGTCGTTGAAAACGACTGGCGTAGCGGTACCTTTAATCAAGAAGCTAATATCGCGCTTGTATTTAAGCCGGGCGATACGAAAAAACGCTTAGATTTAACAGGATCAACCGTTACCCAAGGCTATATCGAAATGCTAAAGCTTGGGATACATCATATTTGGGAAGGTATCGACCATATTCTCTTCTTGTTTGCGCTATTGCTACCCGCCGTTTTGTATCGCGAACGTGAAAACTTACAATGGCAAGCAACCGAGAAGTTTTATCCATCGTTTATCCACGTCGTTAAAATTGTCAGCGTTTTCACTTTGGCGCACACCATCACACTAACCGCGGCTACGCTTGGTTTAATGTCGCTATCATCTAGATTGGTTGAGTCGATTATTGCTATCTCTATCGCGATTGCCGCGCTTGATATGCTTACTCCTATATTTAGAGGTCGTATTTGGCTGGTGATTTTTGTGTTTGGTTTGTTCCACGGCTTTGGCTTTGCGAGCGTATTATCGTCGTACACGATCCCTGATAGCTACTTAACGTGGTCATTATTAGCCTTTAATTTGGGTGTTGAAGTTGGGCAGGTTGCCATAGTGGCTGTAGTGGTGCCCATTTTGTTTTTGCTACGCAATCAGTCTTTTTATATTCCCGTCATCTTAAAAGTAGGCGCGTCGATTCTAATTGTTATCTCGATGTATTGGTTTATTGAAAGAGCATTTGAAGTTGATTTGCCGGCAGGGGCAATGTGGAATTGGTTTGTAGGGCTTTTTGCTTAACAGCGCTTTGCTTGAATATGGGCTTGAGTGTAAGCGCCTGAACGTAAGGCGCACAAGGTAAAAAGTAAGTAGGTTATATCTCATGGATTTTAGTTGGTCAAAAGAGCAACAAGCAGTTAAAAATAAGGTAATGGAGTTTGCCAAATCTGACATGCAGTCAGACGTTTTAGCGCGCGATGAAAAAGGCGAGTTTCCGCGCGATTTATGGCAAAAGTGCGCCGACTTTGGTATTCAGAGCATGTCGGTACCTAGCCAGTACAATAGCAGCAAGCAAGATACTGAATTTTTAAGTGCCATGCTTGCAATGGAAGGCTTTGGTTATGCCTGTAAAGACAATGGCTTTTGCTTTGCCCTAAACGCCCAAATGTGGACAGTGCAGTTGCCTATTATGCACTTTGGCAGCGAAGCGCAAAAAGAAAAATACCTCCCCGCATTGTGCCGAGGCGACATGATTGGCTGTCATGCCATGACCGAACCTGAATTTGGCTCCGACAACTACAATATGCAGGCCAGCGCCACAAAATGTGATGGCGGCTACATCTTAAATGGCAAAAAGATATATATCACCTTGGGTCCTATCTCTGATTTGGTGATTGTATTTGCTAGCACCGACTTATCATTGGGCAAATGGGGCATTTCAGCCTTTATTGTTGAAAAAGGCACGCCAGGTTTTATTCAAAAACCCGTTCAAGCTAAAATGGGATTGCGCACCGTACCCATTGGTGAACTTGAGTTTACCGATTGTTTTATTCCTGAAACGCAGCGTTTAGGACCCGAAGGTTCTGGCGTTGGTCAGTCATTAAGTTGTTTAGAGTGGGAACGCTGCTGCATTTTAGCCAGCCAGCTTGGTGCCATGGAAAGGCAATTAGAAGAATGCCTAAAATACGCCAGAAAACGCAAACAGTTTGGCCAGCGCATCGGCAAGTTCCAGTCTGTGTCTCACCGCATTGTTGAAATGCGCCTTAGGCTCGAAACCAGTCGTTTGCTGCTTTACAAAGTTGCGTGGTTAAAAAAGCAGGGCCAAAACGCTATGCTAGAAGCCGCTATGTTAAAGCTTCATTTAAGCGAATGCTTTGTTGAATCAAGTCTAGATGCCATTCGCATTAATGGCGCACGCGGGTATTTAACTGAATATGAAATTGAGCGTGACTTAAGAGACTCATTAGGCGGTGTTATTTATGCTGGCACCTCAGATATACAACGCAACATCGTGGCAGGCATTCTGGGCTTATGAGCTTTTTAATTCACCATTTTCTTGATTATCACGCCGAATGTCATCCCGACACTCAGGCGGTGAGCTGTCTTGAAGATCACCTGACATATCGCCAATTACAAACAAAAGCAAACCAGCTCGCTAATCGGCTTATTGAAGTAGGCGTAAAACCAAATGATCGCGTCGGCATTTATATGAACAAATGCCTTGATATGAGCGTGGCGATTTATGGCATTTTAAAGGCGGGAGCCGCCTATGTGCCAATTGATCCAAATGCGCCGGTTAAACGAGCGGCAACTATAATTGAAGATTGCGCTATTAAGTTGGTCATCAGTCATAACCCCAAAGTAAAACGATTAAAAAAAATCATTCCCAGTGCCTCACAAACCTTTGATGTAATTGGCATTGATTCAGAGTTGTTAGCGCAAGACGTTTCAACAAGCAACAAGCTTATACAGCCATGGTCATGGGTCTTTGAGAATACCAATACCTCTTCGCCGCAAGTAGATGTAATAGAAAGTGACCTTGCTTATATTATTTATACATCAGGGTCGACGGGTAAACCTAAAGGTATAATGCACACCCACCATAGCTGCTTAAGCTATGTAAATTGGGCTGTGCAAACGGTTGACGTGACACCAAATGACAGACTTGGCAATCATTGCCCACTGCACTTTGATATTTCAATTTTTGATTGGTTTGCCGCAGCAGTCGCGGGTGCCTGCGTGATTGTTATTCCCGATGAATATACAAAATTGCCAGCCAGCTATGCGCAGTTAATTGCCAGCAGCCAAATGACTGTGCTTTTTACAGTGCCTTTTGCACTTATTCAATTAGCGCAATACGGCGAAGTAGACAAACACGATATGAGCAAGCTGCGCTGGATAACGTTTGCTGGCGAACCCATGGTTATCAAGCATTTACACACTATGATGCAGTTACTCCCGCACGTTACCTTTGACAATATGTTTGGTCCTGCCGAAACAAACGTTTGTGCCCATTATATTGTCACAAATGTAGACGCGAACACCTCGGTTATTCCCATTGGTAAAATGTGCAACATCGCACAATCGCTTATTGTTGACGAGCAAGACAAGCCTGTTAATGACGGCGAAACGGGAGAGCTCTTAGTTAGAACGCCGACCATGATGTGCGGCTATTGGGCAAGCCCAGCGTTAAATAGCCAAGCTTTTTATAAGCTTGATGCTGAAATTACAAAAACCTACTACCGTACAGGAGACCTAGTCAAGATTGATGCTAGCGGTCAAATGTGGTTTGTAGGCAGAAAAGACAGACAAGTAAAAATCAGGGGCTACCGAGTAGAGCTTGATGAAATCGAAGCTGTTTTAGTGTCTCATTCGAGTGTTGAAGAAGCAGCGGTTTACCCTATATCTACATCGGTCTCTGCTCAGCTTAATTCGACAAATACTGCACAAGACACATCCACCTCATTGCATGCATCGTACACCTGTAAAAGCGATGACAGGTGCCACAGTGATGATATCAACAAAGAGCTTCTTAAATTCCTAAAAGCGAATCTTCCAAGTTATGCCATACCGAGTACCCTTACTAAAGTGCATGCCTTTCCAAGAACAAGCTCAGACAAAATCGATCGAAACCAAATTATTAAAGAGGCATCTCATGTCAGTACCGAGTAGTGAAATTGCACTGAAAATTCATGAGTTTTTAGTTGAAGAAGTCCTAGAAGATGAGGACGAAGAGTTAGGTTATGAGGATAACTTACTCACTGAAGTTGGCGTTGATTCAATGGGCATGTTGCGCTTAGTCGGATTTATTGAATCTGAGTACGATACTAAAATATCACCTGCCTTTTTTACCATTGAAAACTTTAAAAGTGTGACAGCGGTCAGTGTTTTTGTGGAAACACTTCTAGGCGAGGCCGCCACCGGTGAGTAATGTAAACAACGACCCCAAGCTTGACGACAATAGCGCAATGGAAAATGCTGGCAATACTCATCCAGTAAAATTGATCCCCATTTCAACGACTCAGCACCTTATTTTAACCGGACAGTTACTACAGCCATCTGATCCACTGTATAACATGATCATGGTATATCGCTTTGCCGGCAGTATTTCTGTTGAGCATTTTCGCGCGGCGTTTTCAACACTCATAAAAAACTGCGATGCAATGCGCCTTGTCTTTACCGATGTGACGACTTCACCTAAACAACATGTGCTAGGTCAGCTCGAGTATGAATTGCCTTTTATTGATTTTTCGAGTGAATCTGAACCTCTAGAGCGCTACAAAGAATGGGAAAGCGCGCGAAAAACTATCAACTTCGATTTAGCGGCATGCTTATTTGACGCTGCCTTGATCAAACTCTCTGATGATGATTACATTTGGTATTTTAACCAACATCATTTAGCCACCGACGCATGGTCTACCGAGCTAACATTTAACTATGTAAAACAGGCCTACGAACTAGCCAAAAATGGTTTGTTAGATACTGCCGTCCCTATGCCAGCCTATGCAGACTACACGGCGCTTGAGCAGAAAAAATCAGGAAGTAAACAGTTTGCAAGAGCCACAAAGTACTGGGTCGAAAAGCTGAATAAGTCTTTAGTGCCAAGCAAGTTTTATCGCCAAGTTAATTATCACGGCGGACACAACAAAACATCCACGACCCTTCGTCATACATGTTTATTTGGAGAGGCGCGCTCACAGCAATTTCGTAAGCTCTTAGCACGCGATGAGTTTCAGGCGTTTTCGACCGATTTAGGCCTTATGCAGCTCTTTGCCACGATGCTATATAGCTATTTGCATAGAATTACTGGCAATGACAGACTGTCTATTGGTACGCCTTGTCATTCGCGTACCACGCAACAGTTGAAAGACACCGCAGGGCTACTAATCAACATATTTCCCTTACAAATAGATGTTGACCAAAGCGATACATTTGTGTCCTTATATCAAAAAGTCGCACAGGCGAATCAAGAGCTGTTGATTAACGCCGTGCCAGGGGCGAATCAAGCGACGCACAATAATACCTTTGATGTCGTGCTTAATTATATAACGGCTTCTTTTGGCGATTTTAATGGACATCAAACAAAAAGCGATTGGGTGCATCCCGATTCTGGTGACCGAAACCACTTGATGCGTTTACAAGTACAAAACTTTGATAATAAAGACGCTATTTCTTTATTTTTTGACTTAAACGAAGATGTTTTCCCGCCCCAAGACGCTAACATGGTATTGACGCACTTTTTGCGCTTGGTGGATGCATTTTTAGCAGATCCGAATACCTTGGTCAGTCAACCGCCTTTATTAGATAGCGTACTTGACCAATGTATTAATAAATACCATGGTCTTGTAGACGCAAGTAAATCGCCAACGGCCACCAATACAGTACTTTCGCTTATTGAAGAAAGCTGCAAATCGCACAAAAGCGACATCGCCCTAGTATTAGCTGAATCAAATATGAGTTTTGATGAGCTTAACCGTCAAAGTGATTTGCTGGCTGTTTATTTACTCGAAAATGCATTGGTGACCAACAGCGCTATTGCAGTGTATATGGAACGCTCGATAGAGGCAGTGGTCACTATTTTAGGCATTTTAAAGGCTGGCGCGTCGTTTTTACCCATTGATGTGCAATACCCTCAATCACGGGTCGACTACATATTGGCCGATGCGCAAATAACGCTAGTGATTGCGAGTCAGCCGTTTGCACAAACGCTTGAACAAAGCATCGATAGTACCAAGCAAACAGCGCTTTACATCGACAAGATGTGGCCTGACATTTTAAGCGCTTCTGCAAGTTCAGCCAAGGTCACGCTTCCCGATATTGACGAATCTAGCCGCGCATACATCATTTATACCTCAGGGTCGACTGGGCAGCCCAAAGGTGTCGAAATCACTCATAAAGGCTTACATAACTACTTAAGCTGGGCGCGTGATTATTACCTTGGTGGTGAGCGTTTACAATTCCCTTTGTTTTCATCGTTAAGCTTTGACCTGACCATTACGTCGTTGTTTTTACCGCTTATATCTGGCGGTAAGCTGATTATTTACCCCGAGCCTGACAACGCTTCAAGCATGACAATACGTAACGTGATTGAAGACAATCGCGTTGATATCATCAAGCTAACTCCCGCCCATCTGACGCTTATTCAAAATATCGATTTTTCGGCGTCACGTATCAAAAAACTTGTGGTAGGTGGTGATGATTTTAAGACCGAGGTCGCCCAAAGTTTTAATACGACATTTGCAGGTAATATCGAACTGTATAATGAATATGGTCCTACTGAAGCCACTGTCGCTTGTACCGTTCACCGTTTTAATCCTGCGACCGACATTGGCGCATCGGTACCCATTGGTTTGCCAATCGACAATGCGCTGATATATCTACTAGACGAGCATTTGCACCCGGTACCGCAAGGCGTAGTGGGCGAAATTTATATTGGTGGTGTAGGTTTGGCTTCTGGGTATTTGCACAAGCCCGAATTAACTAACGAACGCTTTATTCACCATCCAGATAATCCAGAGCTACGCCTCTATAAAACAGGTGATTTGGCCACTTACAACGAAGGCGGTGTGCTTGAGTATTTAGGCCGCAACGATCACCAAGTTAAAATAAGAGGCGTACGCATTGAAACCGGCGAAATCACCTCGGCAATGCTTGGCATAAACAATGTAAAAGACGTGATTGTGGATTTGGCCAGCCGTTTTGGCCTAGACGATGCCGACGAAGACCTACAGCTTGAAGTAGAGCACTGCAAAACGTGTGGAATTGCGGCTAATCACCCTAGCGCACAGTTAGACGAAGACAGCATTTGTCGCATTTGCCGAATATACGAAAAGCAATCAGCACAAGCGCAAGCCTACTATCAAGATTTGCCCACTTTGCAGGCATGGATTGATAAAATCAAAGCCAGAAAGCACCCCGGCAAGCAAGACAGCATCATGCTATTAAGCGGCGGTAAAGACAGTAGTTACACCTTGTGTAAACTTGTAGATATGGGCCTAACGCCCATTGTGTTCACGCTTGATAATGGCTACATTTCAGACGGTGCCAAGGCAAACATTAAACGCTTAGTAGACCGCTTAGGCCTAGAGCTAGTAGTGGGCGAAACAGAGGCAATGGACGACATTTTTGTTGATAGCCTAACGCGCTTTAGTAACGTGTGTAACGGTTGTTTTAAGACCATTTACACCATGAGCATGAAGCTAGCAAAAGAGCGCGGCATTAGCGTAATTTGTACTGGTTTATCTCGCGGACAAATTTTTGAAACCCGCGTGGCGCATCTATTTCAGCAAGGGTGTTTTTCGCCTGACCAAATCGACGAGCGTATTATTGAGGCTCGCAAGGCTTATCATCGTACCGACGATATCATTTCGCGAAGATTAGATGTTCAAGTATTTCAAGATGACGATATTTTTGAACAAATTCAATACCTTGATTATTTTCGATATACCGACGTCACCCTTGACGAAATGTATGATTATTTGAATAACATCGCACCGTGGATACGTCCTTCGGATACTGGCCGTTCAACTAACTGTTTAATTAACGACGCAGGTATTTATGTCCATAAAAAAGAACGTGGATACCATAATTACGCCCTTCCCTACAGCTGGGATGTGCGCTTAGGCCATAAAGAGCGAGACGCGGCGCTAGACGAGCTTGATGATGAAATTGATCAGCAAAAAGTTGACGATATTCTTAAGCAAGTTGGCTATCAGCCACAAAAACCAAGCGCAGCATTAAGCCGTCAAGATGCATTGGTTGCTTATTATTCTGGGCCCGCCGAGATTCAAAAAAATACACTGCAAAGCCAGTTAGCGCTGAGCTTACCTAAAGAGTACATTCCAACTCAGTTTATTTGGTTAAAAGAACTGCCACTGACAGCCAATGGCAAAATAGACCGCGACGCTTTACCAAAACCACAGCAAAGCACTCGCGACTTAACGGTTGATTATGTCGCGCCCAGTAGCGAAGTAGAAACAACACTCGCCAAGCTTTGGCAGCAATTGTTAGGCGTAAAAGAAGTTGGCATCGCTGATAACTTCTTTGATTTGGGTGGAGATTCAATCGTTAACATTCAAATTGTGGCCGCCGCCCGAGAAGCGGGTATCGACATTAGTCCGCAGCAGGTTTTTGATTATCCTACTATTGAGGGGCTTGCAGAAGTCGCAGGCTCACTCGTTGTGCACACGGCTCAGCAAGATCTAGTGACGGGTGATTGCACATTGTTGCCTGCTCAAGCTCGCTTTTTTGAGAATGTTAAACGTTCAGAACTTAGCGCTAACGAAGTCAATTCTTACACACGATCAGTCACTTTACGTTTTGAAGAGGACTACTCACTCCCAATATTACAACGCGCTTTCCAGCACTTGCTTGAATGGCACGATGGTTTACGAGCATCTTTTACTAAAACAGATGAAGGTGTTGAACAAACTATCCTTGCTCAAGTTACGCCTTCTGTTTCGCAAGTTGATGTGAGTGAAGCCAAAAACAGCATACAAGAGATTGAGCTACAGCGAACTGCGCTTAGTGAGACGCTTGATATTAGCGCCGGAAGGGTCATAGCGGCGACATTGCTAAGTAGCTCTCCAGATAGCAAAGAAAACAAGCAAAAATATTTAATCATCGTCGCCCATCAGCTCGTAATTGACGGTGTATCATGGTGGGTTCTGTTAAGTGACCTAGCTAAAATATGCCAACAATTAATGGCAAAACAACAAGTGAAATTGCCGCCAAAATCAAGTTCATTGGTGCAGTATACGCAAGCACTTAGCGAGTATGTAGATAGCCAAGACGCTAATACTGCCAAACAGTATTGGCAAGATGTGTTCAAGGAACGAGTAAGCTCGAAACATCCGAGTTTGAGTGCGGCATCTGGCAAAGCACACATTAGATTAAGTGAACACGAAACAAAAATACTCAATCAAGACGTACCGCTTTCTTATAATGTACAAGTGCAAGAAGTGCTGTTAACTGCACTGAATACTTGTAAAAACACATTAGCAACCAAACTTGGCATTAATCAAAACAACGCCTTACTCGTTGATATTGAAGGACATGGCCGTGAAGATATCATCAGCGGGATAGAAACCATGCGCACGGTCGGTTGGTTTAGCAGTGTTTTCCCAGTGTCGTTAAGCGTCTCCACCGATGACAAAGGAGAGCTACTGAAGAGCACGAAAGAACAACTGCGGGCAATTCCAAATAAAGGGATTGATTACGGTATATTGCGCTATATTCCAAGTGCAAATAAAGGGGGAAGTGACAAGGTAAATGATCAGGCCTTGGCCGATTTACTACAAGCGCATACACAAGCAAGTGTATTGTTTAACTATATGGGCAAATGGGAACGGACACTAGAATCTGACTCGCCATTCTCGTTTTTTGAACCGGTTTTATCACAAAGCCCCAGCAACATTCCAAATACCTATGCGCTTGCGTTTACCCTTATGATTTTTGATGATGAATTACATATCAATATTGATTACGACGCAGCCCTTTTTGATGCACAAAGTATGAGTGCTTTTACCTCGCAATATAAACAAACGCTTAGCGAGCTTATCCAATTTTGCATTGAAGAAAAAGACACAGGCGTTACGCCATCTGACTTTCCTTCAGCCAATATTGCGCAAGACGATTTAGAAGACTTATTTGCCGAATTTGGCGAGGACGATGACTTCGATGAATAAAAATATACAAGCCATATACCCGCTAACGCCCATGCAAGAGGGCATGCTTTACCATACCATCGAGATGCCCAATGCTGACATTTACTTTCAGCAGTTTGCCTGCGTGATTGAAGGTCTACACGACCATAAAAAATGGCGCAACAGCTGGCAGAGAGTGACTGAAAACCACGCCATTATGCGCACGCTTTTTACGTGGGAAAATAGACCACAGCCGCTCCAAGTGGTAAGAGATCACGTCACTATACCCTGGACTGAATTAGATTGGTCGGCCGACTCGCCAGTACAACAAGCTGAAAAATGGGCAAGCTTTACTCAGCGCGATCGGGATTTAAATTTTGATATGGCAAGCGCGCCTTTAGCGCGTATTACCATGGTCAATTTAGGCGAGAACAAACATCAGTTTTTATTTAGTTTTCACCATATTTTGTTAGACGGTTGGTCACAGCGTTTATTACTTGATGAAGCTGTGGCTTATTACAATGGAAACGAACCAACATTAGCGCCTTCGCAAACCACTTATTCAGATTTTATTGATTGGTTAAAGCACCAAGACAAAAGCAAAGCAAATGCCTTTTGGACAGAGTATTTAGCGGGCTTTGAAGAGCCCACTAACATCGTTAATGATAGCGCTGTAGATGCCGGTAACACTGTTGGAAACAACAAAAATCAAGATAATCGCCATCGCCAAGCAATACATATCGCACCAGAGCTTGTCGATAAACTAAAAGAACAAACTAAACAACATCGCCTTACACTAAACACGCTATTTTTAGGCGCATGGTCGCTTATTTTAAGCGCTCACAACAATACGCAAGACGTTTTATTTGGCACAACTGTTGCCGGTCGCCCAACCGATTTACCTCACGGCGACAAAATAGCAGGCTTATTTATAAATACCCTACCTTTTAGAGCACAAGTTAATGGTGAAGAAACGCTGGCAAATTGGTTAACTAGTCTGCAATCGAGTCAAGCTGCGTGCCGTCAATTTGAGCAAACAGCGCTGACTGATATCCAACGTTGCGCAAGTCAGAATACGAGTTCTGCCCTTTTTGAATCCATTTTGGTTGTTGAGAATTTAACTAGCGTAAAAGCAGAAAACACGCAAAGCGAAATCACCCTCAGCAAGCCTAGTTATACCGAATTTAGTCACTATCCTTTAGCCATTTTAGTTGACCCTAGCGATGGTTTAGAGATTATCGCACTGCATCAAGAAAGCAAATTAAGCCGCACAAGAATAAGTGAAGTACTTCAGCAAATTGAGACCGTATTAAACCAAATGAGCGAGTCTTTAGACCAAGCAGTCAGCAGTATTGCAACCCTGCCAGCGGCAGCGGCAAAGCAACATTTACTTGATTGGAATAATACACAGCGCTCTTTTTCAGATGTAAGGCCTGTACATCAATTAATTGAGCAATTTGCCGCACAGACGCCAGGCAAGATAGCGCTTATTGATACCAGCGCTGAGCAGACTATTGAGCTCACCTATGAAGAACTGAACAACAAAGCCAACCAATTAGCGGCTCATTTGTTGTCAAAGTCGTTACCATCGTCGGCCATTGTTCCGGTGTTAATTGAACGCAGCGCAAATGCGCTAATCGCCTTTTTAGCCGTTTTAAAAACGGGCTGTGCTTATATTCCGCTAGACAGCAAGCAACCCGCATCACGTAATACTGATATTTTGTCAACGCTCGACACCGATAACATTTGGGTGATTAGCCAAAAGAATTTAGCGAATAAGCTAGTAGCGCCAGCAGACGTATTTATTAACCTGACATTGGTTGACGAAGAACAACAGGCAATAGCGATACACGATACTCACAATATCAATATTGAAGTGCCTTTATCCCAGCTCGCTTATGTCATTTACACATCGGGCTCAACAGGCTTGCCAAAAGGCGTAATGATAGCGCACGAAGCACTGGCTAACTCAACACTCGCAAGAAACGAATTTTACCCGTCACCACCTAGTACATTTTTACTCATGTCGGTGCTTTCGACCGATAGTGCCATTGCGGGTTTGTATTGGACTTTATGCACTGGCAACACATTAGTTTTACCCAAAATACGTATTGAGCAAGACATGCTCGCCTTAGGTAAGGTGATTAAAGAATACTCCGTCTCGCATACCTTACTTATCCCTAGTTTGTATGAACTTATTTTAGAGAATGTTGAAGTCAAGCAACTAAGCAGCTTAGAAGCTGTGATAGTGGCTGGCGAAAGCTGCACACAAAGTGTGGTTCAAAAACATCAAGCCAATTTGCCTGATGTACTTTTGTATAACGAGTATGGCCCATCAGAATGTTGCGTATGGGCAAGTGCAGTTTGCTTAAGTGATAGCAACGATTTAGTAAACGTACAACAGCGAGTATCAATTGGCAGCCCTATCGCCAATACCCAAAACTATGTTTTAGACAAGCATACTAACGCGGTGTTACCCGAGGTGGTTGGTGAGCTATATATTGGCGGTGATAATCTCGCAAAAGGCTATTTACATGACAGTGTTAAAACAGCCTCAAGCTTTATTGAAAAGTCATTTAGTAATCAACCTATTGCAGAGCGCGAT
>CAYURD010000036.1:17510-36262 GCA_964446865.1 uncultured Glaciecola sp.
GCGATACGCACTTAGCAAAGAGCATGCGTTTATACAAAACTGGGGATTTAGTTAAGTACACAGCAAATGGTGATTTGATATATGTTGGCCGAGCAGATAATCAAGTAAAAGTGCGAGGCTTTAGAATAGAGCCTGAAGAAATTGAATATAGTCTAGCTAGTCTTCCAATGGTCAAAGAAGTCTTAGTTTATGCGCAAACACCGCCCGTAAGCGATGACGACCTACTCACAGCGTTAGTAGCGCTACCGCATGAAGATGCAAACGCATTACTGAGTGAAACATCTAGCCAAAACCTAAATAAGAACGGCAAAACACCAATATGAGAACACCTACATGACACGCAGAATAAAACGATTTGCTGACTTTGAGTTAGCCATGAACATCAAAAATCCTGACTTTATTCGTACTCCTCAAGAGTATCAGCGCAATTGGCTACTAAATCGCAGTATCAACGAATTTGCTTCAGACATTATCGCCTTAGATCCCATTGCAGCAAGGTTTGTCAAAGGCTCTGAAGTACAAGGCATGGAAGACAGAACCCAAGCTGAACTTGATGATTTAGAAATCATGGAAGACTGGCAAATTCCAATCATGAAATCGATGGCAAAAGTCGTGACCGAAAATCGCGGTGACATTCTAGAAATTGGCTTTGGTAGAGGTATAGGCTCTAGCCTAATACAAGAATGCGGCGCCGACAGCCACACCATTATTGAGTGCAACCATTCTATTGTTGATAGGTTTGAGCGCTGGAAGACCCAATATAGTGACAAGGATGGCGGTCAAAAAATCGAGATGAAAGTCGGTTTGTGGCAAGACGTATTGCCAACCTTAGATAAGTATGACGGCATCTTTTTTCACACCTATCCTTTAAAAGAATCAGATTATGTAGAACAAATCGCCGACAGCGCCACCTTTGCTGAACATTTCTTTGAGCATGCATCCGCTCATCTTCGCAAAGGCGGCATATTTACCTATTTAAGCAACGAGATTGACTCGTTAAGCCGCCACCATCAGCGCGCGTTATTTAAGCATTTTGACAGTATTCAAATAAGCGTCGCAAAAGACCTTGATTTACCCGAAGAAGTCAAAGACCAGTGGTGGGCAGACTCTATGCTAATAGTTAAGGCTGTAAAGTAATGACAAGCAGCAGCTACCAACAAGATTACCAAGCACAATTAGCGAAGCTTAGTTCCTCGCAAAAACAAGCATTAGCCAAAAAATTGGGTCTTAAAGAAAACAAGTCAAAAACTAAGCTAGTCGCCTGCGTTACCATGCAAAATAATCAAGCGGTAAGCAGCAAGCAGCTTAAAGAAGCTGCACAAGCGGTATTACCTGAACAATTTACGCCTCAGGTATTTAAACAAGTCGAAGCATTGCCCAAAACACCCGCTGGAAAAGTGGATCGTAAGCATGCTCAGCGCTTTGCTTGGCAAGAATTACCAGAATTTATTAACCTTGGAGAAAAGGAACTTGAAGTAGAGGGCCTTGAAGTTAAGGACCTTGAATCAAACGCAGACATTGACGCCACAGAAAAAGTACAAAGCACTGACAATACTCAGTCAAATTATACTGAACAAGACAGTTTCGCAGACGATGATTTTGATATTTTTGGCGACAGTCAATATATCGCCCCAACAAATGAAACCGAAGAAATTTTGGCCGGCATTTGGAGTGATGTACTTGGTGTAGGCGACATCAGCATACACGATGAATTTATTGAGGTAGGCGGTGATTCATTGCTTAGCATCCGTATATTAGCGCGAATTAACAAAGCCGGTTTAAGTATCGCGACAGAAGATTTTTTTGAATACCCAACCATAGCTGGACAAGCCAAAGCAATTAGCAAAGCCAGCGAAAATAGCTATGAGCAAGGCAGTACTAAAGGCAAGTTTGCACTAATCCCCATTCAGCATTGGCTTTTTGAGCGAGTCAAGATTGACACGCATCATTGGAATCAATCGGTACTACTATCGGTAGATGAACAACTCGATTTTGCGTCCTTAGAACGCGCATTTCAAAAAGTCATACAGCAACATGATGCGCTCAGGCTATCTTTTGTAAAGCGCCCAACAGACTCAACTGAAAATAAATGGCAACAAGCTTATTTGCCTGTTGATAGCCAGCTGCCTATTGAACATTTTGATGTAAGCCATGAAAGTAAAAGCCAACAAAAAGAGTCAATAGAGCACCATTGCCAAACAATCAATAAATCGATGGATTTAGGCAATGGACAACTCGTAAAACTTGCCTTTTTTAAAACAGGTGACGGTGAAGCGAATGCACTTGCTGTTATTGCTCACCACCTTGTTATTGATGCCGAGTCGTGGCGTATATTGCTAGAGGATTTACAAAGCTGCTGGGTGAGTTTTGCTAAAGGCAACATGCCCGATTTGCCACGTAAAACAACGTCATTTAAACATTGGTCTGAAAAATTAGCCGAATATGCGCAAAGCCAAGCGCTACTAGACGAACTCGATTATTGGCAAGCACAAACTAGCAAGTCTTCTATGCCAACGGCTAGTAAGCCTTCAATACCAACAGATTATGAGCTAACTGATGGCCAGAACAATGAAGGCTCTACAAAAGTCCATACCACTGTATTAGATCGTGATACCACCGAAGAACTAATGCAATCAGCAACCAAGAAACTCGGCGTAGGCGTTCGAGACTTATTAGTGAGCGCTTTAGCACTTGTTATCCAAAAGTGGTCACAACATGACAAAGTGCTACTTGATATAGAGGGCCACGGGCGCGAAGACTTATTTGAAAAAGTCGATATTAGCCGCACAATAGGCTGGTTTACCAGCGTCTTTCCTACCGTTTTTACACTTGAACCTAGCATGGCCTTGAGCGATGCATTGCGAAGAGTCACCACTACGCTTAAAGAAATCCCTAACAAAGGAATTGGCCACGGCATACTGCGCGACATTAGCCAAGATGAGCAGCTAAAACAACAAACATACTCGCAGGTGTGTTTCAATTATTTGGGGCAAATAGATGCGCATGAGAACACCCATAATGACAAAGCACAAAACGCAGCCTTAAACCTACTTGAGCACAATATAGGACAAACAAGAAGTGCCTTGTGCCTACGTGCGTTTTATCTAGAAATAAATGCAAAAGTGCAAAAAGGTCAACTCCATATAGACTGGTCTTACAGCCAAAATCTACATAAAAGCGAAACAATCGAGACTTTAGCGCATCACTTTGACCAGACACTTAATGACTTACTCTCACTCGATGCGCTTAATTCAAACAAAAGCATGACTGAGGGTGCAACTTCAGACGATTTTGATGATGACATGGACGATGATTTATTTGATTTAGCAGACGATGAAATGGCCGCTATTTCAAAAGCGCTTGGTGATAGCGCAAACAAGGGATCAAATGAATAAGTCAACCAGCAGTGTAAAACGTGAAATGGACAGGAGTGATGCAGTAACATGGCACTAGATTCCTTAGATAATATTGAGAGCATTTATCCTCTCTCGCCAATGCAAACTTCAATGTTGTTTTATGCACAAAGTCGCATCACAGCAAAAGCAGCCGGTATCGCAAGCGCCAAACTCACCAATGATGTGCTGTTTAACCAAACCAATATTGATATTAGCGGCCACATCGATGTAGATGCTTTTAAAAAAGCATGGCAACAAATAGCAGCTGACAACAGCGCGTTCAGAACGGGCTTTTTATGGGAAGGTTTAAAGCAAGCCCAACAGTTTGTGCGCAAAGAGATAGACTTACCGTTTGAGTTCACTAGCCTGGTCGAGTATGACGACGCTGGTAAAAAAGAAAGCTTGCAAAACATGATCGATAAGATCACGAAAGACGACATCGCTAAAGGGTTTACCTTAACCAGCGCGCCCTTAATGCGAATACATTTAATACAAATTAAGCACGATCAATATCGACTTATTTGGAGCTGTCATCATCTAGTGATTGACCGTTGGTGCATTCCCATCGTGTTTCAGTCACTCACAAAGCACTATGATGAATTGTTGCAAAATCAAATAGCAACGCCCATTAAGTCGCCGCCTTACAAACGTTATATCGCGTATCTTCACAAACTAAAAAGCGACAACAGCGAACGGTATTGGCGCGAGAATTTAGCGCACTTTTCAACACCTAGCCAACTTTGCACGCCAGATGCCAATGCACCACAACTAAAACTTGAACACCTTCTTGACCAAACGTTAATGGCGCAGGTAAGTCAGTTTTGTCGCAGTAATAAAATTACCTTAGCGAGCTTTTTTCAAAGTGCGTGGAGCCTAATGCTCAATCAAGCTTTGGGCTTGCAAGATGTGATTTATGGCTTAGTTGTTTCTGGGCGACCCGCCGCTATCAAGGACGTAGAAAATATTGTCGGTACTTTTGTAAATAATGTCCCCGTTCGCCAACGTATGGATGGTCAAGCCTCTACCTTGCAATGGCTTAAGCAAAATCAGTCTTCTGGTTTTTTGCGCATAGAGCACGAGCATGAATCAGTCGCAACATTGCACGACTACACCCAGTTACAAGCTGATGAACCGCTATTTGACCATGTGCTAGTTTGGCAAAATGCCGCGCCGCTAAGCAAAAGTGAACATTTTGAGATGCAGCCCGTGCTAGGCAATCTACAAACTGCTTATCCCTTAACATTAAGTATTGAAGAAAAAGACCAAAGCCTACAAATAGTAGCAATGATAAACGCTGGCTGGCAATTAAGCGTTAAAGACACATTATTTACCACGCTCGAATCTGTCATGAGTCAGTTGGTAAAACATGATAGTGAGCAATCGCTAACAGATATGGAAGGGTTTGTGCTGAGTGACAGATTTGTGCCAGAAGGTAAAATCGAAACAACAGAAGTAGCTAGCCCTTTAATAGATAAACAAAGCAGTGGCGAAAAAGTTAAAGCCGGTCGAACCGCCTTAGATAAAGGCATGGTCGAAGAATACCTATTACGAGAATGGAAGAGTATATTAGAGCTCGACACAATCGACGTAGACGACGACTTTTTTGCGCTGGGCGGCAACTCCCTCAAAGCCGCGCAACTGGTTGCTAGACTTGAGTTAGCAGAAAAAAAACACATCCCCATCATCCAGTTATTTGAAGGTCGAACTATCCGCACAATGGCGCAAGTTTACTTATCGGCTGATTGGTCTGTAAAGCCTGGCTGGGTGATCCCCGTGAATACCAAAGGACAGGGAAAGCCAGTATTTTATATCGCTTCGCCAGAAGTAAATGTGATTGGCTATGCCCAGCTTGCGCGCGAGCTTGGCAGCGATATTAATGGCTATATAGTGCAGCCTCCGCCACAAAGCGAGCATGTTAGACAAGTGAGAACTGCAGATATGCCTGCCTTAAGTCTTGAATACATAAAGGAAATTCAAAAGATCCAAAAAGAAGGCCCTTATCATGTTATTGGCATGTGCAGCGGCGCGCATATAAGTGGTGAAATTATGCGTCAAATGCAAAAACAATCACTTGAGGTCGGTTATTACGCCATTATTAACACTTGGTCTTTATATTCGATTTCGTTTTTGTACCACTTAGAAGAACTCATTATCCATTACCGCACCGCGAGATATTATGTAAAACGTGTTCTCAACATTAAGTGGAGTGAAATTCGACAGCGATTTTTGCCCATAATTTTGAATAAAATTAAGTCAAAACTGAAGATGTTGCCAACACAAACAGATGATATTAATCATCAGAGCGATCCACAATCAGAGTATGCGGCGCCAGCACGTCAATTTGATGAAACAGTTTCTCCTATAAAAGAAGAAAAGTGGGCAAGTGAATTGCCGCCTGATATCGCTATTATTAAGTATCCAATGACAGTGTTTAGAATAGAAAGCAAACCCTATTGGCGAATCAACAGCTATGAACTTGGCTGGGATCGTTTAGCCCAACAAGTCAAAGTCATACACTTGCGAGAACCTACCCATGAAGCAATATTGCGCGACCCTCATATTGCTCACTTTGCTAGCCAGTTACGTGAAGAATTACTAAATACGACGTCTTTAAGGTAACTACAGGGTGAGCATACGTTTACACTTTAATTAGACACTTTTCCTAAGTAAATCCATAGTATTACTAAGGAAATGTTTAATTAAGCCGTTATTTGTGTAAAATAGCGCATCTCCACATTTGGTGGAACCTTAATCCTCATTTTTAAAAGAGTGTAAGTATGAAAAAATATTGTTTGCTTTTAGCTTTGTTTGTAGGAACCAGTTTTGCCGCGAATGCTGCAGGTGATGCTGAAGCCGGTAAGTCAAAGTCATTAGTATGTGCTGCCTGTCATGGAACAGATGGTAACAGTGCCATTCCAATGAACCCTAAAATTGCAGGGCAACATCAAGGATACTTGGTTAAACAATTACAAGAATTTAAAGAGGCATCGCAAACTGGCGGTAAAGAAGGCCGTAACAACGCGATTATGAATGCTCAAGCGATGAATCTTTCTGAAGAAGACATGCAAGATTTAGCGGCATATTTTTCTAGCCAAGAGCTGAAAATTGGTGAAACGCCAGAAGATGTTGTTGAGGCTGGCAAAGCACTTTACACAGGTGGTGATGCATCACGCGGCATTACCGCTTGTATTGCTTGTCACAGTGCAGACGGAAAAGGTATGAATTTAGCAGGTTTCCCTGTAATTAGTGGTCAACATGCAGAATACACCAAAACGCAATTAGAAATGTTCCGCTCGGGTCAGCGCAATAATGACATGAATGGCATGATGAGAGATATTTCTAAAAAGCTAACTGACGAAGATATTCGTATACTTTCTCTATACTTACAGGGCTTATACTAAAGACTAGTATGATTTTTTGTAAATTAGTTGTTAAAAAAAGTTGTAATTAATAATTTTTTGAGTATTATCTACATCACTCGCTAATTAAGCCCTTGCAAAATGGCAGTTAGCAGCTAGTATTTAAGAATAAGAAAGTGAGACGGAAGTCCAAAAACAAGTTCGCTAACTTGTTAATAATAATAAAAAGTACGTTAGCAAAAGAACAAGTGCACACGATGTGCCTAAACGGGAGAGGTGTCAACAGACACTGATTTATATTAAGGCGATAACCTAGTTATCGCCTTTTTTCTTTTTGATGTCTCGCATTACTCACATTGCGTGCATTACCTACAGTATCTACTCCATCCAAACTATCAATCTTCATTTAACTGCCCAGTGTTAAGACAGACTTAATTGGTGAAACACCATCCTTCAGGTATAATCCGCGCCAGCTAAGACAAGAAAGAATCAGTAAAGAGAAAGTAATGCCAAAGAAATCCAGAAAAATAGGCCGCATTGGTGTCCGAAAAGCAGATGTACCTAAACCAGTCAAAGTTAAGCGGACATCAAACACAGCGACCAGCACAAAGGGAAACAAACCTGGCTCAAGACAACAGAGCCAAAAGGTAGACACGCCAACAAACAAAAAAGCCAAACAAGATCCCAGAATCGGTGACAAAACCCCGATTGATTTAAATCGATACAAAGCGGGCGCAGCTAATCAGGCCGAAAACCAAAAGGCATCAAAAAGCACTAAGCCAGAAAAAGCAAAATACAGAACACCTCAAGACGAACTAGACGCCATTGAAAACAACGCTCAGTTGGATGCGCTATTAGAAAAACAAGCTGAAGGTCGCTTAACTCAATCTGAGCAAACCTTTGTTGATAAGATGACCACTCGCTACCGCGAGCTTTGTGAACTAATGGGCATTGAAGTTGACGAGTACGACGAAGCAGACAAACAAGAAAATACTGATGAAGTTGATCCCTTTGCTAGCTTAGACGCAATAAAGCTCGACGATTACAAAGACTAAAAGGTATCTATGAGCGCGCTTTTGATTGGCTTAATTGCGGTAGCGGTTGTTATTGTGTTGGTATTGGGCGCGTATGCTGCTCGTTTGTTAATGCAAGTTAAAAAACAAAACGACGCCAAAATGAGTGCGCGCAACAAACGCATCGAGTCCATGCAGTCATCTATTCAGACCATTGCCTTTGCGATGCAACAACAACAGTGTGATTTTTCAGAAGGCAGTATTCGTATATGTCGTTTGCTAGAATCGTTACCCTTAAATCCTCTACCAGATTATGCTAAGCAATTTCCGGCAACCCATGCGCTGTTTGATAAAGTAAAAAACTATCCGACTCACGAAGCAAGAGCAGCTTTGAGTAAATCCCAAAGGCGCCAGCAAGATAAAGAGCGGGAACAATTTGAGAGTGAATGGGAGAGTAAAATCTTAGACGAAACCCAAGCATTGCGGGAATTTGACGCCTTGTCATAATATTTTGCCGCTATTTTGTCGCTATTTCGTCAACCATGGCACAAAATTGTTAAGCAAAAGCTCCGTAAAGCGCAATAACGCTCTTATCAGACAAGCCACTTCAATGTATACTTACGCCCCTTATTTTTAATCTTTATTGACCTTAGTTTTGTATGGCTTGCTTTTAAATAGTTATGCACCAGCACTAAGTACAGAGCTAAGTAAAGAGCTAGCAAAATGCTAGGCGAAAAGAAACAGCTTCGCGACGTCAATTTATTTACGGCAAATACGCATATGGAAAACACGCAAAAGTACGACTTACAAACCTTTCAAGGTTTGATTTTGGCACTTCAAGATTACTGGGCTCAACAAGGCTGCGTCATTATTCAGCCCTTAGATATGGAAGT
Organism: uncultured Glaciecola sp.; assembly: GCA_964446865.1. GTDB lineage: Bacteria > Pseudomonadota > Gammaproteobacteria > Enterobacterales > Alteromonadaceae > Glaciecola. The sequence goes on from CAYURD010000036.1 coordinate 26,171, forward strand.
AGGTGCAGGTACCTTTCATCCTATGACATTTTTGCGTTCACTTGGACCCGAGCCAATGAACAGTGCATACGTACAGCCATGCCGACGCCCCACCGACGGACGCTACGGCGAAAACCCAAATAGATTGCAGCACTACTATCAGTTTCAGGTCATGCTTAAGCCTTCGCCCGACAATATACAAGAGCTATATTTAGGCTCTTTAAAAATGCTCGGCTTTGACCCACTTGTGCACGATATCCGCTTTGTAGAAGACAACTGGGAGTCGCCCACTTTAGGCGCATGGGGATTAGGCTGGGAAATTTGGTTAAACGGCATGGAAGTGACCCAGTTTACCTATTTCCAACAAGTTGGCGGGCTAGAATGCAAACCGGTCACCGGCGAAATCACCTACGGCTTAGAAAGACTCGCCATGTATATGCAAGGTGTTGACAGTATATACGACTTAGTGTGGACGCAAGGCCCGTTTGGCAAAGTCACTTACGGTGATGTATTTTTACAAAACGAAAAAGAACAATCTGCCTTTAATTTTGAATTTGCCGATGTGGACTTTTTGTTTAGATCCTTTGACGAATGCGAAAAAGCGAGCCAATTGCTAATTGAAAAAGAGCTACCTTTACCTGCTTATGAACAGGTCATGAAAGCCTCACACGCGTTTAACTTGCTCGATGCAAGACATGCCATTTCGGTCACTGAACGCCAAGGGTATATTCTTAGAGTCCGCGCCTTAGCAAAAGCATGCGCACAAATGTATTACGATAGCCGAGAAGCGCTTAACTTCCCGCTGTGTAAATCACAACAGGAGTCGGCGTAATGAGTTCAGTCAATCACACCTTATTAGTTGAACTGGGCACTGAAGAGTTACCACCAAAATCCTTAAAGCAGCTAAGTGAAAGCTTTGCCAATGGCCTTAATACTGAGCTGACAAAATTAGGCTTTAGTTTTGATGCGCAAATTACCTATGGCGCACCTCGCCGTTTAGCGGTGGCGTTTACACAATGCGAACGCAAACAAGCCGATAAAGTAGTTGAAAAACGCGGCCCTGCTATCGCCGTTGCCTTTGACGAAAATGGACAAGCCACTAAAGCAGCCCAAGGCTGGGCCCGAGGCAATGGGATTACGGTAGAACAAGCCCAGCGTTTAAAAACCGACAAAGGTGAATGGCTGCTGCACAAAGCCAATGTGCCAGGCCAAAGCTTAGATAGCCAGCTGCAAGGCGCACTAGAACGCACACTTAAACAATTGCCCATTGCTAAGGCGATGCGATGGGGTAGCAGCCAAATTGAATTTATAAGGCCTGCTCATACGCTGTGCGTCATGTATGGGGACGAAGTCATTAATTTGGAGCTACTTGGTCTAGCATCTTCTGACAAAGTGTCTGGGCATCGTTTTCATGGTGACCATCGCATTAGCCTCGATCACGCCGACAACTATGCACAATTAATGAAAGCACAATATGTCTTAGTAGATTATAAAAGCCGCATGCAGGCGATTGAAGAGCAGCTTATTGCGCAATCAAACAAGCTAGGCTTAACACCAAGTTATGATACGGCCTTGCTAGAAGAAATTTCATCGTTAGTAGAATGGCCAGTGGTGTTAAAAGCCGAATTTGAAAATGCTTTTTTACAAGTGCCAAAAGAAGCACTCATTTACACCATGAAAGACGACCAAAAATACGTGCCGCTATTAGATACAAACGGCGAGCTGTCATCGGTATTTTTGTTCGTATCAAACATTGAAAGCAAAGATCCGGCTCAAATTGTTGCAGGTAACGAAAAAGTCATTCGCCCACGCTTGTCAGATGCCAAGTTCTTCTTTGAAACCGACAAAAAGACCAGCCTAGCAGAAAAAGCGACTAAATTAGACAGTATCTTATTCCAAAAAGAGCTGGGTACCGTAGCCGAAAAATCAGCACGCGTTAGCCAAATCGCAAAAATGATTGGCGAACTTACTCACTGCGAACCTCAAGATATTACTGACGCTACACGCGCAGCAAATTTAGCCAAAGCCGACCTTGTGAGTAATATGGTGATGGAGTTCCCTAGTGTACAAGGCGTTATGGGATATTATTACGCACTACACGATGGAGAAAGCAAGGCTGTCGCGATGGCGATTAAAGAACAGTACTTACCTCGCTTTGCTGGTGACGAACTGCCAAGCACGCAAGCCGGTATGCTAGTCTCGTTAGCCGAAAAGCTCGATACCCTGGTCGGTATTTTTGGTATTAATAAACTACCTAAGGGCGACAAAGACCCATTTGCTTTGCGAAGAAGCGCCATTGGTATACTGCGAGTCTTAATCACGTTTAATATCAACGTAAACCTCGACAAACTTATAGCTGGTGTGATTGATTTATATAGCGATAAACTAAGCAATACCAGCACACAAAGCCAAGTGTTGGCGTTTTTGTTAGACCGCTTAAAACCGTATTATGCCGATCAACACATTAGCGCTGATATCGTCACTTCAGTATTAGCATGCGAAAAAGGCCACTCCTTGAGTGACATCAACCAACGCGTTCTAGCGGTGTCTAAATTTGCCAAAAATGATAGTGCAGAAAGCTTAGTAAACGCCAACAAGCGTGTCGCAAACATACTTGCTAAGAATAAGATTGATATTGACGAAGTAGGCTCAGTGAACGAAGCACTATTTGCAGAATCACAAGAAAGCGAGTTATTTAGCGCTTTTCAATTGGTCACTCAACAAGTGCCGGCGCTAGCAGCTAAAGGTGAATATTCAGAAGTACTCAATCATTTATCATCATTAAAAGATGCGCTTGATCAGTTTTTTGATAATGTGATGATTATGGCCGACGACGAAGCTATTAAGCAAAATCGCATCGCTTTATTAGCGCAAATTCGTCAGCAGTTTTTATCAGTTGCCGACATTTCTGTGTTAAATTTTTAAAATGCACGCACGCTATGGTCATACAATGAAGCAAGAGAATAAATATTTAGGCGTCACTTCTGGCAAGTTATATAGATTGCTGATGCTTGTTTTGGCGATTCAATTCTTATCAGCGTGTGCGTCTTCTGTATCGACGGGTATTTTTGAGCAAACGCCTGCCAAAGATTACAGTAATATGTACTTGCGCGGCGTGTTTAATTGGTGGGAAATTAACGAAGACTTTAAGCTAATAGAAGTGGCACAAGATGAATATGCCGTTACCATTGAGTTAATTGCCGACAATCAGCCTTACGATTTTAAAGTGGCAGATCCCGTTTGGAGCATGAGTCTAAATTGCGGTAACGAATTTGAAGGAGTGCCGATGTCGCTGAATGAAGATATCGAATTGGTATGCGCGTCAGATTCTCTCAATTTACAATTTACGCCAACAGAAACCGCCAAGTATCGCTTTATTTTGGATACGTCTGACAATAGCCAGCCAGAGCTTCGGATTGTGAAAGTCGGTTAAGAAGCCTGTTTAAGACCAACAACTTGATGATAAGCAAGTTGAGGTAACTGCCATTGTTTAACTATAAACTAAAGTGAGCAAATCAATCTTGCAAGCGCCTCAAACCCATCCATTTCGTTTACAGATAAACTGGCAAGAACAGTCGTTCTTGCTTGCGAAACCCTTTAAAATCTCGCGCGGTACAAAAACCCATGCGCAAGTCATTGAACTCAGCATAAGTTTACAAAGCAATATAGACACCAACGCTGATGAGCATGTTGGCTGGTCAGAAGCCGTTCCTTACGCTCGATATGATGAAAGTATTGAATCGACTTGCGCTCAATTAAACGCAATCGTACCAAGGATATTAGCGTTATCAGCACTAAACCCTCGCACGTTGATACAAAACATACAGCAGTTTATTCATGTGAATTTACCACCTTGCTCTGCGCGGAATTTACTAGATTGCGCATTGTGGGACATCAAAGCAAAGCTCTATCAACAAAGCGTAAACCAACTCACCAGCTTACCCTTTGCGCACAAAAAAGTAAGCGCACAAACGCTAAGCGTTGATAGCATAGACATCATGCTCGCGCATTCTAAGCAAATGGCCCATTTGCCTTTACTCAAAGTCAAACTAGATGAGCACGACGTCATCGATAAAATGCGGGCTATTCATCAAGCATGTCCTAACAGCCAGCTAATTATCGATGCCAACGAAGCATGGAGTTTTGACTTATTACAAACACTTTTACCCAAGCTCGACAATTTGAACATTGTACTCATTGAACAACCTTTACGTGCTGATCACGACAATGAATTAGTGGGCTTTACACCATCAATACCATTATGTGCGGACGAGTCATGCCATACCGCTGAGAACATTGATGAACTCAAGCAAAAATATCAAATGGTAAATATCAAGCTCGATAAAACCGGTGGCTTAAGCGAAGCAATTTCGCTGTACAGGGCCGCCAAACAGGCCGACATGCAAATTATGTTAGGCTGCATGGTTGCCAGCTCACTCGCCATGGCGCCTATTTACACGCTAGCTCATGGTGCAGACTATATTGACTTAGATGGCCCTGTGTTAGTCGCTCAAGACCGGCCAAATGGCTTTGTATTTAATGGCAGTGAAATGAGCGTTCCCGACAAGTTTTTATGGGGAAATGCTTGAGCGAGTGGCTACAGCAACACATTGATGAGCTTTTTAATTTACTAATAAATGTAATGGCACCCTTATTTAGCTTTGCACAAATCGTTGGCTTGCTTTGCTTTGTGCTCGGTATTATTTGTTTTTATCAAAAAGACGACAAACGGCTAAAAATAAGCATGATGCTGTTAAATATAAGCCAAATGCTACACTTTGCCTTACTAGGTGCAGTAACAGCATGCTTGGGCGCATTTTTGGCCCTTATTAGAACTGGGATTTCTATTAAAACCGCTTCTCGACGAGTCGCTTTTGGATTTATCATATTCACTTTTTGCTGGGGTGTATACCTAGCACAAAACTATACTGATATGTTGCCCATAATTGGCAGTTGCATTGGTACCTACGCGCTTTTTTGCTTAAGCGGGATAAAGATGCGTATCGCTTTTTTATTTGGTGCGGCTTGTTGGTTAGCCAATAATATTATTGTTGGCTCAATAGGCACAACATTGCTTGAGCTAAGCTTAATCATTGTCAATATCACTACAATTATCCGGTTGTGGCGTTCACCTACTCACTAACATGCTATTTTAAAAACTGGGTTAAACGCTTGGTTAAATGCTTGGCTAAAAGCTTCGCACCACGCTTTATAGGAATGGACGATTAAAGCAATAGCGAATACACTAAACTGATAACAATAAAAAGCATCAGAGGAACGCCAGATGAGTGAATTTCAAATACATAAAACCAACATTACGCAAAGTCGTATCGTGCAAAATGACTTGTCAAATACACAGCTACAAACAGGCGAAGTGCTGTTATCAATCGATAAATTTGCATTAACAGCCAACAACGTGACTTACGCCATAATGGGCGACCAGCTTGGCTATTGGCAGTTTTTCCCACCTCACAGTAAATTGCTTAATAATGAGTCGGTCGATACAGAAGGCTGGGGTATATTACCCGTTTGGGGATTTGCTGAAGTGCAGCAATCTAAGTGCAGCGATGTCCCGGTTGGTGAACGTTTGTTTGGTTATTTTCCGCCGGCGACGCATCTTATCATGACGCCAGGTAATATTAGCGAAAGCAGTTGGTTTGATGTAAGCGAACATCGCGCAAAGTTACCCGCAGGCTATAATATTTATCGCCGCGTTGAAGCTGAGCCACATTACAATTCCAAGCATGATGAAGAACGAATGCTGTTATACCCGCTTCATATCACAGCCTTTACGCTATATGACTATTTTCAAGAGAACAACTGGTTTGGCGCAACCCAATTAATCATGTTAAGCGCCTCAAGTAAAACGAGCACTGGCTTAGCCTATGGCGTAAAACATCACGATGACGCAAATAACCCAGCACCTGAATTAGTTGCCTTAACCTCGACAGGAAACAAAAGCATGGTTGAAGGCTTAAATGCCTATGACAAGACTTTTACCTACGATCAAATCACTGCAATCGACAACACAAAGCCCAGCCTAATTGTTGATATGTCGGGCAACGGAAAAACCTTAAGCGCGCTTCACAAACACTTGGGTGATAATATGGTGTTTTGCTCTAATGTAGGCGTGACGCATTGGAGTGATTTTGATGCTGGCGCCGATATTATTAGAGAGCGTAGCCAGATGTTTTTTGCGCCCTCACAAATACAAAAACGATTACAAGATTGGGGCCCGCAACTCTTTGAACAAAAAAGCCGTGAATACATGAGTCGCTCTATTGGCGAAAGCCGTGCTTGGCTTAAAATAACCCACATTGATGGCCTTGAAGGGGTGGAGGCTATTTTTACCGATATTTGCGAAGGCAAGGTGCGACCTGAAGCGGGTTTGATTGTGAATATGAAGGAATAAACCTAGCATATCTAATCGTTATGCGTTTACCGCTCACTCGCAAAGGCCGAAAATGGAGACAAAAATGGACAAGCGCGAAAGGCTCAATGATCTAATTAATAAACTACAAGACCTAAACGGCCTAGACGATAGTCAATATCGGCAACTCCTTAAAGAGTTGCCAAATACTGAAAGTGAAAATGCTAAGCAAAATAAGGCGTCTAAAGTCGCACTGTTTGATGCAAAGACCTACGACACTGAATATTTTAATCTTGCTAACAACGATATTGTAGAGCTTTATCCAATTTCAGCCGCACTTGATGCTAATAATGCGGTGTTAGCAAAAGGTTGCAAAATCGTCTGCATATTCGTAAACGACAAATGCGATGCGTCTGTCATTGAAGTATTGGCAAGTATAGGTATTGAGCTAATCGCACTTCGCTGCGCTGGTTTTAATAACGTCGACTTAACTGCCTGTGAAAAACACGGCATAAGCGTGGTGAGAGTTCCCGAGTATTCGCCTCATGCCGTGGCCGAGCATACCGTTGCCCTAATGCTGATGCTTAACCGTCACTTACATAAAGCTTATTTACGTAATCGCTCGGGTCAATTTGTATTAGATGGCTTGGTAGGCTTCGATATGTTTGGCAAAACCGTAGGCGTATTGGGAACCGGTAAAATTGGCACCTGCGTCATTGATATTTTAACCGGCTTTGGCTGTAATATTTTAGCCTTTGATAAATACCCAAACCCAAAATTGCTCAAACAAGATAACGTTAAATTTACCACCTTTGATGAAATTGAAGCCAAAAGTGACATCATTACGCTACATATTCCGCTCACCGAAACATCAAAGCATCTCATCAATACCGACTCAATTAAGCGCATGAAAAAAGGCGTCATGTTAATTAATACGAGTCGAGGCGGATTAGTTGATACCGCTGCGCTGATTAAAGGGCTTAAAAATGAGCATATTGGCAGCGCGGGGCTGGATGTTTACGAAGAAGAAGCTGGCATATTTTTTCATGATATTTCAGACAGAGTATTACAAGATGAAGTATTTGCCAGACTGTTAACCTTTGGCAATGTCGTTATCACCTCGCATCAAGCTTTTTTGACCCAAGAAGCCCTTTCGAATATCGCCACTACTACCCTTTCGAATATTAAAGAGTTTATTGACGGGAAGCGCATGAAAGCCCTTACTAACTCTGTTTTGTAAGCCTTCACTCAGAGGCCGATATTCAAATCGCAAACGGCGCTCACCCCAGACGAACAAGTTGCTTTGTTTGCTTCACTTTTTAGAGTTAGTAAATGGGCTTTGCTCTTGCGGTGCGTTGGTGGGTATTATTATTGAGGATACAGCTTCGCCATGCGCCCTTTTCACCACGTCCCAAAAATACTCATTTCCCAATGTGTTCTTGGCTAGTTCTGGCAACACAAACCTCGACATCTCTTGGCGAAAGTCTTGTTTAATCGCATCGTGAGTTTCGACGCTATTTAAATTATTAAGAACTTTTGCATGAAATACATCAAAGGGTATTCCTCTTTGTGAAAGCTTCTGCGTCAGTACGTCATTATCCAATTGAACGTGGCGATTATTGAGAAAAGTAATATCCCAAAGATCACGCGGCTTCACTATCCTTTGACTATACTCTCGCATAGCAAAAGCGATGATCTTATCGACAAATATTTCATCTAAACTCTGGCAAGGGATTGGCAGACCTTCTATAGGAGACTGGAAAGGGTAAAAATTGCTTGCTGTTTTCATAATAGGGTTAATTGTCTCGTAACGACAAATATCGATGTGGATTTTCTGCTTTGCACCACCTCTCTTTGCTGTATCCTTTTCTATAGACACTCGCCAAGTCGACGTATCACCTTTCATTGGCTTTGGCTCAACTACATTTATATCGAGCATGTACTTCTTTGATAAAGCACCAGCCACTATATCCGCTAACGATGAAAACTTCTCTGGCGTAAAATCCATACCGCCATTGAAGTCAAGGTCTTCACTTAATCTATTCCACCCATGGCACATTCTCAAGCTGGTGCCACCTATAAACGTCAAATCATTTAGTAAGCCGTTTTGGTGGAGTACACTGAGTATATCGTGATGGAATATTTCTTTTTCGATAACGTTCTCGAAGCCTGAGTACTCTGGGTTCTCTCTTAAAATACTTTGCACAAGGGGTAATATCATGTTTACTCAAGCTCTTGATTTAACATGCCAACATTCCGACCTATCCGTTTAAGATCTCTTATCGCAAGGCTCTCTTTAGCTCGGTATATCCCGGTATTATTGTCATACCAGATCTCATCCATCACAGCATGGATGTTCTTTTTAGTATGGGTGAACTCAATAGTGCCATATGATGTTTTAAATACACCAGAGCGCCCGTTTGTCATCACGGTTAAATACCCCATCGTCAGTTGAGATATCACACCTAGTCTTGATAACTCAGTTTCAGCGGTGACATACACAAAATAGTCACTTCGTATCTTTTTCGCCAGCGCTTCGAGTGTTCCTACGCCAGATGGTTTTAAAATACTAACCACATACACGCCTTTGCAGACACGCTCTAATACGCCTGTTTTGATAGCGTTATGAATAAACACCGTTACGGCTTCACGAGACTTCCTTTTAACCCAGTAGGCAATGTCTTGAGTATTAAAAAATCCGGTATGACCGCCTTTAATAGCGGATACCATTTCTTTTTGAAGCCTTACAATAGCACTGTTCATATTTTCCTTTGGTTAACAAAACATATTCATAATAACATTGTTTTGTATACTTGTTAATGGTGGTATGCTACATGTCCTTATTATCTATTGAATTAAATGTTGATAAAGCTTTTGAGGAACCGCTTGATCTAACTCAAATTCAATCGACACTGCGTTTTTACCTTCAACTTTGACCGCTTGTTGACTGCCAACGATTGGTTTTAATTCACCAATATAGTAGCGTGCGCTACCCTCAGACTCAGCTCGAATATTAAAGAGTGTATTGACGGGAAGCGCATGAAAGCCCTTACTAACTCTGTTTTGTAAGCCTTCACTCAGAGGCCGGTACTCTATCCAGCAAATGGACTTGATCCTCACATTGCAACGACAATTAGCACTAAGCAAAAAAGTAAATTTGTCTGCTTTAGTGCTCGATTAGCCCCCACTCATTGATATCTTTAAGGGAGATAAAAATACCCTACGAGGTATAAGTTGACATATATACCAATAAGGGTATATTTACCACTATATACCTTTTAGGGGATAAACAACTAGTTATACCTTAACGGGGTTAATTGTGGAGAAACATAATGAAGTTTAATAATTCAAAAGAACTGGCTGATTACATAAAGCTGCATCGAAATAAGCTAGGTCGAACGCAAACTAATGTAGCAGAGCATGTTGGTTTAAAGCAAAAAACCATCTCGGCTATTGAAAACTCTGCGGGTAACTCTCGTATTGATACATTATTTAAAATTGCACATGAACTAGAACTCTCCATCGAGCTTAAGCCGAAACGGGTAAATGAAAGCGGCCAAAAGATAGATAGTAACTGGGATCAGGAGTGGTAATATGGAATTGATGGTAAGCCTGAACGGTATCAATGTAGGTACACTGTCAAAAGATAAAAACGGTGGAGTGCATTTTTCTTATACCCAGCAGTGGATGAATCGCGCAGGCGCACGTCCCATTTCTTTGTCGTTACCCATTACTAAGCAAAA
>CAYURD010000037.1:0-25990 GCA_964446865.1 uncultured Glaciecola sp.
AAACTAGCTCTCGCGATCAACGATTTTCTGGTTTTTTTCGTGGTTTGCGCCAGATTCATTTTTGGCTTGCGCCCACACCAAAAACTCTTCATCGTTTAAGGGTTTTGCGAAGTAATAACCTTGAAATACTTGGCAGCCCATGGCGTGCAGTTGCTCAACTTGTGTCAACTCTTCTACACCTTCAGCGACAATGCTTAATGCCATATGTTGTCCAATAGACACGATAGATTGTGCAAGTTTATTGGCTTTTTCTTCATGAATTTTATTCACAAACGAACGGTCTATTTTAAGTACATCTAACGGTAAATCAGTTAAATATGATAACGAAGAATAGCCAGTACCAAAGTCATCTAATGCGACACTAAAGCCCATACTCCTTAGCCTTTCTAATTTAGCGAAGCAATCGTCTAGATTTGTAAGCAATCCTGATTCGGTTAGTTCAATCTCAATTTGCTGGGGTGTAATATTGTGCTTTTGGGTAATATCACTAATAGTTTCAACAAAGTCTTGTTGAGCGAGTTGTATTGCACTGACATTAATCGCCACTCTGCCTGTTATGACCAAACCTTGGGTTTTCCATTTATTAATTTGTTGGCAAACTGTGTCTATCATCCAATTGCCAATAGGCTCAATTAAACCGACTTCTTCTGCAACACCTATAAACTCAAAAGGCGAAACAAAACCAAGCGTGCTGCTATGCCATCTTATTAGTGCTTCAGCGCCCACTAAATCACCGCTAGGCGACACTTTAGGTTGGTAAACGGCTGACAGTTCGCTTGGTGTTTGGGTTTGTTCATGAAGTAAATTAATCAATTTGGCTCGTTCGTCTTGCTTTTCAAGCACAGAAGAATCAAACAACTGCAGGTCATTCTTATTCTTGTTTTTCGCTTCTTGGAGCGCGGTTTCAGCGGCTCGTTTTATATCGTCTTTACTATTGGTTTGTTCAGGAAATACAACTGCCCCTGCATTGCATTGTAATGAGACATTTTGGAAAGCGACTTCAATGGGTGAACATACTATGCTATGCAAGGTGCGCCAATGCGCTTTAACAATACCACTAGAATGTCCGACAACATCATTAATAATAATGGCAAACTCATTGCCGCCGGCTCTGAAAAGGTGCATGGGCATCGCACATTCTTCAATTTTAGTGTCGATTTTACCAGACCCGTGTTGATTAAGATTTTGATGGCTAACGTAGTCTTGTAGTTTTTCACCTAAATTACGCATTAATAGCTCTGCTTGTTCAAAGCCAAGATTACGATTGATATCGGTAAACCCTTTCAAATCGATTATTAAGAGCGCCGACTGTTTGCCTTCTAGTTGGTTAAAGTCACTTTGTTTATCGAGTGATTCATGCAAATACGCCAAATTGGGTAAACGGGTTTGTTGATCGTAGTAAGCGACTTTGACAATCTCGTTTTGTAGCCTACTTCGTTGTATTTCTGATGCTGCTCGCGACGCAAATATATCGAGCGTTTGAAACATTAAATGATCATCGTTTACATGAGTATCAAATATCAACATGATGCTGCCTTCGTACGCTCTTTGGTCATTAATCATGGGCATGTTGACAAAAGTATGAGCATTAAACTTCTTAAAAAGCTGTAAATGAGGATACTTTTTGTGTAAATCTCCCCTAGCCACAACCATATCTTGAGTACTAATGAGGTCGTCGGGGATGTTATTTAAACTGTAGCTAAAATTTTCAAGCTGTTGATTGTCCTGAATAACGGCTTTTGTGGTCACAATGCGATTACTGGCAACGTCAGAAACAATACCAATATAGGCCATTCTAGCGCCACTAAGTTTACTGAGTTCTAACATCATATTGGAATAAAACTCTTCGGTATTCGCGCCAGAAATACCCTTGGCAACGCCCTCAAAAACAGCTTCCAAGTTTTCTCGCAGGTCCTTTTCAGAATCTAGGGATTTTGACTTGTATTGTAAAGAAGTCGCAATGGACATACAGGCAATCACATTTAATATGGTAAAGGGTAAGCCGCCAATATAGAAAAAGTTAATGACACCTATATCTATCAGTATTGCCAACCCTGTGCTCGCGACTTGTAGCACAAGAATGACCACCAATATGGTTGCTAGCGCGATTTTGCTTTGACGATAAAGCTTGACTGCTAAAAACGTTAAAAATAATAAAACGCTCAAGCCAAATATGTGAAATCCAACACCGGCTTGATTGGCAGTGCCAGTTAAGCGAGTGACAGTTTCATTTGAGAACAGTGAATACTCTACTAACTTTAGATCTGAGGTAAATCGAATGGTGTAATCTGATGTCAGGTTATAGAGTAAATAAAAGAAACAAAAAACGGTAATACTCTTTAACCATACCGGCGAAATCTTTTGTTTGCCCCATTGCAAGAAAATCAGCATGTACATTGGTAAGCCAGCAATTACGATAGACGTTTGGCATCTTAGCCAAAATAAGCTTTGCTCAACATTTATTGCCCGATGGTAATGCCAAGTAGCATATTGATACGCCACTGCTATTAAACAAGCGATAAAAAGGCTTTTGTATACGGGTTTGTATTGTTTGAAGCCCGAACTCAATACCACTGCAGCACAAAGCAAATTAATGGCAATGGACGCTGAAAAGTAAAATGGGACAAACTCGATAATCGTCAAAAGCGTGGGCCTTCAAAATTTTAGGTTTGCTTTTTTTAGTCACGAAAAAGCTGCGTAAAAGGTAGTTATGTATCTGCAATATTTAATAAATCTTAAGGATAAACATTGGCTTAAAACACTTTTGTTTTGTGCAAGAATCTTTACTCGTTTTTTAGTATCGACCTGATATAAAAATTAAACATCGTGCGTTTTTAACCGATAAATAAGTCATGGCTGAGTGTTTCTCTCGCGATGGTTTACTTTATGGGTAGTATACGGGTAAGCGTTTGTTATCGAATTTAGCACTCAATATCTACTTGGCTCATTGCGGTATAGAGCCAATTACCTTTCAGGTCTTATATGAAGATTAAAACCAAAATGCTAATCGGTGGGGCGTTTTTAGCCATCTTACCTGTTGTGTTAAGTAGCGTATTTATAGGCTCATCAGCAGTCAATAATGCGAGACAAGCGCTAGAAGAAGATGCACGTAGCTCACTTACCGCTGTTCGAGATATTACGGCTACCCAAATTGAAAATTACTTTGGTGTGATAGAACAAAAATCTAGAGTCATGTCTGACAACTTGATGACGCGAGAAGCCATGCGGGCATTTAGTCAGAGTTTTCCTTCGTATGCTAACAATGCATCAAACCCTGAGCGTGAACAACAAAAACAGAGTGTGCGTGAATATTACATCAATCAATTTGGCGCATCGTATCAACAACAAAATGCGCGTGTGGCCAATATCCCAGAGTTAATTGGTGGGCTGTCTGATAATGAAATCGCCTTGCAATACCAATACATCAGCAACAACCCCAATCCACTTGGTAACAAACAACTTTTAAATGCTGCAAGTAGCAACCATCCCTACGACACTGCACATGCGAAATACCATGAAGTGTTTACAAATTATATCGAGAACTTTGGTTTTTATGACTTGTTCTTAGTCGATCATAATACTGGCAATATTGTCTATTCGGTGTTTAAAGAGCTTGACTATGCCACTTCATTGATTGACGGTCCTTATGCCCAAAGCGGTATTGGTCAAGCGTTCAAGCTCGCCCAAGCGGCAAATGAAGCTGACTATACTGGACTTACTGATTTTGCGCCTTACGTGCCATCTTATAGCGCACCGGCTTCTTTTATTGCGAGCCCAATTTATGACCAAGGCATTAAAATTGGTGTGCTTATATTGCAAATGCCAGTGGACCAAATTAATAGCGTAATGACTTATGGCGGTAACTGGAAAGAGTCTGGCCTAGGTGATTCGGGTGAGACTTATTTAGTTGGGCCTGACTTTGTTATGCGCAGTAATGGCCGCTTTTTACTTGAAGATAAAGAAAGTTATCTAACGCTTATGGGTGAGGTTGGATTGAACGCGCAGCAATTGCAAGCACTTGACCAAAAAAATACATCAATTGGATTACAGCCGGTAAAAACTAAAGGCACTGAAGCCGCCATTGGCGGTAAAAAAGGCTTTGATATTTTTGACGATTATCGTGGTGTTTCAGTTTTATCTGCCTACAAACCCGTCAATATTGGTGGCTTGCAGTGGGCTATTATGAGCGAGATAGATGAAGAAGAAGCCTTTCAGCCTATAGTCGCATTACGCAGCGAGGTTATTTCTAACACGCTATTCGCGATAGCGTTAGCGGCAATATTAGGTACGCTAGTAACATGGATATTTGCCAATCGATTAGTTGCCCCCATTATGGAAGTGAGAAGTCGTTTATATTCCATGGCAGACGGTAAAGGCGATTTAACCCAGCGTATTGAGACAAAAGGTAAGGATGAGACCGCAGACTTAGCCATATCCTTTAATAAATTTGTCGACCATTTAGATACGACATTCTCTGATCTTATTAAATCGGCTATGCGTCTTATTCCTATGTCAGCAGAGCTAGGAGAGGGGAATAACGCTTTAATGGAATCCTCAAATGAACAAAACCGTCAACTGTCTAAAATGCGAGATCGTCTATATGTGGCAAGTGAGTCGACCGACAAAGTAAGAGAAATTTCTAATAATATTACTCACGGGAGTAATGAAGGCAAGAGGAGCGTTGCTTCAGGGCTAAGCTCATTTAGACAGACCGAAGCAGAAATTAATAACTTAGGCACAGTCATAGACGACGCTGGCGTTTCCATTGATTCTTTAAAAGCCGAAAACGACAAAATTGTAACCGTTATTGATGTGATAAGCTCAATAGCCGACCAAACTAATTTGTTAGCATTAAATGCAGCTATTGAAGCCGCCAGAGCGGGTGAAGCGGGCCGAGGCTTTGCCGTAGTGGCTGACGAAGTAAGAGCGCTAGCATCACGCACGCGTGAATCAACATTAGAAGTATCAGCCATGGTTGAGGCTATTCAAAACCGCACCGATACGGTTGTGCAAACAATGGAGTTAGGTAAAGATACAATTAATACCTGTAATACTCGCGTGAATGAAGCTAAAACCAAGTTGCAAGACATCGAATCTACCATGGGCAATATAAATGAAATGGTAGGTGAGATTGAAAAAATGCTGGTCACGCAGCGCGAGAATTTCGACCATGTGGGTAGTGATTTTAATCAAATGGATCAATGCTTCCACGATTCTCAACAGGCGAGCAGTGTTTCGATTCAAATTGGTGTCGATATGAACAAGCTAAGCGATAGATTAAACGAAATGGTTAGCCAATTTGAACTCACTGATAAATCTTGGGATTTAGAAAAACGCGAGAAGAAAAAGGCTGAGCGTAAGATGCTGTCAGAAGAGCAACTTGAAGCTGCAGTTGATGACATTATGTTTTAACACTTTAATCTCGCAAATGCCGATCAAAAAAGTCAGTCATAATGAGCGCGGTTTCTTTTGCTTCAGGAATATACATAGACAAAAATTGAGCGTGAGTAAGGCCCTCAAATACATGTAATTCGGCGATCTTATTTTGTTGTACTAGTTTTCGATGCATGGCAATCATGGGGCTTAGTGAATAATCACGGCCTGATGTAATTAATAATGACGGCGGGAATTTTTTGACTTGTTGTGTGAAATCACCTGGAAATGCTTGTTGATTATCAGCGCTTAAGCCTTGCCAATATTCAACCATACCTATTTGCAAAGGCTCACGTTGCGTGATGGCGGCAGCAATAGTATTACTATCACCATTTAGCGCCGTTGGTGCAGAACATAAAAAAGCAGAAGCACCCAACATGGGTAGCTTTTGATCGTTTATATGTACCAAGGATTGCCCAGTAACACGACTGCCAGCCGAGCAGCCAAAAATGCCAATTTGCTGTGGTTTATAAGTCTTAAGAAGATGCCTATAAACCGTCTCAACGTCTATATTGGCAGCTGGAAATCGATGATTTGGAGACTTTTTGTAGTCAATAGCAATGACTTTAAAACCACCGTAGTGAGCCAGTGGCATGCTTTCTAATTGACCAGAATATCCACCGCCAAATTTAAAGCCGCCACCGTGCAGATTTATGAGTACTCTATCAGTTTTTAAAGGAGCTGCATCGGCAGCGGGCGCAATAATATGCACTGGAATATCATTAATATGGGTTTCTTGTATGTTTACTGAATACTTCTTTAAAGCCTCGGGCATAATGACGCTGTAGTGCTCATGCTCACAATCGCGTATTTCTTTTTCAGTTTGTTTGGTGTAAGGATTGCATTTAGCTTGGGCTCTTTTTTGCAAAGCGTCTTGTTGTTGTAATCCAGCAATAGTTTGGTCCGACAAATAAGCAGAGTACTTAGGGAGTTCGATCGCCTTTACAGAAATGTTCTCTGGTACTACTTTTTCAACATCAGCCTCTTTTGCAGAAAGACTTTGTATCTGCAATAAACAAGTCATTGAAAATAAGTAACACGCTAATGTCTGATTCGGAGTCATCGCTAACACCCTATTTTGCATATGCCTGTTTGCCGTTAATCCATGTTTGTAACACGGTTGTGTCTCTAATTTGTGAGCTGGGTATGGTAAATATATCGCGGTCTATAAAGATGAAATCTGCTCGTTTACCCGCTTCAATAGTCCCTAATTCTTCTTCTTGAAAGGCGGCGTAAGCGGCGTCTAATGTAAAGCCGCGAAGTGCTTGTTGAAGGTCGACTTTTTCTTCAGGTATCCAGCCCTTCTCTGGTTCATTTTGCCCACTTTGTCTGGTGACCGCCGCGTGTAAGCCATGAAATGCATTGGCAAGTTCGACAGGGAAGTCAGATCCAAAGGCTATTTTTGAGCCTTGCTCTAAAAACGTGCGCCAAGCATAAGCGCCCTTTAAGCGCTGTTTGCCTATTCGGTCTTCGGCCATGTTCATATCAGATGTTGCGTGTGTTGGCTGCATTGATGGGATTACATCCAACTCTTTAAACATAGGAATATCTTCTACCGCGATGACTTGGGCATGTTCTATGCGGTGACGTTTGGTGTTGTTGGGGATCATTTTAAAGGTGTTTGCAAATTGCTTAAGCGCCAAACGATTTGCTCGATCCCCAATGGCATGAAAGTTTAGTTGAAAACCACTGCCAAGCACATTTGAAAATAAGATGGGTAGTTGTTCTTCAGGGGTGACTAATAAACCATGATTGTCTTTATCATCAGAGTAAGGTTCAAGCAAAGCTGCGCCGCGGCTGCCCAATGCACCATCACCATACGCTTTTACACTGCGCACAGATAACATGCCGTCTGGCGAATTAATATGCCCCGCTTGCAACATCTTATCTATGTTTGGATCGGTCGCTGAGAGCATGGCATATATTCTAAATTTAAGTTCTTTTTGCTTCGCCTTGTCTTTATAGAACTCATATACTTGTTCGCTAATACCCGCATCATGCACGCTGGTAATACCTAGCGCTAAAAGATGTTCAGATGCAACATTAAGCTGCTCAGTCAGCTTAGCTTGGTCGGGTACGGGAATAAATTTTGTGACCAAATAGCTGGCAGTATCAATGAGTAAACCGGTGGGTTCGCCTTTTTCATCCTTAACAATTTCACCACCTGCAGGTGAAGGTGTATTCGCAGTAATCCCAGCCAATTTTAGCGCATAAGAATTAACCCAAATCGCGTGCCCGTCGACCCTTTCGAGCACAACAGGGCGGTTACTAATCACTTTATCGATACTATGCTTTTGTGGGAATTGCTGATTAGGCCACAATACTTGATTCCAAGCTCGCCCTATTAGCCACTTATCTTTTTTGTCGCCGGCGCTATGAGCACTAATAAATGACTGCGCACGCGCAACTGCTTCTTCTTCGCTTTTTGCTCCGCGTAAATCTATTTCTAATAAATTCTCACCCAAGCCTAATATATGACCATGGGCGTCAATTAAACCTGGCAGTACGACTTGTCCTTTACCATCTATGTAATCGTATTCTTCTGCCGAGGGTTTAGTCGACAAGTTAATGCCAGTAAACACTTCGCCATCAAACGCAAAGTTAGTGAAACTTACTAATTCGCCCTTAGCGTTTAATGTGTAACCTTTTACATTGTGTATATACGTTTTGGCAAGTGCTGTGGTGCTCAGTAATGCCAGTAAAATTAAGCTGGAGAAAAGCGGTTTTAAATATCGATTAGCGACGGTTAGCATGTCAATTCCAATTTGAGGTAATGCTATCAGATTAGCTTATTTACGCTATCTCTACAATTTGAACAGAGTATTTTTCGGAAAGTCTAAAAGTGCGTGCACGCTATTAATAGTGCGCGGTTTTGTGACGCGCACTATTAGAGGAATCGAGTTGATTGGTAAAGCGGTAAGTGAGATTACCCTAATGAGTGTTAGGATAAAGTTAACTTACTTTATCGACATTACACTCGTCTTTTAAGCCAAATAAGTCCACAAACCGAGATAATAATAAAGCCAAAAGTTGCTGGCGTACTAACAGAGTTAGTCACTACCGAGAATTGTGTTCTAGCGGCAACACGGTCTGAACCGTCAAAGTCTTCAGTGTTATATGCTCTCGCAGAACCAAATCCAGCCCCCATTCTAGAAATGCTGGTACCAGCTACAACATTATTAACATCAATGATGACGAGTAAGTTTAGGCCTTGAAGTGGATCAAAAGTAAAAGTCTGTCCAAAATCAAATGAATTTAAACTAATTTATAAAAATAATGCGTAAAAACACACCAATATTCACCTTAAAACACTACGGTATATACCAAACGTGGGAAAATAAAGGGCGTAATTTGCCCAAAATCCAAACCGTTTGCACGCATGTACCCGCGACTATAGACATCGAATTTGGCATTACTATTGGCGTTGTTAATGGCAAAGGAAAACGGATTGATTGGTGTATAGACCATCCTCAAATTACTGATAAAAAAGGGCGAAAAATGGCTCCTTTCACCGGTTGTGAATTTATTAAAACCAACGACTGGGATTTTTATTTAGGTGATACGATTTGGGCTCCCGAACAAGACAAAGTCGGTGATTGGCATATATATATCGAATATAACGATGAGATTGTGATTGAGCAAACGTTTGATGTCAGCCTTGAGGATGATGACTTTCGCAAACAAAATGAATTTTGGAAGCGTCGCGGGTTTTGACCTTAAGCTTTTTAAGCAAATTCCGATAATACTGTTAGTAACAAGGCCAAGCATAGCTAATTAAGTTTTCTCATATGTTCGCCTTTCTCTATTTCCTTAATTCGGGCAATGCATGCAAACTTTATATTTTTTCTTGCTGATATCATTATTATTAGCCTGCACACAAGCAGCAAAAGCCAATGAAGACTTTGAGTTTTCTGGCTTTGCCCGCGTGGTTGGCGGACAAATTAATCAAGACAATGCTGAGTTTTCTGGCTA
The DNA here is from genome assembly GCA_964446865.1 of uncultured Glaciecola sp. GTDB lineage: Bacteria > Pseudomonadota > Gammaproteobacteria > Enterobacterales > Alteromonadaceae > Glaciecola. Next base: position 9,406 of record CAYURD010000037.1, read on the forward strand.
CGGTGACTCTTTTAGTTTAAGTGAGCAAAGCTTGATTGCTTTACGTGGAGACTACCAACTGTCCGATAGCTTATCAGTTGTAGGGCAGGTAATTGCGCACACAGCTGATTCACGCGATAGCGGCATTCAGTGGCTTTATGCAGACTACCGGCCTAACCGTTTTTTGAGCTTCAAAATCGGTAAGCATCGCACCCCGTTTTTTCAATACAGTGATGTACTCGACGTTGGCTTTGCCTATCCATGGATCACGCCGCCAACCGTTGTCTATGGTGACGCCTTTTTTAATGAGTTTACCGGGATATCGGGGCGCTATGATTTTAGTGGAAAACACTTTTCTGCCAATGTAGAAGCCTATCGAGGTAGCTTTGAAGGTAATTTAGAAGTGCGAGGCACTCGCTTATTTGCTGATGTCACTAAAACTCAAGGCGTCATATTCTCTATAAATATGGGTAACTTCTCTGTGCGCACCGCATTCCATGAAGGGAGCGTTGCAATCGATTTTCCAGAGTTTTCTCCATTCATAGAAACGCTTGAATTTTTGGGCTTTAGTGCCAGCGCTGATGCCCTAAAAATTGACCACACACCGCGCTTTATTCAGCTCGGTTTAGCCTACGAAACCCTTGACTACTTTGTACGAGCAGAGCACACATCTACACTTTCTGATGCGGTACTCATTCCCGAAACCATAGCAACTTACGTTACACTTGGCTATAGCACTCATCCATATACGTACTACATTACAGGCTCTACTAGCAAGGCGACACGCAATGCACCAACTAACGACATTGTGCAAGGTATTAGCCCTGAAATTGACCAGCTAAACGCAATATTCAACAATATTATTGACCAACTACCCTTTGACGAGGCCGATGTATTTAGCCTTGGTGTGAGATACGATATCAACGCAAATATCGCTATTAAAGGGGAAATAAGCAGCATCAGAGGGAGTGAAAACTCTCGCGCTTACTTCAATCTTATTGACCCTAGCGAAACAAAACAAAACGCAGTGCTGACGCAAATTGCACTTGAGTGGGTGTTTTAATGATGATCAATACAACACGTAAACTCAGCTTCATTCTTATGTTCTCGTTAGTTATTTTAGTGAATGCTAGCGATGCAAGCGCTCAGTCAAAAGGGATAAAGGTTATTGCGAATATTGAGCCTGCCCCTGGAGAGCTAAACAAGCAAGAAGTCAGGAATTTATTTATGGGCGGTACATCAAAGCTCGATTTGCAGCCTGTTGCTTTACAGCCAAACAATGAAACTCGCGTCATGTTCAATACTTTGGTTGTGGGGCTGTCTGAAGTTCGCGTACAGTCATATTGGGCACAAATGAGATTTTCGGGTCGCATGAAGCCTCCCAAAGCGCTGAGTAGCGAACAAGAGGTCATTGACTATATCACCAAGAACAAAGGCGTTATCGCCTACGTGTCGAGCGATGCAAAAATACCTGATGAACTACACGTTTTACTTGAGGTTTCGCCTTAAACGTTGCTTAAGCTAAAGCCATCGTCTAAAAGCTCTTCCGCTTTTGTTGGTTTGGCATAAAAATAGCCTTGTATTTGTTGTACGCCTTCATTCACTAAAAAATCGGCTTGAGCTTGTTCTTCTATACCTTCTGCACAAATGGTTAAGTTCAGCTGTTTTGCCATTTGTATAATGGTTTGAATGATCAAGGTATCACGCTCAGCAATCCCTAACTTATCAATAAACTGCTTGTCGATTTTAAGCGTGTTGATATCAAGCTGCGTTAGGTAACTTAAGCTCGAATATCCAGTACCAAAATCATCTAACGCAATTTTACACCCCAAACAGTGTATTTCTTCAAAAAACTGTTTGGCTTCTTCAAAGTTTTCGAGATAGGCCGATTCTGTGACCTCAAGTTCTACCGATGCAGGCGAAATGTTGTAGCGCGCAAACATCGATTTGATTTCACTGGGTAATTTTTTGATTTTTAAATCGTGCGACGACAAGTTCAGCGACACCACCACGTGTTTCCCAAACTTGTTGAGCAAATTAGGCAAGTCTTTGCAGCATTGCTCAATAACCCATTGAGAAATTTCAGATACTTTACCGCTCTTTTCTGCAATGCCAATAAATTCGTCAGGTGGAATAAAGCCGAGCTCAGGATGAATCCAACGAATAAGTGCTTCAAAGCCCACAACTTGCTTGTTTTTACCGACCTTGGGCTGATAAACCAAATGAAACTCATCATGCTTTATCGCATTGGTGATTGAATGAATAATGATGGTATTACGATGCGCTTTTTCTTGCATGCTTTGGGTGAACACCGTGGCGGTGTTTTTTCCATCGAGTTTTGAATGATACATCGCAATATCTGCGTTACTGAGCATATGCGTATACTCAAATTGTGCACTAGATGCACTGGCAACGCCTAAACTTGCGCTTATGTTAATCTCCCAATCGTCAACTTTAAATTCTCGTGCTAAAGAATGATTAATGCCTAAAGCCTTTTGTTCTAGATACTCAATAGAGGGCGTACCATTGATGAGCACTAAAAATTCATCGCCACTCAAGCGAGCGAGCTGCTCACCATCACTTAGTAGCGCTTTAATTCGCTCTGATGCCTTCACCAGTAATTTATCACCAACAATATGTCCATAAGTATCATTCACGTCTTTAAAGCCATCAAGATCAACATACATTAACGCAGGATCGGTATTACTTGTTTTGGCTTGATTGAGTGAATCTCCTAAGATTTCCATAAAATGATGTCGGTTTGGTACTTTGGTAAGCACATCATAATTGGCCAAGTATTTTACTGACTCACCTTGTTCTTTTAGTTGCTCGGTGTAGGCTTTGTTTTTCGAGTCTGTGGCGAAAATAGTTTTCATCATCGCACTAAATTCAGAGGTTAGATCTCGTACCTCTGACTTGCCGCGCACATCAATTTGCGTGCTGTAGTCATTGGTTTTTTTGATTTTACTGGCAAGGCGGGCCAATTGCCGAAAAGGTCTAAGCATTTGGCTGTTCAACCAAAGTGACGCTAATACTCCCAACAACACGATTATTATCGTTAGAGGGACTACCGTGCTCAAGAGTTCGTTTTTGCTGGTCTGCAGTGGTTGTGCTACATCATTTACAATGAGCAAGTGCCCTAAGGGGAATTGTTTGTCACCCACCAATTTATAAGCCACAAGCTCGTTGTCCATTACGCTTGTACCAAGTTTAAAATATGGGCTTAAATCACCCTCAAGATTGGCTCGTAAATCGTCATCATTAATAAGTGAACCAGCATACACTTGAACTATGTCGCCTTCGCCATCAAAGACAACGGCGAATTTTACATGCGTGTAACGGTCAAGCCGTAAAAGTGTCGTAGTAATGCTAAACGGATCTTGGTTTTCTGCTGCGAGCAGTTGCACCATATCTGCCGACATGTTTTCAGAAAGACCATCTAGGTCGCTTTTTACTGCTTCTAGATAGAGCCTTTCATGCACTTTGAGTGAAAAAATCAACACGGCGGCACACACCGCAATAATGGCGATACTGTTAAATAGGGTTAAGGTTGAGCGGATAGTTCTTAACATGTGCTCAATTATACGGCAATAAGTTTAACTAAAACGCGCAAATAGGTATAGCTGGCATGTGTTGCGTATAGTTTTTGCTACTCGTTAACGCTAAGTTATTTAAGCATATAAGTTAATTCAAAAGGAATAATTAGCAATCTAACTAGAAGTGTATTTTACATTCCAATTACGTTTTAGTTTTTATATTTAAACAATCAACTTCGCATTTGGATTTTTAGGGTGTCGTAATTGTTGCATATTCTGACTGTTGATTGCCTTATGGTTTTACTAAAGTTTAGGACGATAAAAACAGTGGTCGTGCACTAATATTTTTGGTCATAAACAATGCGAAAGTAGCACAAGTAAGGCAGAATGTTCTGATTTACATCTTGCTCACTCCGTAAGTCTATGTTTTAAAACGGATATATTTTGTAAAAATGAAATAACGGAAAATACATAATAAAAATCGCAATAAATTAAATTCACACTGAGCGTTTTAGATTACGCATTAACTGTCTTTTGTAATTCTTAAAAAATATCAAACACAATCCGGAATCCTAATTCGAAACGCCGATTTTGTACCAGTAATCACCGATTAGTTCATACCCTAGCGATTTTAATAAACTTACACTTTTTTAACATTGTGTTTACTTGCGGCGCTTGCACTTTTTGGAGTCAGCAGCATCAAAGCACACTAAAAATGTAAAAACATACACACTTTCTTCAATTAGGTAGTACAAAAACAAAGGCAAGACCATGGTTAAATTCAAGATAGTAGCAAATACGTTTAGCATGCTTATGCTGAGCTGCTTTGTTTGGGTAATCAGTTCTCACAACAACGCTAATGCAAGCGTTAGTGGACCAGTTGTTTATGATGAACAGCAACAACAAATTTTCACTGCGCAAGGCGATGCTTTGGTTGGTGTTGATTTTTTCTTAGACATTTATGATCTTCAAAGTATGCAAGAAAACGAAGCTGACTTTGAGGGATATTTTAAACATCTTATACAATCGTCGGGCGCCAACACGATTAGAGTGGCTCCTTGGATTAAATATTGGGAGTTTTCACAAGAAGGCACAAACGGCTACGACCAACATTTAGAAGAATTAACATTCGCTCTAGACCGCGCTGTTCAATGGTCGAACGAAGCGGGTGTTTATTTAACGATTTCATATGGCCCAATAGAAGACTTTGACAAAGCCATTCAGTTTTGGGAAATCTTTGCTAGCCGTTACAGCCATCAGCAAAACATCATCATTGAGAATGGCATGCAAGGTCGAGTAAGTTCACAAGCTCGCTTGTTAGGTAATTTGCAAGAGAGTATCCAAGACATTGCACCTAATATGCATCAAATTTATACCTTTCCTGAACGTTGGCATCGTTCACGCTACATTAGTGGCTTTCTTGCCAATGGTTCAATCGACTTTGGTGCGCGTGTAGACACTGCAAGTGCAGTTGCTGACTATGTGCTTAATCGCCGTCCAGAAATTGATTATGCGGTAAAAGTTACCTTGCCAACTGATACATCAAACCGTTGGGACAGTGTCAGCGGTATGCGACTAAATACACCCGTTAATATTGACGATTTTAGTAAACTATCGTTTGAAGTTAAATCAGATAACGCACAGAGTTTTTGGGTGTACCTGCGCACCGAAGGTAATGCAGACGTTGCTAATCACTTTAATACATTCAGTCAGCAAGACTGGACGACCGTTGAATTAAACGCGAGCGATTTTGGTATTGCCTCTTTTGCAGATGTTGCATCTATTCAATTTTTTATTGGTAATGATGCGAACTTTGATAACCACAATGGCAACAACTTCTATTTTGATAACTTAGTATTTGAAAGTACCGATGGCACTACTCAAGTGAACCCAGGTTTTGTTTTTGAGGATGGTCAAGGCTGGTTGGATGTGGGCTACAATCAAACTTCACAAGCGATTACGCGTGAAGAAGCCGATACGCCCGTTATTGTAGGATACGCGATTAAATCGACCACGCGCTTAGAGTGCTGTCCTGGCAATCGATGGAATAGCGTTGCCGGCATGACCTTCGAATTCCCGTTTGATTCTGCAGAGTTTGCCGATATTACTTTTGACGTTAAGGCCGAGCAAAGCCAAGGCTACTGGGTATATATTCGCGACGAAAATGGCAACGATTTGTATAACCACTTTAACACCTACGCAACGCAAGATTGGCAAACAGTCAGTTTGGATATTAATGACTTTAACCTTGCTGGCGCTGGCCAAGTAAGCTCTGTGCAATTCTTTATTGGTACGGATGTAAACTCAGATTCGTTTGAGACTAATAGCTTCTATTTTGACAATGTGGTTGTGAACTCGACTAACGGCGAACAACAAGGCGAGCGAGGCACAACCGACGCACAAGGCACCGGTTGGTATGACGTAGGTTACGGCATGACTAATGAGGTGGTTGAACGCAACGAATCGCCTACTGGTCCAGCAGGCCCAAGTGAAGTGATCTACAATATTGAGTATACGCGCACAGGCGGTACTAACTATTACGTATCGCCCAACGGAGACGATAATAACGATGGTTTGAGCGAACAAACGCCATTTAGAACGCCACAAGTTGGCGCCAATATGCTTGGTGCTGGTGACACCTTAATGTTGATGCCAGGTTATTACGAAACAGGCGTATACGGCACAATGATTGACTTAACTGCTTCGGGCACGCCTGCAAACTGGATCAGCATTGAAGCACTCATACCTGGTACTGTCGAATTTAAGGTCCGTGGAAATTATGGTGTAGTGATAAATGGCGGCGCTTACGTACGAGTAAAAGGCTTGATAATCGAAGGGCTAGCAAACACACTGACACCTGAAGAAGCCACCGCATTAAAAGATGAAAATTGGTATGCAGAGGGCCTAGTAGGTGTAGGTATTGGAACCGAAACGCGTGAGCTTGATGGAGAGTTTTTATTCCCTCACCATGTCATATTTGAAGACAACAAAGTGTCGTTTATGTCGGGTGGTGGTATTGGCACCAAAAGAGCCGACTACATACTGATACGCAATAACGTAGTACACAATAACGGCTATTACAGTGTGTGGGCGCAATCTGGTATTTCTGTTTGGGAAAACTCGAACTTTGATGATGATACCGAGGCTTACCGCACTGTTATTACAGGCAATGTTTCGTACGAAAACTATAATTACTTTAAATTTGAGGCAAGTAACGACCCGAATATCGCCGATAGTTTTACTGACGGAAACGGTATTATTATAGACGCATTGGCGATTGACCAAGGTTTCTTAAATGATGGTTTAGAGGGTGTATATTCTGGTCATACACTTGTCGAAAACAACATCGTGTACGGTAACGGTGGTAAAGGCATTAACCTATATGCCAGTGACAATATTGATATTATTCACAACGTGAGTTACCAAAACGGCACACATCCTGAAATAGATGGCGAAATTGCTTTAGGGCAGGTAGCAAACGTAAGAATGTACAACAATATTGTGGACGTAGATGCCAACGAATCAGTATTCTTTGCTTATCTAACTTCTAATATAGACGTGAGCCATAACCTTATTGTTAAAGAAGGTGGCTTAGACGGTTCTGCTAATTTAGCCGATAACACTGTTGAAGCTTCGCCCATGTTTAATGACGCTACAAACTACGATTTTGGTTTGCAAATTCAATCACCCGCTATTGATGCTGGTACCGATTTGATTAAATCGTTTGTTGATAAAAATGGTGTGCCGCGGCCACAAGGTTTGGCGGTTGATATAGGTGCATACGAGTATTGATATAATTTATTAGCACGATGATAAAAAGCACAAATAACTTAACGGTTTTTGTGCTTTTTTGCTTTTAAATATGCACTTAATAAACGCCAGCTAGCAATCATTTATCTAATGCTGCTTTTAGCCACATAGTATTTTGAATGAGAAGTTAATTTTTTGTCAGTATTAGCAAGCTTCTTGGTATTTAGAAACATAGTCTTATATACTCCTCCCAAAGCATCGTTAATTCGAACACTCGTGTTCTATGGCGCTTTTACCTCCTTCATAATAATCAAAGCAAAAAACAAACAGGAATACTTATGTACGCGGCCATTAAACATGCTCACCTTGCCATCATTGCGCTTACTTTCATCATCTTTTTAATCAATTTTGTATTAACGCTCAAACAATCTGACGGCGTGAATAATAAGTTACTTAAAATAGGCCCCCACATTTTATATACGTTATTTATCATCACCTTTATTTATATGGTCGGTTACAGAATGTCAGAAGACCTGCCGCTGTCGCATACGTGGGCATTGTCAAAATTGGGTGGCTTTGTTTTTTATGTGTTATCTATTGCGCTGGCGCTCAAGTGGGCAAAGAAAACACTTTGGCGAGTGGTCGGTTTAATCAGCGCGGTATTTTGGTTATTTATGAGTGCACGATTAGGCTTTGCTAAAAACTTAATGGTAAAAGTGGCTGACACGGCTAACGCTTATATTGAGTCTGCGCAGCAAATTATTGCTAGTTTGGTATAAAAAAAGGGCGTTATTATGAAAGCTATTACTCACGTTAATATCAAAAATATACGAGTAGACAACAACGCACCCTTTGTCTTGTTTGGCGGCATGAATGTGCTTGAGTCAGAAAGTTTAGCCATGACCATTGCTGAAAAATACAAAGAAGTGACAACCAAATTAGGTATTCCTTACGTTTTTAAAGCATCATTTGATAAAGCTAATCGCTCGTCGGTAAATTCGTATCGTGGCCCAGGCATAGATGAAGGTTTAAAGATATTTGAAAAAATAAAATCTGAATTTGATTTGCCTATCATTACTGATGTTCATGAACCTCATCAAGCACAAGCCGTTGCAGATGTTGTTGACGTGATTCAGCTTCCTGCCTTTTTAGCAAGGCAGACCGATTTGGTGGTGGCGATGGCAAAAACAGGCGCGGTGATTAACGTTAAAAAGCCACAGTTTTTAGCGCCTCACGAAATGGCACATATCATCAATAAGTTTGACGAAGCCGGTAATCAAAACATTATCTTGTGTGAGCGCGGCAGTTGTTACGGCTATAATAACTTAGTTGTTGACATGCTTGGCATGGACTTAATGAAGCCCATGGCGCCGGTTATTTTTGATGCGACTCATGCATTACAAAAACCAGGCGGTCGCAGTGATTCGGCAGATGGTCGTCGCAAACAAGCCGCCCAGCTTGCTCGAAGCGGCATGGCGCTTGGTATTGCGGGCTTGTTTATTGAATCCCACCCTAATCCAAGTGAAGCAAAGTGTGATGGACCATGCGCGCTGCCACTTGATCAGCTAGAAGCGTACTTGTCGCAAATGAAGGCAGTCGATGACCTAGTGAAATCTTTTGATGAGCTAGTTATTGACTAACGTTAAACACGCGCGCACAAAAGCGCGTTTTTAACGGAAAATTAACGGAACATTTTTGCTTTTCAGTTACTTTCCTATCATTCGAAGAATGACACTCACATAGCGCGGCTATTCAGGATAGGCCTTACAAGGCTTTGTAGTTGACGCTTATGACAAGGAAAGCTAGTATAATGAAGCAGTTAGACGATACTTATGCGCGCTATACAATGGCGTATAACACGATCCATGGAACATTAGGAGCACAACGTGTTAGTACATTTAAGAATACCGTCATATCAGACGGTCAAATGACCTGCCAATTCTATTTTTTGGGCCCCTTTGCAGTAAAAAATGCGCAAGGCGAAGACATTACCCCAAAATCTCAAAAAACCTGTGCAATGCTGGCAATGCTTTATTTAGCGCCAAGAGCCAGTCGCACGCGTGTGTGGTTGCGTGACAAACTATGGAGTGATCGCGGCGAAGAACAAGGCGCATCAAGCCTTCGTCAAGCTTTGTTAGATGCTCGAAAGTGCTTTAAAGACCTTGGCGTTGATATCGTGTCTGCTGACAAAAAGTCTATCTCGCTTAACATGTCGGTGATTAACAGTGATATTGACCAAGTGCTTGATCCTGATTCGAACGCCTCAAAACAAGCAACTCTCCCTAAAATACATACCAAAACCATGCACGAGGACTTTTTAGAAGGCATGGATATTCGTGATCTTGAGTTTGAAGAGTGGCTAACATTAGAGCGTCAATCTTGGGAGCAGCGTGTTGATTCTTTTTTGAAAAAACCAGCTGTAAAGCAAGAGCTTACATCAAGCGGTCATAGCGGTTATAGCGCAAATGAGCAAAGTGAAGTGGGTAAACGGGTAATGTCGACTATTGTGGCCATTACACTCAAACACGCTGCTAATTTTCGAAATGCGAAAGTGTTTAGTGACTTTATTCGTACCCTTCAAGACTTAAGCGCTAATTCGGGCGGACGAATTTATAAGCTTGATCAGTCTCACATTCTTTTGGAATTTGGTCGCCCTTACGACGCGGTAAATTGTGCGCAAGATATTGCTCAGCATTTAGCGTTTGAATCCAAAAGTCACGAAAAGGCAATGTCGTTTGACTATGGCATTGGTATTAATAGTGGTTTAGTGTACCAAGTTAATAACGATATTTCCGGCACCGAATGCGAGATTGCTATAGCGGCAAGTGAGCGCTGTCAAACGGGTCAAATTTTAGTGACGAACAGTTGTATTGCATCCGCTGAAGGCAAAGTTAGTTGTTTGTTTGTGAAAGCAGGAAGTGTGGAAAATGCACAAATTGTTCAAGCCATTGAGCTTTCTGAAATTATTGGTTCAAGAAACACGACAAATTCCAAAAATACCGAAAGCGAAAGTCGTCAAACTTCCAAAAATAGCCACCTTAGTCAATCAAACGAAAATAGTACTTCGTGTCCATCGATTGGCGTCATGCCGTTTAGAACTTCTGATGCATCTGTACAAGATTATATGGGCGAGGGTTTAGCCGACGATATTATTGTTGCCCTCTCAAGCAATCATTGGCTAAGCGTTATTTCGCGCAATTCTAGCTTTTTATATCAATACGGCGAAGATGAAGTGAGTCCGGGTATAGGTGAACTTAACCTTGATTATTTAGTAAGTGGCTCAGTTAAGTTATTAGGCGCTAATACAGATAATATGGTCAATATCGTTGTGACCTTAGAAAGAGTCGAATCAAAGCACATTTTATGGTCTGAGTCATTTAATGTCGCGCTCAATGATATTATGAACGTTCAAGCGACTATCGCGACTAAAATCACCGCCCAACTATTACCAGAGCTTGGTAAGCACGAACAAGTCAGGGCATACCATGGCAATATTGATGATTTAACCACATGGGAATTAGTACATCGTGGTCATTGGCATATGTCTAGGCGAACCTCAACAGGCGTGGCTAAAGCGAAGCATTTTTACGAAAGCGCGCTAGAGCATGATGAATTTCAGACTGAAGCCTTGATTGCTTTGGCATGGTGGTACTTCTTTAAGGCGTGGTCTGAGCATGGTATTAGCGATGCCTCTAAGTCTTACCAAAAAGTGACTGAACTTTGCCGTAAGGCACTTTTTATGGATCGCACCGACAGTCGTGTACATGCCTATTTGGGCGCGGTAGCGATTATGAATGTGAGACCGACTAAAGCGATTAAGCACCTAGATGAAGCAATACGACTTAATCCAAGTAACGCGTTTGCCTATTCATCTCGCGGCAGTGCGCATTTAATGAAAGGAAATGCACAGTTAGCACCACAAGACATTCGTACTGCCCTTGCGCTTGACCCTTCAGATTATTACCGCTTTCATAAGTTGACCGAACTTGCTGCGGCGTATTTTTTAACAAAGCAATATAAAAAAGCGATTGATGCCGCAGAAAGCGCCACGTTTTTATCGCCGCGCTACTGGTATGCAAGGCTAATTGCTTTAGCCAGTCATGCCGAGCGCGATCAGCATGGCGACAAAGAGGCTGCACAAGAAGTAAAACAAGCTATTCGTGAGCTAAAAATTAATGTGAGTGAAAAAAACATTAGGGCTATTCCTTACGAAGATAGAACGTGCATCGAACGTTTAATTACGCTTTATGAAGGGGTCAAATAATGCCTGAACATAAATATACATATAGGGTAGATGAGCTAAGCTCAATAGACCTAGATTCACCGCAAGCGCCCCTTGATATCAGTTTGCTAAACAAACTGTCATTTCGTCAAAAGCTCGATTTTCTGCCATTTGTATTGTTTGCAAAACCCTTGCCTGCATTTGCGTTTTTGCGACAGTTTTTGCCCGTCGCAAAGTGGGGCAATAAAGTGGTGGTGACCCGCCTTGATAATGTTCGCGAGATTTTAGAAAACGACGATGTTTTTGGGGTACCGTTTGCTAAAGAGATGCGTGTTGTCGGCAAGGGCAAAGATTTTATTTTAGGGTTAGACGGCGGTGCAGCATACACAAAGCAACAAAAGTGTATTTTTAAATGTTTCGATCCTACTACAATGAAAGAACGTGTAGCCACTATTCTTGAGACAAATAAAGACTTTGACCGCAGTACGCTTGCTGCTGAGTTTGACCCTTTTGAAGCCCTAATTAAGCCTTTAGCAATAGATGTTTGTAAAGAATTTTTTGGCTGTAAAATAACGGACGAAAAGTTATTTTATGAAAGCACGCTAGCCGTAAGTTCCTTTCTTTTTGCCGACGTCTTTGGCAGCGTGAATACGCGTAATTTGGCCATGACGGGCGCTCAGTACCTCTTAGAAACGATTGCAGAATCTGAACGTCAATATCACGCCAATGTAAAACGCTGGTTGACTAAAAATAAGAGAGAAGACTGGACGCACAAAGAGCATACGGCTTTAGAAAACCTCGTATTTGAAGGCGTAGATTCTGATGAGATCAGCGCCATCATGATAGGTATGTTACTTGGTTTTTTACCTACCACGATTTTAGCGACGGGAAAGGCTTTGCGAGTGTTTTTAGAGAAAGGCGAGGCCCGAAAAGCACTGGTTGAAAGAGTAAATCACTTCAATCGTGTCACGCAAGCAGACGAAAAGGTAAGTGCTGATGCAGCCATTGACTCTGTTATTGCAGAAGCAATGCGTTTTAGGCCTATTCAAATGGGTCCATTTAGGGTTTGTAAGCAAGATTATAAAGTCAAAAATGTTGACTTGTTTGGCACTATAAAAGCCGGAAGCTTAGTGATCCCATCCACGCATTCGGCTATGTTTGATGATAAATATGACGAAGCGCCTGATGAGTTTAATCCCGATCGCGATAGTGAATATACAATGGTTTTTGGGCATGGCAAACACTGGTGTGTTGGCGCACCCATGGCACAAATGTTTACTAATTTCATATTCAAAGAGCTATTTGCACTGCCTAAATTTAGAGTGCTCGATAATGTCGGTGGTATATTTGGCAAATTAAAACGCAATCGTAATAAAATCCAAAAGCTGGGTATCTTTCCTAATAGTATTAAAATGCAATGGGACAAAGTTGATCATTTCGCGTATCAAGAGCAGATAATGTCAACAATAGTTATTCCTTTAAGCGACCAAGATGCTGCACAACGTTTAAAAACGACACTTTCAGATGTAGGGCATCTATTTAGCGGCTCCGATCAATTTCCTTCAACTACCAACAAACGAGGCCAGCTCATACGAAGTGCGCTAGATACATCAGGTATCATTCATTTTATGAGCTGTGCTGTGATTGATGAGTTTCCGCTTGAGCGAAAAGGTAAAGAAAATGCTCGTTTGGTAATTGAGATTTCCGCTGATAAAACGGTGCAATGTAGTTTTGGTATGGTCGCAGATTCCTTGGCAAACGCAGGTCTTGACCTTGATATCCGAACAGCAATGGGAAGTGCAAATAAAGCAGACTTAGCGTTTGATGAAGTGCTTAAAGAAAACTGTGTCGGTGGCACGCACAAACGAAAGAGGATAAGCGATTTATATTTTAATGGCACACCTGGTTATGGCGTGCGACGAGTGCGCGAAGAGCAGGCTTTACACGATACTATTCGTCAAGAACTGAGTGCATTGCCAACAAATATGAGCCCTTTGTCTACAATGAATGCCGTGCGTGGAAAGCTGCAAAAAGCTGCTAATTTTAACTGGGCTTTTATACCCGTTGAAAACCATTTTTCTCAGCCCGCTAAAGGATTAAAAGCCTTCTTTAAACCAAGCTTAAAAAGATGGTATATCTCATTGATATATTTACTTCCTTTATTGCTTGTGGCCTTTGAGTACGTTATTCAAATTGATACTGTTAAAGAAAACGGCTGGAATATTGGTTACTATATTTTGGCAATCCCCTCCGCTTTGACATTTACCATAATAAAAGTACTTGCATTGCTTGCAATTGTTGGATTTTTTATGGCGGTCTGCCTCAGAAAATTAGAAAAGAACGATCCACTCAATACCAATACTCCCGATCAAAAAAAGTACGATGCGGTGACAGCACAAGAAGACTTGATTGCCAATAATCACTTATATGCTGTATCACGCTTGAAGTCGGGTAAAATAAGGTGGCTGGTTTTCAGAGGCGTTATGTTTTATATGAACTTGTCAGCCAAATATAGACAAAAGCCAGGCATAATTTCTGACTTAGATACCATCCATTTTGCGCGCTGGGTACATATTCCCGGCACTAAGCATTTGATGTTTCAAAGTAACTATGGCGGTAGCTGGGAGTCATATTTAGAAGACTTTATTACTAAGTCTTCGACCGGCCTCACTAGTATTTGGTCAAACACATTTGGCTTCCCGCGCACTCGCGACCTTCTTCAACGCGGTGCAAAACAAAGTGAAGGGTTTAAAAACTGGGCACGTCGGCAACAACTTCCTACACCGCTTTGGTACGTGGCTTACCCAAATATCACGACTCTAGAGATAAGAAAAAATGCCGCTATTCGGGATGGCTTGTGCAATATCGATAACGAGCAGGATGCACAAAAATGGTTAGATTCGTTTGGTTCGGTAAAGCGTCCTGAACATACTTTAGATAAAACCAATATTCAAAGTTTAGTGTTTAGCGAAATGGGTCAAACGCACAAACATAGTCATATGCTGTTTGTTAAGTTTAATAATAAAACTAAACGGGTACATTGCAGCCGTCGCCGTTCACTCATGACAAAGCTTAATGCTAAGACGCATTTTGGAGACAACTTAGCCAAGGGCTGTTTCTTGCAATTAGCTTTTTCTCATCGAGGGCTTGTTGGGCTTGGTTTGCAAACCAAGCAACCTAATAATCAATCGTTTCCAAATGCCTTCGTACAAGACACTAAGCATGAGACTCGGTCGCGAATACTTGGAGATGTAGGTGATAGTTCGCCAATAGAATGGCTGTGGGGAAACGAAAATAAGCCAATAGACATGGTTGTTATTTGCTATAGCAAAACACTAGCGCAATTAACAAAAGAGGTAACAGCGCTTCGCAATACGATTAAAACAGCTGGCGCTACTGTGGAATTTGAGCAGCAATGCGAGCAAAAAAAGAGAGGGGCTTTTGGTTTCAAAGACGGCGTTTCGCAGCCCATTATTAAAGGTACTCAACAAAGCTTCACAAGCAATGAACAAGATAACCTTATTGAGCCCGGTGAGTTTATTTGCGGCTATCCTGATGAACGTGGCAATGTGTCTGCATCGCCATTAATTGGCATTCAAGGTAAAGGACGTTTAGGTGAGCAGCAATGTGCTAGTGAAAAACAAACCCAGCGCGATTTTGGCTTTAATGGCAGCTATCTAGTAATACGGCAAATTGAACAAGATGTAGATGGTTTTAATGGCTATTGTAATCAAGCGGCCAAAACCTTAGCAGCCAATAAAGCAGCGCCACTTGCTACTGCTGATTTTGTTGCAGAAAAGCTAATAGGACGTCGAAAAGACGGGCGAGCAATGACGAGTAACAATGCCAATGATGAGGTTGACAACAATTTTAGGTATCAAGAGCAAGACCCGCAAGGTCTGGCATGTCCGCTAGGCTCTCATGTTAGGCGCGCCAATCCGCGTGACAGCCTTGGTAAGGACAGTGACTTACAAATGGGCTTAGTTAACCGGCATCGTCTGCTCAGAGTAGGTCGCTCGTATTTAAATGAGCAAATGGATAATGATTCAAAAGGAAGTAGCAAATCAAATACCGGGATCATGTTTATGTGTCTAAATGCCAACATTGAACGTCAGTTTGAATTTGTTCAGCAAACATGGCTGCAAAATACCAAGTTTAATGGCCTTTACAAAGCAAGTGACCCTTTAAGTGCAGGCAAATGCCCAATGAATCAAGAGTTTGCACTGCCCACGCCTAATGGCAATGTTGCGTTGCCTGCACTTGCGTCGTTTACGACCGTTAAAGGCAGCGGTTATTTCTTTTTACCCAGCCGGCAGTCTTTAGCATTGTTAGCGTCACTTTAGGATAAATTCACGCGTTATTAACGGCGCTTAAACGTACCTTCCACAAAAAATAGACGCCTCAGTCTTACGCTTGACCTGAAATTAAATACAGGTCAAGCAAGATGGACAAACTACAGATACTTTCATGCGAGCAACTCGTATCGCTTATTGTTAAAGGCAATACTCAAGCCGAAACCCAAATGATAGTGCGCTATGCCAATATTTTGATGAATGTACTTCGAAAAGCATGTGCCGATGAAGACTTAGCAAAAGATATTAGCCAAGAAACCTGGCGCATTGTTATTGAGAAGGTACGTGCGAATCAAATTAGAGACGCCGCAAAGTTATTGCAGTTTATTATTAGCATTGGCAAAAATCAGCTAGTTATGCACTACAGAAGACCAGAAAATAAACGGACAACGAGTAACGCTTGTAACCAAATCCAAAAGGAGCTTAACGCTGCAAGTATCGAAAATGCATATTACGACCCAGAAAAAACGATATTATGCGAATCGATGAATCAAGAGCTTAGAGAGCTTATCTGCCAGCTATCCAAAAAACGCGATCAAGAGCTAATGCTTCGTTTTTATTTGCAAGAACAAGATAAAAAGGATATTTGCATCGCACTCGATTTGCAGACAACGCACTTTGATAGAGTTATTTATCGAGCTAAGCGCCGTTTAAAAAATGCTTATTTGACACAGCTTGAAATGACCTAGGTCATCCCCAACCTCCACCAACCGTCATCCCCAATTTACACTCATCGTCATCCCCAA
>CAYURD010000037.1:26090-34783 GCA_964446865.1 uncultured Glaciecola sp.
CGTCATCCCCAATTTACACTCATCGTCATCCCCAACTTACACTCATCGTCATCCCCAACTTGATTGGGGACCTCGTACAGTTTACTCTTTAGCCAACTAACTATACTGTTTGCGAGGTTCCCAATCAATTTGGGAATGACCTAGGTTGTTTTTAAGTACGTATGTGTTTATCACGAACTATTTTGGCTGATAAAAAGGATGTTTGTTATTTTTGCTACCTTGAAATCAAAAATTGGTAACTTTGCTTGTTTCTCTATTGTTATTTGCGGCTGTATCGCGTGCTCAGGTAACAGTGATGGTTCAGAGGTCGTAACGCCACCTGTATCGCCTGTCAAAGTGCCAACAACTCCGCCGTCAACGCCACCAACTCAGCCGCCAGTAACGCCACCTCCATCCCAAGCACCAAGTAATCCACCACCAGAAATTGCAATGCCAACATTGGTAGAGGCTTTTCATCGGCCGTTTTATGAAGTACAAACTTCTCGTGTATCGTATTCACAAGTACTCCAATTACCTTTTCAGGCCTCAGAACGGAAAATTAGGTACGGCTCAGACACTCTGCAATTTGTCGAATACTGGCCACCTACTGCGGTAGTAGGCAGAGAGAATTTACCAGCGATTGTGCTGATTCATGGTGGCTGCTGGTTGCGCAGTTTTAGGCTGGAGCAGAGTTATCCACTGGCCACGGCACTTGCGCTAAATGGCTTTCCCGTATGGTCAATTGAGTATCGCGCAGTTGGCGATGAGGGAGGTGGTTGGCCTGGTACATTTGAGGATGTTTTGGCGGCACTTTCTTATATTTATAATCAAGGAACAGAGTTTTATAGTCCTCGACCGTTAGTTACACTAGGTCACTCTGCCGGTGGCCATTTAGCACTATTAGCTGGTTCGGAAGTAAACACTGATGTAATAGGCCTAGCCCCAATTGCTGATATAGTGGCGTATTCAGAAAATAGCACAGTATGCCAACTCGAAACGAGAAACTTTATAGGCGGCACTTTCGCTGATTTTCCAGAACGTTTTATTGCAGCAAGCCCAAAACTAGATGAACTTAGGGGTAATGGGTATATTTTTATTGGCGAAAATGACGCGATTATTCCTATTAGTCAGGCCGACAATGCCGGATTGCCCGTGTTAAAGCTCAATGAAATTGGTCATTTCGAATGGATCCACCCCGGTACTGAAGCTTTTGATATTTTGCTTTCTTTTTTGGTGAATGAAGCGGGCTAAAAAGAATCCAATATTTCTCTAAATCAAAGTGTTAACATCGATTAAAAACACAATGAGAAAATTCATGAAACCGATTTGCTTTTCCCTTTTAAGGGGCCTAATTTGCGCTAGTTGTCTCTTTTTGTTGTACTCATGCTCTACGCTTAAACCCGAAACGACTCCGGCAGTAAATCAAGCGAACACTAACCCAAATCTCCAATATTCACAGGCTGACTTAGATTATCTAGCGATAGCTGATCCCAATAAAATGAGCGCAGCTTCAAAACGTGCACTGGAGCGCGGTTATCATAAAAATGCTGATTGGTTTGGGAATTTTTATACTCAACACTTAAAGGGCGATTTTGAATATGAAGAAGGCGTGGTAAGGCGCGATCCGAGCAAAGTCTTGTTTATAGACGGCTTCTATTACACATGGTACACCAAATCTGAAGGGAAGGCTTTTGGCTTTGGCGCAGCTGACCCTCAAATGAAAGTGTTTCCGTGGGATAAAAGCGAAATTTGGTACGCACGCTCTACAGATGGCATAACATGGCATGAACAAGGTCTAGCTGTTAGCACAGGAGAAGCAGGAGAATTCGACGACCGGTCAGTATTTACGCCTGAGATACTCGCGCACAATGGCAAGTACTACCTAGTGTATCAAACAGTGAAAAGCCCTTATAAAGCAAGAGTAAAAAATCAAGTTGGTTTAGCTATTGCCGAGCACCCAACGGGTCCTTGGAAAAAGCTCAAAACACCTATTTTGTCACCGGCTCAAAACGGAGTATGGAAGGGCAGTCAAGACAACCGATTTGCGGTCGAAAAACAAGGCGATTTTGATAGCCATAAAGTACACGATCCAACACTTATGTTTTACAAAGGTCAATTTTACTTATATTACAAAGGTGAACGTATGGGAGAGCGCTTAACGTCGGGTGGTCGAGAAATACGGTGGGGTGTTGCTATCGCACAAAACCCAGAAGGCCCCTATATTAAGTCTCCGTATAATCCAATTACCCAAAGCGGTCACGAGCTTGCAATCTGGCATTATCAAGACGGTATTGCGATGATTTCATGTAAGGATGGGCCAGAGCAAGGGACAATGCAATATGCAAAAGACGGTATCAACTTTGAGATAAAGTCTTATGTATTAAATATACCCAACGCGATTGCGACAGTGCCGTCGCTAGATGGCAATCAATACCCAGGCGCAGCTTTACAATGGGGTTTGTCTCACGAGTACTATATTCCTGAAGGTAAAAAATGGTATGAAGGGTATAACTATATTACGCGTTTTAGCTTTGTGCCCAATAAAGGGCATTTGGGGATGTAATAAATTTCAAGTAGTAAAGACATTCGATGAAGGGTCGTCGGATGCCTTCATTTACTGACTAGCTATTTTTTAAGATATTTTTTCCTTTCTCTAGTCCTTTTTCTAGTCCTTTTTTGGTCATGTTGCTTAAGCGCTGTCTGCCAAACGCTAATCCACATAGCACGACAGAAAACAAGCCAAGCGTACCCGGCGACGATACTTGTGGAACAGGGTCAACTGGATCAACGATTGCCACTACATCACCATCGCGCAGTAACCAAGCACCTAACTCAGCGTTTAAATTCAACAGCTGTGATTCACCAGTACTGATGTTAGTTGTTGTTCTGAAGTTAACTGCCCAAGCCGCATTAAAAATGGGATCGTTCGCCACTGAGGTCCAAAAAGAAATGGTATCAAGGCCAAAGCTAACAAGCTCACCTGTTTCAGCATCGGTAAAGCTGTTGTTAAATGACGCCGAGCCTGGCTGCATACCAGCGCCCGAGGTGTCAAAATACGAGATGTTTTCTAGGTTAACTGCATACATGTATAGCATTTCGTTAAAATTAGTGTTCCCGTTAAACCCTCTATCGGTCGTCCCATCAAACGAAAAATCAAAATCATATTCACTGCCGTCAATAGGGACAATGGAAGGCAGTCGCCAATCATCAAAGCCACCATACACAACGCTACTTGCCCAACTACTAGCGGTATTCCAGTTTATAAGACCGTCGGCGTCAAAGCCTGATGTTTTGGCATAATCAGCATCTTGCAGCCACGTTACGTCAAGTACATCATCGTATATCATGCCATTGCCGCGGTCTATAAGACCTGCTTGGCTACTTAACGACACAAGCATACTACTCGCGGCAATCAGTGTAATTGCCTTTCCTAAAAATTGCTTTTTCATTTTTATTCCTTATAAGGTGTCAATTTACAAACAAGATATCTCTTGTTATTTCAAGTAGTGGTAACTACTCCCTTATTAAGTGATAAAAAACACTAAAAACTCTCACTTTGTTACGGGTTATTTTGTATATATGATCCGTGCGTTTTATCTAAAAGCAGTGTATTGTTTATTTATTGCTGAAACATTATTGGGTTCAAATTAAATTGTGAAGAAATACTTCAACAATACTATTGTGTTATTCATAATGTTGGTCGCACTTTCTATTGCATTAGGTGCAGTAACCTTATTGACAAAATCGGTTGAAACTCAAAGTTTACTAGAGCAAAAAAGCATTACTCCCGCAATTAATCTTATTACTCAAGAAATATTGCAACCTCTTTTTATGGCAGAAACAATTGCCATTGCATCACCTTTGAAATTTCGTATGAACGAAGACGTCATTGACGAGAAAAAAATTCTTAACAAATTAGCGTTGATTTCAGAAGATTCAAACATGCAGTTTTTTGTCGCCAGCGAGAAAAACCGCATGCAATACAATTCTGATGGGACTACGTTTCCCTTAATAGAAGGCAAAGTGGAGTGGTATTTTCGAGAGAAAGAAAACGATCAAAAAACCATCGGAATTTTAGGGAATAGAAATAATATTCACATCTATTTTGACGTAAAAATTCATAACGATGAGGGTGAGTTTTTGGGTTTTATTGGTGTAAATAAAAAGCTAGATACCTTTGTAAATGCCTTTGAAGATTTTAAAACGCAGTTTGGCTATGACTTCGTTTTTGTTGATCATTATGACAACGTTGTGTTGTCTTCAGATCCTAGCATCGTTGCAGATGGCGTTCGTATTATTAAGTTAGAGCAACTCGATTGGTTCCAAGCGCTCACGGCTGAGCAAAAGATTAATCAACAAAACAGTAATTTAGTGGTAACAGTGAATGACGAAGATCTTTTGATTGCTGAAGTACACATAAAAGCGCTCAATTGGACACTATTTCTTGTAACACCATTAAAAGACCGACAAGCAGACGTGACCAACGAGCTCATTTTAAAAACACTTTATATACTCGCATTGTTAATCTTGATTATATTAGTTGCATACCTGAGCATACATTTCTTTCAAGGAGAACTTGCCAAAAAATATCAAAAAGACTCACTTACTAAGCTTCCTAATAGAGCATATTTAGCATGGCATTTTCAAAAAATGTCTCAAATACACCATTCGATAAGTGCCATTATGGTAGATATTGATTCCTTCAAAAACATTAATGATACTTATGGGCATAATGTTGGTGATGTCATTTTGAAAGAAATTGCGCGCTTACTTCAGAGTCAACTCAGAAACGAAGATATTGTTGCGCGTTGGGGAGGAGAAGAGTTTCTTATTCTTATTCCTTCTACAGACGAAAGTCTCGCTAAAGAAATAGCCGAAAGAGCTCGGTTAGCGATTGATCAGCATGAATTCAAAGCCGGCAAAACTAGCCTCGCGATAACGGCTAGTTTTGGTGTAAGCATAAACAATGCTAGTAAAGAACTAGAAAAAATCGTAGCAGACGCTGACCAAGCCTTATATGAAGCTAAAAGAAGCGGTAGAAACCGAGTTTGCTTTACTAACCATCATTAGAAACAATACAGTGATCAATGTGACTTTACTCTAACAGCCCAGTAAAGCTGATTAAAGACTGTTCGTTAAACACATCCAGTACCTCATTAAAACTTTCTAATTCAGCGGGACTAAGGTGCTTCGATGGCATTTTTAAAATAGTCACAATCTCTAATTGGTGATTTTCGCGAACAACTAATTCACGCACTAAACTGCCATATTTTGTCGTAAGATTAAGTGTGGCCGGATAGCTAATTAGCTTCCACAGCTTGCTCACATCAATATTGACAGTTGACCTTGCGGATATGCCAGGAAAGTAAGTGACAAAGTGCTTATTATCAAAGTTAAGTGTATTTAGCTCGTTCGCTATCCATGGTTCATACTCAAAAGCATCTAAGTCTTCGTCTAATTTAAGATAAGGTTCGTACTCGGTTTGTGAGGTAAATACAATATCATCACTTAGGATGTCGATGCCCGATAAGCTCACGGTTGGTTCCATATCTTGAGAAACAATACTTTGAAAGAGCTCTACACCCCATTCTTTGACTTCTGTTTCGTCTAGTCCTTCGAGTTGCGCTCTCCAATATGCGCCATACTCGTTTTTAAATGTGACGTGCTGGCTTTCTGTTTGGCCACCATTGGCGAGTATCTCTATCTTGGTGTTATTTTCAAGATCCCATCTGTATGCTTTTTCAGGTATGTTGCTGGGCATCCCATCTTCGGTTAACGCCAGCGCGACTTTTCCTTGGTTCCAGCCAGAAGTATAGCGCCAGTCGCTGGTCGAATCGGTCGCATCAATGCAGTAGGTTTGTTCATTAAATTCAAAACAAGCAATAACATGATTAAAATAATTAGAGCTTGGTGTGACCAATTTTGCAGCATCGCGCCTATCTGTGGCAATTAATACGGGCCATGCCTTTATTTGTAGCTGCCTTAACATCTCTAGTAATAACGCAGTTTTGTCTTTGCAATCACCATAACGATTGTCGAGTGTTTCGTTTATAGAATGAGGTGTTACGGCGTTTCCTGCTTCAGACATCGATACATATCTTATGTCTCTTGATACAAAGCTATGGATAGCGTCAATTTTTGCCTCAAACGACATGCCAGGTAATATTAACTTTGGCATAAAGTCATCAAGCATAGAGTTATTGGCTTGGGCGCGTGTAAAGCCGCTGAGTATGCCCGTTTTGACTGATGCCCAATCTTTGGCATGGCTAATTTTGAACTGTGGAGCCTCGTCCTTAAATAGCATATTTTCTTCGTAGTCGAGTTTAGGGATATCTGTGCCAATGCATGTAATAACCTTGGCCTTTTCTTTACACTTCACAAGCTCGCTAGGATTGTTGTAAAAGGTCTTTTTGTCTGAATCTTTATTAATCACAATCTTTAGATCTTTTTGATGAAAGTATGTTTGCAAAAAGAGGCTTTGTGACCAATGACTTTCTAGCTTAGTCATGTCTGTGTGAATTTCGTAGCGTAAGCCAGTTAAGCTTCCTTCAAATACGCCAGGGTAATTGATGACATGTCGCTTACTTTCGGTAAACACATCGTAAGTATCATCATCAAGCGTTTTGATATTGTCGTTATCAAACCAACGTATTTTACCGTCGTCGCGCAAAGTAACGGCCATGATATTTTTTACTTCATCTGAGTGACCGTTAAAGTAAATAGACTCGTAGGCATAATCTTGCACAGCGCTTTTGCTAGGGTAAAACCATATATCGCTAACGGTTAAAATGGCAATATCGCCTTCAAACGAGACCTCGATTTGCTTTGATAGCCTGCTTGGATCTTTTTTGGATAGGCCGGCTAATCGTTCATTTTCTTGTTTGAGGCTTTCTACTAATTTTTGTTGCTCTGCACTTAAATCGCTCTCTTGCAAGTATGCAAAACTAGGCTTGCTAAGAGTAACTAGTGCTAATAAAACGGTGAGTAGTATGGCGCTATTAAGGTACTTCATTTGTGCTTTCCTTGTTTGCTTTCGCGCTTGGCAGGCTTTTCAACAGGCTTGGTGTTGTTTAACCACTCAAAGGTTTGTAGGGTCTCTAAAAAGCTGTCTGCATTCTTGTCAAATTGCATTTTGATGGCTTTATAATTTCCATATAGTTCTACATATTTTTTATCGCCAATTTGTAGGTAATGATAAACATCTATAACCGGCATAATATAGTTGCCACCCTCGCAAATAATGCGAACAGATAGCCAAACACTATCATTAATAAACTCACGTAATTCGGTGCATTTGGCGTTAATAATGTCTTCGTTAGACTGTTTAATGCGCCACTGCGAATAACCTGTGACAGACTCTATATCGTCATGGAAAAACACCATTAAATGTGCTTCTTTGCCATAACCCGCCATTTCGAACTCTGCGCTTCCATCTGAAAACGTGCCAAGCTCGGCATCTTTCCATGCTTTATCGGTTAAGGTAAATTGAAAATGATGCTCCGTGTTTTGAACAACATGACCTTTTGGTAGGGTTTTTGAGGCATCTTGCAAAGCCATAGAGAAATGACTGAACGACACAATAGTGAATAAAGAAACAATGCCGAAAAAACGACAGTACTGGGGAAATGACACGTTTATAACTCCTTTTACACCACGCAAATCGATAAACGCGTTTTATAAATAAACGTTTACTATGTTAGCTAAGTAATTTTTAAATTGAATACACGATAGCATACCAACTTGATACACCAATTAGCAAAATGATTTTTGATAATTTACCTAAAGAGTGTCAATTTATAGCTCAGCATGGCTATAGCCTATTGCGTATTTTTCTGGAAAAAGGGGTCAGTGTCACTTATTGCTTGTAAGGTCTACCCATCTTCCCAGTTTTCAATTTCTCACCAATCATTGTTTCGACTTTATTCCTGAACTCACTGTTTCCCAGTACTAATTCTTTGTTAGCACTCAAACTTATCTCATTTATCAAAGACTGGGGGAGTCCACCTTTAAACAAAGCCCTATATGCATGCATTCGTTTTATGAATGTGTCGCCTAGTTGCAAATAGATATCGTGAGGCGTGCAGAGCTGTGACATGAAACCCAAGGCATTGTGATGATAGCTTGACCACTTATACTCTTTAGGCTCTTTCACCATATTAGCGCGAACAGGGTTGAGTTCGATGTAGCGGTAAACGTTCAATAAATAGCTTGATGTGCAAACTAAAGACGACTTGAATCGACCTTCCCAGAGCGTACCCGTCTGTTTGTAAGTGTCGTTAAAGTACCTCACATATTGCCTGCCTAATGATTGCATCATTTGACTCACGCCCAAGTTGTCCGCTTTAGGTGTACACAACAAATGTACGTGGTTAGTCATAAAAACCCAAGCATGCAGTGCCACATTATATTTTTCGCTATACTGTTTTAACCAGCTTGCGTAAACAATGAAGTCTTGTTCGCTTCTAAAACAAATTTTACGATTGTTGCCACGTTGAACAACATGCTGCGTAACATCTTTAGGCCCTATCCTTCTGCGCCTTGCCATATTCATTCCTTTGATAAATCATTGCCAAGTAAATACTAAAGCTAAGCGTCAACATTACAAGCCTGTACCAAGCAAAACTAGACTCAAGGATTATGTAACACTGACCCCCTTTTTATTAGCATGGGAACCATGCGTTATGTGTGGCAATAAAACCCGCAAAAAAGCGGGA
>CAYURD010000038.1:0-33895 GCA_964446865.1 uncultured Glaciecola sp.
AGTGCTTAGCGAAAAGTGCTTAGCGAAAAGTGCTTAGCGAAAAGTACTTAGCGTTAAGTGCTTATCGATCAATGCTGCCCATAACGTGAATTTTCTGCTTTCTTTTAGAGCGAGAATAAAGGCTAAATTCAACATTATTATGCCGGGTGTGTTGCGCAATCAAGCTTGTATTGGCGGGTAAACTAATGGCCTGCATAAACACCCCTTTAATCGAAAATGACGAATGTGTGCAGCCGATATCTCTCGCAAGTTTTGAAAAGACGAGTGCCTTTGAATACATGCCATGAGCAATGGCTGTTTTGAATCCTAATAGCTTTGCGGTAGCTGCATACAAATGAATCGGATTGTAATCGCCCGATACTTTCGCATACTTACGTCCAACGTCGCCACTAAACGGTAAATCGATAATTATTGATGGATTCTCTTCGATAATATCATCAAACTGATGAACATCGACCTGAAGCCAACTGGGTGATTCTTTGCTAGTTAGTGACGCTTGTTGCTTAAACGTGCTCTGTTCATTGTTGTGTCGACAACGAGATAAATAAACACTGCTTCCTTTTACTGCTACTGTGCTTTCATCTTTGACTAATTCAGCCAAATCTGTACTGTTTGTTGTGTTAGATGCAAAACCTGCATGACGGCGATCATCTAAGATAATAGCGTTTGTAATCACTTCAAATAGCCACCCTTTTTTATGCCAATAGACATCGCCAAATGTCGTAACCAGTCCCAGCCTTGCGCTTTGTTCTGGCAAACGTGTCACATCGATTTTATTACCAATATGCACTAAGCCCATTGGCTTAAAGGGAAATGACGAGTCAACCATCATCGATAACTGCATGGGCAGTGACAGGGTCTGTATATAATTGGGATGGATAATCGCAGCAAAATTATCGTTCCACTGACTCAAACGATTATAACTTGCACAATGCTTCGCATTGATTTGCATGCATTTATAACGAGATGAAGTCGGCAAAACAGGCAGTGCTGTTTTTGTATTACGCGGTTTATGCGTTAGTGCTTTTGCGTATAAGGCAAGCATATTATCCTTTAATTTCGTATTTCATAGCGCTTAGCTCTTAGCCGAGCGTATTTTTAAAGCACAGCACAATGACCTTGTTTGTGCGCTATCACGAGGTAAAGTCAAGGTCTAGTGTGTTTTGGTCTTTGTGCCAAATTAGTATACGACATAAACTGCGATATGCTCTTTTATTGCCATTAAATTTAGGAATAAACACACTAAACGGATACGATTTTAACGGTTTTTTTGGGTCTTTATCTAAGGACTTCGCATCTTGTTTAATAAAGCCTTTAAGAAAAATACCTACAGGACTAATAAAACTAGTATTTAGCGTAAATTCATATTCGGTCATGCTTTCATTGTGCTTAATTTGCGGATGTGTTGATGCTTTGCTTTTATTGTCGCTAGTGGCAATATTTAAGGAAAATGCAGCGCTATCTTCATTTACGATTAAGTAGAAAGGCTTTTGATAACGACTGCGCAAAAGATTGAAGAACCGGTCATCGAATGGCTTACGAAGCTTTACTAGTAAACTGGTGATAAAAATGAAACCAGTAAATGCAATAAAAATTCGCTTATCCATATAGGTCAGCGAAAAGAGGTCAAACATTAAGAGGCAAGCTAACACGCTTCCTAAAATTAAGAACAGGTTAAAAGCAAAGCCACAGAGAAACGCCGTTAAAAGATCAATTTTGTTGCTCACTCACTATTCCTTTAGTTTTTTTCAATACTGCTATGTGCCTTTGTTATGTGACCCTTTGATGTGACCTTTTGATGTGTTCTTGTTACGTGACCTAGCTAAGTGCCTTTATTATGCGACCTTCACTCGGTTGACAACAATTGACACTATTTCGGCTAAATCTGGATCATGGCACTTTTGATGCCCCATAAACCATGCAAATAAATCTGGGTCATCGCACGTTAAAAGGCGTTCGAACGTTTCTTGCTGTGCAAAAGTTAGTTCGTCAAACGCTTGCTCAACAAAAGGTAAAAATAGTACGTCTAACTCAAGCATTCCTCGGCGACAGGCCCACTTTAAACGAGCGAGTCTTTTTGGCTCAAACACTTTTTGTTCCAAAAGCTTACCTCCTAGTCATTATCAATGTAGAGTCTATCATTAAGCGGGGGGCGACAAAACTGATCTTAATAATATAAATTTGAGAGTAGAAGATTATTTTTACACCTTCACTAGTTGTATTGTTTGCGTCTAGGCCATACATTTGACATACGTGGCTCAAACGAGCTTAGATGTCCCTTTTTCGGAGATTACATGTCAGACTCACATTCATTTATTGCCGAGCTATCACAATTGGCGCTTATCAGACTTGGCGGCGAACAGCGTTTCGAATATCTGCATGGACAGCTAACCGTAGCGACCGACAAGCCTTTGGCAAATCAAGCACGCTTGAGTGCACATTGTGATTTCAAAGGAAAAATGTTCAGTACGCCAGTGCTTAGTGAATACGAAGATGTTTTTTTGTTGGCTTGCCATAAAGAATCAGCGCTGCATAGCCTTACCCAACTCAAAAAATATGGTGTATTTTCTAAAGTAGACATATCCCTAGCATCCGACATGAAAAGTGTTGGCGTCGCAGGTGAAGATTACATCAAGCTGCTTCATGTTTTATTCCCCGATTTATCAAATACTCATTTGAGCGTATGCAGTAATGAGTTTGGTCAAGCTATCTGTTTTAACGACACTAGCTTGCGTTATCTTTGTCATTTAAGTGAAAAAGGCATTGAGCGTTTACATGACATATCGGAAGAAATTAACTTTGTGAGCGATGCTTATTTTGAACGCTTAGAAATACTTGCTGGTATTGGCAATATTCAAGAAGCCACCGTAGGACAATTTGTGCCACAAATGCTTAATCTACACCGATTAGATGCGATCAACTTTGACAAAGGCTGCTACATGGGTCAAGAAGTCGTTGCTCGCACAAAATTTTTAGGCAAGAACAAACGTGCTACTTTTATTGTTAACGGCGCTTCACAAAGCAGTTCTGATGGCGGCCATCAAAACATGCAAGCGGGTGACGTAATAGAAGTCAAAATGGGTGACAGTTGGCGTCGCGGTGGCACCATTTT
The DNA here is from genome assembly GCA_964446865.1 of uncultured Glaciecola sp. Lineage (GTDB taxonomy): Bacteria > Pseudomonadota > Gammaproteobacteria > Enterobacterales > Alteromonadaceae > Glaciecola. The sequence continues at coordinate 3,113 of CAYURD010000038.1, forward strand.
GCGCGCTGTCGCTTTTACAAAGGACAGCAAAACAGAATATACTGGCTTGGTGGTAATGTCGAATGACACTGAAGTCGGCTCTATGGTACGCTTAAAAGACAATGAGTTAGAGATGACTGTTTCAGCACTGCCCTATTCTCTTAACGATTAAAACAAACAGGAACAATATGCAAATTGCAGACAAACACGTAGTCACCATCCACTATACCGTTAAAACGACCGAAGGCGATACCATTGATGATTCTGATGGCGGCGAACCACTTGCCTTTATTCAAGGTAGCAAATACATGATTGCTGGTCTTGAAGAAGCGCTATATGGCAAAGAGACTGGCGATAAATTTTCAACAACCATTGAACCAGACAAAGCCTACGGTGAGCGTCAAGATCAATTAGTGCAACAAGTGCCAGCGAATATGTTTGAAGGAATGGATGTTGAAGTAGGTATGAGCTTTAGAGCAACAACCGAACAAGGCGAACAATCCGTCATTATTATTGACAAAGACGATGAAACGGTGACCGTCGACGGAAACCATCCCTTGTCAGGTTTGAGCTTAGTGTTTGATGTGAGTATTGAAGATGTGCGTGAGGCGACAGAAGAAGAGCTTGCCCACGGCCATGTTCATGCTGATGGCAGTAGTTGTGGGCATTCGCACTAATTTATTACTACTAATCAACTCAGCGCGTCTTCGCCTTCTTCGCCAGTTCTTATTCTAATGGCGCGCTGAACATCAAACACAAAAATTTTACCATCCCCAATTTTATTTGTTTTTGCATTTTCGACAATTGTCTCTATTGCTCTATCAAGTAGATCATCACTTATCACCACTTCTACTTTTATTTTGGGTAAGAAATCGACTTGGTATTCGGCACCACGGTATAATTCTTGGTGACCTTTTTGCCGACCAAAGCCTTTAACTTCGGTGATGGTAAGGCCCGATATACCAATAGCAGACAAGCCTTCTCGGACGTCGTCTAATCTAAATGGCTTAATGATCGCTTCAACCTTTTTCATGTCATATTACTCGTTGTCGTAAATTGTGGGAATAGGTACACGTTTATGCTGAGTTTTGATGTAAATATCAATAAGCTTTTGGTCAGCATCAGCGTCTTTACTTTTACCTTCTAGAAAATCGTCAATTTGATTGTAGCTTAAGCCAAGCGATGCTTCATCTGCTAACTGAGGATTTAAGCTTTCTAAATCGGCCGTAGGTGCTTTATAAATAATTTTGTCGGGTGCGCCTAATTTAGCAGCAACTTGACGTACTTGGCGCTTGCTTAAGCCGAATAAGGGCGCCAAATCACATGCACCATCGCCATATTTAGTATAAAAACCAGTAATATTTTCTGCTGAATGATCTGTTCCCAACACTAAGCCTTTCGTTAATGCAGCAATATCATATTGAATGGCCATTCTAGAACGCGCTTTTGCATTACCTTTGACAAAGTCTGCAAGGCTTGGCGTGATTTCGTCACTAAAAAAGCTAGAGGCATTTTGTAAGGCTTCAAAAGCCGAATTATGGATAGCATCAGCAGCTTCTTTGACGTTAGCGGTAATGGCTAAGCTAGGTTCAATAAAATCTATACTATCTTGAGCGTCTACTTCATCGGCCTGAGTGGCATACGGCAAGCGCACAGCAATAAATCGATAACGCGTGGTGGTTTGTTCGGTATTAAGTTGATTAACAGCAAGCTGCGCTAGTCGACCTAAGGTACAAGAATCTATACCTCCACTAATACCCAGTACAAGCGATTGTAAACCCGAATTAGCCAGTTGTTGTTTGATAAAATTTACTCGGCGCTCAATTTCAAAATCGACATCTATGTCAGGTATTACCTGCATTTCTTGAATAATGGCTTGTTTATTCACGTCCTACTCCGTTTTAACTGATAAAAAATTCTAGTTTGCCGATATCTTAGTGACGACATCGCATACAAGGTATGTGATTGGGTAAGTATTGGTATAGCAACATACCGATAATTGCTCTGTATTGTTGTATATTTTACCCGTAATGCTTAGGAGTAGTGAAGTGAAATTTGATGTGAAGCGACAATACGTGTTAACAAAATCTGACAAACAAGCCGGTTTGACCTTGTTAGAGATGATGATTGCGCTAGCCGTAGCAGCAATTGTATTGACCGTGGTAGCGCCAAGTATACAGTCAATTGTTGGCAAAAACAGGATCGTAGCTGAAATAAACGAATTTAGCTCTGTTGTTCAATTTGCTCGCTACACAGCCATTGACCAAAGCAGTGATACGGTTGTTTGCCCTGCCGCTGATTTTGCGAATTGCAGCACCAATTGGAACCAAGCTAAAATTGTATTTATCGACAATAACGGTAATAACCAACGAGACTCTTCCGAACCTTTGCTCATGACAAGCGAGGCGATTTCTGCTAAAAACGAAATGACTGGGCCCAATGGCTCAATTGTGTTTTTTGACTCTGGCGCAACTAACGCAAGTATTAGCGTAAAAATATGTCCCGACAATAACAACGCCGCTATTGCGCGCTCTATTAATATCAACGCACAGGGCCGCGTAAGAGTGAGTACTGACAGCAATCGAGACGGTATATTTGAAGACGCAGACGGAAATCCGATTACTTGCGTGTAAACGTGCTTTCCATCCTTGGGTACAGTGATATCGACAAAATGAATAAGGCACAATTAGCGCTACAAGCTATATTGGATGTCTTATTTCTATGTATCGATTACCTGTCACGTTTAGTCAGAAAATTAATGGCTTTACGCTTCTCGAACTGCTTATCACGATAAGTATAGCGGTCATCGTCACCACCATTGTGCAGCCCAGCGCTCAGAAAGTACTTCAACAATCGCGTATAACCGCCAATATAAATCAAATGAGTGGATTAATCCGTTTCGCCAGAACCCACGCGATTACTCAATTAAGCGATATAACCTTGTGTCCTAGCAATAATATGAAAACGTGTGACGGCAACTGGCGGCACCATCTTATTGTGTTTGAAGACCTCAACGATAACCAAGTGTTGGATAATCAAGAACGGTTATTAGCTAGTGCTCAAGCACTATCTGAGGGGCATAAAATCAAAGGTTCAAGGCGCCTTATAAGCTTCAAGCATACGGGCAGCATGGCATCTCCGGCTAGCTTGATTTTATGTCATCGCAACAATGAAAATACACTCGCTCGGGGTATCTATGTAAGTTTGCAAGGACGAGTGAGGCTAACAAAAGATAGTAATCACGATGGTATACACGAAACATCACCTGGCGAAAACATTGATTGCTCAACTATCTAGGTGGAAATATAAACTGCTAGGTAAAATTCGAACAGCAATCAGTGCAACTCTTTGCGCATGTAGTGTGAAGTATTAAACTCATTCATTGGTTTAGCAATAATAAAGCCCTGAATGTTTTGCACGCCTAATGACGCTAAAATACCAACATGAGTTTCTTGTTCTACGCCTTCGGCTATCACCGATAGGCCAAATGACGAGGCCAAAGCAATAATCGCTCTGATGATATTTAAGTTTTCAGCACTTTCTCCAAGGTCAGAGGTAAATGATTTATCAATTTTAAGGATGTCAAAAGCATATTGTTGTAAATATGTCAGTGAACTATAGCCCGTACCAAAATCATCAATCGCAGTTTTAACGCCTAATTCTCTGAGTGAGTTTAACACTTGCCTCGCTTGCTTTGGTTTATTTATTAGCGTCGTTTCAGTGATTTCTACGACCAACATACTCATTGGCACGCGATATTTTTGTGAACAAGTACGGATAACATCAATAAATTCTGCGTTTATTAGCTGCTTAGCACTGGCATTAATCGATACATAACCATTTTCAGGAAATAAATCGGCATCGAGTAAGCAGCGGATATAACGACAACTTTGCTCAATTACCCAAGCGCCTATTTCGGTAATCAAATGACTTTTCTCAATTAAAGGAATAAAGTCGTTTGGCATCACCAACTTGTTCTGATTATCAACAAAACGAAGTAATGCTTCCATGCCAACGGTTTTGCCTGTGTGAGAGCAAGTAATCGGTTGAAAACGCAGCTCAAAATTATTCTCTAGTAAACCCTGTCGCAATTGTTGCAACAGCAAAACCCGTGTTTGGGTTTCTTGTTCAATATTTGCATCAAAAAACCGATAGGTGTTTTTACCTGAATGTTTTGCCGCGTATAATGCATTATCAGCTCGTTTTAACAATGCATTAGATGTCAGTTGGCGAGCACTACCATGGGCAATACCAACGCTTCCCGATATAGTGACTGTTTTATTTGCCAGTTCAAACGGGGTCGATAATTGCTCCAAAATCGCATTGGCAACCTGTTTTAATTGCTTTTTATTGTTTGCGCCTTTAAATAGAATAACAAACTCGTCGCCACCAAAACGGGCAACACATACATTGTCGTCAACGGCAAATAATAAACGACGTGCCATTTCTTTAAGTAATAAATCGCCTTGATGATGACCAAAGGTGTCATTTACGAATTTAAACCCGTCTAAATCGATGAACATTAAAGCAATGTCTGTTTTCTTGTTTGATAGGGCTAAAAATGTTTTTTGTAGTTGGTCTGATAAACCCGTTCTGTTCGCTAAACCCGTTAATGGATCGAGCAAAGCAATGGATTTCAAATGCGACCTAAAGTCTCTTTGTTCGCTAATATCAGTCGCGATACCAATAAAGCCATAGGCTGCGTTTTCTTCATTTTTAAGCGCGTTTGCTTGAAATTCAACCCAAGTCACATTGCCAAGTGGTGATATGAGTCTTATTTCACGTTTAAATTCTTGATCAAAACTCATGCAAACATATAAGTCTTCAAGTAAATATTTTAAGTCTTCAGCAAAAATACCTTTGATCCAACCAAAGCCTTTGCTTGTTTTTTCGGTCTGCTCGGTGATTTCTTGCCATTTATCGTTGGCAAATTCGCAGTGCCAATCCATTCCGACCTTTATTAAGCCGATTGGTAAGGCATTTTTTATCGCAATTGACTCTACATCTGTCTGACGGCGTAGGCCACCTGCTTGCGCGTTACTCGATACATTTTCAAACTGTAAAACAGTGACTAAACTGTCTCCGTCTTGATGCCTAAACACGGTAAGGTTGACTTTAGTGCTTTTACTATCGATACGCTTTATTGTATGTTTTTTCCACCAATATGGGCCAGTTTGATTGCTGCTGCTCACATAATCTTTTGGTTGATTTGACCACTCGAACAAGTCCGAAAAGTTGGGGAAGTAATCACTAATCGACTTGCCAATAAACTCAAAAAAATGAGTCGTTTTTGTGTAATCGGTTTTGTTACTTTCGCCAAACAAATTTCTTGCAGCGGGATTAATTCCCACGATGAGATTTTCCTTCACAACAACACATGCATTAATAGAATTATCCAACACATTGTTGATATATGCATTGCCTGCCAGTGTCGCGTTAAACACTTTTGGTTGCATAGATGAAATGTCGCTACTTTGAATTGCACTAGTAGTAGCGCCAAGCAAAGGCGTTAATCGTTTTAGCAAAGTGTTTTCAAAAGGCTTTTTTGCATTTGCGACAACAATAATAGCTCTTAATTGATTAAACGCAATAACGGGCAGTAAGGCTAATGAGTGTATGGCTTGTTGTGGAACATCATCTAGAGCTGCTTGTGCCTTGGACACTTTTTCCGTGCCATGCCCACTTCCATGTTCGGGGTCTTGATCAACTTCACCTTTATAAATAGCTGGCACGTCACCTTGGTACAGTCTTGACTTAAAAATGTTTCGCTCTTGTTCAAGCCATACATCCATATAACGCGTTTTATCGAGCGCTGAAGAAGTATATAAATCACTAGTTAGTTTATGATTAACGTTTCGTATATCTAAGGCATTTTTGGTGTTGTCGTCTGCAAGCCATGCAGTGGCGTAGTCACAGCCAGACAGCTCTGCCACTTGCTCTAAGACAGTAGTGTACACATCAGAGATAGTCTCTGGTGTAAAAAAATGCGCTTGTATCGCATTAATGGCGCCTCTCAATTCGTTATCATTTCTACGATTTTGAGAAGGCACAAGCGTTGCTTTAAAACGCGATACTGCTTTTGCATTCCGCAAGAAGATCTCCTTAGATTCCTTCTGGGGACATAAGATACAAAATAAAAACTGATTATTTTGGACACTCTATTTTGTAAAAGCGAAACTAAATTAAGTAAAGCTTTAAATAGCTTATGAAACTGTAGTACAAATTACAGTTTGTGCAAATTTTAATCAAAACTATACTAAAGTATTAACAGCTCCAACAATACTCGCTAGCTTCAAGACTACCATTTCCGTTCTTATCCCAACCTTTTCTGCCATCGCTGCTGATGTAAAGATCGCCCGTTCCTGCCACAACAGAGCCCGACACAGGCCTAGCTCTTAATAGGTATGCTTGGCCGTTTGCCGTCACGGTGGAAATCGTTAAATCATACTTTTTATTGGCAGCGGGTTCAGAGGCCGGAGAGTATGCACTGAAAATAGCCGGCACCCCAGTATCGTTGCCCGACACGGCTGCGCCAGAATAACTGAAATTTGATGCACTGTGGCGCTCCATCGCGCCAGCAAATGCCATTAAGTCAGATTGCACTGCCCCTCGAGCACCACTGGCTATCATACTTTGATAACTCGGATAAGCTACCGCGGCAATAATGCCCACTATCGCGACCGTTATCATCAGTTCAATCAGCGTAAATCCGCCTTGATTATATACTCGTTGTGTTTGTTGCATTAGTTTCTCCACTAAATAGCGACTTCGACTTATGGTTTCTCAACTTCAGTTTTCCAAATATCTTTTTGCACTCGCTCAAAGCGACCATAAATATTTTGCGCCAAGCATTCAAAATCTGTTCCGCAGGCAACGTCATTACCATTTTCATCAACTTCAATTACCGCAGATACACATTCAGCGCCTAAACAAACAACCGGCTGAACGATATTTTCTATCAATATCTTGGTGTCAGGTGCAATACCTGTTTGCGCTAACTGTGCGTATCTATCTTCTGGGTCTGACTCGCCGTTGTTGTTTATATCAGCGACTGAATTAGCATTTAACAAGTTCACCAAATACGCTCGGCTGTTACCCGTTGGAGGTGCACACAAACTATCACTCGCTGACGCAGGTAAATACGTCGTGAAAAACACCTTAAAGTCTAAAATAAGTGGTGATGACAACACTTTTTCGCCACCGCTCGTGAGGCGTAAATACCAACCTTCTTTGTTAGCAAACGCTGCGTTTGCAATATCTCGCTGAGTTTCATTACTAGAAGTTAAAGCATGGTCGGTTGCATCAAATAAATCAGCCGCCGTGTAGGGCACCGTCGGACGCACAAAGTAACCATCGTCATCTGTATTAAAGATGCCTTTGTCTTTAATCATGTAAAACTCATCATCAATAGTGGTATCTAATGGACCTGCTCTAAAACCTGAACCTACTGCAACCGCATAGTATTGTTCGTTGCCTAAAATGACTTCGGATACATCTGGACCATAGTAAAAACGACGGTTATCTTCAGCAGTGTCGCCCGCAAAAGTGGCTAACAGGCCTCCCTTCACAAGCGTGCTTCGTCCATTACCGTTGTATATATCTAATCTAAATATTTGACCGCCCATATCAGCTACATATAAATGGTCGGCTAAGCCGTCATTGTCGCGGTCAATCGCTGAGATCCGTGCCGGAATGCTATATTTCATATTAGGCAGCACAAGATCGGCATTTTCGTCACTTGCTGACCACAATAACTGGCCATTTTCTGCATCAATGATGTAGACGCTGTTGCCGACTGAATCTTCTGAGCGCAAAGATTTTTCATCTTGGGCTTCATCGTAACCGCCACCCACTATCATGACATTTTTCTCGGTACTCCCTATTTTTACCTTCGTAATAATAGGACGTGACCACGTTTGTCCCATGTTGGCAAACTCACCTTCACCGCCATTCACGCTATAGACTAGCTTTGGATTGGTTTTTTCGGTGACGTTAAAAACGTAATAGTTGTTACCGCCGCGGCGCATGCCAAGGTAAAGATAGATTTGGTCGCCCACATTGCGTACAACTAGGTCTCCATCTAAGCCATATTTATGGTTAAAAGTAGAGGTATCTCTATAAAAATCATATAGGTTTGATAGAAGTTCTTTTGGCATAACGGCGAAATTTTCAGTGCCGTCTTCTGCATCTATCGAGTGCAAGAAGCCGTGATTAGTCGCGACAAATATCGCACTATCGGTGTCTGAATAGTTAACAATGATTGGCTGCGAATGAATTGGGTCGCCCATTTGTAAACGTACATCGGTAGTTGAACCGTCACCATCATCATCGCGCACATCAACCCCACGTGCCCATTTAATTACTTCGCTTCTAAGTAAAGCTGACTCTGGCAGCACATCCACCGCCATATCTTGTTCGCTAATGTTCGAATTATTTTCGTTAAGCAAATTTGCGTTGGTCATAATTGGACCTGGCTGGTCGTTAAAGAAATAGACATTTCGGCTCAAAGTAAGCTTGCTTGCCGCACCACCTTCTCGTACATCATTCCCATCAGCAATAGTTGACCAATAACTGTGACTGTTTTCTGAGAAAAAGCCCGTGCCTGGGTCAACAGCGTTTAAGCCGTTCTTATCTAAAATCACATCGCCGCTAATTCTGTATTTTTTAAGGTTTCCGGGCCATAAAGTGCCTTCTGCAGGCTTAAATACAGCAAAGTACAACTCATCTCTATGCGATAGTCGGTTTAATTGGTTAACCGCAACACCAGGCGAAACAAAGGTTGAATTAACGTCTTTAACCTGACGTAAAATTGTTTCAAACGCTGTTAGCAACTGCTCGCTATCTTCTGCTCTATAAAAACCACCGCCGCTTTGCAGCGCAATTTGATTTAAGAAGTTATTCGCACGATTATTCGCCGAAAAACCAATCGTGTGAGTAATAACACGCGCATCAATCACTGAGTCACCCGGATCGCTTATGTTCTTCGCTAAATCCAAGCCACATTTTTCACCGCCACCGCCGGTACATGACTGACCTAATAATGACTCAATTTTACCAACAGAGTGATTGTTGTTAGCTTCACCGTCAGATAAGAGCACAATATGGTTGTTTGTTTGACATTGTAAATCCTGAACCGGCGAAATGTAGGTAGCGCCTGAAGGAATATATTCGCCAATACAGTTACTGCTACTTAAATTGTCGTCAGTACAGCCTGATGGACGCACTGGATCTGCGCCAATGTATGAAGATCGATGACTTACGCGTGTTGCTCGTCGAACAGAGCTGCTAACAGAGCCTGTTCCGCGCTGAAGGCCATAGTCAACATTCATTCCACCGTAATACATAGATGCTTCGTACATAGTATCTACAATAGGCGTAAAACCATTTGCGTTTAGTTCATCGACCTTACTGATAAGGTGCTGTCTAACCGTTGAGGTGGTGCCTGGTGTGGCATTACCTTCAAATTCGATTATCAATTTAGCCGCGCCTGAAGGTTTACCGTTATAAGTAAAACCACCACGCTTGGCGCCGTTAAAGTCTGACATTACCAACATCATTTCATTACCCGGCCGCCACCCTGGACGATTCACAATTTCTTGCACAATGTCTGTCACTGGCGGACTTTGATACACGCCATTTCTGAACCATGGCTCAATATTTGTCCAGTTAACCGTAGCGGCCGTTTTGGCCTTGTTACGCAAGTAATAACGCGGATATGGACTAAAATCATTAGGATCATCTTCATCAACGCCGCGAATAGTCATGCGCGCACCGTTGCTCGTGCCATTTTGCCAAGCCCCAAACTCTAGGTAAGCATTAAGGATGGTGCCGCCTTGTGGAATGCTTAAATTTTTAAAACGTACGCCAATATAAGCATTATCTCGGTCAGAAAAAGTGAGTTCCGAACCCGTGTTTTGATACCCGTTTGTGCGTTCTTCTGCATTTTCGTCTTGCTCGTCAACCTGATAAATTAGACGTTCACGAACACAGCCTGTTGCCGTAGATTCATCATACGAAACAACCAATTGCACTGAGCTACTGCTGCCATCGTCACTTGAAAAAGTCTGGCGATTAGAGCCAGCGCTCATATTTATCGACTCCAGAATCACCGACAAATCATTACCACCACACCAATCAGCGCGATCAATCACTTCTTGAATAATAGGTGTTAAATCAGGCGTTGTGACTACTTCCTCAAAATTAGGCCACTCATTGTCATCATCCCAAATCACTTCATTTGAAGTCATCGGTCTTGACGAAATATCATTTGCGTTGTTACTAAACTCGGCAGACGTACCGGTCGCCTCGGCGGTAATTCTAAAGTCTGTGGCTGCGCTATTTAAGCCCGCTGAAATAAACCTTAAGTTGGCGCTTGTGATCACTGCACCACGAGGAATATTTAACTCTTGGAATCTAAAACCGCTATAAACAACGTTTGTGTCTTGAGAAAGAACGATACGGTTATTATTTAGGCTTATGGTGCCGCCAATTTCTTGCGCGTCGTCATTATCTGCCGTGACGGGTATAATAAGCTCTGGTGTCACCGCCGAATCTATATCTCGCACAGGAAATAAAATTGGCCCACCGTGATCTGAAAAACGCATCAAACCAGCATTGATATTTGTCGCGTTACCAAGCGCTGTGCGCAAGGCATCCTGTACTTTTTGCATTCGAGTGGTATCGGTACCATCTCGACCACGCATACTGCCTGAGGTATCCATTACAAATAATACATTGGGTTTGTATGTAACTTGTGCGCTATTAGTGCCTAAGTAGATTTCTAAATCATCACCAAAAGCGCTAAAACTGATCATAAAGCTCATTAAACAAGCTGAAATTGAGAGGCTAACTTTTTTACTACTCATTGTGACTACCTCGTTAATTAGATGCGGGCGCGAAAACAGATGCGGTAAGAGTATTGGCAACGACATAGTTGCTACCCTCGGTTTGACCACAGCCTCGAACCAAAAATACGTGACAATTAATATTACTACCACCAATAACATTGCTAGAACCGCGGCAAGCTTGTTCGCGAACAAAAGCTGTTCGAGACCAACTATTAACCGGAGGGTTATTGCTATAGCGGGCGTTATTCGTATGACGCTGACCAAAAGGCAAACCGTTTGCAGTCATGACTCGGTTTATTCTATTGTCATCAAAGCAGCTTAGCGCTTCGTTAACTAAATCAATTACAGGGGCCTGTCTAGCTTCTGATAAGGGGTCGGTAATCAAAGGATCGATAAGCACTGACTCGTCTTCTGACTCAAAAACAACACCCGCAATAGCTGCTTCTGCAGCATCAAACGACACCGCTTTTCGTTCGACTGAGGTCGCCATTTTGCTTTGCAGTAGACTGCTCGATACTGATGATACGCCTAATATGGTAATAGAAAGCAGCACTAACAACGCAAACACCAACACTAAGCCTTTTTGGTTTTTTATTTGTTTCATGCACTACCTCTTGCAAAGTTTCTCATATTTCTTAAAGTCACCGTTGTTTCAAACGCTTTATACAGGCCGTTATCTGGCGCGGTGATTGTGTCTTCGTCTAATATTTTAAAAGTGGCAGGCGCATCTAATCTGATGTCGCCTTCACCTTTGATGACAATGGCCATACGAACGCTTACAACCTGCTGATTGTTATCAAATGCATTGGCTAATTGACTGGCGTTTACGTATTGCACAGGAATGGTTTGACCGTTATTGTCCTCGGGGTTGGCGATGCCGTAGGTCACCTGAAATGACAAGACATCATCCAGTAAGGTAAATGCTGCATCGCTATTGTTACCGATAGCTGCTCGCTGGCCTCTGAGCACACGACCGTCAAAGCCTCTGCACTTAAGTTTAGAATCAGCTACAAAATATTGATTGACGATAAAAAACTCTTCTTCATCATCGTAACCAAGTTTGTAACCTCTACAGTCGCGAAGGCCTTGCAAGCTAACGACTAATGTATCGTTGGCGCCATCAGCGCCTTGTACTGAACCTAAGTTCACTGCACCGGTAAAGTCACCTGGCAAAGGGATTGGATGATTACGCAAAAACGATTCTTCTTCGGCGATATCGACTATTCGACTCAAATTTGGATTGAGGGAATCATACAAACCCACCATGAGTAGCTCGTCGCGCATGCGCGTGACGATGTAACGCCCGCTTTCTTGCGTACTTGCGACTGCGCGATTTAGCTTTTCGGTTAAAGAGTTACTCACCATTATTTGCACAATAGCGGTTGACAAAATAAGGCCCAATGCAAGAGAAATCATGATCTCAAGTAAGGTAAAACCACCTTGTGTGTCTCGCTTGGCACCTGAACGATTTAATTTGTGCGTGTTTAGTTTTTGCATGTTTAATTTTTGCATGATTAATTCTTGCATTAGAGGGTTACCTCTTTGACCACACAGTCAAATTCAGAACTACCATCAGCATTGCAATTTGCATTAGCAATCTTATTATCGCCCCGCCACGATTTAGCTGGCCATTGGACCATAATAGTATGGATGGAGCCCGCGGTGCAGGCATCTGCATCTGCGATATTTGAATCATCACAAGTAACAGATAGGGTTGCATTAGGGTTTTCTCTTGCCATTGAACACGACATTTCATAGGCATCAAACACGGCTAGCTCGTTTGCAGTGCATTCGCCGCCTTCACAATTGGGAATATCTGCGGGTAAAGTAATGCAATGACATTCATAATTAGGTAATGAAGTGCTGCAACTTAAATTATTAAAGTTGAATATGTCTGGGTCAAAATACGTGTTACTGACCACAAATCCATCTGTCACTTGCGAAGAGACGGTGCTTGCCCGTAAACGCTCGGTCATTTGCTGTGCAACCATGACCGCGTGAGTCCTCGACAGGGCCTCTTTATTTGAGAAGGACCCAACAAACTGCAATGATGCAACACCCAAAAGGCCTACCGATAATATGACGAGTGTAATTAATACCTCAATCATGCCCACGCCTTTTTGCGATGACATACGACTAGGCACCTTTACTATAGAAAGTTTGCTACGAGAACCTGTGCCACTACAGATAGGGGCTGATGTCGCTTCTTCAATAACGCTTTTACAATCTGGTGAAAACTGAATATTCATACGCCTATGCCAACAATCTTGCTTTTTGAAAATACTAAAATGTGCTTGAGGAAACCCCCTTCGAACATTTCAGCGATAACTTCTCTATATCGACACTTTAATGATTTTCAGCAAGTCTTGGTTATTTTGAATGAGTTTAACGTATTAAATTTGAGTGGATACTGGCTCTAAGATCAGAATAACAAAATGTAATATGGACAAGTAACATGCGTAGTACCCTCCATTAATACACTGAATATTAGAGATTATTTTCAAGTTTGCGGTGTTATAAATGATGGAAGGATGCTCAAACAAAAGGTATATGGATAATACCGTTTATTTGTTCATCCAACACATTGTGGTAGGAGTGATTGAGAAATAACGATGTTGGCAAGCGTCTTATACTATAGTTAAGCAGCCAATAAACGGGCTAACTAAGAAACTTGTTTAACGCGAAGTTCTTTCGGCACTGCAAACTCAACGTTTTCAGGTCGACCTTCTCGCTCTGTCGCTTTAGTCGCGCCCCATTGTGTTAGTTTGTCAACAACACCTTGTACAAGGACTTCAGGTGCCGATGCGCCGGCGGTAACACCAACATGCTGAGCGCCTTCAAGCCACTCTTGTTTTATGCAGTCTTTATCAGCAATCAGGTAAGCTCTCGCGCCAATCTTTTCTGCAAGTTCGCGAAGGCGATTTGAGTTTGAAGAGTTTTGTGCACCGACAACAAATAACACATCGCAATCATTCGATAAATCTCTCACCGCATCTTGTCTATTTTGCGTTGCGTAACATATATCATCTTTGCGAGGACCATCTATTTTAGGAAATTTCAGTCTTAAGGCTTCTATTACTTCAGCGGTGTCATCAACTGATAGTGTAGTTTGACTACAATAATACAGTTCATCAGGGTTGTTGACTTCAAGGGCACTGACATCTTCAATCGATTCGACCAAATAAATGCCGCCGTCAGGGTTGCTGTATTGCCCCATTGTACCTTCAACTTCAGGATGGCCTTGATGACCAATCAAAATACACTCGGTACCACGCTTACTTGCTCTCATCACTTCCATATGTACTTTTGTTACTAAAGGACAAGTCGCATCAAATACCTTTAGGCCACGCTGCGTTGCTTTATTTCTTACTGCTTGCGAAACGCCATGAGCAGAGAAAATAACAATCGCATCGTCGGGCACTTCATCGAGTTCATCAACAAAAATAGCCCCTCTGTCTTTTAACCCATCAACAACAAATTGATTATGAACGACTTCGTGGCGAACATAGATAGGCGGTTCAAAGATTTCTAAGGCTCGTTCAACAATAGTGATAGCACGGTCTACACCGGCACAAAACCCACGAGGATTGGCTAAATGAATTTGCATAAAGGCCTCTTTATCTCACTTCTATTATTTCGACGTTAAAAACGACAGTTTGCCCTGCGAGAGGATGATTAAAGTCAACCGTGACCGAGTGTCCAGCAATACTTCGAATAATACCTGGCAATTCTGAACCATCAGGCTGCGCAAAGCCCATAATCATGCCTTCTTTGATTTCTGCATCAAACTTGGTTCTATCCAAATGATAGATATTATCAGGGTTTGGCATACCAAAGGCATCAGTAGCAGCTAGGGTAAACGCTTTTTTATCGCCCGTTTTTAAACCAACTAAACACTTCTCAAAATTTGCCGTCAAGCTGCCATCGCCCATTACCAGCTTAGCAGGCTTGCCATTCGCACGGGTACTATCGGCAGCGGTACCATCTTCCAAAGTTAGGTCAAAGTGCATGATGACTTCACTTTTATCACTGATCACCATCGGTACTGAATTTTTTTCACTATCATTTTGGCTCATCTGATTCATCTGCCTCTTTGTTTTTAAACATATCGATAATCAACAACGCTGCCCCGATAAATATTGCAGAATCAGCCACATTAAACGCTGGCCAGTGATAAGTACCGACATAAAAATCTAAGAAATCAATAACATAACCGTATAAAATACGATCAAACACATTACCCAAGGCCCCGCCTAATATAAAACAGAAGGCGGTAGGTAATAGTACTTGTTGTCTTGTGGCTTGTTTTAGCCACCAAAGAATTAGCAAACTAACTATGATAGCCACTGCTGATAAAAAGTAGCGCTGCCAACCACCCGCATCATATAAAATACTAAATGCAGCCCCGTAGTTTCTGACATAGGTCAAATTAAAAAACGGTGTGATTTGCAATGACTCATGCAAGCTAAAGGCTTCTATAATAGCTTGTTTAGTGACCTGATCAGCAACAACAATAATCAGCGAAATCCACAATAAACGAAAGCCTGTATTTTTGAATAAATCAAGCATATTGACGTAACTCTCCGTCGCCTTCTACATTTTCAATACATCTGGTACATAATTCAGGATGATTAAGATCCTTTCCAACTTCTTCTTTGTGATGCCAACAACGTGTACATTTTGCGTGTTCAGACTTTCTCACCAACACAAACAAGCCTTTATTAGGCGTTTCTTCTGCTTCGTCTATTTTTTCAGAAAGGGGTTTGATGCTCGCTTGTGAGGTGATTAGCACAAAGCGCAGTTCGTCTTCTAACTGATTTAATAGGGTAATTCTATCGTTGTCGGCGTAAAGCGTTATTTCAGCTTCAAGAGAGCCACCAATCACTTTTGCAGTACGCGCTTTTTCAAGTGCACTGTTCACGTCAGCTTTTATTTGCATGATTTGTTGCCAAAACGCATTATCAAGCTTCTGATCGTTAACTTTTGGTAAGCCCTTATACCACTGCCCTGTAAACACGAATTCATCACGTTCACCTGGCAATACTTCCCAAAGTTCTTGGGCGGTGAAACTCATGATAGGTGCCATCCATCGCACAAGTGACTCCATAATGTGATAAAGCGCTGTCTGACATGAACGTCTCGCCAATCCGTCTGACTTCGCGGTATATTGCCTGTCTTTGATGATATCTAGATAAAAGCTACCCATTTCAATAGAGCAAAATTGCATCAGCGTTTGGCAAACAATTAGCATATCGTATTGTTCGTAAGCCTCTAATATTTGCTTTTGTACTTCACTTGTCCGTTCAACCGCCCAAGCGTCGAGTGCGACCATATCTTCAGCGGCCACCAAATCAGTTTTTGGGTCAAAACCGTTCAAATTAGAGAGTAAAAACCGGCATGTATTGCGAATACGGCGATATGAATCAGCAGAACGTTTAAGTATTTCATCACTAACTGTCATCTCTCCACGGTAATCGGTACTGGCTGCCCATAAGCGCAGTATATCGGCGCCTAGCTTGTTGGTGACCTCTTGCGGAGCGACCACATTACCAAGCGATTTAGACATCTTTTTACCGTTCGCATCAACAGTAAAACCGTGTGTTAATACTTGTTTGTAAGGTGCGTGACCATGCATAGCAGTTGACGACATCAACGAAGACATAAACCAGCCTCGGTGCTGATCAGAGCCTTCAAGATACAAATCGGCCATAGCAGGAATATCGTCGCGTCTGTCTACGACAAAATAGTGAGTCACGCCTGAATCAAACCACACATCCAAAGTATCGGTGACTTTGACATAATTTTTGGTGTCATCGCCAATGAGTTCTTCGTCACTTAAGTCCCACCACGCTTGAATGCCTTTTTGTTCAACCGCTTTGGCGACCGTTTCCATAATGGCTGACGACTTAGGGTGAAGTTCACCGCTTTCGATATGAATAAACAAACAGATCGGAACGCCCCACGTACGCTGACGTGATATGCACCAATCTGGGCGCCCTTCTACCATACTAGTAATACGGTTTTCGCCCCAAGATGGTATCCATTGGGTTTGCTTAATTTGTTCAAGCGACGCGTCGCGCAAACCTTGCTTGTCCATGCTGATAAACCATTGCGGTGTTGCTCTAAAGATAATCGGTGTTTTGTGACGCCAGCAATGCGGATAACTGTGTTCGTATTTTACATTTAATACCAGGGCGTCTTTTTCCGCTAAGGTATCAATGATTGATTGATTCGCCTTAAACACGTGCTGGCCTGCAAACATCGGTGTATTGTCTAAATATACGCCATTTGGCCCAACCGGGTTATATACTTCGATATCGTATTGCTTACCCACGTTAAAATCGTCAACACCGTGAGCTGGTGCTGTATGTACGCAGCCTGTGCCTGATTCAGTCGTGACATGTTCACCTAAAATTAAAGGCACTTTAATATCAAAAAGCGGGTGATTCGCTAATATGTTTTCTAATGACTCACCAAAACACGTTGCGACAATATTAGTGTCACTTGCTTGATAACGTTTTGCACAAGCGTCGACAAGGTCTGTTGCCAACAACATACGCTTGATTTGCTCGTTTATAGTCATATCAACCAAGCTATATTCTAAGCTAGGATGCAAAGAAATAGCGCGGTTAGCAGGTATTGTCCATGGAGTAGTAGTCCATATAACAATCTGACAATCGCGTTCGCTGACTTGCTGGCTTGTTAGCGTAAATGCCTTAGCGAGCTGCTTGGTATCTTCGATTAAAAACGCCACATCAATGGCTGGCGATACTTTGTCTTGATATTCAACCTCGGCTTCGGCTAATGCCGACCCACAGTCTGTGCACCAGTGCACCGGTTTAAAGCCTTTTTCAAGATGACCTGAAGTGACAATTTTACTTAATGCGCGAATGATGTCAGCTTCGCTTTTGAAATCCATGGTTTTATAAGGCTTCTTCCACTCACCTAAAACGCCTAAGCGCTGAAAATCTTTGCTCTGACCAGCAATCTGTCTCTCTGCATAATCACGACATTTTTGCCTAAACTCAGCTACCGATACTTTTTTGCCTGGCTTGCCTACTTTTTTCTCTACCATTAACTCAATAGGCAGGCCATGACAATCCCAACCGGGCACATATGGCGCATCAAAGTCTGAAAGCGTTTTAGATTTAACAATAATATCTTTTAGTATTTTGTTAACGGCGTGACCAATATGAATGTCACCATTTGCATAAGGAGGACCATCGTGCAAAATAAATGGTGCCTTACCTGCTTTTGCTTCTCTTATTTTTTGGTACAGCTTTTTGCTTTCCCAATTCTTTAGCATTTGCGGCTCACGATTTGCTAAATTTCCACGCATCGGGAATGCTGTATCTGGCAAATTTAGCGTCGCTTTATAATCACTCATATTAATTTCCGTTACTTCTCAAAAAAGCTTATTTTCAGGTTTAGTTAGCCCATCAGAACTTTAGCCTGGTTGGCGTCTATCTTTATTTGTTTAGCCAATTCGTTAAAATCGCTGAACTTTATTTCATCACGTATTTTGGCCACAAACTCTACATAAATTGTTTTGCCATACAAATCACTATCAAAATCGAATAAATGAACTTCTAATTGCATTCTCTGGCCATTTAAGGTCGGCCTATGTCCAACATTAGCTACTGCTTTATAGGACTTGTCGCGGTAAGTTACGCGTACTGCAAACACACCAGACAAAGGCGATTTATGGCGTTTTAGTAAAATATTTGCCGTTGGAAAGCCTATTTTCCTACCGTTTTTTTCACCATGAACTACCCTCCCCTCAAGATGATAAGCTTGTCCCAACATGGCATTTGCTTTTGCAAAATTTCCTGTCGATAAGGCTTGCCTAATTTCGGTAGAACTAATTCGACAATCTTCCATTCTGAAGCTTTGGGTACTCACTACATCAAAGTGTAACTGCTGTCCATGCGCTTGCAACATCTCAAAGTTGCCTTTCCGGCCAGCACCAAAACGAAAATCATCGCCTACTACCAAAAACTTAACACCCAACTTATCAACCAATAGTTGTTTGATAAAATCTTGCGGTGACATACTAGAAAAAGACGCATCAAAGCGAACACAAATAAGCCGATTAATACCCAGTGCCGCTAAACCAGAATATTTATCGCGTAATAACGATAAACGCGCAGGCGCATGTTCGGGTGCAAAAAATTCTTCAGGCTGTGGCTCAAAAACCATGACGACTGAAGGCAATCCTAGGGCAAGGGCTTTATCGATGACGTTCTTTAACACTGCCTGATGACCTAGATGCACACCATCAAATTTACCAATGGTCAAAACGCACCCGTGGTGCTTTGGCTTTATGTTGTGTAAACCTCGGATTAATTCCACGCCAGTGTATAAGTTCCGTTAATCGCAAAAAGCCACGATTATAAACGAGTCGCGAATGAATACCAACGCTTTAAATAACGGTCTATAGGAACTTTCGCTACTTTTGACTAGTCTTTTGCTGTTTCTTTTGAAATTTCGCGCACAATCAATTGATGAGGACGGATCCCCAGCAGCAAAACTGCGAGTAAGTAACTAACCAGTCCTGCACCGATTACCATCGCTAAATTTCGAGCTCGCGACGTAAACGACGCATCAATCCAATCAATTTGTAAGGAAAGCCAATAAAAAGACAAACTATACACAACGGCTGTCATGATTAAACTTGCCACCAATATCTTCAATAAAAACCACCATGTATTTTTAGGAATTCGATACACCCCTAAAAATGATAAACGTCTGTATAACAAAAAAGCGTTAGCACAGCCTGAAATTGACGTTGCTAGTGCTAATCCCACATATCCAAAAGGCCAAGCCAGCAATAAATTAAACACCATATTAAGCACCATAGTGATGATGCCGTACTTCACAGGCGTTTTAGTATCTTGACGAGAATAAAATGCAGGCGCAAAAATCTTTACTGCCATAAAACCAAATAAGCCGACCGCATATGCCATTAAGCTAATGGATGCCATATGAGCAGTATCGACGGTAAACTCGCCTCGTTGAAAAATAGCCAGCATTAATGGCATTGCCAAGACAATAAGTGCGGCGCTTGCGGGAATACCCAACATCGCAATGATACGCAACGCCCAATCGATATTTTTTGAAAACGCGTTGCTATCTTGGCTAACGTGATTACGTGACAAGGTCGGTAAAATCACAGTCGCTATCGCAATGCCAAAAAGCCCTAGTGGGAACTCGAGTAAACGGTCAGAATAGTATAGCCATGACACTGTGCCCGTTACTAAAAAGCTAGCAATAAGTGTATCGAGTAACAAATTGATTTGACTCACCGAGACACCAAATAGCGCGGGTATCATGAGTGTTCTTACTTTTTTGACACCTGGGTCTGACCATCCCCATTTTGGTTTTACTAATAAGCCGGCTCTGAATAAAAATGGCAGTTGAAAGCCAAGTTGAACAGCGCCACCAATAAATACACCCCACGCCAAGGCATACGCACCATGGGGCACATATGGAATAAGGAAATAAGCAGACGCAATAATACTCACGTTAAGTAAGACCGGCGTAAACGCTGCCACGGCAAACTTATTTAAGGTATTTAAAATAGCGCCAGTGAAACCCGCTAAAGAAATAAAGAAAATATAAGGAAACGTGATTTTCAGCAAAGTCGACACTAATTCATATTTTGCACCTGCGGGCCCATCATTTAGATGATCCACATACCAACCCGTCGCAAAAACAGCCGCTAGCACTGGCGAGCCAATAACACCAATAATGGCCGTAATAAACACAATTGCCCCTAGTGTGCCCGACACTTTTGCGACAAACTCTTTGAGCCTTGCATCGTCGTTTTTGGCTTGCTCTTGTGCTAGCACAGGAATGAACGCCTGAGCAAACGCACCTTCTGCAAACAATCGCCTCAAAAAGTTGGGGATTTTATTGGCCACAAAAAATACATCAGCAGATGCACTTGCCCCCATTAAATTGGCGACAACAACGTCACGAACAAGCCCAAGAACTCGGGATATCAATGTCATTGCACTGACGATCATGCCTGCTTTTAGTAGCTTTTTGGGCATGCTTGTCCTTGTATATTTTTCATTTGCGACTTAATAATAGTTGGGCAGTTTGTTATCAAAAATTAAGTATAACTAAAATATTCGAAGTGTTATCGACTTTATTGTGACTTTTTTACGTTTTATCGGGGTTATCCGTTGACAAATATGCCAATAACTTAGATAATCCGCACCCTCAATTTTGACATCAATATTTTAGGAGTTACACCTTGGCTAACATTAAGTCTGCTAAGAAACGTGCAATTCAAGCTGAGAAGCGCCGCCAGCATAATGCAAGCCGTCGCTCCATGACTCGTACGTGTTTAAAGAAAGTTATTGCCGCAATTGAAGCTGGCGACAAAGAAGCCGCTCAAACTGCATACACTGCAGCTGTGCCAGTGCTAGACAGAATGGCTACAAAAGGCCTTATTCATAAGAATAAAGCTGCTCGTCATAAGTCTCGCCTAAACGCACAAATTAAAGCGTTAGCATAAAACAAGTGTGGATCCTTTTAATAGGATTGCCTTGTAACATGTTTTATAATTCAAAACGGCCTTTTTTAAAGGCCGTTTTTTTATGCCCGAATTAGCGTAAAAATTAGCATCATTTAAAGCCAAATCTGCGATATCTTTCGTATACACATTATTATTGAGAGATGAGGGTCAATGTTGTGATCAAGTATATTTTTATTTTGCCAACGGTTTTATGTTTTATTTGGTTTGTATATTTGCAGGTAAATAGTTATACCTTTGAGCAAGGCAAGAAAGGCTATATTTACATCGCTGTTTTTTCGGCGTGTATTGGTGCGTTTTTTGGTTTTTTATGGCTCCTGACTCGTTAATACATAATTACTGACATAAAAAAACCAATTCAAAGGAATTGGTTTTTTTGTCTTAAAGCCAAAGGCCTTAAGATAGCATTGATTCAATAATACGATTTACTGGGTAACGATTTATTGGGTAATTATTTCAACTTCAGCATTAGCACGAAGCGCGGCAATAAAGTTCTCATAACTTTGTTGCGCCTTTGAACTAGCGAGTCTCTGTTCAATGTCGCTAGTATCAACTGAGGGGTCAACAACAGCATCTTGAACTGACAGTAATTTCACTACCCCAACATTGCCATTAGACATTGTAACAACACCTGTATCTTGGCCTTGCACTGGGCTTAAGGTAAATATCTCTTCAACCATATCGAGCGGTAGTTCACTCGCACGGCGACTAAGCGACTCGTTAGTCACCCACTCAAGCGACTGCTCGGCAAGTAGCGTAGATGTGTCGGCCTGATCAAATAAGGCTGTTTGTATCGTTTGTGCATAGATTAAGGCTTGCTCTTGCGCTTTCTCTTCTTTCAGCGCCGTCTCAATTTGCGTAATGACTTCATCAAGTGCACGAGTGCGCTGCGGTTTATGTTCAGCAACACGCGTTACCATCACCAAGTTGTTACCAAGTTCTAGTAAGTCACTGTTTACTTGATCTTCAATCAGTTCAAGTGAAAAAGCAGCATCTTCTACTGCTGGATAATTTACGCCTGCAGGAAGTTGATTGCGCTGAAAGAACGCTGTTTCAATAATTGGACGACCCGTCACGTCTGCGACAGCTTCTAAAGAATCAGGCTCTTCAAATGCCAAACGGGCCATTTCTTGTTGTAAAGCAAAAAATTCGTCGGTAGCTTTAGACGTTCTAATCTCTGCTTCAATCGAGTCTCTAACTTGCGCAAAACCAGTTACTACTTGAGGAGTAAACTCGGTTAGTTTGATAATGTGAAAACCTTCTTCGCTTTTTACTACATCAGATATTTGACCCACGCTAGATAACGCAAACGCTGCATCACCAAACGCACCGGTAAAGTCATCACGGCTAATCTCGCCTAGATCACCGCCTTCTTCGGCCGTTGCAATATCTTCTGAAGATGATTGCGCAACAGTCGCAAAGTCTTCACCCGCATTTAACTGCACTAGCAAAGCTTGCGCTTTCGCAAGAGATGCGTCTTCGTCATCACCAAGTTCTACCATGATGTGGGAGATACGGCGTATTTCGTCTGATGAATACGCGGCAATGTTAGTATTATAGTACTCTTCAATTTCTTCAGCGTTTACATCAACTTTAGATTCCAAATCCGACACCGCCAAGGTAACGTAAGCAAGCTTTACTTGTTCTTGAGTATCAAAGTTTGCCAAGTTTGCGTTGTAATAATCGTTAATCTCTTCTTCGCTCAATTCAACAGAATCTTTGTATTTTGCGATATCAATTTCAACGCTTTGTGCACTTCGTGTTTGCTGCTGTAGTGCTAAGGCCTGTTGCACTTGGTAACTCACGCTGAAGTTTGAGCCATTAACAGCTCTCACCAGTTGCTGTCTTGTCATTTGGTCACGCATGTATTCAGCAAAATCGCTTGGCGTATACCCTGCACGAGCAATTGCGTTGTTATAACGGTCATTGTTGAAAACCCCAGCAACTTGAAACTCAGGTAATTCTAAAATAGCTTGTTTAACTTGCTCATCACTTACGCGCAAACCCAATTCTTTTGCTTTTTGCGAAAGTAATTCGTCGCTAATAAGGCGGTCCAAAATATCACTTCTAAACTGAGTGACGTAGCTTTCACTTGCAAATAATGAGTTAATCGCTTCACCAAACTGACTTTCTAAACGGCCACGCTCATTTTGATAAGCGAGGTCAAGTTCACCAGCGGGAATTTCTTCCCCATTAACCACGGCAACGGCACCTGAGTTATTAGAAGAGATATAACCACCTACGCCTGTAAACACAAAGCTCACCACTATCAAAGCAACAATGCCTATAGCCCATGGACCCTGAATACCTTCACGAATATTTTGTAACATGCTTAACAACAACCTTTTGTTATGTGTATCTGACCGTTTAAATAAATGTCGGTCGTAAGGTTTAAATGTAATCAGCGCCTGCTAGATGTTTCGCATACAACACGCAAGCTTAGAGTACTAAAAACTATGGTTTCAAATTTTGGACGCTAGATTATACCGATCCTTGCCTCGATAGGCGAGAAAAACTAGGCCTCAAGCGCTAAAAAATCTAGTCAGATGAGATTTTGACAACAATAGTGGCTTAATTTGAATGATAATTTTGACGCAAAAAAAAAGCGATGAGCAATCATCGCCTTTCAAACAACTAAATATCGACTAGTTGCAAGCGTCTTTAAGCGCTTTACCAGCTTTAAAAGAAGGTACTTTTGCTGCTGCTATCTGGATGGTTGCACCAGTTTGTGGATTGCGACCACTGCGTGCAGCGCGATCACGCACTGAAAAAGTCCCGAAACCAACAAGTGCCACTTGGTCTCCACTTTTAAGTGCTGCGGTAACGGCGTCAGTAAACGCGTCTAAAGCACGTCCTGCAGCTGCTTTTGAAATATCTGCGCTTTGAGCAATATCGTCTGTAAGTTGAGCTTTGTTCATAAATAAGATCCCCATGTTGTTTTTATACATATGTTAAAAACATTAATTAAAGTCGGTTCGCCATTGTAGTTTTGAGAGAAAATAAAACTACCGATTGGCCGATTCATTATTTTTCTAATCGCTAGCCAAGCCTTATGATTAAAGGCTTTACGCTAGCCACCTCATAAAGGTAGCACAACTTGAGGGAATGTGAATACCTTTGTCAAAAAAAACCGAAAAAAACCGAAGCCACATCAATAATTACTGAATTTGGCCATCATTTATTGACTTTTGTGCACTTTGTTTTGGCAAACTGATTGATTCAACAGGATGCTCAAGCGCAATGTCTAACACCTCATCTATCCACTTAACAGGATGGATACTTAAGTCACCAATAACATTTTTAGGGATTTCTTCTAAATCTCTTTCATTATCATGCGGAATAATAACCGTTTTTATGCCACCTCGATGAGCCGCCAGCAGTTTTTCTTTCAAACCACCAATAGCTAGCACTTCGCCCCGTAAGGTTATTTCGCCAGTCATGGCTACGTCACATTTAACAGGATTACCCGTAAGCGATGATACCAGCGCCGTGCACATGCCTATACCCGCACTTGGGCCGTCTTTAGGTGTAGCACCTTCAGGAACATGCACGTGGATATCGCGCTTTTCGTGAAAATCATCGTTAATTCTCAACTTAAGCGCACGCGACCTAACGACGGTCATTGCTGCTTTTATTGATTCTTGCATCACATCGCCCAGAGAACCTGTCGCGGTAGTTTTACCTTTACCTGGTACAGCGCTTGTTTCTATCGTCAGTAAATCGCCGCCTACCTGTGTCCATGCTAAACCAGTGACTTGACCAATTTGATTATTGCTATCAGCTTTTCCATAGTCAAATCGCTGAACACCTAAATAGTCTTTAAGATTGTCTTGGTTGACAACAACCGTCGACTTATCTTTCTTCAAAAGGATGTTTTTGACGGCTTTGCGGCAAATCTTAGAGATTTCTCTCTCAAGACTACGCACGCCAGCTTCACGCGTGTAGTAACGAATGATGCCAACAATCGCAGAATCGTCTATGTTCAACTCTTTGGCTTTTAATCCATTTCGCTGTATCTGCTTTTCAATTAAGTGGCGTTTGGCAATATTTAGCTTTTCGTCTTCTGTGTATCCAGAGAGCCTTATTACTTCCATTCTATCAAGCAAAGGATCAGGGATATTCATACTGTTAGATGTCGCTACAAACATAACGTCAGATAAATCGTAGTCGACTTCCAGATAGTGATCGCTGAAACTTGAATTTTGCTCTGGATCTAGGACTTCAAGTAATGCCGAAGAAGGGTCGCCTCGCATGTCAGACGACATTTTATCTATTTCGTCTAACAAGAATAAAGGATTCTTAACACCGACTTTAGACATTTTTTGAATAAGCTTGCCGGGTAATGAACCGATGTAGGTTCGTCTATGCCCTCTTATTTCAGCTTCGTCTCGCACGCCACCAAGCGCCATGCGAACATATTTACGGCCAGTTGCTCGCGCCACTGATTGACCTAATGAGGTTTTACCTACACCTGGTGGGCCCACCAAACATAAAATAGGCCCTTTGAGCTTTTTAACACGTTGTTGTACGGCCAAATACTCAAGGATCCTTTCTTTTACTTTTTCTAAACCATAGTGGTCGTTATCAAGCACTTTTTCAGCTTGCTGCAAGTCTCTTTTAACTGCGCTGCGTTTATGCCATGGCACCGACACCAACCAATCAATATAAGAGCGCACTACCGTGGCTTCAGCAGACATTGGCGACATCATTTTTAACTTATTTAATTCAGCGGTCGCTTTGGCTTTTGCTTCTTCGGTCATTTTGGCCGAATCTATTTTTTGATTTAGTGCTTCAAATTCATCAGGAGCATCGTCAAGTTCGCCTAATTCTTTTTGAATCGCTTTCATTTGCTCATTCAAATAGTATTCGCGTTGACTCTTCTCCATTTGCTTTTTAACCCGTGTACGGATCTTCTTCTCGACTTGTAGTAAGTCAATTTCACCTTCCATTAGCGTCATTAAAAACTCGATGCGCTCGAGCACGCTTTGCATTTCGAGGACTTTTTGTTTTTCGGACAGTTTAAGCGGCATGTGAGCCGCCATGGTATCAGCAAGCCTTGCTGCATCGTCTATACCATTAAGCGAAGTTAACACTTCAGGTGGTATTTTCTTATTGAGCTTTACGTAACCTTCAAACTGAGATACCGCAGAACGAACGAGCACTTCTTGCTCGGCTTCGTCCATTGCCTCGTCTTCTAGCGAGGTGATATCTGCGACAAAAAATGGTTCAGTTTCTTCAAATAACTTTATTTTGCCACGTACATTACCCTCTACTAGCACTTTGACCGTGCCATCAGGTAATTTTAGTAATTGTAAAATGGTAGCGACTGTACCGACTTCAAATACTTCTGAAGTACTTGGCTCATCAATACTGGCATCCGTTTGTGCGGCTAGAAAAACGCGCTTATCATTATCCATGGCTGCTTCTAAGCACTGAATGGATTTTTCACGACCCACAAATAATGGGATAACCATATGCGGATAAACAACCACATCACGTAACGCCAACACTGGCATACCTTTGAGTGTATTACTCTCGGACATCTTTCTCTCTTAGTTTGTGACTATATGAATGTATATGGGGTTGGCTGATTAAAGTTTAAAGCCAAATAAGAAAAATAAAAAAAGGGCCGTCTTAGGCCCTTTACATTATTCAGAAGCCGCTTTTTTATCGCTGCCTTCATATATTAAAATCGGGTCTGACTCGCCTTTTATAACGGTTTCGTCAATGACCACTTTTGACACGCCCTGCGCCGACGGTAAGTCATACATAGTATCGAGCAGCACTGCCTCAACAATAGAGCGTAAGCCACGTGCACCGGTTTTACGCGTCATTGCTTTATGGGCAATCGCTCTAAGTGCATCTTCTCTAAACTCAAGCTCTGCATTTTCTAAGGCAAATAAAGCACCGTACTGCTTAGTAATCGCATTTTTAGGCTCTTGTAGAATTTGAATAAGTGCGTCTTCACTCAGTTCTTCAAGACTTGTGACTACCGGCAAACGTCCAATAAACTCTGGTATCAAGCCATATTTGACTAGATCTTGCGGTTCAACGTCTTTAAACAAGGTCGATAAACTCTTCGTCGACTCTTCTGTTTTTACTTCAGCGCCAAAGCCTATACCTGTTCCTTTTGCTGAGCGTTGTTCTATTATTTTGTCGAGGCCAGCAAAAGCGCCACCACAAATAAATAGGATCTTTGATGTATCAACTTGCAAAAACTCTTGCTGAGGATGCTTTCTGCCACCTTGCGGCGGAACAGATGCAATGGTGCCTTCAATTAGTTTCAGTAAGGCTTGTTGTACGCCTTCGCCTGACACGTCTCTGGTAATCGATGGATTGTCAGACTTTCTAGAAATTTTATCAATCTCATCTATGTAGACTATGCCCCGCTGCGCTTTTTCAGGATCATATTCACATTTTTGAAGAAGCTTTTGAATGATGTTTTCAACGTCTTCCCCAACATATCCAGCTTCAGTAAGCGTGGTTGCATCGGCCATTGTGAAAGGCACATCTAAAAGGCGGGCTAGCGTTTCCGCTAATAGTGTTTTACCACTACCGGTAGGACCAATTAATAAAATATTACTCTTACCAAGTTCAACCCCTTCGTGCGTATCGCCATTTTTCAGACGTTTATAGTGATTATAAACCGCTACAGACAATACTTTTTTAGCATGTTCTTGCCCAATAACGTAATCATCTAGATGGGCATGGATTTCTGCAGGGGTGGGTAACGCGTCTGCTTTTTGCTTAGGAGAAATCTCTTTAATTTCTTCTCGTATAATGTCGTTACATAGCTCAACACACTCATCACAAATAAACACTGAAGGCCCAGCGATTAACTTGCGTACTTCATGTTGGCTTTTACCACAGAAAGAGCAATACAGAAGTTTGTTATCGCCGTCTTTGGTATTATTGTCACTCATATTAAATTGCCTTTTTTTAAGTACGGTTTTTACGCTTTGTAGTACGTGAAATTGTCACGCTTACCTGTTGCATACCTTACTGCACCGTACTTGTCTTCAACTTTGCCGGACTTTATCGTAGTTGGTCGTAAACGTTATCCGTTTATTTACCAACGTCGGCTCTACTGTTTAAGATACTATCAACTAATCCATAGTCAACTGATTCTTGCGCACTTAAAAAATTATCTCTGTCAGTATCTTTTGCTACTTTTTCATATTTTTGACCGGTATGCTCAGCCATCAAGCGATTCATTTTTTCTTTAATCGACAAAATTTCTTTTGCATGAATCTCAAAATCCGACGCTTGACCTTGGAAGCCACCAAGTGGTTGGTGAATCATCACGCGAGAATTTGGCAACACATAACGCTTACCTTTTGCGCCAGCCGACAATAAGAATGCACCCATGCTAGCAGCCTGACCAATACATACAGTACTTACGTCTGGCTTGATAAAATTCATGGTATCATAAATTGCCATCCCAGCGGTAACTGAGCCGCCAGGTGAATTAATATACAAAAAGATGTCTTTTTCAGGATTTTCAGCTTCTAAAAATAGCATTTGTGCAACAATCAAGTTGGCCATATGGTCTTCGACTTGACCAACTAAAAAAATCACATTCTCTTTAAGTAGGCGTGAATAAATGTCGAAAGAGCGTTCACCACGAGCAGTTTGCTCAATGACCATAGGCACGAGTGCATTTGACGGGTCGATAATATTATTTGTCATATTTTCTCTTTGTATCTCGTATTTGACTATTAATGGAAAAAAAAATGCCCGGATAGTCCGAGCATTTAATCAGTTGATAAGCTGTAAAGTCAATGACTACGTAAAATAATTACGCTTTTTTGTTCATTACTTCATCAAACGATTTTTTAACTTCTTTGACCTTTGCTTTTTCAAGTATGGTGTCTATTGCTTGTTCTTCAAGTGCTAAGTTCTGAATTTGTTGCAATAACTCTTGGTTATTTTTGTAATATTCAATCACTTCAGAAGGATCTTCGTAAGCAGATGCAGTTGTCTCAATTAATTTATCGACGCGTGCTTCTTCAACTTCAATTTTATTTTCTTTAATGATTTGGCCAATTAACAAACCAACCGCAACGCGACGTTGTGCGTTTGCAGTGAACATATCATCTGGCAGCTCAGGTAAATTTTGTCCGTTACCTTGTTGCTCAAAACGCTGCTTAGCTTGTTCTCTAAGTGCATTAACCTCTTGGTCAAGCAAAGCCTTTGGCACGTCAACTTCGTTAGCGTCTAACAAAGACTGGATCACCGCTTCTTTTACGCTTGTTTTAAGCGTTTGGTCTAGTTCGCGCTGCATATTTTTCTTAACTTCAGCTTTAAGCGCATCAACGCCGCCTTCTTCTACACCAAATAAGGTCGCAAACTCATCGTCTACTTTTGGTAAGTTAAGTCCTTCTACTTTGTTCACTTTGATTGCAAACGATGCGGCTTTGCCTTTAAGCGCTTCTGCGTGATAGTCTTCAGGGAAAGTCACTTCAGCGACGACTTCTTCACCGGCCTTTGCGCCAACAATCGCATCTTCAAAACCAGGGATCATTTGTGATTTACCAAGCTCTAACGGGAATTCTTCAGCTTTACCGCCGTCAAATTCTTCACCATCAATGCTACCTACAAAATCGATAACAACCTTGTCGCCTTTCTTAGATTTACGCTTACATTCTTTATAAGTAGCGTGTTGTTGCTGAAGCGTTTTCATCATTTCGTTAAGGTCTTTATCTGCAATCTCAACGATTTGTTTTTCGACTTTCAGCTTGTCTAAGCCTGCAACCTTAACTTCAGGGTATACTTCAAAGACGGCTGCAAATTCGAGGTCTTCACCGTCAACGTCTTTGACTAGGTCAAAACTAGGCATGCCAGCAGGATTAATCTTTTCTTGCATAATAGCTTGGTAGAAGTTTTGCTGCATCACTTCACCAGCAACTTCTTGTCTTACTGCTGCACCAAAACGCTTTTTGATGACGCTTACTGGAACCTTACCGGGACGAAAACCGTTAATACGTTGTGTTTTTGCTAATTGTTGTAAACGTGATTTAACCGCTGAATCCACTGATTCTGCCGGAACAGTAATAGTAAGACGGCGTTCTAAACCTTGAGTCGTCTCGACTGACACTTGCATGCTTCTACCTCAACTGTGCGCTTATTGCGCGTTTTATGTAATATTTTGACTGTTATGCCAATAGTCTAAGTGGTGTTTTTACAACAACCACCCAAACGTACGCCATGTAAATTAGCCACGGAATCTGCCAATCGTGCCAAGTTCATTGAGTACATAGAAACAACGGCACATGACTTAAAAAAGGACGCCAGATTATACAGAGTGAAAACTAGATAGTCGAGCGCTTATCACGCCTATTTTAAAAAAAAGGACAATTAATGGTCGGTGAGATAGGATTCGAACCTACGACCCCCTGGACCCAAACCAGGTGC
>CAYURD010000039.1:0-33231 GCA_964446865.1 uncultured Glaciecola sp.
CTTGAAGTCACAAAATGTGACCTCAAGATGGGGAGGCAGGAGGACGCTTCCTCATGCGTTTACAGAGCAAGGGATCGCAATGCTTTCGTCGGTGCTCAAATCCCGCAGGGCAATAGAGGTAAATATTTCAATAATGCGCGCTTTTGTAGAAATGCGTAAGATGATCACTGAGACAGATGATTTGCGCGAAATGATAGTTGGCCTTGAAAATAAGTATGATGATCAATTTAAAGCTGTTTTCAGCGCTCTTCAAGAAATCATAAGAGGTGAGCCAACTAACCATAAGCCTATTGGTTTTATCTGGCAATAAATTAAAACAGAATAGAAGGACTTCCACGCGGCTTTCAAGTCCGCAATACGTCAAAAAGCGCCGAAAGCGGCAAGTACCATTTTCCGCTGAAAGGCTACACCCCAAAGTATGATAGTTTATTGTAAAGTATAATACTTTTTTTGTTCAGTATGACGCTTTATTGTCAACTCACATTAGCCCCAAAGGGAAAGCAGAACCTACTCCACCGTCACCGACTTAGCCAAATTCCTAGGCTGATCAACATCCGTCCCTTTAATCAAAGCCACATAATAAGACAACAATTGCAAAGGTAATGTGTAAACAATAGGTGCTACAGACTCCATACAATGCGGCACTTGTACCACACGCATAGTGTCATCACTTTCAAAATGCGCGTCTTTATCAGCAAAGACATACATAATACCACCACGTGCGCGGACTTCTTCCACGTTTGATTTGAGCTTTTCGAGCAGCTCATTGTTAGGCGCTACCACGATCACTGGCATGTCGGCGTCAATGAGGGCTAATGGACCGTGCTTTAATTCTCCCGAGGCGTAAGCTTCAGCGTGAATATAAGAAATTTCTTTGAGCTTGAGTGCCCCTTCCATTGCAATGGGATACTGGTCGCCTCGGCCTAAAAATAAACTATGGTGCTTATCAGAAAATTCTTCGGCTAAATCTTCAATTTCATCCGCTAAATCGAGTGTCTCTTCAAGTTTTGCAGGCAAGCTAATAAGCGCATTAATGATGTTTTGACTTATCGCAGCATCCATCCCTTTATGTTTACCTAATGCAACGGTTAACATTAATAATGCCGATAACTGTGTAGTAAATGCTTTGGTAGACGCTACGCCTATTTCAGCGCCAGCGCGAGTTAGGAAGTGTAAAGCTGACTCTCGAACTAATGATGAACCGTCTACGTTACAAATGCTCAAGCTCGACATATAGCCACTTTCTTTTGCTAGTTTAAGCGCTGCTAAGGTATCGGCGGTTTCACCCGATTGAGATATAGTGACCAGTAGGCTGTTTTTAGGAATGAATGACTTTCTGTATCTAAATTCAGAGGCTATTTCAACGTCGCACTGTACATTGGCGTACTGTTCTAACCAATATTTTGCTGTTACGCCAGCATGATAGCTTGTGCCGCATGCAATAATTTTAACGTAATCGGTTTTTGCAAAAATGTCGTCTGCACTATCACCAAAAATACCATCAATTAGGCCTTCGCTGTTGATTCGACCTTTAAGCGCATTTCTAAGTACGTGCGGTTGCTCATGAATTTCTTTGAGCATGTAATGGCGATAACCACCCTTGTCACCCGCATCGTGTTCTACTGTGCTTTCAACGATTTCTCGCTCAACTGCTTTGCCTTGGCTATCTACAATGTCAACGCGTTCACGGGTAATTTGTGCAACATCGCCTTCTTCTAAAAAGATAAAACGGCGCGTCACAGGCAACAAAGCCATTTGATCAGATGCTAAAAAATTCTCGCCAATACCCAACCCGATGACCAATGGGCTCCCCGACCGGGCAACCACGAGTTTATCGGGTGTTGTTTTATCCATAAAGACTGCGCCGTATGCGCCTTCAAATGTCTTTACTATTTTTTGTACTGATGCAAACAAGTCGTTATTTGTTTGCATTTCAAGCGCAATACTATGGGCGATGGTTTCGGTATCAGTGTCTGATGCAAACTCATAGCCTTTAGCGCTTAAGCTATCTCTAAGCTGTTTGTGATTCTCGATAATGCCATTATGTACAACAGCAAAACGTTGCTCACTTGCATGAGGATGCGCATTAGCCTCGGTCACGCCGCCATGTGTTGCCCATCGAGTATGAGCAATACCCGTTGCGCCAACACCATTTGTATCATTAATGGCATCGGCTAACTCTTTTACTTTGCCTGTTCTACGCACAATCGATAAAGCGTTCTTTTTACTGGCATTAATATTGGCATTAACAAGGGCAACACCCGCAGAATCATAACCGCGATATTCAAGGCGTTTTAAACCTTCTAATAAAATTTGTACTACGTTGCGCTCTGCAACTGCTCCAACAATTCCGCACATGGGCTTCGTGTTCCTTTACTGTTTAGTTGGCTTTTGCCAACCTGAGATATTTTTTTGTTTACTGCGGGCTATCGCTAGCTCTTCTGTATCGACCGGCTTAGTGATTACGCTACCTGCGCCAATGGTTGCTCCTGCTTCAATATTTAAAGGGGCAACAAGTGATGAGTTTGAACCCACAAATACACCATCACCAATACTGGTTTTAGATTTATTAACACCGTCGTAATTGCAAGTAATGGTGCCCGCGCCTACGTTGGCTTTTTTACCAATGGTCGTATCACCAATGTAGCTTAAATGATTCACTTTTGACCCCTCACCCACGACCGACTTTTTAATTTCTACAAAATTGCCAACTTTCACGCTTTTGTGTAAATCGGCACCGGGGCGCAAGCGGGCATATGGGCCAATGGCACAATTTGCATCCACGCTTGATGATTCAATAAGCGTGTAAGGTTCTATTACAGTGTTATCGGCAATGCTGCAATCACGCAAAATACAGTTTGCGCCAACGCTAACGTTATTACCTAAGGTTACCTTACCTTCAAAAATACTGTTTACGTCAATAAATACGTCTTGGCCAATGTTTAATGTGCCGCGCACATCAATGCGATTAGGATCGGTGAGGCTAGCGCCTTGTATCATGAGTGATTCAGCTTGTCTTTGCTGATATGCACGTTCAAGCGAAGCAAGTTGAACACGGTTGTTTACCCCTTCAACTTCACGATGCCACTGAGGCTGCGCTGACGATATACGTTTGCCTTCGCTCGCGGCCATGGCAATTAAGTCGGTCAAATAATATTCGTTTTGCGCATTATCGTTGGTTAGCTCACCTAACCAGCGTTTTAGGTCATTGCCTCGCATGATCATCATGCCGGTGTTGATTTCTTGTATCTGCCTCTGCTCATCGCTTGCGTCTTTATGTTCTACAATTTCAACAATATTGTTATCGCTATTGCGAACAATGCGACCCATGCCGGTAGGGTCTTCGAGGTTTACGGTCAACAAGGCTAAGTCTGCATCTTGTTTAGCCGACACTAAGTTGTTAAGCGTGGTACTCGAGATTAGTGGCGCGTCTCCCACTAATATCATGACATCATCGGTATCGTTTATGTTGTCGATGGCTTGCATGACTGCATGGCCTGTACCTAGTTGCTCTGCTTGCAAACACCAATTGACCGTA
Organism: uncultured Glaciecola sp.; assembly: GCA_964446865.1. Lineage (GTDB taxonomy): Bacteria > Pseudomonadota > Gammaproteobacteria > Enterobacterales > Alteromonadaceae > Glaciecola. The sequence goes on from CAYURD010000039.1 coordinate 3,539, forward strand.
TGCGATGCGAGCGCTTGCTTAAGCATATCGCCACCGTGACCATAGACTAAATTGATTTGCTCGCAACCTAATTGATACACATTATCGATAATATGTTCGACCATTGGTTTGTGTGCAATTTTGTGCAGAACTTTAGGTAAGCTCGATTTCATTCTGGTGCCTTTCCCTGCTGCCAAAATGATTACTGATAAGGCCATAGTTAGTCCTTCAAAATTTAAAGGACGCATTCTACAAAATACTGCCCCTATTGTCAGTATTTTTTACACTTTTGCTTTTGATAGTTTTTATCAGGCGTAACTGCGCTTAACTCAAGTGACGATGGCTTTTTTGCGCATAAATTTTGCCATGATGTTTGTGGCTAGCATCACGCCTAACAAAATCAATAAACCGCCCAAAAGTTCGAATGTAGATAGGGTTTCGTTGAGTACAATAAATCCCCATATCACGCCAAAAAGTGGCACTAAATACCCCACTATCATTGCGCGAGACACGCCCACTTTTGCAATTAAATCAAAGTACAGTACATAAGCAAAGCCGGTACAAACAAAAGCTAAAATTAAGGCGCTGGTAATTGCTCTGGCAGATGGAATAGCCTCAGGAAGATTTACCAGCGTAATGGGTAACAATACTAAGGCCGTAAAAAACTGACTACCACCGGCTATAGCGAATGGCCTAACATGCGACAACTTTGCTTTCAAATAACAAGCCGCAAGACCATAACACAAGGTCGCCCCCAAAATTGCTACAATGGGCAAGGTATTCGCCCCTGCCCCTGAACTTTGTTCGTAGCTAATAAGAACTAAACCTGCAAAGCCTAACAACATGCCAAATAAGCCCCAAGCGCCTATCTTTTCTTTTAAAAACAAATAGGCGACCAATACACCAAACATGGGGGCAGTTCCGTTTAATATGGCGGCCAAGCCGGCCTCAATATGCATTAATCCGTAATTGAATAGACAAAAAGGGATCGCCGTATTAATAACACCGACAAATAATAAATGTGGCCAATAGGCAAATAAATCAGACTGCTGTTTTTTTACATAAACAAGGGGAATAAGCAAAAGCGCCGCACCAATAGCCCGCACTTCAACCAGCGCAAAAATGCCAAATTCGGGGCCGGCCCATTTGATCATCATAAAAGAGGCACCCCAAATCATGCCTAGTAATATGAGCTCAGCAAAGTCTTGTGCTTTCAATTAGTTTCCTACAGCGATAATCAATAAGTTAAGGTCTACGCATCGCTTTTAATATTGCTGATGCAATCTATGTTGTCTTTTCTAAGTCAAGCAAATAGGCCTTTCGCTCAAGGCCGCCTGCATATCCAGTGAGTTTGCCGCTGCTTCCAATAATACGGTGACAAGGGATCACGATACTTATCGGATTTTTACCATTTGCTGCCCCCACCGCTCGGCACGCTTTTGGTTTATTTATCGCATTGGCAATATCCAAATAACTGGCCGTTTCTCCAAAATCGATGTTTAGCAATTGTTGCCACACTTGTTTTTGAAACATCGTCCCTTTGGGGGCTAAGGCAAGCTCAAAGTGCTTGCGAGAGCCCGCAATATACTCTGATAATTGCTTTTTACCAAGCTCAGTGATGCTATTGGGCTTGTGATCAATATTGTCATCTGCCAATGACTGTTCAAAAAATCTGATTTCAGTAATCGCATGTTGATTACCGACAATGCGCAAAAAGCCATACTTTGTTTTTAGTTCGCTGGCAAATGCAGCCGTGCTTGCTTGATCTTGATTATCAATTAAGGTGATTTCCATTAGCTAATGCTCCATAAATTTAGCGTTAAATAACTTCGCCAAGGCGCGGCTTTATTGTCGATGAGCGTTCGACCTTGTTGCGTAAACTTGGCTTTTTGCTGCTTTATAATTAAGTCACTATCAAGCCAAATATCTGTATCACCCAGAGCTCGTAACTCAACATAATTAATCGTCCATGGGCCTATACCTTTAATATCGATAAGGTTTTTTACGAACTCACTTTTATTGTGCAAAGTGTGTTGCAGCTTTCTACTTTCAACAAAATAACGCGCGACATCAATCAAGGTTTGCCTTCGCTTTGCCGGCATTTTTAAAAACAACAAGTCATCTTGTGCGACATGCTGCGGGGAAACAAAACCACTTTCAAGCGCTAAGCCTTGTTTGTCAGCAAAGTGTGCATGCAGCTTATTGACGTTATTAATGGCGGCCGTCACCGAGACTTGTTGCCCTAAAATAGCTCGGCACACTGCTTCAAATTCGTCAGCGACGCCGGGTATTCTTAAGCCACTTACAATTTCCTGTTCGTTAAGACCAGCCGATATTAAGCCTTTTTTAATAAGATGAATATCGGCATCCACATCAAGCATTCTGCGGATCAGCGATATGATGGCTAGCGTGTGCTTTGAAAAGGCAGCATTAAATGAAATAGAAAAGCCATTTTTGTCGGCTTGATGCTTCACCGTTGTGGCAATCGCAATAGTGCCTAGAGTATTGCTTAGTGCCGGCTTCTGCTCAGGCGCCTCTGCATTAGTGTTAAGCACTTTTTCATCAGTGGTGCTTAATTCAGCTTCAATATTGAGTATTTTTGTAAATCCATCATCAAAAACAAATTCATTCCCTGTGATCGCGCGTCGTTTAAAAAAGTCTCTCACTTGCGGCCAATTATACGGCGGTCTGTAGGCCAAAAAGACAGTAATTTGTTCATTAAACTCAGCAGACAATGCATCGTGATTGCGAAGTTGTGAAGGAGTTAAACGTAAATGCGTTTTGACATGCTGCTGCAACTGGCGAGCGCTTGAAAATCCAACCGATTCTGCAACATTCTCGATACTTAACTGTGTTTGTTGCAACAAATTTTTAGCCATCAGTACTTGTTGATAAATTCGAAAACGTTTAGGCGACATCTGCAATTTTTCTTGAAACAGCTTGTTTAAGTATCGCGAACTTATTCCCAAACTGCCGGCAATCGCTTCAATACTATAGTCGAGCCGCTGTGAAAGTAGTTTTATCGCCCTATTCAAAGTTGTATTAACGCCCTGCCATGCAAAAGAATTTGGTGCGCTGTCAGGTCGGCATCGCAAACAAGGTCTAAAACCAGATTGTATTGCTTGCTGAGCACTAAACGCATAATCGACGTTTTTTTCTAAGGGCAGGCGCACCTTGCAGGTATTACGACAAAAAATGCCGGTGGTATTCACCAGTACAAAAAACACGCCATCAAAACGAGCATCTCTTGAAAGCCTTGCTTGTTCACATTCTTTAGGTGATAACATATTTGCTCTTTTAATGGTAATATTGCTTATTGATGCTGACCGTGGCAAGGCATAGGATGCGTTTAGTCAAGCTCCAAGCCACTGTACACGTCACGAAGTAAATAGTAACCGAAAATCAAATTAAAACACGTTGTTTTCGGAACTAATGTTTATATAGCAAGACCAAGGTATGGACGCATTTTCTAAAGTAGTTTTATGAAGCCAATAAAAATAATAAAAACTCGTGTTCCCGCGTGTAAAACGTTTAACACATTTATTAAGTATCTCATTATCAACGCCGTTTTGATGGCTAGCTTTTGCGGCCATGCTGAAGAACAAAAGTGGTTAGAAGAGTATTCTAAAGGTGTTCAAAAAGAAGCCCGAAAATTTAATATTCCTGGCTTCGCGATTGTCATCGTACAAAAAGGCGAGCCCGCTTATTTTTATCAATATGGTGTCACTGAAAAAGGCGGCAGCAGTGTCAATCTCGACACAAAGTTTCGCCTAGCATCCGTATCAAAAACCTTCACCGCCACGCTGGTGGCAAAACAAAACAGCATTAATGAGCTTGATTGGCAAACACCTTTAACTCGCTTAACCCCCGAATACAAGATTGATAACTACGGTGACAAGCCTATTTTGCTGCGTCATATCATTGGGCAATCTGCTGGGTTTATGCCAAATGCCTACGATAATCTAATTGAAGCCAACTACAAGCGTCCACGGGTATTAAAAGAACTCGCCAAACTCGACAGCATTTGCAAACCCGGATACTGCTACACCTATCAAAATGCCTTATTTGGTATTTTAGAAGAATACTATAAAACACAAAGCTCAAGTTATGGCGAACAGCTCGAAACCAATTTGTTTACGCCTTTAAAAATGACCGCAAGCGTGGGTCGCAAAGCGCTTGAAGATTCAGGTAATTGGGCAAAACCGCATGCGGCGATGTCGCGCACCAAGTGGCGAGAGGTTAAAGTGAAAGATGATTATTATCGGTTTTCACCAGCAGCGGGCATAAACGCAAGCATAAAAGACATGGAAATTTGGATACGTGCGATGCTGCTTGAGCATCCAGACGTGGTGAATTCTTCAATGATCTCGCAAATGACACAGCCGCGCGTAGAGACTCGAAACGAGCTACGCCGCAGAGAATGGCGTAAGCATTTGCGCACTGCTCACTATGGTTTGGGTTGGCGTGTATACAACTTTAAAGGCATTAAGCTGAATTATCACGGCGGGTGGGTGCAAGGGTATCGTGCCGACGTCGCCTTCTCGCCCGATTTAAATACAGGCATTGCTATTTTAATGAATGCCGAAAGCAATATGATCAATACCGTTAGCGCTAAGTTTTGGGAACAAGCAATTAAAAATGTCGAAAAAGCGAAAGACGACGATAAAGCAATTATTGCTAGCAGTAGCGAGTAAGCTTTAGGCTTTTTTACCATGGAATAGCGTCGTTGCGTTCTTTGGTATTACTAATTTTCATGTTCATTAAAATGCTTATATTTAGACCCCCGTATAAAGACTCAAAATTGTGCGTTCCTAGCCGATACATTATTATTAAAACAAATGCATGATGGTATAAAGGGGCTAACCTATTAAATATCAATATATAAAGCATTTATAAAAACAGCGTGTTTAGTTGATTTTCGATTTTCATAGGGCCCAAGCAAGAATGCATGCACAACAACAATACAACATGTCTGATAAAGTAAATAAGCGCATTGTAGATTTACTTTACGAGCAATCGACGCGTCTTGCTATTAGCCATCCCGTAGCGGCATTGATTGCCGTATATTGGCTATCCCGCGTGCAAGCTATCGGTGAACTTCTTATTTGGTTTTCGCTAGTTCTGCTTTTATCAGCATTGCGAGTTGGATTAATGTTTGCCTACAACAAACATGCAGACGAATCGAACCACAAACTTTGGTTACATGCATTTTCAGCCATGGGCGCAACAACGGCTTGTCTATATGGATTGTCAGCGCTAGTTTATTTCCCGATGGATGTTTCTGTTTACGTAGTATCGGTTTGTATCATGGTTATTTCTTTGAATTCAGCTGCGATCATTAGTTATGGTGCGAGCATTTATGCGACCTTGAGCTTTGTCATTCCATTAAGCCTTATCAGCAGCTATGCGACCATATCAAAAGGAGGTGAAATTGGACTGTACAGCGCAATAGTGATCTTGTTTTATTCACTTATATCCACTTCTCTCATCAAAAATTTGAATAATGCCTTTAAAAAGTCCATTACCCTTAATTTCCAACATACCAATGAGATTGAAAAACGTAAATTAATTGAGCAGCAGCTTTATGACATCTCTAGAAGAGACAGTCTCACAGGCTTATTCAACCGTCGCTATTTTGATGAGGTGCTCGAAATCGAAATTGGCCGTTCGCGCCGTAATCATTCTCAGCTTTGTTTAATGATGTTTGATATTGATTGCTTTAAAGAATATAACGATGAATATGGGCACGTAGCGGGTGACAATTGTTTAATAGATATAGCTGATATCGTTAGCAAATTAGCCAGTCGCAAAGGTGATTTACTTGCGCGTTACGGCGGCGAAGAATTTGCCATTATTTTGCCCAACATTGACCTAGAGGGCGCCACTGCCTTTGCCAAAAAAGTCCAAACCGAGATACAGAAAAAACGTATTCCTCATGCGGCAAGTAAGCTCACTTCACTAAAATGTGTGACCGTCAGCGTTGGCGTAACAAACATCACGCCATTCGCGAAAGCGGCACCAGCCGACCTGATTAAAGATGCAGACGCAGCACTTTATGAAGCTAAAAGAGAAGGTCGCAATAGAGTACACAGCAGAGAAAACACCGGCATTAGCAGCTCTTTTTGATCTGCTATTTCAGTATTTAAACAGCGTGTTTATTTGTCAGTGCGCAAGTAAGTGTAACCAGCAAGGCAGTCCTCATAAAAATCTACCCACTTTACGCCTTCTCTGGGTTTAATTTTTCCATTCGCGACTTCTTTATCAATGATTTTTTTCACATCAATTGCCATCGCACTTGGGTGGTATTGCATAATGCCGAGCACCTGTTCAACGGTTGAGCCTTTGATGACTTCTTCAATATAGAAATCTTGTGGATCGTCATCATGGCTAAATATATGCACTTCGTTTAAGCGACCAAATAAATTATGCATATCACCCATCACATCTTGATAAGCCCCGGTTAAAAATAAGCCTAAATAGCATTTTTCGTCAGCTTGTAGACTCGGCATGGGCAAAATATTACTGATTGAATGGTCAACTACAAATTTATCAATCTTACCGTCACTGTCACACGTAATATCAACTAGGGAGCAGTTTTTGTCTGGCGCTTTGTTTAGACCCATTAAGGGAACTACGGGCAAGAGCTGGTCAATAGCCCAGCTATCGACCGCCGACTGAAAAATAGAAAAGTTACACAAATACTGGGATGATAAAGAAAAGTCCAGTTCTTGCAATTCTTCGGGTACAAAATCTGCATCTTTGTAATGCGCCTGAACTTGCCTGAGTATTTGCCAATACAGGGTTTCTACTTTACCCATTTCTTCAATACTGATCACGCGCAGCTTAAAGGCTTGAGAAGCCTGCTCTTTCCATTGCGAAGCGTCGTTGTACGCCTCTTGAAAATTTGTTGTCGCATGCAGGTTTTGATAAAGGTCGCGCATGTTTTTGAGCAATATATGTTCCGAACCACTTGCATCGGTTTCGATGTCTGCACCTTCTGGCTTTATTTCGCCAACAACTTCAGTGATCACGCAGCTATGATGCGCCGTCAATGCTCGGCCACTTTCAGACACAATATGCGGATGCGGCACATTTTCTAGGTCACACATTTCACGTAAGCCGTAAACAACATCGGCGACATACTCTCGCAAACTGTAGTTACGAGACGAATCGTTGGTTGACTGACTACCGTCATAATCAATACCCAAACCGCCGCCTACGTCAACATATTCAAGCTTAAAGCCAAGTTTATGCAGTTCTGCATATATCCGCGCGCTCTCGTTTACTGCATCTTTAATCGCACGAATATCAGGCAGTTGGCTACCAATATGAAAATGCAATAACTTAAGCGTATGCGCCATATTATGTGACTCAAGATATCGGGCTGCTTTTAATACTTCTGAAATCGTTAGGCCAAACTTGGCTCTATCACCACTAGAACCTTGCCATCGACCCTGCCCTTTAGATTGCATTTTACTGCGCAGGCCAACGATTGGCTCGATATCAAGTGCTTGACTCACCCGCACCAATAAAACAAGTTCGCTGAATTTCTCGATGACGACCACTACTTTTCTACCTAGCTTTCTGCCAAGTAGGGCTAAGCGTATAAATTCTTCGTCTTTATAGCCGTTTAGGATGGTGAGCGAATTGGGATTGGTATTATAAGCTAAAACCGCGAGTAACTCTGGCTTTGAGCCTGCTTCTAATCCAAAATCATAAGGCGCGCCAGAGTCAACGACCTCTTCAACCACTTCGCGCATTTGATTAACTTTGATTGGGTAAACACCATTGTAATTACCTTGGTAATTTGCCTCAGCAATCACTTCATTAAAGGTTTCATTTAAGCTCACCACCTGTGAGCGCAGCACATCATGAAATCGAGCAACAACGGGAAACTGAATATTTTCTTGCTGTATTTCTTCTAGCAAAGCAGCAAAGTCGATTTGCATGGTCGGTTGAGATTGGTCGGGAATAACATGTACATTGCCGTTTTCACCAATCTTAAAATAACCACCGCCCCAACTTGATACGCCGTAGGTTCGTTCAGCATCGGCAATCGTCCATAACGATTCGTGATTGCTTTTGGTGCTGTGCTGTGGGGGATTGTTACGATTTTTAGCGTCTTTTTGCATGGAAGAGGCAACCTTAAAAATAACTGCTTAGCGAGTTAGTATAGACAAGGCTTGAAGTATAGCGCCCAAACAATTCAGAAAAAACACAATTATTTAAGTGTAAATGCATGACAAGTGGCAAAAAATTAGAGATTTACAGACTTTTTACACTTATGACTAGTTGTATAACTCGCCAAGCATGCTATAACTAGTAAACAGACCCAAGAGTCAACAATAGCTAAGTGTATGCAAGTAATCGATTTACCTATGCAAGAAACAGAACAACAGTCACCCTACAGAGTCATGGTAGTAGACGACAATGACATTGAGCTCAAACTTTACGCTAATGGCCTAGCGAAACACTTTACAATGGTGTTCGCAAAATCCTCGAAACAAGCGTGGGATTTACTCAACAGAGCCCCTCTGCCCGATGCCATTATCCTTGATATTATGATGCCTAAAGAAGATGGCCTAGTTCTGTGCGATCGCATTAAAGAGAATCAATTTACACACGACATACCAATTATTTTTATATCGTCGCTAACAGGCCCCACCATAAAATCACAAGCCTTTGAGATTGGTGGCGCTGACTTTGTGACAAAACCGCCGATGGTTAGCGAACTCGTCGCTAGAATAAAACGCCACATCAGTGTATATCGCAAAACTAAGCGCTTAGAATCATTAATTTATATTGACCCACTCACGCACTTACCTAATGCAAGTAAGTTCAGAGAAGTCTTAAAACAAGAATGGTCAAGATGTGCAAGATACTGGCACCATCTCTCTTTATTACTAATCAGAGTGGATAACATGGAGAAGTTTAAACATGACCACGGTAAAGACGAATATTATAGTTTGACGGCCACCATTGCCGATGATTTATGTGAAATAGGTGGTCGCCCAGGCGACTTATTTGCTTCATTAGGCAATGACGTATTTGCGCTTTTACTGTCTGACTGCAGCATTAGTGGTGCGTCGATTAAAGCAGACGAAATTTTGCAAAAGTTTGAAGATCCCAACTTTGTCACCAACCAACAAGTGAGTGCTCGCCATATCACTTGCACCGTTGGCCTCGCTGCGGCTGCACCAGCCGGTGGTGGCAAACCAGAGCAACTCTTTCAAATGGCCGATGATTTATTGTTTGAAGCCCAACAACGTGGTAACGGACAAGTTTACAAAAACGAAGAAATTTTAGGCGTGGATGGCCTAAATTCTGAGGAAAGCCAATAAAACCCCAGTTGATCATTTTTATGGGCGTGAGCGGGTGCGGAAAAAGCACTATCGCGCGCGCTTATGCTAAGCAGCATAACATGCAGTATTTAGACGCCGACGATTTTCACTCATCCGAAGCAAAGTCACATATGGCAAAAGGATTACCGCTTAACGACGACATGCGGATTGTTTGGATACAGCGCATGGTTGAGCAGTTGCCCGCCCTTCTTAAAAAACAAAACTGTACATTGGCATATTCAGGCCTGCGCGAGGCACACCGCAAAGCATTTTTGCGTCTTGATGCAAAGGTGTCTTTTTTACATCTTGTACTGAGTATCGAAACCACTGTACAACGTGTTTCTGCTCGTTCATCTCACTTTTTCCCTGCGCATTTAGTGCAAAGCCAATTTGATAGCCTTGAGCCAGCCGCTAGTGATGAAAATATTATTGAAGTCAACGCGCAGCAAAGTATTGAAGATGTGATTGCGAGTAGCCATCGTTTATTGCACAACGCTTAAGTCGCTCGCTTTTGTTTTTATCGATTTCTTTTTATTTATTTGGATTTTTTTCAATTTATTTGGAATAAACATCTACGCTCTTTCGTTTTAGTAATGTAGACACTCATTTGGATAGCGAAACATGGATACACAATTTAGCAATTTGTTAAAAGATGCGTTTAAACTCGCAGCCAAAATTGTGCATAACACGGCTGATGCCCACGATGTTATCCAAGATTCTGCTGCTATTGCTTTTAGTCACGCCAGTGCGCCTGAGTCAACAAGTGTCGAATTTAAGCCCTGGTTTTATAGAGTGGTTAGAAATAAGTCCATCGACAGAGTGCGCGCTAATCAGGTCGCACTTAAGCGACACGACAATGATGCTAACAAGGTGATTGAGCAAACAAGCGCCCACATAGGCAATGCAGAAGCGAACCCAGAAACAGAGATATTGCGCACAAGGCGCCAGCAAAATATCGCCAAAGCGCTCGATAATATCAGTCTAGAACACAGAGAAATAGTCATGCTTAAAGACTTTCATGGCTTTTCGTACGCCGAGATAGCAGACATCCTATCTATCGCAAAAGGCTCTGTCATGTCGAGATTACATAGAGCAAGACTAGCGCTTAAAAATGAGCTAGCCGCACTTGATATAACATCGGCCAAATAATTAGCAAAACAAGAAATCAGCAACACAAGTAAGGAGTGGACGATGAATGATACCAACAGCACTAGTCATAGTAATCAATGTCTACACATTGAAGAACTATTGTCTGGTTACCTAGACGATGAACTCACCCAGCAACAAAGTCAGCAAGTTAGTGCACATATTGACACTTGCCCACATTGCAAACAAAGCTACGAACAACTCGCTAGCTTACAGCAAGAGGTGAACATGATGAAAATGCCTGAAATGGAAACCGATAGACTAGACCAAATCATGAACGAGCCGGTTGCGAAAGCCACTCAATCATTAGGCTGGGTCGTGCTCTTAATCGGCATCGCTATTGCCCTTGTATTTGCGCTCACTAGCTTTTATGTAGACAGTAGCATTAGCATGACGCAAAAGTTAATCATAAGCTTAATTGGCGGCGGTCTACTCGGTGTTTTCCTGTCGGTTGTTAGGCAGCAATGGCTAGCACGCAAAACGGATAAATTCAAAGGAGTCAAATTATGAAAAATATACCTGTGGTTACCACATCAACAATTGCCGGACAAACCATTTCCAAACATATTGGATTAGTGAGAGGTAATACTATTCGTGCACGTCACTTAGGCAAAGATATTCTTGCTGTGTTTCGTAACATTCTTGGTGGTGAAATTAATGAATACACTAAACTAATGGCCGAAAGTAGAGAGCAAGCAATCGATAGGATGTTGACAGAAGCCGCCTCTTTGAATGCAGATGCGATTGTAGATGTTCGTTTTACAACATCTATGGTGGCGCAAGGTGCAGCCGAGTTAATGGCCTATGGTACGGCGGTTAAATTAGAAAGTGCAGAAAAGCACGAATAAACACAAGTAAACTAGGGCGTGAAGCATCGTCTTTACGCCTTTTTCAATATAAAGCCCCGACGTACTTTTTACATATAAGAGCATTAAAAGTCGTGATGGCTGTAAGCGCTAACTTTGCAGTTAGATAACGTTAGGTTGACGCTCTTTTGACTAAATACGGAAAATATTTATGAGTCAGCGCTTGTTTCTGTTCATTCATATCGGGCTTAGCTACTGCTTGATGCTCTAATTTTCCAACAGCGTCAAGTGAAAGCACGGGTTGATTTGACTCTTTAAGACTAAGCGCTAATTCAGTGGCCTTTTGTGCCATTTCATCAATTGGATAGTGAAGCGTACTGAGTTTAGGTTTGCAGTACATCGACATTAGCGAGTTGTCAAAGCCAATCACCGCAATGTCGTCTGGGACCAAAAAGCCGTTAGATTCAAGCGCTGCAATTACCCCAACCGCCATTGCATCGTTATATACAAACACGGCACTAAATGGTTTGCCGCTGGCAAGCAGATAATGCGCTGCCTTTTCCCCACCTTGTTGATTAGGTTCATCATATTTGATGAGGTCTTCATCTACGTGTAAATTTGACTTTGAAAGTTCATTTTTAAAGCCTTGCAAGCGTTGAAGCGGATCTTCTATCTGAAAAATACTGCTCACACACGCTATGTTTTGATGCTTTAAAGAGAGTAAATGACGGGCAGCAATTTTCCCACCCTCTTCATTGTCTAGCCACACGCATCGTTCGCTAACTGCTTCAACTAAGCGGTCAATTAGCACCAGTGCTCGAATCTGTTTGCATAATGCGACCAGCTCTTGATCGTCTAAAAACTTACTATGAAAAATGATAACTTCACAGCGCTGGGCCACTAATAATTTAATGGCAGCGCGCTCTGACTCGGCAGAATGAGGTGCGGTACTGACCAATAGCTGCATGTTATGCTGGCGAGCAATTTCATCTACGTTGTGCGCTAAACTGGCAAAAAATGGATCGATGAGCTCAGGAATGACCACGCCTATTGCCATTGTTTTGCGCTTAACTAACGCTCGCGCGTTTGCATTTGGCGTGTAGCCGAGGTCTTTAATAACCTTGTTTACACGTTCACGCGTGGCCTCACTTACTTTTGGGCCGTTGTTGATCACGCGTGAAACTGATGCGACCGACACGCCAGATTGCCGAGCTACATCCTTAATTGTCGCCATACTGTAACCGTTTACCCTATCTTAATTACCTTAATGCTATACCATGCAGAGAGCTTTGTATAATCAAAAATAGTTTTTGCAATAAATAGTGTAAACGATTACCCTATTACAATAATCATGTAAATATAAGCAATCGAGAACCTTATGGATGCTATTTTTGACCCAACAGAACACCCACATAGACGCTACAATCCACTGCTAAATGAGTGGGTTTTAGTATCTCCTCACCGTGCTAAAAGACCTTGGCAAGGGCAAGTAGAAACGATTGATGATGAGATAAGAGTCAGTCACGATAAAGATTGCTTTTTATGTTCTGGCAACACACGTATTAATGGTGAAGTGAACGACACTTACGAAAGTACCTTTGTTTTTCAAAACGACTTCGCGGCCTTAAAAACAGATACGCCGGTAGCCGAGCAAAACGACCCCCTGTTTAAAATGAAAACTGAGCAAGGTGAAAGCCGCGTTATTTGCTTTTCGCCTGATCACAGTAAAACGCTTCCAGAACTGTCTGAATCTAACATCAGCGATGTGATTAGCACTTGGAAGAGCCAGTGCGCTGAACTTGGTGAAAAATATAGATGGGTACAAGTTTTTGAAAACAAAGGGTCCATGATGGGTTGCTCTAATCCTCACCCACATGGCCAAATATGGTCTCAGCAATCTTTGCCGAGTCTTGTCTCTAGAAAACAAGCTAACTTGTCAGAGTATTATGCGCAACATTCGTCAAATTTATTGCTAGATTATGTTGAAAAAGAAGTTGCCAATAAAGAGCGTGTAGTATATTCAAATGATGACTGGGTAGTATTGGTGCCGTATTGGGCTGCATGGCCATTTGAAACCATGATACTCCCTCGATTTGCGGTTTCTCGTATGACTGAGTTAAACGACAGCCAACAATCATCATTGGCGAAAGCGCTTAAAGCAATCACGATTAGGTATGATAACCTGTTTAACTGCTCATTCCCGTATTCTATGGGTTGGCATGGTGCACCTTACGATAAACAAGCGCATCCAGAATGGTTATTGCATGCAAGCTTTTTCCCACCACTACTTAGAACAGCCACGGTGCGTAAATTTATGGTCGGATATGAAATGATGGCAGAAACCCAGCGCGACCTCACACCCGAGCAAGCCGCGCAGCGTTTAAGAGATGTCTCTGACCAGCACTATAAGGAAAGCAAATAATGTCAAATACTCAAACACCCGAAACGCAAGTTATTGCGCAATTTACACGACATTTTAGCGCGGAGCCAAAGCATACTTTTAAAGCACCTGGGCGCGTCAATCTAATTGGCGAACATACCGACTATAATGATGGCTTTGTGCTGCCTGCGGCGATCAATTTTGGCACTTATATCGCTATCAATAAGCGAAGCGACCGAATAATACGAGTACTCGCCTTAGATATAGATGCTGAGTCTGATTCGTTTAGCCTCGACAACATCGAATTTAATGACAAGCAAATGTGGAGTAATTACGTGCGTGGCTCAGCAAAAGAGTTACTCTCTCATTACCCTGCTTTGATGGGCGCTGATATTGTTATTTCTGGCGACATTCCCCAAGGAACAGGTTTGAGCTCTTCAGCAAGTCTCGAAAACGTGATCATCAAAGGTCTTAGCGCAGTCAACGATATTGAATTAGATGGCGTAAGTGCTGCTTTGATGTCGCAAAAAGCAGAGAATGATTTTTTAGGATGCCAGTGCGGTATTATGGATCAGCTCGCGTCTGCACGAGGCAAAAAAGGTACTGCAATGCTGCTAGATTGTCGCAGTTTAGCAATCAAAAATGCCGATATCCCAAGCAACATGCGCTTAGTCATTGTGAACTCTAACGTTAAGAGAACTCTTGTAGGCAGCGAATATAACACCAGAAGACAGCAATGCGAAGCAGCAGCAAAGCACTTTAACAAGCCAGCATTGCGAGATGTCAGCATTAGCGAACTTGAAAGCGAGCGCGATAATCTTCCTGATGTTATTTATCGCAGAGCGCGTCATATTGTGACCGAAAATGACCGTACATTGCGCGCATTCGATGCACTTAATAGTAACGATATGGCGACAATGAGCACATTAATGACCGAGTCGCATTTGTCGATGAAAGACGACTTTGAAATCACCACGCCTGAATTAGACGCCCTAGCTGAAATCATTTCTTCAGTACTCGGTAATAAAGGCGGTGCACGAATGACAGGCGGTGGATTTGGTGGATGTGCGATTGCTTTGTGTCCTGAAGATCTTGTTGAAGACGTAAAAGCGATAATAAACAGTGAATACCCCGTACGAACTGGATTGCAAGCTGACATTTATGTTTGCCAAGCATCTGATGGGGCGTTTTCTAGCTAATGTGAACCGCGTAGTGCAGGTTTCAAAATAACAGGCACCGACTTAGACGTTGGCGTGAAAGACTGATCGCCAACGCTATCAATAGGAATTAAGGGATTAGCTTCTGGGTAGTAAGCTGCTACATTGCCTCTAGGAATGTCATAGAAAACAAGTACAAAGTGCTTAAGCTCTCTAGTTACCGAGTCATCCCAGATGGCCTCAATATCGACCAACTGATTTTCTGTAAACCCGCTTTTTTCGGCGTCTTTACGATTGATAAATACAACATTACGCGCATCTTTAATTCCTCGGTACCTATCGTCAGCGCCGTAAATAGTTGTATTGTATTGGTCATGCGAACGCATACTTTGCAAGGTATAGATGGGTTGGCTTTGTTTGGCTATTTCGGTATCGACACTTTCCCCATATAACGAACTTGGTAAAGCAGCAAAACCAAAATTGGCTTTGCCATTATGCGTTCGCCACTGTTTTACAGCGGCTGCATTTTGTAAATAAAAACCATTGGGTGTTTGCAAGCGCTGATTAAACTGCTCAAAGCCTTCTATGGTATTGGCAATTAAGTCTCTTATTTTATTGTAGTCCTTGCACAAGGCTAGCCAATCAATATCGTTGTTGGTATGCGGTTGCTTATGACGTAGAGTGTGATGGGCAATGTTCGCCACAATATATGTTTCTGAACGGCACATATCTGAAATAGGCGGCGCACTGCCAGCAGATGCATGTACCATCGAAAAGGTATCTTCAACAGTCAATTGTTGCGCAAACCCTTCTTGCATATCGACCTCTGTTCTACCTAAACAGGGCAATATAAGTGCATCATGTTTTGCCATTAAATGGCTTTTATTAAGCTTTGTGCTGATTTGGACGTTTAGCTTCGCATTGCACATCGCGTGTTGTGTATATGCAGTATCGGGCGCAGCGGCGGCCAAGTTTCCACCCAAGCAAATAAGTACTTTGCTCCTTCCTTCGTAGAGCGCTTTGAGTGCACCGTGCACATTATGGCCACTTTCGGTTGGCATTTTATGCGTAAAGTAAGCGCCCAGCGTGTGCAAAAAGTCGGATGACGGGTTTTCGTTTATCCCCATCGTGCGGTTTCCTTGCACATTACTATGGCCTCTTACTGGGCTTAAACCAGCGCCTTTTTTGCCAATCTGCCCGGTTAATAAATGCAAATTACAAAGCTCTCGTATGGTATCAACCGAGTGCTTATGTTGAGTCAGCCCCATTGCCCATGTGCTGATTACATTTTTGCTATAAGCGAATACTTTTGTGGCATCTATAATCGCTTCTTTTAATAAACCTGTTTGTGCTAATAATTTATCCCAAGGGGTGTTATTAACAATATCTTTATACGCGTCAAAATCAGCGCAGTGTTGCTCAATAAATTGAGTATCAATCGCATCTGGATATTGTTCAAAAATGATTTTTGCCATTGCTCGTATTAGCGCAATATCACTGCCAAGCTTTGGTGACAAGTATTGATGGCTAATAGTAGTACTTTTAGGCGTGAGTAATTCAAAGGGGTTTTGTGGACTGCCAAAGCGCTGCAGCGAGACTTCTTTAAGATTGTTAACAGAGACTATCTTGCAGCCTTGCTTAGCGGCTTTACGCAAGGTATTCATCATCCTTGGATGATTGCTGCCAGGGTTTTGGCCAAACACAAAAATGGCGTTTGCCGCATAAAAATCATCAAGCACCACGGTGCCTTTACCCACACCTATGGCTGCATTTAAGGCAATGCCACTGGCCTCGTGACACATATTCGAGCAATCGGGGAAATTATTGGTGCCAAACATTCGACCAAACAGTTGATACAAATACGATGCTTCATTGCTTGCACGTCCCGAAGTATAAAATTCAACTTCATTGGCTGAATCAAGTGCATTTAAGTGTGATGCAATTAATTCAAACGCGGCATCCCAACTTATTTTCTCGTATTTATCGGTAGTCTTGTTGTAACGAACAGGCTCACAAAGTCGACCTTGGTACTCTAACCAATAACTGCTTTGCTTTCGTAAAGATGACACACTATGTTTTTCAAAAAATTCAGCATCTACTTTTTGATCAGTGCATTCCCACGCAATGGCTTTAGCGCCGTTTTCGCAAAAATGTACCATACCTTCATTGCTATCGCCCCATGCACA
Organism: uncultured Glaciecola sp.; assembly: GCA_964446865.1. Lineage (GTDB taxonomy): Bacteria > Pseudomonadota > Gammaproteobacteria > Enterobacterales > Alteromonadaceae > Glaciecola. The sequence goes on from CAYURD010000039.1 coordinate 20,534, forward strand.
TCCTGGGCAGTCAAATCCACCTGATTTGTTGACCTTCACGAGATTTTTTAAATTAGTTTTTACCCGCTTGCTTCGCAGCACTTGTGTAAACGTGGATGTTACTGAGGGCAAGCCGCCGGCTTTTTCTGGTTTGGATGACTTAGTCATATTTTTTGTCCGTGTCCTTTACAATATTAAGGCTGGTAGACATATGGAGCATCTTTTTGCGGTATATGAATAATAGATATTTGGTACACTTTTGCGATATCTAATGCCAAGTCACTCGCAGAGGCAAAGCTCATTAATGTGCTGACACCTGCTGCATGTGCTTTTATGACTAGTTCACTGCTGCATCGGCTTGTAAGCAATAGTGCATGATTGACAGTGTCTGAACCGCTCTTAACAATCTGGCCAATCACTTTATCTAGCGCGTTATGGCGCCCAATATCCTCTCGGGCAATGACAATGTCAAGCTTGGGCGACACTAAAAAAGCACCGTGCATGGCACCTGAGTCCTGCGAGAGTATTTGATATGCAACTACTTTTTCTCGTAAAGCTCTAAGCGAGTCTAGCGCAAATGCTTGACCGTTTGCCAAGGGCGCTAATTTCTTAAAGTGCTGGTCTAATGAACGTGCACCACACACACCACAGCCAGTGTTGCCTCTAAATAATCGTACTTTTTCTTTGAATAAAAAACTGGCTTGATTAGACAGTGTCACACTCACCACTGTTTTTTCTAACAGAAGCGACACTTCACCATCTTGATCATTTTTTTGAGAAGATATTTGAATATCATGAACATCGCGAAATTGACTAATAATGCCTTCGGTTAACAAAAAGCCAAGGGCAAAGTCGTCTAGATCGTGCGGTGTTAACATCATTATCGCGTAACTTATACCGTTAATCTCAATGGCTACTGCGCGTTCTTCTGCCAACTTTTTTGACATCAATGTTGTCATCAGTTTTCTTAAGCTAGTCGCCCGCGACGCTCAGTACTAAACCGTCAATATCATCCGATATTTCAATTTGGCAGCATAAGCGGCTATATTCATTTGCGTTGTCATCTAAATCTAACATATCTTGTTCAATTTCGCTCGCTTGGCCCACCATAGACATTTGCTCTGGCTTTACATGCACATGGCAGGTTGCGCATGAACAGACACCTCCACAGTTTCCATCAATACCTTCGACAAAGTTCTCAACCGCTAAGGCCATTACTGAACCATGTTCGCCTTGAAGCTCGACACTCTCGTTGTCTTGGGTAATAAACATTATTTTTGCCATTGTATTTTCCTCAATATTTATAAAAGTATTTGCACGTACTGGTAACTATCAACGCGCTGTCAATTTTGCCTGCAGACTAATAAAACCATTTTGGCGAGGGTAGTCGTCCCACTGTTCGATGTTTGCCTTACTATCAAGCAGTGCTATTGACTCAACTTGTTCGCATAACACTTCAATTAATACATTCAGTATTTGCCTTGCATGGGTCGCACCTAAGCAATTATGGTGGCTAAAGCCAAAGCCAACATGCGGGTTTAATTTACGATCTAATACTACCTCGTTTGGCTTCTCAAACACCTTTGCATCTCGATTAGCAGACGCCCAGCACAACGATACTCGGGTGTCGGCTTTAACGGCGTGCTCACAAACCTGTGTGTCTTCGGTCACTACGCGCCCCATGTGTGTTAGCGGAGAATAGTAACGAATAAACTCCTCGACCGCTTTGTGTCTAATATCAGGCTCATCGCGTAGGCGCTTTAAATCATTAGGATGCTCTGCAAGATAAGCAATCACATTGGTCACCGCGTTAATCACTGTGTCGCGACCACCTGCAAAGGTCAAGATCATCACGCCTTTTACTTCTTCTTTGCTTAAGCGTTTACCGTTAGCACTTGAAGCAAGCAACACTGAGTATAAATCGTCACTTGGCTGAGTAATCGCTTTTTCAATTTGCTCATCAATGTAGTCATACAAGATAGCGGCTTTGTCGCCATCTAAGTCATCACCTTCGCTTCTAAAAACGTGCGTGCCCCACTCTATCCAACGTGTCGATTCTTCATAGGGAATATTAAGCAATAAGGTCAAGGCTCGGGATTGCAGCACTAAGGCCAGTTCTTCAACCACTTCAACTTGATTTGCTTGGCATGACTGTTTGATAATCTCAGAAATTTGCTTGTGCAGTGATGCTTTGTACTGAGGCTCCAAAGGACGTTTAAACCAAGGTTCAAGCAGTGAACGAAAGTCTTTATGAAGTGGCGGATCGACTTCAAATGGGATTTGTCGCGTTTCGCGTATGTTCACCTCGGATGGCACAACAATGCGCCCAGGTGCAGCGCCCGATTGGAAAACTTTCCAGTTATGCGCGGCTTTTCGTAAGTCTTTTAAGCCCAAAATCATTGTCACCGGATCGTCTTGATCGCTAACTTGGGTGTATCCCTTTTCGGTTCTTACTTTGTCAAAAGGGTCTTTGTGTTCACTTATTTTCATTTTGCTATCATCCATATTCTGGGCGTTTTACATAGTCTGAGCGTTTTTAGCGTTCTGGGCTTTTGAACTTTGTGCTATTTTTTTAATTCTATCGCGTCAAAAAAGCGCAAGGTCTGTGCAACGTGTTTGGTCCAATATTCCCACTCATGAGCACCATCATTTATATCAAACACATAAGAAATATCGCTATTTTCAAGCGCCTTTGCGAAGGCTTGATTGCTCTGGAAAAGTTCATCATCGCGGCCACAATCAAAGCGAAGCGGCGGCATTATTTGATGGTTTTTGGTTGCCCAATAAATAATATCGGCTTCATTAGCATCATGAGTTTTATAATTTTCAAGCGCCGTGTCGGTAAATAAGGCAAGGTCACTCACTTTTGTAATCGCCGAGTGAGCAGAAATACCACTTATATCCTGCGCGTATTTGCATCCAAGCCTTAGCGCGCCAAATCCGCCCATTGAAAGGCCACTTAAATACACTCGACTATTTTCACTCGCCATTGGAATAGACTGTTTAACCGCATCAAGCACGTCTTTAACAATCCAACTGTCAAAGTCACCAAAATTCCCCAAAGGAAGATAGGCCGAACCGTCCCAAATACCGCCATCAGATGGCATCACCAGAATAAATTCACATAAGCCTTGTTGGCGTAATTCTTCATAGACTTGATGTACACCACCTAAATCCATCCATACCCAATTATTGCCATAAACACCGTGCAATAAGACAACGATGGGTAGGTCAGTACTTTGACTATTTTGTGCATATATACTGACATCTTGGCGTCTGCCCAAATAAGAAGAATATAAGGTTAAGGTCGTTGTATTTGGCCGAGCATATTGTGGGTTTGATTGTTCGATACGAAGTAGTGTCATTACTTTTATGCCTTCTGATCTTTAAGGTTATGGCCTTCAAGCTTCTTGTCTATAAACTTTTCTTCTTCGAATAACACAACACCTTTCGCAATGCGACCATTTAACAAGTCGTCAAAGCCTTGCGCTATGTCATCAATACCATAGGTTTTTGTGACGAGTTCTTCTAGCTTTAATTCGCCGCGTTCATACAAAGCCAATATTCTTGGAAAATCACGTTCAGGATTGCACATGCCATAAAGAGGATTGATATAAGTTTTGTCCCACTCAAAGAGCTCACAATCAAAATCGATACGCTGCTCAATACCGCTAACTTGAACGGCGGTGCCTGCGTTTCTGACCAATGCTAAAGGCGCAGAACCTAAGGCAGGAATGGCGGTACACTCAAAAGCATAATCGGCACCTCTGTTATTGGTCAAGGCATAAACAGCTGACTTAACATCAATAAAATCAAGGTCTTCTTTTTTTGCGATGACGCCATGCGTTGCACCAAAGGATGTTGCTTGGTGCAGCCTCTCTTCACTTATGTCTATTGCGATAATGCTTGCAGCACCTGCATTTTTAGCCGCTTGAATAGCGTTTAAGCCAACGCCACCACAACCAATCACGCAAACAGATGCACCTGCGCTGACTTTGGCAGCATTAATGACCGAGCCCCAACCTGTCATGACACCACAGCCTACGATAGAGGCCGCCGAAAAAGGAATGTTATGATTGAGTTTCACTACGGCCGCTTGCTTAACCATAGCGTATTCACTCATGGTGCCTAAATGAAACGAGCGTTCAATGGCCGTATGTTTATGGGTAGAAGACTGAATATCTGCATGACCTGCAAGGCCTTGACCGCAAACGGGAGAATTAACTTCACATATATGTAAATTGCCCTCTTGGCACTGAAAGCACTCCCCGCAAGGGATCGCCCAATTTAATATAGCCTTGTCACCTACCGCAACTTTTGTCACATTCTTGCCAACTGCGTGCACCCAACCAGCACCTTCATGTCCAACAATAAAAGGCTTATTCCATGTTTGAATCGAGTCCCAATCGGTATGACAAATGCCCGCAGCAGCAATTTTGATAAGGACTTCATCATCACCACATTCGCCAACCTCGATATAGTCGACGTAAAAATCGCCGTTACCGTTTGAAAGGACCGCCTTGGATTTAATCATACACACACTTTTAGCACTTAACATTGATTTAACATTTAAACATATTAGTTTGCTTGGTAACTGTCACAAAGTAGTCATAAAATATCATTTATATGCTATTTTATAAGATTTAAAGCGTAATTTTTGCCTAGAAACATCATTATTGAGTTATTAGATGAAAAATGTAGAAGTATATTGTGAGCCTTTTAATTTAGAAAAAGGCTACGAGTTTGAAATTCATAAAGTCGTGTATGGCAAAAACGAGCCTTATTTTTGCTCGATGCATTTTCATGAAGTACATGAGCTCATCATATTCGAAAATATAAAAGGCGTGTACTTTCACAGCCACGGTACGTCACACCTATCAAATAACGATGTGGTATTCACACCTAGTTTAGAAACCCATGATTTTGAATGTGAAATGGGCGAGAAGTCTTGGTATATATTGCAGTTTTTACCGAGCTTTTTTGATACAAGAGAGATGCAACCATTTGTTGAAACGTTTGCACAAGGTATGCACTTACGCTTGAGTAATGAGCATGTTGCTGCCGTGCAGACTCAAGCGAAATGGCTGCTTGAAGCTTATCAAGACGACCCGCACAGCGCATTAAGTGTAAGCCTAATGACTACCTTGATTTTGTGGATTGCCAAACATGCACGCCCAGTTGATTCACTTAGTAATGCCCTAGTGAGTAATGATAAATCGTATGCAAAACTAAAACCCATTATCGAGCATTTTAGACATAAACAAAGCGTTGAATTAAGCTTAAGCCAAGCCGCCGAAATGTGCTTTATGTCACAGGCCCATTTTTCAAGAGTGTTCAAAGGCATGTTTAGATATGCGTATTCTGAATATCGCTTACGACATAAACTTTACAGCGCCGCTAGGCTAATTAGCCAAAGCAATAAAAGCATAACAGAAATCAGTTACGAGCTTAATTTTTCGAGCCCTTCTCATTTTATCACGCAGTTTAGTAAGCAGTTTTTTATTACGCCAAATAAGTATAGGAAAGAAAGAAGGCAAACCGACTCACTTTGATTGGCCTTAAATCAATTTTTAGGCAGACTTTTGTTTTTACGCCATTTCCCAAAGGGCTCTCACTTTGTTTACATCTTGCTTCATCATATTAAACACTTTCTGAGGGCTGCCCTTAAGTTCTTTCCCACCATGCTGTGCGCCGCCTAAATCATACTCAAAATGCATGCTAACTGGCACCTTAATATTTGCGCGTTTTAATTGAGTAAAGTAGCGCGTGAAGTCGACCATGCCTTGCCCTATTGGGACATTTTCTAGACGCCATCCCTTTTTTTGTTTGGTCCATTTATAGTCTTTTATAACGATAGAATTGATGTTTTGTTTGATGAGATTCAAGCCCGTAGGCCAATTTTGAGCACCCTCAACAGAAGCATGTCGGATGTCGTATTGGCAGCCTAAATGTGAAGGATCAATGCCTTGTAAAAGTTGATAAATTTCCCAAATCTCTGCGCCAATATAATATTCGCCAGCATGATTCTGAAAGGCGCCCGAAATATTTTTTGAAGCATTGTATTTGGCCAAGGCTTCAATATTTAGGCGCACTTTTTTCATGTCTTCAGACACTTTGGTATTTGGATCTGTGCGGTAATATCCTAAGCGATAATACTGCACGCCTAGGCGACTTGCAGCGTTAATCACATCTTGGCTATGAGCTTGTTCTAGACTTGTAATATTGGTGGTAATTAATTTATTGCTAAAGCCAAACTTTTTACATGCTTCAATCGCTTTTGGTAAGTCGTCTTTGACATTCTCGGGCAAAACATGACCATTTGGCCTAACGGTTAAGTCAATATCATCAAACCCGATTTCTTTGGCGGCTTCAGCCATATCTTCATAATTTAAAAACTGGAGATGCTTAGAAAAAACTGAAATATCGAGTGAAGATGCGTTTACATTATTGCTAGTCGTTTTGCGAGAAGTAGTAGCAGAAGTATTGTCGGTTAAGGCAATCAGGTTTTGTGAATAAAAGGTAGCCAATAAACTGCTTGTGCCGAGTAAACTTAAGACGCGTCTTCTGTCATTTTCACCTTTGCGTAATGTCGTTTTCATATCAAGTTCTTCTCCAAACGGTTTGCCTGTATTGTGCTATTTGTCACACTTGATTCGCATTTTTAGCACTTCTGCTAGATGTTTCTCATCCACAGGCAGATAGAATCATCTAATGTTGCGCGGCTAAATACGCAAACAAATCACCAATTTGTTGTTCTGTCATTTGGCTAAGTAAGCCTTTTGGCATGAGTGATTGTTTTTGTGCAGACAACGAAGCAATATTGCTGCGCGCAATTCTAACAGGATTTGCGCCTGAGGGTTTTATGTCTACAAACTGTTCATTTTCTTGCTCAATAATACCAAGGTGTCGCTGACCATTTTTGGTGGTCAACAAAAATTGTAGATAACCCTCTCGAATATCCGCGTTCGGGTAAACAATATTGATGAGCAAGCTTTGCGTATCTTTTAAATCGTAGCCTTGCAAACTTGGGCCAAGCCCAGCATTTACATTGTCTATTTGATGACAAGCACTACACGATTGTTGATAGACAAGTTTCCCTCTAGCGGGTGACCCATTGTGTGATGCCAGCGCTCGATTGGCTCTTTCGAGGCTGCTTATTTGCGCATCTCGATTTTCGAAAATTTCTGGCCATATTGCTTTCACTTGCACTGCAAGTTGCTCATCTTCATAGATAGACAAGCTCAGCACTTGCTCGGCCGATAAGTCGTTTTTAGATATCTCACGCGTCAACGCTATTTTATCGATAAGTAGTAAAGCCCAGTTTTTACGACTAATTAGCAAAGACAAAGATTGGTATCGCAGCTGGGGATCTGAGCGCAGTCTGTCTGGGTAAAGATTCACTAAACGCTTGCCTAAGGCCTCGTCATTAAATTGCCCTAGCGCTTGCAAGCTTGCTAGGCGCAAGCCAAGCGCATTATTGCCATTAGCGGCAACGCCCGACAAAACAGGAATAATTAGTTTTGCTTGCTCAGGTGAATAATTTTGGGTCCCTATATATTTGATATATTCTAGATTTTCTGCGCTAGCTTGGGGATTTGAATCTATTAATTTTAGCACCGTTTTTAGCGCGTCTTCATCACCTTGTTTAAGTGCAAGCAGATACTTGCTTTGACCAAATTCGATTTGTAGCGCTTTCATTTTCTCAAGAAGCGCGCTTGGCAAAGTGTTGACATCTGAACCAATAAGCCCTAATTGCAAAGAAGCGTAGAGCCGTTTTTTTATATCTTTATCACCGGCTTGTGCAAACATTTTTTCAGCTAATGTATAACTTTTATCCGACTTTTCAATTGCCCAGCGCTGCATCAAATTGCTGGCAAGCAACTGATTAACAAGGTCAAAATGCCAGTACTCTTTATTGTCTAGGGCGCTCGAAATTTCCTGTCCATAAAGAATGGATTTGGCTTCAAGAGCCCACCAAACAAGTAAAGAAGTTTCAGTATCTACCTTGATATGCTTATTAGTCGCAAGTGCAAATATAATATCTAGAGATTGTTGTGAAGCTATTCGCTTCGCGCTTGATGCTATCTGACCCAAGACCTCAAGGTTTTGTTCCGTGTTTGCTAGCTTAGTCAGAGCCAACATTAGTTGTTCACTCGCCTGCATTTGATCACCAATTAAGCGCACCGACCATAATCGAACATAAGGGTCAGCATGCTCTAAAGCACGCAGGGCAAAAGAGTCATCAAAGCCATTGAGTAGGTGAATAGCCCATAGTGCTTCAAGTGAATCTTGTGGCTTATTAGATAAGTAAAGTGTGTTTAGTGGTACAAGCATCGACTTATCTTGGCGATCACCAATCAGCCTAAGCGCTTGTTGGCGAAACCATTTATTTGGGTGTTGTAAGGTATTAACTAAATCTTGTGCCTTGAGGGTGGCTAGATTAAAAGGGGCTTGCGTTTTCGCCTCTTTATTTGAAATTTTGTAAACCCTTCCCGTACTTTTGCTCCAATTATCACGCGGATCTACATGAGATAGCCGGCTATCGTGCCAGTCTGCAATATAGATAGCGCCATCTGGGCCTACTTTGATATCAACGGGCCGAAACCAGTTATCTTGGGTACTTAGTACTTTTTCTTCGTCAATGACGTGAAAGGTTTCAGGCGTTTTTTCAAAGCGAGACAGTTGCACGTAGTTGAGCAATGGATTTAAACCAAAGAGCTTATTTTTATATCGCTCGGGTAAGGCGTTGCCCTGGTATTTAATCCACGCGTGAGTAAACCTAATAGGCGTCCCTGTAAACGCCATACCGCTTATGTAACCAAGACTATTTGGATTACTTAAAGGGCCGTGCTTACCCCAGTTCTTTCGATAATAGCCACCTTGTTTGTAATAGTAACCGCGAATTTTTTCGTTAGTCCCAGAGTAAAAACGACCTTTGCTATCAATTTCTACATGAAAGGTATTTCCGCCGCCTTCGGCATATACCTCAAAAATCTTTCGGTCTGGATGATAGCGCCATAAGCCTTGCCCTTGCATCAGCACGTCTTTGCTATTGTCGCTTGAAACTACAGACCTAGTCGTGCTGCCTTGAGCGCCATAAAGCCAGCCGTCTGGACCCCATCGCAAACTGTTAGCAACGGCATGAGTGTCTTGTAATCCAAAGCCCGCCAGATGTACCTCGGGCTCGCCTTCGGGGATACCGTCCCCATTTTTGTCATTATATGCGACCAAATGAGGAGGCGTTAACACCCAGATTTTTCCTTTACCTAAGGTAACTGCTGTCGTGATATTCAAACCAACTAATACGTCGGTCTTTTGATCATATACCCCATCACCGTTAGTATCTTCATACATGCTAATGCTGTCAGAACCTTTTGAAGATAAACTCGGCGGTGGCACGTTTTTATCAAACTCAAGCCGGTTATGATTATCAATGTTAATAACTTTAAGCCCTTCAGGATAAGGGTATTGGGTATATTGAACGACCCACATACGGCCCTTGTGGTCAAAGTTTAGAAACACAGGTTGATTAACGTCAGGCTCTGCAATCACTGTGTGAATGCTTAAGTCCTCAGGGAGAGTAAAAGAAGTAATAGATTCGTCAGCTGACAGAGGAAGCGATTCGTCGCGCATTTGTCCGCGACTATCAAATTGTTGCATATATTGCTTAATGGCATCGTTACCCGCGACCTCATCAATGCTTTTGTTTCTTGGTGCAACGGCTCGATTACTTAGTTCATCGGCTTCGTTAACGTCGGTTTCGATTTGATGATTGGAGCAGCTCAATAGCGAAAAAGACAATATCGTAATAATAAGCGCTTTCATTTTACACATAAATTTAATGAATCATGAGTAAAGCTTAACATATCATTCGCCAAAGGTATGGCATTCTATTACATGCACTTAAATTGTAACTTGTCCCATATTTGCTTACATTATAACCTAATGGATTTAGATCACTAATGATACTGTAGCGAAAATTAACATTAAGTAGATTAAGACATTGAAATAATATTATGCGGAATTGGTTTAGCAGCGCCACTCTCAAACTATTTCTAATCACATGTACTATGTACGTCGCATGTATGTGTCTTGCCCATGCAAAAATTGACTCCCAAGCAGATCTTCTCAGCAAAATTGAAACCATTTATGACACCGGCTCTGTCGACCCCATAAAAGACTTAACGACGGTACTTGAGTATGTCGAAATTGCTAAAAAGCAGGACTGGAATAGAGCCTATCTTTCTGCAGCAACCCTACAAATGGAGCTATTGCATAAAACAGAAGATATTGAGGCTGTTGAGAAGCAAATTTATCCCCTGATTGAACTCGCTAAATCTCAAAATCAAAACAAACTACTGCTGAGGCTTGAAACCGCCGAACTGTTTGTGCAAGAAACCTTAAATACTAAAGATGATATCGAAGTGTCTTGCCAAAAAGTGCTAGAAAAAGCAATGCTTCTTGAAGACTCGGTACTAGCAGCAAACATATTTTTAGATGTCGGGATTGTCCAATACAATAATGGCTTTTATTCCGACGCGATAAAAACCTTAAAAATGTCTTATGACAGGGCTAATTTGTCGGGTTTTATTAAAAACGAATCTAAACTATTTTCTGCACTAGGCAATGTAAATGGGGATTTGGGCAATATTCAAACCGCCATCAAACATCTTGAAAGGGCCATAAAAAGTGCTAAGGCCGAAGAGGATAACTTTCAAGTCTCGATTATTTTGTACAACTTAGGAAATGTCTATTTCAAGGATCAACAATATAAAAAAGCGCAAACCTATATCTTGCAAGCCTTAGCGGTGAGCGAAAAACTAAAAGACACGGCAGGCATAGCATGGGCAAAAAATTTACTTGGTGACATACATGTAGAGTTTAAAGAGTGGCAGTTGGCTATTGATTATTATGCCGACGCCGCACCCGTATTTGCTGAAAAAGGCAACGTAGAAAAACAAATTGAAACCTTACTTAGCCAAGCTTACTGTTTATTACAGCTCAAGCAATTTGATCAAAGCTACGCAAAATTAGTGGAGAGTAAACCGCTTGTTCAGCAAATTGATGAGTATCATATTAGTATGAGCTACAACGATTCATTGCTCTGGCTTGAGCATGCGCGTGGTAATTATGAAACCGCATTCAATTTATTATTGGAAAACTATGATTTAAGCTTTGACATGTTTAATGACGAAAAGCGAATGGAAGTTGAAAAGTACAGAGTAGAATTTGATGCGGAAATAAAAGATAAAGAAAATCAAGCATTAGCAATAGAGAATGAGTTAAAAACAACCAAAATTAAACAACAAGAAACCCAGCGATTAGTATGGCTGCTCGTCACCCTGATGGTGGTAACACTCTTGTGTCTTGCGATTTTTCTTCTCTATATTCAAACACGCAACAGAAATTATTTTAAATCAATTGCATTAATTGATGACTTAACAAAAGCACCTAACAGAAGAGCAATATTAGAGCAGTTAGATCAGAGGTTTTCTGAAAGTAAAAGGACCGGCAAACCGCTCTTTGTGGGTTTACTTGACCTTGATCACTTCAAAGATGTAAACGACAAACATGGCCATAAAGTAGGTGATGAGGTACTAAAAATATTCTCTGATGTGTGTAAAAGTTCACTTCGAGAATATGACACCTTCGGCAGATATGGCGGAGAAGAGTGGCTTATCATCTTTGCTGAACTCGAGCCAAGCACAATATCAAATATATTCGATAGAATATCGAGTAACATGCAAGTACTTATTGCAGAAAGATTACCGCTAGTAAAGGAAGTTACGTTCTCAATGGGGGTTGCCTGTTTTGATGAAGCGCGTGATAAGCACGCAGACTCAATAGTGAATAGAGCAGATAAGCGCTTATATATGGCAAAAAGCCAAGGACGCAACCGTTACATCGATTACGATTAAGTGCCATGGGCTATCCGATACAATCTAGTTTAACGGCAACTAGTATTGCAGCGGTAATTTACCTTAATATCGTGTTTAATGAAAAGAGTCATAAGGTCAACTAAAATGAAAAAGCCCACAGAACAAAAAATCTGTGGGCTTTGAACACTTACATTGCAAGCTTACGCGTTGCTATGAACGACGATGCAATTACATCATGCCGCCCATACCACCCATACCGCCGCCCATGCCGCCCATATCAGGCATTGCAGGTGCTTCGTCGGCTGGTGCATCAGCAATCATTGCTTCTGTTGTGATCATCAAACTCGCGATTGATGCTGCAAACTGAAGCGCTGAACGCGTGACTTTAGTTGGGTCCAAAATACCCATCTCAATCATGTCACCGTAGGTATCGTTACCCGCGTTGTAACCAAAGTTACCTTCGCCATTTTTAACTGCATTAGTCACAACTGATGCTTCAGCGCCAGCGTTAGCAGCGATTTGACGCAAAGGTGATTCCATCGCACGAAGAGCTAGCACAATACCGTGAGTCTGGTCTTCGTTTTCGCCTTTAAGCTCTTGAAGTTTAGAGGCTGCGCGTACTAGTGCAACACCACCACCAGGGACAACACCTTCTTCAACCGCTGCGCGAGTCGCATGTAATGCATCTTCAACGCGTGCTTTTTTCTCTTTCATTTCAACTTCAGTTGCCGCGCCTACTTTGATAACCGCAACACCGCCAGCCAATTTAGCTAAACGCTCTTGAAGTTTTTCTTTGTCGTAATCAGAAGACGACTCGTCGATTTGAGCACGGATTTGGTT
>CAYURD010000040.1:0-32801 GCA_964446865.1 uncultured Glaciecola sp.
AATTTTTTCCAATAAGACAACCTACCCGGATTCCATGTGCCTATAACAATATCACCGTTGGACATAAAAATAGCGTCATGAGGATGTTTGTGTCCTTTGTTACCTAGTATCGTTGCCAGTGGGATGTTACTTATTTGCTCATTTTGGCGGTTTAATACAGCGACTGTGCCATCTAGGTTGGTAATTAGCATCTTGTCTTGCCACACATCAGTGTTGCAGACTCTGCTGACGCCGGGGACGGCAACGGTTTTGTCTAAATTACCTTGTGCATCATATACAACTAAGCGGTAGTTTTCTCGGTCAGAGACGACTATTTGGCCACTGCGTGGGTCAAAGGTGACGCCGTGCGGTGTATTAAATACTTTTTCTGAGCCCGTGCCATCAAGTGAGACTTGTGTAAAGTCTCCTTCTTTACTCGTGACTTCAATTACTTTGCTATTTCCGTAACCGTCTGCAATAAAGACATTGCTAGAAGAGGGTATTTTGGCAGTGTCGGTTGGACGATATTGCTTATCTTTATAATTGGCGTGTTCTGGTTTGCTGGCTTTTTCCCACAGCACTTTTCCTTGCATATCAATTTTTCTGACGGTTGATGCATTATTGCTTAGGTAAAGATAGGGCACATTGTCTTCATAAACTAAATCAAGGCCGTGCGGGACACCTTTTGCTAGTGATGCGTCACCTATAAATCTAACGAAGTTACCTTTGCTATCAAATTGGATTATCGCATGGGTATTGTCATTTATCGTGTTGGAAGAGTAAGCCAAATAAATATTATCTTGATCATCACGTGTAAGGCCGTGAGCATGCTGTAAATCAACGCTGTCAGGCAATTTAAGCGTATTGGGTACATACTGATAATCTGCGGTTATGGCTAAATCTGAAGCTGAAGCTGCTGTCTCTTTATGATGTTCTTCATGACTATTAGCCGTGCCAGTTAAGCTGAATAAAAAGCACATTGAAATAAATGTAAATGTAGTACGAACTTGCATGGTAATCCTTATGTATCTTTGATTTTATGGCTATTTATTCAGCGGCTTCAACTGAAGGTTCAGGTATCTCGATATCATGATATACCGTTGCGCGCTTTACTTTGCTGGTGAGGTCTGTCAGTCCTTCAATAGTCACGTTTGTATTGCCTATGTAGAGTTTTTTGAGACCACGAAGGGAGCTAATTCCTGTAATGTTGGTATCGGATACTTGACTTGAAAATAGATTTAACATCTTTAAATTTTGAAGCGCTGCGAGTGACTCAAGTGATATATCAGCCAAGTTCGTGTTGCTAAGATTTAAACTTTCAAGTGATTGTAATGAGCCAATAGCATCAATTGTTTTTTGGCTAATTTCTGCTCGTTGTAAATCTAAAGTGCTAACGTAGGGGGCAAATAATGAAATTGCATTCCATGCTGTCTCGTCCAATGGCTTTTTTAAATTAAATGCATACATCTGTAAGCCATCTTGTGCTTTTTGCGATACCGGGCTAATCGTTATGCCGTAGGTTTCTTGTAGCTCAATAATGGCGGTATTTAGTGCTTCAAAATCAATGTCGGCATAGCTTGGTATGTCTTGGTCGAACGACTGATGATTGGCGATAATTGTTTCAATGATTTTTTCAATATTTTCAGGCAGTTGCTCTGCGTTTAAGTCATTAACGCTCTCTTGCTGCGGGGCGCCTATATTTATCCACCACTCAAACAGCGCAAGTTCATCAGACCCTAAAGGCGTTCTTCCATCTGGCGGCATCGCTTTTTTCTCATCTCGGGGCATGGTAATGCGATGGAACAGCTCACTTTTTTCAATATCATTTGGCACTATCGCCGTGCGTTTACTTTTCCCGCCTTGCATCAATAAAGCAAGGTTATCCATGCGATATTGGCCTTTTGTTTTGTCTTCGTTATGACAGCTTACGCAATTTTGCTGTAGCACTGGTTCAATAAAACTGGCATAGATTGGGGTATTAAAATCAATCTCCATTCTAGGAGGAATAAAGCCTAGCTTGACTTGCAGATCGTGTGGCAGTTTTGCGTACAAGTAGTCTTCACCTTGTACTAAGTTTCCGCCTAAATGACCGGTGATAGACACTGCTACAAGGCTTGCAAATAAGCTTGTGACATAAGCGCCGGTGAAGATTTTTTTCTTAAATATTTCACGGGCATAATGAAAAATATAAGCAAAAATAGCCGCGACAGTAGTCATGATCCCCATCCACATGTGGTCTGACACCATGCCGCCCGAAAATCCGCCCGAGCTCGCAAGCGTAGTGCCAAGCGTAACGGTTGCAAGGGCAATGATACAAGCACAAGCCAGTGTGATATGAATAATTTTGCGTAAGCCTTTGTCAGGATATTTGCGAGCAAAGTACTCAAGAATAGGGACCAGCATTATCCAACCAATTGGGAGGTGTAAAATGACAATATGAAAGCGACCTAAAAAGGTAAACCAATCGTTTCCTTCAGCGCCATCAAGTTTGACAATGTATGGCAACGATAAAAGGCTAATAACGGCCACTACAGCAATGGCCAGTGTCAGGTAAAACGCACGGTGGGTCTTTTGTGTTGTCATATTTGCTGCTTTGTCCTGTTGGCTTAGCTTACGCTAACAATCCTTTAATAATATGAGATTTTTCGACACCGGTAAGTGTTTGGTCTAAGCCCTGAAACTTCACTGAGAGTCGTTTATGATCAACACCTAACTGCTGTAAAATAGTCGCATTTAAGTCGCGAATATGTACCGGGTCTTTAACAATGTTATAGCCAAAGTCATCTGTTTCGCCATAAATAGTACCGGGCTTAAACCCGCCACCAGCCACCCAGCTAGTGAAGCATCGTGGATGATGATCTCTCCCGTAAGTCTCTTTATTTAGGGTGCCTTGGCAATACGCGGTGCGGCCAAATTCGCCGCCCCATGTCACAATAGTATCTTCTAGTAGGCCCCTCGATTTTAAATCTGTAATTAAGGCATAACATGCTTGGTCAATGTCTTTGCACTGTTTGGGTAAATCGACGGGAATTTTGCCATGTTGATCCCATCCTCTGTGAAATATTTGGCTAAATCGTACGCCCCTTTCGGCCATTCTTCTTGCGATTAAGCAGTTATAGGCAAATGTGCCTTGTTTTAAAACATCAGGGCCATAAAGCTCGAGTGTGGCTTTACTTTCATTTGATAAATCCATTAACTCAGGCACCGAATATTGCATGCGATTAGCTAATTCGTATTGCGCAACGCGTGATAAAATATTGGTGTCTTGCATTTTTTGATAATGGCTTTCGTTCATTTTTGCTAAGCCATCTAGCATGCGACGACGAATAGTTGAATTAACGCCTTTGGTGTCCGACAAATACAAAATAGGGTCGCCTACTGACTGAAAAGATACGCCTTGATGATCTGCAGGTAAAAAGCCACTTCCCCAGAGTCTATTATATAAGGCTTGGGCAGATTTGCGCCCTGTCCAGCTTGAATGCAAAACAACAAAGCTTGGTAAATCAGCATTTTCACTGCCTAAGCCATAACTTAGCCATGCGCCCATGCTGGGTTTGCCGGGTTGCTGGTCGCCGGTTTGGATGTAGGTAATGGCTGGGTCGTGGTTAATGGCCTCGGTATGCATTGAACGTATAAAGGTTAAATCATCAACTATTTTGGCTGTGTAGGGCAGTAATTCACTTACCCATGCGCCACTCTCGCCATGGCGTGTAAACTCGTAATGGCTAGCTGCAAGTGGAAAATTTGCCTGATTAGATGACATGCCGGTTAAACGCTGGCCGTTTCTTACGCTATCAGGCAAATCAGTGCCATGAAGCCTTTCTAATTCGGGTTTATAGTCAAACATGTCGTGCTGCGACGGACCGCCTGCCATAAACAAATTAATAACGCGTTTAGCTTTGGGGGCAAAATGAGGAGACCCTAACATGCCTTTGCCTAAAGATCCGCTTCCAAAAGTGCTATTGTTTGTTGCCATCGCATTTTTAGACAGTACTGCAGCCGCAGCTGCACCACTTATACCCGTAAGGCTATTTTTTAAAAAGCCGCGTCGCGTTAGTTCGGGAAAGTTTGTCTTATGTTTTGCCATCTTGTTTTTTCCAAAAGTGCAGACGAGACTCAATATTAAGCCGCGTCAATGCGCTAGTTTCGGGTAATAAATTCATCTAAATTAAAAATCTGACTGGCGAGCATTGTCCATGTGGCAAGCTCGGTCTTATCTAAACTTTCATCAACAGGAGATTCCCCAACGGTCAGCAAATCTGCCGCCAGTGATGTATTTGCTTCGTACAAGTTACGTATTTCGTTGAAACTTGACTGCAATATTGCCAAGGTTGCCTCGTCTGGCTCTCGGCCAAGGGTGTGTTGTATTAAATAAGTAAATTTGTCATTTGTTGATGTTTGCATTAAGCGCTGGGCAACGTGTCGCGCAGCCTCAATAAATTGTGGGTCATTCATCAACAGCAATGCTTGTAGTGGCGTATTAGTTTGTTCACGCGTCACTGAGCAGCTTTCCCGACTAGGTGAATCGAATAAGGCCATGCCTGGCGGGGAGGCGGTTCTTTTTCTAAAGGTGTACAGACTTTTTCGGTACAAGCTGTCACCTGAGTCTTGTTGGAACTTTGCGGTGTTACTGTCAACATAAGCAACAACTTTCCAAAGACCGTCAGGCTGATAGGGTTTCACTGGTGGCCCGCCGACTTTGTCTACCAATAATCCACTTACATGCAAAGCTTGGTCTCTAATTGACTCGGCTTTTAAACGGTTTCGATGTGCTCTGGCAAGCAATATATTCTCAGGGTCAATTTCAAACGCGCTGGGGTCAATCACTGAAGATTGCTGATAAACCGCAGACATTACCATTTGCTTTATGGCTCGTTTAACATCCCAACCGTTGCTTCTAAAATCATGCGCTAACCAATCAAGGAGCTCAGGATGTGAAGGGCTTGTGCCTTGGCTGCCAAAATCACCTGCAGTTTCTACTAAACCTTTGCCAAATAAATTTTGCCAAAATCGGTTAATGGTGACTCGTGCGGTTAATGGATGTTCGTCACTGACTAGCCATTTTGCTAAATCTAAACGGTTGAGCTGCTCAGTTTTATTAATCGGTGGCAGCATGCTTGGCGTGCCTGACAAGACTTTTTCGCCTTCGTTATCATAAGCACCACGTATGAGTACATGTGCGAAAGGCTGTGGATTTTCTTTTTCGTGCATGACTAAAGTGGTTGGTGCCTCGCGGCGCAGTTCAATCATTTGTGCGATTTGTTTTCTTTTTTCACGCAGCAGCGCTTGGCCCCGTTTGTCTATTTGTGTTGTGTAATATTTAGCTAAAAGCGCCTTTTCTTGCTCAGTCTTTTCTGATTTTGACATTGCGTCTTTAATTTGGGGCATGTTTGTTAGCATCGCTAAATCGATGCCATCAATGAGGCCTTTAAAAACGCGTAAATCTTGTAGGCCAACAAAGGGTGTTTTCGCATCTCTTTCTATGATTTTAGGGTCGTTTCTGTCTTCTTTATGGGCGTATGGGTTTTGCGCAAAACCAATTGTGATAGGCGACTCAACCCCTTTGTTATAGGGCTTAGCAAAAATATCATTGGTTCTTAAGCTCTTTGTATTGTTAGTTGGTTTTAATTTGCCATCTACATAAAACGTGAACGAATTTTGTCTGCCTATACCATTATATTGAACAACAACATGCTGCCATTTGTCGACTTCAAGAATGTTATACGCGACCCCAAATGCCATGTCAGAATCAGGGTAGTTAAGCGTCAACTTGACTGATTTGTTGTTTTCTAATTCGACAAACCAACCTGCGGTTTTGCTGTCCCAGTCCCACCAACCAGTACTATTGTCAACGTCGATGTGTCCGGCTAAGGCTTGAGATTTTATTTTTTCACTTGGTGGCCGCACCCAAAAGCTGAGCGTGAAAGGGTCTTTATAGTCGAACGAATCAATAGATGAGAATTCAATTAGGCTCGATTTATTGAGCGCCAGTGCATTGTCTAATTCGCCACTTGTCCACTCATGGTTACCTTTTATATTCGCTTTAGCGGCTTTGCCGTTTGCATAGTAATTAAGCGTGTTACCCTTTCCTTCGTTTGCGGGTAAATGAAAGAGTAGGTTGTCGTCAGCCACAGGTAAAGTATCAAGCTTGCCTTGTGGTTGGTCTTTTTGTTGAAGCAGCCAACTCGACATAGCGGTCAATTCTTGTTTTGTTTTTTCCTTTATGCTTTTGTCAATGTCTTGTGCTTTTGTATCAAAAGCTTGCTTAAGGGCTAATTGCTGCCCGTTGAAAACATCAATCGACGGCGGAGAGTCAAATACGTTTCCATCCATTGCTTTTTCGGTTGTGTTGCGGAAAAACGCCGTGAGTTGATAAAACTCTTTTTGCGATACCGGATCAAACTTGTGGTCGTGACATCCTGCACAACCTACGGTGAGCCCCATCCACACCGTTGCCATCGTATCGGTGCGATCTTTGGCATATATTGCAAGGTACTCTTTATCGATTGCGCCGCCTTCACTGGTTGTTGGGCTAGAGCGTGAAAATCCTGTGGCGACCAATTGGCTTTGAGTCGGGTTAGGTAATAAATCGCCGGCTAATTGCTCGATGGTAAATTGATCAAACGGCATATTTTGATTGAACGCGTTAACAACCCAGTCTCTATATGGCCATATGCTTCTGTAATTATCTAAATGAAGGCCATGAGTGTCGGCGTATCGGGCAGCATCAAGCCAATAGTGTGCTTGGTTTTCACCAAATGCTTGAGTCGCTAGCAGGTCATCGACGAGTTTTTCGTAAGCGTCGGGCGATTTATCGTTAACAAACTGTGTAACGGCTTCATGTGTTGGTGGCAACCCAGTTAAATCAAGATACAAGCGGCGTATTAATGTAGCTTTGTCGGCTTTTTCTGAAGGTGACAATTTAGCCTTTTGCATACGCGCTAAAACAAAACTATCGATAGGCGTCTGCACCCAGTCTTCAGCATCACTTTTATTGCTTAAATTCGGTGTATTAGGATTCTTAATGTCTTCAAATGCCCAATGTCCTTGCCATTGTGCGCCTTGTTCAATCCATTTGTAAATTTTTACAATTTCTTCGTCACTCACTATTTTATGAGTGTTTGCCGGTGGCATCCTGTCTTCAGGGTTTGTATGAATAATGCGTTTATAAATTTCACTATCTTCTGGATTGCCTGGGACAACCGCAAAGTAGCCACCAAGATCTTTGCGTAGACCGTCAGCGGTGTCAAAACGTAAATTTGCTTCTCTTGTTTCTGCATCGGGCCCATGACAATGAAAACACTTGTCAGATAATATTGGCCTAATGTCTGCGTTAAACTCAATATCGACAGGAGGCTCTTGTCCAAGCGCTGTATTGGCAAAAGCTGCTTGGCCAAGTGCAAACATCGCAATCAGTAACTTCCTGAGATGTTTTTGAAGAGTGTTACGGCGTACTTTGAAAGAAGAAGATTTTTTCATTGCTGTGATGCCAATTTTACTGTTGATTTCATGTCGTCTTTAGAAATTTACAATTTTCTAACATGATTTCAAAAATACAGTAATATTTACAATAGAGCAACCAATAAAATCACTTATAAAAAAACAATTTTATATTTAATTTTTTGTGTTCGGCTGATTGTTGATTTGACCGTTGATGACCTCTAAAGGCGCAAATGTATAGCGCTTTCTATTATTATTTAAAAATTTACTATGTGTTTTCAAGTATTCATCATCCCACTTCGGAGACATCAAAAATTGGCCTAATGACGCTATATTATTTGTATCAAGAACGCTCATTTGTGTTTTTATTGAAGTGCCTAATTCATCAATAAAATCGACGCCATTTATATAATCATAAAAAAGAATAATCGCCAAGCCACCCTCTAGAAAATGACCGCCAACACTGATGACAATCTGGTCGTTTTTTATTTTGTCGATTGTTTGAATAGACCAATCAATGCTGCCAATAATCGCATTTGGTCTTGAAGAATCTGGTAGCGCTTCAATGCCTTCCAACAAGCCATATGCCATTACGTCACTTGCCAACCAAAAAACATCAATGTCTTTATGTCTATTTATAATAGGCGATGTAATCTTTTTTACTCGTTCACGATCCCAGTCGCCATATATTGTCGCAAGAAGCGTGCTGTTTTTGTCGTTGGTAACGGCTTGTCGAAGCCCATTTAGCCGTTGTTTACTCACGGCTGAATAACTCAAGCCTGTTATGCCAAACACCTTTACAGGGCATGCTTTACCTTCACAAGTTCGCTGTCTATATTTCTCAAGGAGTGCTTGTCCAAGCTGCTCACCTACCTGCGTGTCGTTAGGTGACAACTGTGCTAACCAATAGGGAAATCGCTCGCGGGGTTTCCCCAGTTTTTCAAACTGCTCTTGTGAGATGTCAGAATTAATAGAAATTAGGGGGACTTTTATTGAATTGAGAT
Source organism: uncultured Glaciecola sp. (assembly GCA_964446865.1). Classification (GTDB taxonomy): domain Bacteria; phylum Pseudomonadota; class Gammaproteobacteria; order Enterobacterales; family Alteromonadaceae; genus Glaciecola. Next base: position 8,424 of record CAYURD010000040.1, read on the forward strand.
ACCTTAAAATCTCCTCTTCAGAACCAAGCCAAAAAGAAGTTAAGACAAGTATGGGTAAATCTTCCGACGCCGCAATTTGTTGTTTTATATAGTCTGCAGCATTGAAGCGATTTCGATAGTTTTCGGGTGGATAAGCAACCTTTAAGTCTAGGTTGAGGGCTTTGGCCGTCGCTTTTGCAAAATCGACTTGCGAATCCCAAAATGGGAAGCCTTTCTCAACGGGGTAGATAAATAAGATTTCGCCATCTGTCTTTTTGTTAGTTGTTGCGTGTCCAAAAGACATGGTGACTAGCAGCGCAAGGCACAGTACTGCGTTTGTTATCAACATTAACCTTATGGATTTCATATCTCACCTAAATCGAATTTATAATTTATGATTAAAAATTGCATTCTTTTATGTGGTCATTAAACTCGGAGCCTGCAAACAAGTACAACAGGTCATTCAAAAAAACGTGCGTAGTATTTTGGAACAACTTAAGCTAAACGTATCGAGTCACTCTGATGATAATAACACAAAAAAGTAATCCCTAATGCACAGCACAGATAACATTAATAGCAGAGAATACGAATTTGAGTTGAGTGTCATATCAAGTTCAAGTGACAGCGCCCCTTGGCATATAGGTATTTTCGCATACAACGAATCAAAAAATATCGAAGCCACTATGTTGAGCGTAAAGCACGCCATTGAAGGGATGCATGCAAGGGTCTATGTGTTGGTTAATGGTTGTACCGACAATACCGCTGAACTAGTGAAACAAAATAATGCAAATATCAACAATTTATCCATCTTAGAAACACCTTTTGGTGATAAAGCACAAACTTGGAATCTATTTGTTCATGAGGTCTTAAGCCCATCTTTGGATAACAACAACGTGGTTTTTTTTATGGATGGTGATGTCACGTGCGGAAAAAACACATTAAGCTTACTCGCTGAAGAATTTAGCATCGTAACACGGGCAGAAGCAGTAGGTGCGATGCCATCAACTGGACGAGACCGTGATGCATGGCGTCAACGCATGGTACACGGGAATATGTTAGCAGGTAATTGTTACGCCTTAAGTGCTCAGTTTGTCAATTATGTTAGAGCTAAGCAGGTCCGCATTCCTATTGGCTTAATTGGTGAAGATTTTTTTGTTTCGTGGCTGGTATCTAACAACGCCTGGCGCGATGACCATCTCGATAACGAAGGGGCACGTTGCGTTTTTCATAGTAAAGCCGAATTTGCTTTTCGTTCTTTATCACTGCTTAAATTATCGGATTACACCTTATACATTCGTCGTAAGTGGCGGTATACCTTGCGTAGCATCCAATATCAGATGCTAATGGAGTATCTGTCTTATGAGCCCGACAATATTCCTATTGACACTCAGGCTCTATATCAAAAAGTGCCGGCTCCACGGCGATTGCAGTATCAAGGCGTAGATACGTTGTTTTGGTTTATTGCCGTCAGCAAAATTCGCAAAATTAAGCGTTAAATTATTTCCATTAGGTGATAAATATTGATGATAGATAATTTATTTTTTGCTAATATCGCCGCCTAATTTAATTAAAGTTCGTATTCATGGCTAAAAACGTTGTTGTGCTTGGCACCCAATGGGGTGACGAAGGCAAAGGAAAAGTGGTTGACTTGTTAACAGAGCGAGTCGCATATGTGGTGAGATATCAAGGCGGTCATAACGCCGGTCATACCTTAGTAATTGATGGTGAGAAGACAGTCCTACACTTAATTCCATCAGGGATTTTGCGTGACAATGTCACCTGTGTGATTGGTAATGGCGTGGTCTTAAGTCCTGAAGCCTTGCTCAAAGAAATGAAAATGCTTGAAGATAAGGGAGTTCCAGTCAAAGAACGCCTAAAAATATCTGAAGCTTGCCCACTTATATTACCCTTTCATATCGGTTTAGATTTAGCGCGCGAGACTGCTCGCGGTAATAAGGCGATAGGGACTACCGGTCGGGGCATAGGCCCTGCCTATGAAGACAAGATTTCACGACGTGGTTTGCGCGTTGGCGATTTATTTAATGCTGAACTTTTTGCCGTTAAGCTAAAAGAAGTGATGCAGTATCATAATTTTATGCTCACCGAGTATTATAAAGCCGAAGCCTTAGATTATGAAACGGTGTTAAAAGACGCACTCGCAGTCGCAGATTTATTAAAATCGATGGTGGTTGATGTTACTGAGTTATTAGACAACGCGCGCGTAAACGGCGAAGCAATTATGTTTGAAGGCGCGCAAGGGACTTTACTCGACATTGATCATGGCACATACCCATACGTAACGTCGTCTAACACTACCGTTGGCGGTGTGGCGACGGGTGCTGGCTTTGGTCCTTTACATTTAGACTATGTATTAGGCATCGTTAAAGCTTATACAACCCGTGTTGGTTCTGGCCCATTCCCGACTGAGCTTGATTGTGAAGTGGGTCAACACTTGGGTGTTAAAGGCCATGAGTTTGGCGCGACTACCGGTCGTAAAAGACGCACAGGATGGTTTGATGCCGTTGCTATTAAACGCGCGGTGCAATTAAACTCTATCACTGGATTTTGTTTAACCAAACTAGACGTTTTAGATGGTTTAGAAACCTTGAGTATTTGTACTGGCTACAAAGACAGTGAAGGCAATATAAGCGCAACGCCTCCTCTTGCTGCTGAAGGGTACGATGCCGTTGAGCCAGTCTACGAAGAAATGCCTGGTTGGTCTGACAATACTTATGGTGTCACAAGCGTTGACGGTTTGCCGCTTGCTGCACAAAACTATATTAAGCGTCTCGAAGAGTTAACAGGTGTGCCAGTTGATATTATATCAACGGGCCCTGACAGAGCCCATACAATGGTGCTAAGAGACCCATATTCGGTTTAACATAAAGCTTGTTTGATTTACTACGCTCGAACAAGGCCCGTATATAGTTGATGAGAAGCGTGTTGATACTAGTATCAGCGCGTTTTTTTATGGTCGAACAAAAGGCTGTTTTCTGCTACAGTGCTTAGCAGTATGTTAAGTACAGTACACGACGTTTTATTTTGCATCAATGATTGAAGTAAAAGGCGTAATGCCGCCATTGTTAGCGCGGTTGCTAAGTAAAGTCTAGTCAAGAGGTAGGTAAACATGGCACACGAATCCGCATCAATTGTAAATTTACAAACTTCACAAAATGATACTAGTCCCAATTTGGGCGCTGAGCATGGGCAAAATCTAGACGATGCAAGCAATATTCAAACAATAAAAACCAAGCTTGATAGTTATTTCGATTCAGGTGCTACTAAATCATTGTCTTGGCGAAAACGTCAGTTAAGTGCTTTTTTGAACTTGCTCAAAACCGAAGAGAAGAGCATTGCAAGTGCGCTAAAGCAAGATCTTAATAAATGTGCTGAAGAAGCCTTTTTAACTGAAATTGGCTACTTAATTAAAGATACAAAGACTCAGCTAGCTAACGTCGAATCTTGGATGAAAACGAAGTCAGTGGGTACACCATTAATGGCGATGCCCGCTAAAAGCTATATTAAACCTGAGCCATTGGGTACGTGTTTGGTTATAGGGGCTTGGAATTATCCGTTTCAATTGACCTTAAGCCCTATGCTGGCAGCCATTAGTGCGGGCAATTGTGTGATTGTCAAACCGTCTGAATTAGCGCCTGCAACATCCACACTTATCGCCCAATTATTGCCTAAATATTTAGATATGAATGCAATTGCGGTGGTAGAAGGCGGTAAAGATCCAACAAGTGAGCTAATAAGTTTGCCTTTTGACCATATCTTTTATACTGGCGGCGAACGCGTTGGTAAAATTGTGATGCAAGCTGCGTCACAACATCTCACACCTGTGACGCTTGAGTTGGGCGGCAAGAGTCCTTGTATAATAGATAAAAACATCGACTTAAAAACAGCGCTTAGTCGCGTATCTTGGGGCAAGCTCATGAATGCAGGGCAAACCTGTATCGCGCCAGATTACTTGTTGGTTCATCATAGCAACCTAGATAATGTTGTTGATATGCTTAAAAAAATGATTGTTAAGCAATATAAAAAGGACATTAAAAATAACAAGTTTTATGGGCGCATTGTCAATCAAGGCCATTGCCAACGACTAGTATCGTATTTGCAAGATCAAAATATCGCATTTGGTGGAGAGCACAACGTTGTTGAAAAGTTCTTAGCGCCGACCATTGTGGTGAATCCAGATGTTAATAGCCCCTTAATGCAAGAAGAAATATTTGGACCGATTATTCCTATCATCAGCTTTAGTGGCCGCAGTGACATGCTATCGTTTATAAATAAACGCCCCAAACCTTTAGCAGCATATGTCTTTACTGAAGACAAAGAGTTTGAGCAAAAGTTTGTTGAGCGAGTGAGTGCCGGTAGTATGTGTATTAACGACATCAGCATGTTTATGTTAAACGGTAAGTTGCCTTTTGGTGGTGTTGGCACAAGTGGCATGGGTAGTTATCACGGCAAATATGGCTTTGATACATTTTCACACTATAAATCAGTCATGAGACGCAGTTTTAGCTTAGAAAATTCGCTGCGATATATGCCTTTTAATGCCATCAAAATGTGGGTCATGCGTAAATTTTTAGGGTAAGGGTGACTGTTTATGCTTAGACCATTTCATTTGGCCATTCCTGTTGACGATTTAGCAAAGGCCGCTGAGTTTTATGGCAATATTTTAGGCTGTAAACAAGGCCGAAGTGATCGTCACTGGATTGACTGGGACTTTTTTGGTCATCAGTTGGTCACTCATTTAACTGACATAATGCCGACCTCTCTACTGCCTAATGAGGTTGACAATAAATCGGTGCCTATTCCACATTTTGGTGTTATCTTATCGGAACCTGATTGGCACGGCGTTGCCAACGCTCTAAAAAGCCATAATATCGAGTTTCAAATAGCCCCTTATATCCGATTTGAAGGCCAAGCAGGCGAGCAAGGCACATTTTTTGTTTTTGATTACGCAAAAAACGCCCTCGAATTTAAGTATTTTCAGGACTTAAATCAGGTTTTTACTCCTTAAAACGAAAAAATTGACGTTTTTTTAAAGAAATTGCAACAAATTAGCGTTTTACATATTGATCTTATTACGCAAATACCATCTAATAAAGGGAGTTGCATGGAACTGCAGCATTATTAAACTCATAAAAAAAGAGAAAAAATAACTATGAACAAACAAGATCTAATTGCTACAATCGCTGACCAAGCCGACCTTTCTAAAGCTGCTGCAGGTAATGCACTAAACGCAGTAACCGACGCTATCACTGCTGCACTTGCTAAAGGTGACTCAGTAACATTCGTTGGCTTTGGTACATTCTCTGTAAAAGACAGAGCTGCACGTACTGGTAGAAACCCACAAACTGGCGCAACTATTCAAATTGCTGCTGCTAAAGTTCCTGGTTTCAAAGCTGGTAAAGCACTAAAAGATGCATGTAACTAATCCCTAATTGGTTTCTATCTTTCAAAACGGCTAGTAATTTTACTAGCCGTTTGTATTTTAAATCCTATATTTACTCCGTCGTTTTTCATTCGAACTCCTTATTCACCTTGCATTTTACTTAACGTAAAACCATAACACCTTATACACACTCTACTATTTATGAATTACACACCCATTACAGTACTGCTTACTTTGTTAGTCTCTGCCTTTTTATTTGTGCCGACTCAACTTACTCATGCATCAGAAACAAGCGCTAAATGGCAAGTGGGCGCGGCGTGGGGTAAAGGTTTATCGCGCTGGACCTTAATTAATAATGAAGTACGTATGAGGCCCGAAACGTGGCGTATCACGATTGCGCGAACCGATATTTATGAGTGGGCTCTTTCAGATAAATGGGATTTACTATTGGATGTTGATGCAAGCGTGCATCATTGGAATGATCCTTGGCGAGACTCAACGGTAAGCGTGGTGTCGGCAGTGCCTATGTGGCGGTTTGAGTACGACCTACAAAACAATGTAAGGCCTTTTATTAGACTTGGTATAGGCGTAGCTGTACTTGATGATAAAGATTGGATGGATCGCGAGATGGGCGCACATATAATGTTTGAAGATAAATTAGAAATCGGCGCATCTTGGCAAAGTCATCAAGTTGCCCTTGGCATTAGCCATTTTTCAAATGCTAATTTGGCGAGTATTAACCACGGTGCTAACGTGCATTATGTGAGTTATGCCTACCGCTGGTAGATATATCCTTGGCAAATAACATGCACGCTCTTATACTTAGTGCTTATTAAAAAACACGATAACAATCACAATAACGACAAAGAAAGAGTTAATTATGCTTCCAAGACGCTTCTCACATTTAGCGGTTTTAAGTTTACTTTTAGGTTCTTTTGCGATGTCGGTAAACGTAAAAGCCGATGGTCATTCAAAAGCTCATAGTACAGCCAATATTAGCATACCGGCTGAGTCTTCGGTTGTTACCGAACATAAAACCGAAATCAACGGCAAACGCGTAAGTTATTCCGCAACTACTGGCACACAGCCGGTTTGGAACGATAAAGGCGAGGCGACCGCCACTCTTTTTTATACGTACTATCAGCGCACTGACGTTAAAAATAAGGCCCAGCGTCCTATTGTAATGTCATTTAATGGTGGGCCGGGCTCGGCTTCGGTATGGATGCATGTTGCTTATACGGGGCCACGCATATTGAATATTGATGACGAAGGGTACCCTGTACAGCCATATGGCGTGCAAACTAACCCATTTTCGATATTAGATGTTGCAGATATTGTGTTTGTGAACCCAGTAAATACTGCTTATAGCCGTGTGTTACCTAATGCAAAAGGCGACATGCCCTCACGCGATAAGCAAAAAGAAATGTTTTTTGGTGTTAATGCGGACATTAAGTACTTAGCCGAGTGGTTAAATACTTTTATTACCCGTCATGAAAGATGGACGTCTCCTAAATATCTGATAGGTGAAAGCTACGGTACAACGCGCGTATCGGGCTTAGCGCTTGAGCTTCAAAACCAGCAGTGGATGTATCTAAATGGCGTTGTGCTAGTCTCGCCTACTGATATTGGCATAGATAGAGAAGGACCTGTCGAAGCGGCTAATCGCCTGCCATACTTTGCCGCCACTGCTTGGCATCACAAAAAACTCGCCAGTGATTTGCAATCAAAAGACCTATACGAAGTGCTTGAAGAAGTTGAGCATTACACCTTAGATACCTATTTGCCAGCATTGGCAAAAGGAAGTTTTATTGATGAGCAAGAAAAACAAGACGTCATTGCCGCGGTCGCAAGATATTCAGGTTTAAGTGCAAGCGCAGTTGAGCAAAGCAATTTAGATATTAGCAATATGTTTTTCTGGAAAGAATTGCTAAGAGACGAAGGTAAAACAGTTGGCCGCTTAGATAGTCGCTATATTGGCATTGATAAAAAAGAAACGGGCGACGGTCCAGATTACTGGGCAGAACTCACTAGTTGGTTACATTCTTTTACCCCCGCCATTAATCATTATATTCGTACAGAATTAGCGTACAAAACAGACATAAAATATAATATGTTTGGCCCAGTAAGACCGTGGGATCGAAGTAACAACAATGCCGGTGAAAACTTGCGATTAGCCATGGCTCAAAATCCATACTTAAACGTGCTTATTCAATCGGGCTACTATGATGGTGCAACTAATTACTTTGATGCGAAATACACAATGTGGCAACTTGATCCCAGTGGAAAAATGAAAGATAGGGTAGGGTTTAAGGGTTATCGTAGCGGTCATATGATGTATTTACGCAGAGAAGATTTAGAAAAATCTAATCAAGATTTGCGTGAATTTATTCTTGAAACATTGCCAAAGGCGGGTGAAGCTGCGCGTTATCCTAGGTAGATGTAAATTAGGGGACAATATGTCTTTTAAGACGCTAACGCTAAATGTCTTTGTCAGCGCTGTTTTTGGTGTTTGCTTATGTTCGCTTTCTTCATTAAGTGTGAAAGCGGCCGAGAGTGTTTCTGTCACCAACAAAGTGAACGTGATAAATGCACAAATCGGGCAAACAGAAACTGAAACAGTCGCCCGCAAAGACAAGATAATAACCAGTAATACCTTGCCCGAAGACGCCGACATAGTCAGCCCACAATATTATTCAAAAGACGCCTTAGATAACTTATACGCACTAAGTCGCACTCACAATCAATGTCAAACCGAGCGCATAAACGCACGTCAGGCTCTACAGGACGCAAGGCACAGTATTGATGTAAAATTAGATAGTATAGAAGACGACACCGAAGCTTTTGCAAGCTTGGTGTATGTGCATCAACTTGGCTTGATTTCGGCACAAGAGACTCTACAAAAAATAAATCAAACACTGTTAGATAAAGTACAAGCAAAATACGCAGCGTTTACTTGGATGACCAAAAGCAGTGATTTGCCAGAATTGCAAGCTGCTATGATTGAAAAATACAGTGAAATTGCCGAGGCGCTCAGGAATGACAATTTGGGTGCAATACCGCAATTGCTCACTGAGTTTAGGGCTATTTCACCATTGAAAGGTTTTGTCGCAAGAATACGCAATAAGCCGCACTTGATAGATCCTGACATCATTATTGGCCATTTTATCGTTGATAAAACCTTAGATGAGGCTCGTACTCTGCTCGCTCAAATTGATGTAACGCATACAATGCTTGCTCAAGCTATTCGTTCTAAAGGCGACGCACAGCTTATTCGTATCATGTTATCTGAGTTTGAATTTACGAATGAATTTACGTACACCAAACATCAAGGCTTACAAACACCACTTCAAGCTGCTATTGCGATTCGAAATTACGATGTAATAGAGCTGTTATTAGCGTTTCCAAAGCTTAAAAATATGCGATATACAAGTTCTCCAGTGAACACTCTTTTAGCGCAGGTGCTTAAACGAGAGCCGCAGGAGCAAGCATTGGATGAGCAAGAAGTCGCCATATTAAAATTACTTGCCCGTTATGATTATGGTGCAGATATTGTACAAAATGAACGCCGTAAATCACTAGGTTTAGCAGGTTATCTTTTTAGCACGTTACCAAAAGAGTTAGTCAGACAATTACGTGAGCAGAGTATTCCGGCTAAAGCTGTGAATGGTATAGGCTCACCTGCAGTAGATAAACTCGACCGCGCCTTAAAAACTGACTTTGATGAAAGAGTAAATCAGCATGAGCGGTTGACACAAGATTACGAACAAAAGCTTGATGAATGCAATAAAATCGCGCAAACGTTCAAAGCGGTCAAAACGCACCCAATTTATATTACAAACGTTAAACCGTACTTAAAAAGCGGCTTAAGTTTTAGTGAGCAGGTGGACTATTTAGCCACAATATCGCCGGCGCTAGTTGATGCATTTTATGACTATGACTTGGAGCAAACAGCACAGCAGAGTGAGCTTGATAAGGTTTCGACATTTGTGGATTCTATCGATATAAACGGTGATTTCGACGGTGAGATAAAAAACAATAAAGCTCGTGTCGAGCAGCTCGATATTGGTATTAATCTACGACATGAATTAGCGCAGCAGCTATGCGAAAAATTTGGTGAGCCTGGTGTATATGCAAGTTTTGAGATAAGCCAATTTATTCACCTAAGATCATATGATACTAGTGAGTGTATATCTCGCTTAGACAATTACTCTACAAGTTTGCAGGAAGCGTATTATGCCGCGCCTGATACCTTCCCAAGCGCTGTTTATACCATGATCAAATACTACGAGTACGACAAAACAGTCGATTATTTACAAGCATCTACATCTATATCTAAGGATATGCTTGAAGGTTATCCAAAAGGCAGGGATGCATTGATGTTGGCGCTAGCGCGCAAAAACGGAGAGTTTTATAAGTCTACCCATTTTAAGTATTACGAACTATTGCACGCTTTGCTTGCTGTTACCGAGCTAAATGATTTGCATATGCAGCGTTTACACAGCCTAAAAGTTGCCGATATAATTATGTTTGAAGCTTTAAGTAAAGACTATCCACAGATACTTAGCGCGGTAAATTATCCATTTGATATTTATGTTTATATTCTTTAACCTTATGTATAGTTTCATCAAAACTAGCATAGTAAGAAAAGCATATATTTAAGGATACGGCTTGTATTCGCTAATAATAAAAAAGGAATTTTAATCATGATTCGAATAGCACAAATAATACGGAAAATGAGTAAAACGGTTTTGTTGAGTGTTACTTTCGCACTTACCACGCTGACACCATTCGCTTTAGCCGACAAAGCCGAATTTTCGACGCTCTATAAGCAATATACACAAAACCTTGAATCAGAAAGTCCAAATGATTCACTTGGCAAACAAGCAAAAGCTTTGGCTGAGCTTTCAAAAACGGTTTTTGGTGAAACTCACGACAATACGATTAATTTAACGATTTCAGCAGCGAATCACTTCAGGGATGCAAAAGACAACAAAGCGGCGTTGGCGCTTTATGATAAAGCGCTAGGTTTATACAAAAAAAGCGATCGAGACCGCAGTTTTGATATGGCTAGCTTATTAGTGGAGCTATTATATTCCTCATTCGATTTGATTGGCTATGACGATAAAACAAGACTCTCAGAAGATTTATATCAAGTACTGAAAAACTACTTTGACGAAGAATCAAATAGCCAAGAGCATGTTCTAGATTCGCTAAATATGTTTAATCATTTGATCGAAAGAGGTCAATTTACGACACGAATGCGCGGTGCTAAAGTACTCGGTAAGCGTTTATTGGAAAGGGCTGAAATAGTATTACCAAGCAATAGTGTTGGCTTGATTAGAGCTAATTTCAATTATGCACGCCTTGCAGAAGGTCGTCGAAGCAAAAACGAAGCAATCGAGTATTACACCAAGGTAATTGACTTAACCAGCGAAGTACTTGATTTTGATCATCCATTTGCGTTGTCGTCGCACGCTCGCATGGTCAGCATCTTAGAGTCAAAAGGTAAATCTGAAGAAGCAACAGAGCATTGTTTAGCCATTGGCAGAATGAAACCATGGGAAGACGATATTGATGCAACGCCACTATTCAGAGTGGATCCCACTTATCCGATCGCTTATGCACGACGTGCTAAAGAGGGCTCGGTAGTGATTAAATTTGATATTTCGCCATTTGGCTTCGTGAAAAATACGAGTATCGAAGACTCTGATGGATCATTATTTGAAAAAGAAGCAATTAAAGCCCTTGAGCAGTGGCGCTATGCCCCTAAATTTGTAGACGGTGAAGCAGTAGAAGCGATAGGCCAAAAAGTCCGTTTAGAATTTAAGTTGGGTGCGGATGATGCACCGAAACTAAAAAATTCTTAATATCAGCGCACTTACCGCGGTACAAAGAAGGCTTAAATTGGTGAAAAAGAGTTTTTTAGTTTTTGCTTTCATATTAACTTGCTTACTATTTTTTTGGCTATTTCAATATTTTAGTTCTGAAGAAAAACAAGAAGAAAATCTCGCTGAAGCATATCAAGAATCTAATTCTTTCGCCCAGTCTCCTAGTTTAGCCCATAACGATACCAACGCAGTGCTTCAACAAGCAATAGCTGAGAACAACGACGCTAAGTCGTATGAAGAAGACTGGTGTGCAATAGAGCTAGATTTAAAAGAAAGTGATGTAAACTTTGCAATAAGCCAGAGTGTTGAGTGGGATATCGCTAGAGGCAAAACAGAGTTTTTAGCAGCTGTAGACCAAAAAGTTAGACTGCCCGATAAACGTGAACAATTGCTAGCGCCTTACAAACATATGGACGAGCAGCAGTTATCGTATTTGGCTTCACAAAATGATGAATTGGCGTTGCTTTCAGCGCTGGATGGCGGTCCTTTTACCATGCGAGAAAAAGATGATTTTGCACTCAAACTATTAACTCTAGGCAAAACGGGCGATGCAATTTCGCATTTAGTTATATCAAACATCATCGAAGCAAAGCTGCGCTATCAAAAAAGTGGTGAACTAGACGATGTTAGTTTGGAACGAATTACCGATGCATTTATGTTTGCGAACTTTGCTGCTGAATATTATGATATTTCTGGCATCGCGTATTTCCTTTTTGCACAGCAAAAGTTTGGAAAAGATGGCACCCACCTGTTGGATATACTTAAACCTCAAGACTTAGTCGTTATAGAGCAAAAATTAGTAGAGCTTAAAGCCGAGCTAAATAAAATGCGTGTTAAATTGCACTTGCAACCATTAGAGGCTATCGATATTCCAAAAATTGCTAAGCATGATTTTACGTATGGTTTAGCGTTTACTTATAATTTGGCAGGGTATAATATGCAGCGCTTCATGGAACTAAACTTAGCGAGCCCAGTGAGTATTAAAAAAGATAGCTGTATTGAACGTCAATTAAAAACACTGTTTTAGTCTTCTGATACTAATCTTCCAACTTTAGAGCTTCGTGATCAAATTTACCATGCTTTAAATAATACAGCACTTGCGAAATGACCTTTTTGTTCTTCATCATAAAAGGGTGGGTAACGGGCATTGCAATATGGTCATTCATGCCTGCTAATTTGGTGCTTTGTACCGACACTTTGCCATCGTCTGGGTTGGGTATCATGGTAGATAATATTAAGTTAATACTACGTGTGCCAGCAATTATTCCCAAGTTAAAGTTAGCTGGGCCAAGGGTGTTTGGCATGCTCATTTCACCTGTTCCTAATTGCAAACCAGCAGGGCCATTTATGGCCTTAAAACCCGGCACGTTTTTGAGTTTATCGACGACTTCGCTACCATGATTTGGCGGGCCGAGCATGACGACATACTTTAACTGCTTTATTTTGTTAGCTGATAAATATTGTCTCACAAGAATGCCGCCCATTGAATGCGTGACAAAGCTCACTTTTGCTTCTTTATCGCACTTCTCAATGGCTTTAGGAAGGACATCATCGGCAAGGGTTTTGATGTCGTTTTCGCGAGAGTCATAAGCGGTGTTAACGACTTCATAGTTTTCTTTTTCGAGCGCCTTTTCTATTTTTGACATTGATGAATCTGACCTTGCAAGACCGTGTAATAGAATAACGCAGTCAGACGCCAGCATGTCAAATGACATAGTGGCAAAGATAAGGCTAGCAACAACTTTTAATGTAAGTGACCGGCTGATCTGAAGCTCCTTTTATGATTTTATTGCAGCGAAACTTTTCAAATATTTAGCATGCACTTAGATCATCACAATGCTCAAAAGAGTGTAAGCAATAATCGTAATCGCTCCCACAAAAAGCGCATAAGGAAGCTGTGTTTTAACATGCGTTAATAAATCACACCCTGCCGCCAGTGACGACACTGCAGTGGTATCAGAAATAGGCGAGCAATGATCGCCAAAAATCCCACCGCCTAATATCGCCGCTAAGACAAGCTCAGGTGGTATGCCTAAGCTTTCAATCAATGGCATACCAATTGGAATTAGAATAGCGAAGGTGCCCCACGACGTGCCTGTGGTAAACGATATAATACCGCCAGCGACAAAAAGCATGGGCACCACTAAAATAACAGGTAAATAATCACCGACTAAACCCGCCACAAAAATACCGGTGCCTAAGGTTTTTAAACTAGCACCTAAGCCAATAGATAACATAACAATAGTCACTAAGGGCAATAACTCACTCATGCCATTAAAGCCAAGCTTAAAGGCACCTTGATGGGTAGTTTGTTTGCTAAAGACAATTAGCGCATAGCCAACAATGCAGGCTAAAAATGTTGCATATAACACAGAACGGCTGCCGCTCCCCGCGGTTAGATCGCCATTGCCTGTCCACAGCATAAAGCCAATCATGCCAAAAATCATCACGCTCAAAGGAAGTATCATGTAGCGAGCTTTTGTAGGCTTAGCGATGTCGATATTAGCGTCAATACGTTCTAGCTTTTGCTCTGCTTCGGTCATTGGGCCGTGAGTTTTATCTGCAAATATGGTGTAGGCGACAATGACCAAAGTTAGCCAAGCATAAATGTTGTATGGCAGCGTACTCCATAACACTACCAACGGGTTGTCGGGCAAATCATATGTGCTTAATAAGCCTAAAATATAGGCGCCCCAGCCGTTTAGTAAAATTAAGATACACACCGGTGCGCTGGTTGAGTCAATAACATAAGCCAAGCGCGCACGGCTCATTTTAAATTTATCGAATAGGCCTCTTGCCATTATACCTGCGGTTAATACGCTTAAATTTGATTCGATAAATACGGCAATACCTGTGAACATGGTAATACCGCCTGCGCGTCTTTTTGTTTTAGCAATACCTGAAGACACCAATTTGTTGACAAAAGCACTCACGCCGCCCGAATCGCGCATAAAGGCTAATAGTGCTCCTACCAATAAACTAAACAATAAAATACGCGCATTACCGCTATCGCCAATCGTCGATACAATGCGTTCGATAGTATTTATAGGTGTGAGCCACACACTGTTTTCTGTATGGTTCATTAACAGTAAGAATTCGCTAGTGACAATGGATAAAAGTAAGGCCAAAATGACCTCTTTTTTCCATAAGACCACGGCGATTGCGACTATGGGCGGTAGTATTGTTAGCCAATCCACTGCAAATCTCCTTTGTGATTGTCGAGCTGCTTGTATAGCTTAGGTTGCAGCATTTTTTATTGTTCTTTTTTAGCTCTTGCCTGAAGCGCCGTTTGAGCTAAAACCGCCTCGTACACAAGTGTCATAATATTACCATAGCGCGCACTAGGGAAATTATCGCCGGTAAACCCATAAGAAGTTCCATTCCCGACTACCGGCGTATGCTTGCGGTTTGTCAGGTATATGATGGCTAAGTCTAGCTCGGGATCGATTAGAGTAGCGGTGCCTGTCCAACCTGTGTGGCCAAATGCATGCACACTGGCATAAGGACCAAAGTGCCAAAGCATATCGTTAGAGGCTAATCGCCATCCTAGTCCTATTGAATCTTTTAAAAATTCTGGATTAACAAATCGATTGAGTGTTTGCTTGCTAAAGACATAGTGATTTCCATAACCGCCGCCATTTAAAAGTAATTGCGCTAATACTGCTAAGTCTTGAGTATTTGAAAATAAACCAGCATGTCCAGCCACACCTTGCATTGAATAATGCGCTTTTTCGTCGTGTACTTCGCCTTGCAGCACATAATCGCGAATGTTCTCAAACTCAATACGCCCACCGCGTGTGTTGCCTTGTATTTCAGTCGCCGCAAATTCGACAGCTTGCCGGCCTTTTTTAAGGGGCACAAACAGCGTGTTAGTAAGCTGTAAAGGCTGATAAATTTGAGTCTCGACGTATTCATCTAATGGCATACCCGTAATGCGCTCTACTAATAAACCTAAAATCATAAAGTTAGTATCTGAATAGGTTTGACTGCTGCGCCTAGCATTGGCAAAAGGGATTTGGTTTAAGAGAATTTCACTGGTGAGTGTTTTGTCTTGCGAGAAAAGCGCTTCACCAAAGGGATTATCGCTTTTAAACAATTGCACTTCACTGTTATAGCCAGAACTATGGCTAAGCAAATCGGCCACGGTGCGAGTATCACGCCCATCACCGTTATATTCCGCGAGGTAATTCGACAGTGGGGTAGTTAAGTTCAGCAAGCCTTCGTCTACCAACTTCATTATTGCCAAGGTTGTGGCAAATACTTTTGTATTTGATGCTAAGTCAAACATGGTATTGCTTGCCATAGGGGTATATTGATTGAGTAATTTGCCGCCATCCGCATATTGACGTGCGTACCCATAGGCAGATTGTTTAATGACCTTGCCTTTGTGCAACACTAATATGCTGGCGCCTGGGAAACCATTGTCTACATCATTATTAATAAATGCATCTACTGCGCTAAAATCAAATAAACGCTTATGCTCGTTTTTTGCGGTATCAATCGATGGATACGAAATGGATATTTGAAGATTGGGCTGAGTTTCGTCGTCGGTTGACGCACTTTGCCAATTTTTAATAGCGCGCAAATTATCAACGCGCAGCGCATTAATCCCATTCTGCGTTCTTTTGGCAATCGAAAACGATTGAGCAAATTCGCCGTCACTATTTATTTGTGAGAACGCATTGCCTAAATTGAGTTTTTGCTCATTTATAAAGATGTCGGCATTGGCAATACCTGTGCCTTTAACATGCATCGTGCCTTGATTTTGATGGGCAATAAATGATGTTCTATTGTCATGATATAGGCGCGGGCTGTTACTTTGTGGGCTAAACGTGAAGGCAAGTTGACTGGCTCTTGGCTCTGTTGCTTCTTCAGTGCTTGATTCGAGCGCGTATTCTTCCATTAGATTGCTTGCTTGGTCTGGAAAGTATTTTTCGAGTAGCGCAAAAATGGTCGCCGCGGTATTGCTATCGGCTTGATAAGTCACCTGCCATGGCACAAAGTGCATTTGAAATGCACCAAGTACGTCTTGTGTTTGGCGGTCTAACACGCCTGTTTGCTCTATGCCATACCCATATGTATGTAAGGCTTTTTGAAGAAGACCAATGCTCGGTGCTTGTTCGTTAAACTGTTGCCAATAAGATGCCAAAGTGTCGTTGTCGTACCATGCACCAATGCCTGCTTCGTAGAGCTTTTGCCAAGGAAAGCGAGGGCCTGGATCATTTTTACGAGACGGCGCAATGTCGGAGTGACCAATCACTGAGGTGGGGTTAATATCTGGATTTCGCTTAAGAATGTCTAAGGTAAGCTCTATCAATAAATCGATTTGCTTATTTTCAAACTCTGGAAAAATACACATTGCTTTAGGCTTAATAAACCCAGCAGGCACGTCACGTTCAATGCATTCGGGCACATTTACGATTTCGATGCCGATTGATGAATCGTTTAAACCAGTGCGCCCTTGCCAATAGCTCACGCCAGCATGCCAAGCTCGTTCGCTTTCATCCACAAGTTGCAGTATTTCTATGCTGCTTTTGGGATAGCTGTCGTCATTCATTTGTGGAATAAGGTAATGGGAACTCACGCCGCCGCCTTCTTTCACTAAAAACTTGACCGAATCTTCATAATTTACGGCGGTAAAGTGCATAATTAATGACTTAACCCTAAAACTAGAGTTACTAGATTTCATTTGTTGATAGGTTTGCGTGCTGGTGCAGCTTATCAGTAATAGCGTTAAGCAAGCCAACATAAAAAAGCGGTAGGCAGATTTGTTGAGATGTTCAAAAGGGCGTTTAAACGCAAGTTCTGAATCGTTACTTTTAGAAAAAATCTGTGTCATGTATCGCCTAATTAAGCTTTTAAATAGCGTTGTAAATAGTCTTTATGGTCGAGCATTTGCGCCTGCGTTTCTTGCATTGCACCGGCAATAGTTTTTAAATATTGCTGGCGTTTATCTTCGCTTAAGTTATTAGTCATAGGGTGATAGGCTTTTGCGCGTAAGCCTTGGCCATGCAGGACTGAAAACCAGGATATCTCATTAAATAATTCGTTGTTATCTCTAAAGATATTACCACTTGATTGATAAAGTGCCATTTTATTCGCTAAATGTTCAGGCGTCTTTATATTCGCGCAATGCTGCCAAAACTCTGAGTCGCTGCGTTTAGTTGCAACATAGTGTAAAATCACAAAATCTCGAATGTAGTCAATCTCTTGATTGGTATAATCGTTAAACTGCGATCTTACCGAGCTATCAATAGGCATGTTGGGCCACATCGATAACAAGCGTACAATATTAGACTGGATAAGCTGCAAACCTGTTGATTCAAGTGGCTCAATAAAACCAGCCGACAGTCCAATGGCCACGCAGTTGTTTTGCCATACCTGTTTACGCTTTCCATTTATCCAACGTAGCGTCCTTGGTTCATTAAGTGCGCTTGATGGCAATTGCTGTGCTAATTGGTCGATGGCGTCTTGTTCAGATAAAAAATCACTGGCGTACACAAAGCCGTTACCCACTCGATGTTGTAATGGGATTTGCCATTGCCAGCCGTTTTCGTGTGCGCTAGAAATCGTATACGGCTTTATTGACGGCAAACTTTCACTGGGCTGCGCTATTGCGCTATCGCAGGGTAAATACTCACGCCAGTCTTCAAAACCAACGCCTAAGGTTTCATTTATTAATAAGCCTTTAAAGCCGGTGCAATCTATAAATAAATCGCCTTGAATAGGCGCGTGGTTGGCAAGTTCAATGCTAGCGATGTCATTGTTGTTGTGCTGGTTAACGTTTGTAACATCGTCTTGTATATGAATGACGCCGCGCTTGATAGCATGTTGGCGTAAAAAATCAGCATATAAGGTCGCATCAAAATGATACGCATATTTAATACTCGCCAGTGGGGAGCGTGATTGTTGTTGAGGATGACTAAATTTGTTATTAAGCGCTGAAAAATACTCAATGCTATAAGGAGATAAATCTTCAGGCGTGTCTGGCGTGCTGCCGATAAAGTCTTTTAATAAATAGTGATGAAATGGTACACCTTGAATATTTACACCATAAGGGCCAAAAGGATGCATGTATTGATGCCCTTTTTGATACCAGTCACGAAATAAAATCCCTAACTTAAAACTGCCTTTTGTATAAGATAAAAACTCAGCTTCGTTAATGCCTAACATCTGGTTAAATTCTAATATACCGGGAATAGTCGCTTCGCCAACCGATACTGTGCCAATATCAGCAGATTCAACAAGCGTTATTTGATAGTGTTCACTAGGCAACTGTGAAGCAAATGCAGCTGCACTCATCCACCCTGCAGAGCCACCGCCTACGATAACAATAGATTGTTTTGCTGCGTGACTTGTTACAGTATTCGACGCCTTGCTTGTACTAGATGACATAGGGTTTATTTTGGGCTAATGCCGTTATTATTCTTATGTAAATATACTACCGCAAAACCTCATTAAAAAACGATTTTACGATAAAAAATTGAAAAAAAACGGCAAATAAAATCTGCCGTTTTTAGGTGTTAACAAGCTTGTATTACGCTTACAAGTTACGATTAAAAATCGTAAGTCACTTGTAGGGTATACGATCTACCTCTTGGATCAGCAACCCTAGGGTCAAACGCTGCGCCAGGAGAGAAATCGTTTTGATGCGCCGTAAACGGTGGATCGCGATCAAACAAGTTCTTAATACCCGCGGTAATATCAAATCCGTCAAGACCGGTATAACGCATGCTGTAGTTATAAATTAAATAACTGCCTACGTCTGGGTTGTAGTTAACAGGGTTAGCGACACCTGAGGCAACACCCGGTGGTGTTTCGTCATCATAACTATGACGATAGATTTGAATTAAAGTGTGCGTAAATTCATCGTATTCATAAGTTGCCGCAATAGTATGTTTCCAGCGTAATGGAATATTACCACGTGAATGCGTACCTACTAGGTTTGGACCAAATGGTTCGGTATCACGCTGCTGCTTTTTATCTTCAAGCAAGTAGCTACCATTAAAGTTGACACCCCAAGTTGCATCATCAAGTGTGCCACCGGTGACCATACCCAACTCTATTCCGCTAGTTTTACGACCACCCGCGTTAATAAAGCGACGGTCAATGGCTAAGATATTCCCGCTTGAGTCACGTCTGAAGTTGTCTGCAAATACTTCAGGGTTTTCGATAAGCTCTCTAAAGCCTGGAGTTTGGATAGTGCCTTCAATTTCAATTTCCCACCAGTCAAGGTTGACTGAGAAATTGCTAGATGGGGCAAATACCACACCTAAGCTAGATTGAGTCGACTCTTCGGGACCCAAATCTACTTTACCACCAAAAACAATGGCTGGTGTGATTGGGCCACAGTTTGGATCAGCTGGGTCAACAACGCCGTCTTGACATAAAAACGGGTTAGCTAAATCGGTACCTGTATAAGGTTCTTCGCGCTCACCGTTAAACAACTGATTAAAGCTTGGTACTCTAAAGCCTGTACTGTATGCGCCTCTAAACAATAAGTTGTCTGATGGCGTATATTTAAAGCCATACTTAGGATTAGTGGTGCTACCAAACCCGCTGTAGTCATCGCGACGAACGGCTAAATTTAATTCAAAGGCTTCAGTCACCGGCACAATGGTTTCTAAAAACACAGCCTGAATAGTACGACCCACATCATCTAAGGTGTTTGAGGTATCAAACGGTGCGCCATAAATAGCTGGAATTTGCGCAGCTTCTGTTCTGTCACCATTAAACTCATAACTTTCGCGACGAATATCAACGCCACCCGCGACTAGAATAGTGTCACCACCTAAGCCAAGATCATAACCAGTATCGCCTGAAATTGATGCATCAAATTGCACTAAGGTTGTTTTACCACCAAATAATTTGACACCGCGAGCTGATGCGGCTTCAACAGCAGCCGACGCAGCAGCCGTTTGTGTTTCACCGGGTAATAAGAATGGATTTACAGTACCCGAACCAATAGCAGCAGCGAGCTGTTCGGTGTAGTGATAACCGCCACCAAGTGTGGATTCAGCTTCGTTAGATGATTGTGATAAACCTACTTGATAATCCCAATCATCCCAAGCAACGCCCTCAAATCCTAATTGCAGTTTATATGAAGTCGTTACCGTTTCAATTTCTCGTGGACCACACTCAATACACCGCCATCTGTAGGCAATAGGTGCGCCAATGTTTAACTGATCGGCTCCGTAAAAATCAGACAAAGTATCAACAATGTAGTCATACGAAGACCCTGTGCTAGGATACCAACCTGCTCGACCAATAGCCCAAGGCGTAATCTGATTGGGTTCAAAGACTTTTTTCGATGTGACTTCAGACGCTAAAAGCTCGATAAAAGCTTCAGCATCTTCACCAACCTTGTGCGAATAACGTGAAACAAAGTCAATATTCTCAACAGGTTGCTGCAACACTGATGCTCTAGGGTAGTCCCACGAACAGCTCACGCCTTCGTTGCGAGCACGGTTCCATAAGGCTGCGCCGTCTACACCCATGTTCTCGATAGATTCACAACCTGCCTGACCAGGTAATGCTAATATATTAAACACATCGTTAAAATTACCATTTGGGTTTGTCAGTCCTGTTCCCACTAAATTAAAGTTAGGATGGTTTGGATCATCGCCCATAAAGCTACGGTTATTTATAGAAGCATAAGGCGCACCGCGTGTGTCAGGTGACAAACCACGATCTGGCTGGAAGGTATTGGTAAAGTTACGGTCAGTACCACGTAAAATCTCAGCCGATTTTACTGATAAAGATGCCATCACGTTATAACCGTCGGCTTCAAAATCTCCGCTACCGGCCAAGAGGTTAAAGCGATAAATATTTCCGCTACCTTGTTCGGTATGATCAACAAATGCGCCTGCCTGAACACCTTGATAATCAGTTTTCAGGATAAAGTTAATAACGCCGCCAATCGCATCTGTTCCATAAACCGCTGAGGCACCATCTCGCAAAATTTCAACACGCTCGATAGCCGCGAATGGAATTGAGTTCAAATCAACCGAGCGACCTTGCAAGCCGTGAGTGGCCACACGTCTACCGTTTAGTAGCACCAATGTTGAACCAACGCCTTGTTGGCGTAAGTTAGCACTTGATGCACCGTTATTACCGCGCTCTTCACCACCAACAATACCTGCGTTACTGGCTAAGTTATCATTTGAGTTTGAAGAGATGTTCAGTTGTAGCATTAGCTGTTCGGCAGATGTTATACCTGCGGCGGCAATGTCTGCTGATGTGACTACCGTAATTGGTAAATCGCCTTCAAGATTTGTTCGTTTTATATTAGAACCGGTAACTTGAATGCGTTCGACTTTTTCTTCTGATGTGTCATCTGTAGCTTGTTGGGCAAGTGCATATTGACTCGACATTCCCGACATAGCTAGCACAAGTGCAATTTTATTTAACTTCACTGTGCAGTCTCCCTATAGTTATTTTTGGCGTTTTTAGTGTGTGCTTCAGGGGATCCCTTCAACATGGAAATCTTTAGCTACGATACTGTTTTACTATTTGAGGATTTGTTTTTGTAAGCGCAAAACAAGTCACCCAATACGGCTCAAAAACTGGTATAGTCAACCTGAGGCTATAGCCAGGAGAGTGGTTTTTTAGCGACCATATATTTGTGCAAACATATTGATAACTAAGGTACAAAAAGCGCAAACCCCCTCCCTTGACGCTAACATAGCATGACTGGTAAGAATGTAAATAATAAATTATTCCAAAAATGTATCATAATGTGTAAATAATTTATTTGTGGTATTTTAATTTCGACTTAATAGTCCCCAGATAGTAGTTAGATGTAGCGCCTCTAAACATAGCGCCTCACTTAGCAAATCCGACTAAATAAAAACAAGTAGGATAACAATTATCAATTTTACTATGCTCCTAATGTCTTATATCACTGACACTTCGCAAAATTTGAAAAACGTGTGTTTTCGGTTTATGTCATGGCTGCGCTTACTTTTTATTACTTCTTTGTTTTTTACATTAGCGACTACTGTTAATGCCCAAATACCACTGCAAAGCCAATTAAAAACGGTCGATAAAGAGCTTAGAAACAAAGTCGCCCAAAAGTTGTTTATTGATTTACGTTATTACTGCACGCTTGAGGTGAAAGGCTACTGCCAAGAGCCTATGCAAGCCTTGCCGCCTGATTTAGAAAATATGCTGAGTAAGGCAAAAGTAGGCGGTGTAATTTTGTTTGCTGAAAACCTGCGTTCAAGCGAGCAAATAATAGCATTGAACCACGACCTACAAATGGCAAATGCGCAAGGCATCAATGCACAAAACTATGATTTAGAAAATACTATTCCGCTTTATATTGGCATAGATCAAGAAGGTGGGCGGGTGTCACGATTACCTCAAGAAGAGTTTTTAGGATTTGCGGGGAATATGGCAATTGGCGCGACCTTTGCTAAACAAAATACTCAATTTGCCACACAAGTAAGCGAAAAAACCGCGTCTTATTTAAATTCATTGGGCTTTAATGTTAACTTTGCGCCCGTCTTGGATGTGAATAACAATCCCGATAACCCGATAATTAATGTCCGAGCTTATTCTCAATCTCCTGATGTAGTGGCCGCGCTTGGTGGTGCGTCGATTAAGGCAATGCAAGAGAATCAGATAAGTGTGGCGGCAAAACATTTTCCTGGCCATGGCGATACTGAAACTGACTCACATATTGGATTACCGATTGTAAAACATAGTAAAAAGGTAATTAGAGAAGTCGATTTGTTCCCTTTTGCTGCCGTTATCAAAAAGCCAAGCACCCGACCTGATATGATCATGACCGCACATATTCAATACCCAAAGCTTGATAATACTCCGTTTAGGAGCGAAGAAGAGGCAACGCAAAGCGAAGAAGACAAACAGTTTATGCAAAGTGCGGTCTTACCCGCGACGCTTTCTCGAATTATTTTGCATGATTTGCTACGCGAAGAGATGAACTACGACGGCTTAATCATTACCGATGCGCTTGATATGGCGTCTATTTCTAAGTTCTTAACGCCTTTGGAAGCGGTTATTCAGTCTTTTAGAGCGGGCGCTGATATTACCTTGATGCCTTACCGTATAAGCTCAAAGGAAGAAGCGGTTGGCTTTTTAGATTGGCTAAATCAACTGACCATCATTATTTCTCAAGATGCTGATTTAGTGGATGATATTAATGCATCCTACGAGCGAATTATTGCGCACAAAGAAAAACGAAAGCTCAGGCAGTGGCCTCTGCTAACGCTTGACGAGAAATTGCTTAAGGTCACTGAGACGCATTCAAGCAATGAGAAAAAAGCACTTGATGAGGCATTAGCCTTGTCTTTGTCACAGGCGTCTTTTACGCAAATTAAAGGACTAGGTGTGCCGCTGACTACTGAGCAAAATATACTGGCGTTTATGCCTGATAAGCGTCGTTGTTTAGCCTTTGAATATTACTGGTTAGAGACACAAGCACATCAACTCAGCGAAAAGAGTGTGGAGGGGCTAGCCAGTCCTGAAACCTTAGCTGACAATTCGCCAATCAATAGCGGTGAATTTGGGGAGCTTAAGTGCGTCAGTTTGTTGAGTGAAGCGATTGAATTAGACATTAATCGATTAGAGGATGTCGACGCGGTTATTGTGGGGGATGTTTTTCCGCCATTGTCATTTTTTGAAAGCAAAGCGTTTGAAGGTATTCATGCAAAAGATCGCCTTGATGTAGATTTGCAGCGAGCAGAATTATCGGTATTAATTGAACAAGCAAAAAGCAATGGGATCCCAAGTATTCTAGTCAAGATGCGATCACCTTATGTCACTAAGCAAGAAGTGAAGGCGTATGATGCTATTTATGCCAGCTATGATTATCAAGTCACCGAACGTTTTTTCACCGCTGATGGCGAAGCGAGTGACCAAACTTCTGTAGAATCAAAAAAGCTATTTAGTCCTGTTTTTGATACGTTGTTGAAGGTAGTTTTGGGTAAACACCTTGCGCAAGGTGATTTACCTGTAGTGCTTGAGCCTGAGGTGGTTAGCTTGTTGGCTCCTTCAGAAGAGAAAAAATCTACTTATTAAGCTAAAACGCGGTCATTCCCGCGAAGGCGGGAACCTCATTGGAACTAATCGATCTTGGCTAAGTGT
>CAYURD010000041.1:0-32375 GCA_964446865.1 uncultured Glaciecola sp.
AGCGACACAATTAATAACGCTTCATCTGAAATTGCCCAAGGTAATTCAGACCTATCAACTCGTACCGAACAGCAAGCATCAAGTCTTGAAGAAACGGCTTCGAGCATGGAAGAGCTAACATCAACGGTTCGTCTGAATTCTGAAAACGCCAACCAAGCAAATGGTTTAGCGTCACAGGCTGCAACCGTTGCTGGCAATGGCGGAGAATTAATCAGCCAGGTGGTCACGACCATGGCATCCATTAGCGATTCATCAAACAAAATATCGGATATTATTGGTGTGATAGACGGCATTGCATTCCAAACAAATATCTTAGCCCTTAACGCCGCAGTCGAAGCAGCTAGAGCCGGTGAACAAGGACGCGGTTTTGCCGTGGTCGCATCAGAAGTACGTACACTCGCACAACGCTCTGCTAACGCAGCGAAAGACATCAAAGACCTTATTTCTGACTCTGTTACTAAAGTCGAAAGTGGTAATGAACTGGTGAGCCAATCGGGTGACACCATGCAAGAAATTGTGACCTCGATTCAACGCGTAAATGACATCATGAGTGAAATCGCTGCAGCATCTGCCGAACAAGCAAGTGGTATAGATGAAGTAAGTAAAGCAGTCACGCAAATGGATGAAATGACACAGCAAAACGCAGCCTTAGTTGAAGAAGCAGCGGCCGCGGCAGAGAGCATGCGTACACAAGCGTCTGACCTAAATACACGCGTCGGTACATTTAAGTTAAGTGAATCTGATGTACAAGCGAATATTAGCCATTCTGCGCCTGATTTATTATCGCAACAATTTGATGAGCTGCCATCGGCATCTGCATCAGCTTCAGTCATACCTTCAACGCAAAGCAAAGCAATTGCTGCGCCAGCGGTATCTGAAGAAGACGAATGGGAAAGCTTCTAAATTATGGCTTCTACCGTCGATACTAAAAAGGAATTCGCCTTTGTGGCGGCCGATTTTGAGGCCGTCAGAAAGCGCCTTAAAAAAATAGCCGGGATAAACCTTGCTGACAGTAAAGATTCGATGGTGTATAGCCGACTATCAAGGCGCATTCGCCATCTAAAAATGGCGAGTTTTGCACAATATTTAAAATATGTAGATGCAACAGAAAGTGAACACCAAGAGTTTGTAAATTCGTTGACGACTAACTTGACGTCATTTTTTAGAGAGCAGCATCATTTTGACGAGCTTAAAAAGCATATTGCGACACTTGGTAATAAAGAACTAACCATTTGGTGCGCAGCGTCTTCAACAGGTGAAGAGCCTTACTCCATCGCTATGAGTGTAGTTGAAGCTTTTGGTCGTTTTAATGTACCCGTTAAAATTATTGCCTCTGACATCGACTCTAACGTTTTACAAACGGCGAGTAACGGCATATACAAAATTGAACAGCTTGATACTTTTGAACGAAGCATGAAAAAGCGCTTTTTTCATCGCGGTACAGGGGCCAAATCAGGTCACGTTAGGGTGGTTAAAGAACTTCGTCAATTAATTGAGTTTAAGCGGATAAACTTAATGGACAATAAGTGGGAGCTACCCCAAAACATCGATATTGTTTTTTGTCGAAATGTCATGATTTACTTCGATAAAGAGACACAAATGCAGATACTCGGCAAAATTGTCAAGCACATGAGTCCTTCAGGTTTATACTTCGCTGGTCATTCAGAGAACTTTGGACATGTGAATTCAATTTTGGAGCCGCTAGGTAAGACCATCTACAAACCCAAGGGTAGTCAATAATGAGTGCTTATTTTACCGAGCACTTAGCACCAAATCGTTACTTTGATAAAAACTTCAATACTGAAGCAGTCAAAATTTTACCGGGTGAATACTTCGCCACCAAAGACAGTACGATGATTGTCACGGTGCTTGGCTCATGCGTATCGGTTTGCCTTCGAGACCCCATTACGCGCGTTGCCGGGATGAATCACTTTTTATTACCCGCAAATAAAGATGAGCTGAATTTTAATTCCGACTCTGCTCGTTACGGCGTATATGCGATGGAAATACTAGTCAACCACCTGATGAAGCTAGGTGCGGCCAAACAACGATTAGTTGCCAAGGTATTTGGTGGCGGCAACGTCCTAAAGCAATTACGTATCAACAGCGTAGGTGAACAAAACTCCGCATTTGTCCTGGAATACCTTGAAAATGAAAGAATTCCAATACAGGCGCAAGATTTGATGGGCGAGTATCCTCGTAAAGTCTATTTTTTCCCCTTAACGGGTGAAGTAAAAGTCAGGAAGCTGAAATCGATACACAACACGACTATTCTCGACCGTGAAAGCGAATATCGCGTTAAAGTTAACCAAACACCTAGTGCTGGTGATGTTGATTTGTTTGATTAAGCTACTTAATTGCTAAAGTGCTGATTTTACAAAGCACTGGTTTGATAGAGAAGATACATGACAATAAAAGTTTTAGTAATTGATGACTCAGCGCTAATAAGAAGCCTACTGTCGGAAATTATTCATCAAACACCTGGTATGGAAATTGTGGGCGCAGCGCCCGATGCTTATGTGGCAAAAGACATGGTCATGCAACTTAAGCCAGATGTTATTACGCTTGATATTGAAATGCCCAAAGTAGACGGGCTTACCTTTTTAGATAAATTAATGAAAGCCCGGCCAACGCCCGTTGTCATGATATCTACTTTGACACAAAAAGGCGCAGATGCCACATTGAAATCGCTAGAGTTAGGCGCCATCGATTTTATTGCGAAACCTAAGTTGGATGTGGTCAAAGGCATAGGTGAATATCAAAAAGAAATTGTCGATAAAATTAAGGCCGCCGCGCAAAGCAAACCCAAAAGACGTGAAAAACGAAGCCAAGATGTCGCTGAAGTGCCAATACATTATAGCGGCACAGAGATTATTGTAGGCATTGGCGCATCAACAGGCGGCACCGAAGCGATACGCCATGTATTAGAACAGCTCTCTCCAGCCTTTCCTGCCACGGTCATTACGCAACATATGCCTCAAAGCTTCACAAAATCTTTTGCTCAACGTTTAGATAGTATTTGTAAAATGAATGTACATGAAGCACAAGACGGAGAACGTATATTGCCAGGCAATGCGTATATCGCGCCAGGTGACAAACACATGCAAATCGTGAGAAGCGGTGCAGATTACCGTGTTAAATTGGATGATGGGCCTTTAGTGAGCGGTCATAAACCTGCCGTTGACGTGATGTTTGATTCACTAGCCAAAGTGGTTGGCAAAAATGCTGTTGCCACAATTTTAACGGGTATGGGTAAAGATGGCGCAAAAGGATTGCTCGCACTTTCACAAGCTGGCGCTATCACGATGGCGCAAGATGAAGCAAGCTGTGTAGTATACGGTATGCCTAGAGTAGCTGTCGAAATGGGCGGAACAAAGCATATCATTCCGCTGGATAAAATGAGTAAAGCCTTAACTAAAGCAGTTGAGCAAAAAGGTGCTGGTACGCGTTTGTAAGTTCCTCGCCTTACCTTGCATTGCAATTGATGGCAATCGGGCATTAATAGCAAACATGCATTTACATTATTTTTCTTTACCGTCTCTTTCTTTCATTTTGACGCTTATTGATAATTAAGTTTATATTTGATGACTTTATTGCGACCCTCTTCTTTTGCTCGATAAAGGGCCTTATCTGCGCTTGCTATGGCTGGCATGACGTTTTCGAATTTTGATAATTCAACCACACCGGCACTAAAAGTCACTTGAAAATTACTTTGCTTTTGAAACTTAGCTCCATCAGAAAATGACATGCTACTAAAAATATCTTTTATCATCTGTACTTTACTTGCCGCGTCGTCAATTGGACAGTCTTCAAACACCAAGACAAACTCTTCGCCACCATAGCGTCCCACGGCATCAGTTTCGCGCACCGAATTAGCTAATAATTGTCCAAGTGCGCACAATACTTTATCGCCAGCAACATGACCGTAGGTATCATTTACGCGTTTAAAATGGTCAACATCAATGACCGCCAGAGAGCTTGTTGTTTTTCTTCGTACCGATGTCTTAATAACATGATTTGCCGATTCGACTATTTGCCCATGATTAAGTACGCCGGTGAGAGGGTCTTTGGCAACAAACGCTTTAACCTGCGACGCTCTATCTAAACGAGTGATCACCTGACTCGTGATAGTTTTGATTGCGGATGATTTATTGATAACGTCGTCAGCACCTGCAGCAATAGCCGCTAAGCGCGTTTCAACTTGCTCATCACCAGTGATAAAAAGAATCGGCGCAAAATCAAGCTTTTGTTCCTGACGCAGCATTTTGGCCACTTCTAAACCATCTACGTCGGGCATCATCATATCAAGCAAAAACATATCAGGTCTTATATCATCCAGTGTTTTAAAGAGTTGCTTGGCGCTCGAGAAAAACGTGACTTTGCAGCCAAGTTGCTCAAGCATTGATTTATAAAATGCGCCCATTGTTTCTTGATCATCAACAATCACGATATGATAATTTCGCTGCTGCTGAAGTTGCAATGCTCTGCCAATTTTTTCGACCAGCACATAAGTGTTGACAGGCTTTACTGCGTAGTCGCAAACATTTGCTCTAACCGCTAACAACCGAGATTCAAAGGTAAATTGCGATGAACAACTAATCACTTTTGTACCTTGTTCAAAAAGCTCGGCTGCAAACTCGAAAACATCTTGGGCGCTTACGTTTGGCATAACCACATCTAATAAAACAAGGTCTGTATTCAGCGCTTCTTCACTCTTTTTAAAGTCTTCAATACTCAAAAAATAATGTGTATTAAAAGCAAAATCTCGCAGACTTGATGCTAATGATTCGGCAATAGATTGCTGGTCATCAATAATGACGATATTGGGTTTGTTTACCCTATTAAGGCGCGACTGATGAGCACTAATTTGATTGCCTAACGAATCTAGGTCGCAGTCTTCTTCTTTGAGAAAGGGATCATCACTTTGCTGATTGGCGCGAATAAGCTGATTCATTAACCAGTCGATTTCTTTTATCACTTCTTTGACTGTTTTTTGCTGCTGCCCCGCTTTTTTAGCGCTTGAAGATATTGATGCTAATAGTTGTTGTAAGGCAAACAAACGATAGGTAGCCGTTTGTTGAGACAATTCATTGCAAGAAACCATAAAAGCATTTAAATGCGCTGCCTCTTTACTTTTTCGATAACTCGCCCACTGTTTAATGAGCTGGCGTAAACTCGATTTATATTGTTGCCTGAACACTTTTAGACTGTCCATTTTTACTCACTATCAGCAGTTCAGATATGTCCTGCGTTTAAATTTACAAAAATTTTAATTCCTAATAGGGTTATCGGTCTAAATTGAAAATTATTGATGTTGTTATCGGTTTTGAAGGGGAAAAATGCACAATTAATTAGCGTAGTAAAAAACTGTTTGTAAATTAATCGCAATGAACAGTGTTATTTATTTTTAGAAAAGTACTCAACTTCGCTGATTAGACCAGTAAAATGCTGAAAACTTGTTGCTAAAGTGTTACTTTACGCTAAAGTCAGAGTCTAAAATAAAAATCGACTGTTAATTCTCATGTAAACACGTATTTTTGTCTAAAAAGAATACATCACATGAACGTTAGCAACTAACTAGCTATAAATAGCGACAAGAAGCGTACTTTTACATGCACATTTTGTTATTGAATGGTCCAAATCTTAATATGCTCGGCAAACGAGAGCCCAGCATCTATGGTGCGAGTTCTTTGCGAGAAATCGAAGAAAACCTTCTAGTACTCGCCGTCACGCGCGATATTACACTTTCTTGTTTTCAATCCAATGCAGAACATGAACTCATCGATAAAATTCATGAAAGCATCGATAATGTGGACGGCATCATCATCAACCCTGCGGCATTTACACACACAAGTGTTGCACTTAGAGATGCGCTGCTAAGCGTTAATATTCCCTTTATAGAAGTGCACTTGTCAAATGTGCACAAGCGAGAAACGTTTCGCCACCACTCGTATTTTTCAGATATTGCCTTAGGTACCATTGTTGGATTAGGTACCTCAGGCTACGACTATGCATTAGATGCGCTGATTCATCATTTATCACCAGTGAGCAAGAATTAAGCATCAACAATTTAATATGTAATGAACAAACAGAACAATAGTAAATAAGGCAATAAAATGGATATAAGAAAAATTAAAAAACTGATTGAATTAGTTGAAGAATCAGGTATTGCAGAGCTTGAAATAACCGAAGGTGAAGAGTCTGTAAGAATTCATCGTGGTAGCAGCGCGACTCAAGCTCCAATGAACTATGCTCCTCAAATGGTTGCACAGGCCCCGGCGCCTCAACAAGCAGCACCTGCCGCCCAAGAACAAGCCGAAGCACCCGCGCCAGCGGGCCACGTATTAAAATCGCCCATGGTAGGCACCTTTTATCGCTCATCATCTCCCGAATCCAAAGCCTTTGTCGAAGTCGGTCAAAAGGTACGCATTGGTGATACCCTTTGCATTGTTGAAGCCATGAAGATGATGAATCAAATTGAGTCAGACAAAGAAGGTGTTGTTCGCGAAATTCTAGTGGGTAATCAAGAATCAGTTGAATTTGACCAACCACTTTTCGTAATCGAATAAAAGGGCGCGCTCATTATGTTGGATAAAGTGTTAATTGCGAATCGCGGTGAAATTGCGCTTCGTGTGCTTAGGGCGTGTAAAGAGCTCGGTATAAAGACAGTGGCCGCTCACTCAACAGCCGATCGTGATTTAAAACATGTGTTGTTGGCCGACGAATCTATTTGTATCGGTAATGCGCCTGCAACAGAGAGTTATCTAAATATCCCTAGGATTATTGCTGCTGCTGAAGTGACTAATTCGATTGCGATACATCCAGGCTACGGATTTTTATCTGAAAGCGCGGAGTTTGCTGATGCTGTTGAAAAAAGTGGTTTTGTATATATTGGACCTCGCGGCGACACCATTAATCTGATGGGTGACAAAGTGTCGGCGATTGCTGCCATGCGAAAGGCTGGCGTGCCATGTGTGCCTGGTTCTGATGGGCCATTAGGCACTGACTTAGAAAAAAACAAATTAATTGCTAAACGTATTGGCTACCCTATGATTGTCAAAGCTGCGGGTGGCGGTGGTGGTCGTGGCATGAGAGTTGTGCGCTCTGAAGCAGAGCTTGACGAAGCGATTAGAACTACTAAAGCCGAAGCGGGTGCTGCGTTTAATAATGATATTGTGTACATGGAAAAATACTTGGAAAATCCACGTCACATCGAAATTCAAGTCTTAGCAGATGGGCAAGGAAATGCAATCCATTTGGGAGAGCGAGACTGTTCAATGCAAAGGCGACATCAAAAAGTGGTTGAAGAGGCTCCTGCTCCAGGAATTTCTGAGTCAATGCGTGAAAAAATAGGTGAACGTTGTCGCCGTGCGTGCATTGAAATTAACTACAGAGGTGCGGGTACCTTCGAATTTTTGTATGAAAACGGCGAGTTTTACTTCATAGAAATGAACACTCGAATTCAGGTTGAGCATCCTGTCACTGAAATGGTGACTGGCGTTGATTTGATAAAAGAACAACTGAGAATTGCTGCAGGCCAACCACTATCAATAGAGCAATCTCAGGTTAAAGTACGGGGCCATGCAATTGAGTGCAGGATAAATGCTGAAGATCCAGAAAGCTTTATACCTAGCCCAGGCAAAATAAAAATGTTTCACGCACCTGGCGGCCTTGGCGTTCGTTGGGAGTCACATATTTATTCTGGCTATACAGTCCCGCCGTTTTACGATTCAATGATAGGAAAATTAATTACCTTCGGAGAAAGTCGCGACGAAGCCATCGCAAGAATGCGCCACTCGTTAAACGAACTTGTTGTTGAAGGGATCAAGACAAATGTTGCACTACAAAAACGCATATTAAGCGACGAAAACTTTTTTAATGGTGGTACAAATATTCATTACCTAGAGAAAAAGTTAGAAAACGAAAGGTAGATTTATTCGTTAATAAAGTCTCCGCTAAGCGATTAGTGGGGACTTTTTTTTGCCGATTTTTTAATATCGTCTGATTCTGGACTGATTCTGGACAGTCTAATTTTAACTAATAACAAAAATCTAGACTGTCCAGTAAACCAAAAATTTTACTGTTCAGTAAAAATCTATTGTTAAACAAGCTAAATTTAGACTGTCCAAAAACTAAATTTAAACTGCCCATTAAAATCCAAGCGCTTGATGACAGAGATGGAATGAGAATGAAGACTGAGCTATCGGTGGACGTACTATTTTTATATAGGTATGTCTATGACGACGAAAATGACATTGTAAATTTACAACAAGATGTTTTAGATCTAGAGGTTTTCCCTGAGAGACTTGAAGGTAGTTACATTTTCGAATGGCAGAAATATGTGAGGCGTGAGGCTCACAAACAAAACTTCAAAACTAGCGAGGAATCAGCGAAAAATTTACTATCAAAATTAGAGAAAACTAGACTGACAGAATATCTAAAATTACAGAGAATTATAGAAAAAGCGCAACAAATTAATCAATCTAAAAATGTAAAAGTAATCAAAACGCCCTTTCGCACGTACATAGAGTCACTATTAACAATTTAAGGTTTATTTCAATGTTTGGATTATTTAAATCAGACCCAACAAAGAAGTTAAGAAAGGAATACGATATAAAATTAGAGAAAGCTATGTTAGCTCAACGTAAAGGTGATATAAAAACCTATTCGATGCTGACTGCAGAAGCAGAAAGTTTGTGGAAGGAAATAGAGATATTAAATGCAACGAATGACAACAAAGGTTAAGGTCAATTTCAAGATCTTAAGTTTAATTCTAGTTTTTAGATTTTTAGTTGACAGAAATTTACTTACTTTGTACAAGTAAGCCACAGTTTTATTATATACCAAGGCCTATTGTCATGAGCTGGCAGCAACTAAAAATAAATGTCACATCAGGAAACGCTGAACATGTAGGAGATTTGTTAAGTGAGCTTGGTTCACAAGCGGTCACTTTCGTAGATGCTAAAGACACACCTGTTTATGAACCAAAGCCAGGCGAAACTTTTTTTTGGCCCGATACCCAAGTAATAGGGCTTTTTAATGCTAGCGTTGACATCAATCCGATTGTTTCAAACGTGATCGAAGCTTGCAAAGAAGTAAAAGAATTCACCTATTTTGTTGACCAGCTAGAAGACAAAGACTGGGAGAGGGAATGGATGGATAATTTTCACCCGATGCCATTCGGTGATAGGCTCTGGATCTGTCCAAGTTGGCGAAGTGCTCCAGATCCCAAAGCAGTAAATATCTTACTCGACCCAGGGTTAGCCTTCGGTACAGGGACTCACCCAACGACAAGCTTATGTTTAAAATGGCTTGACGGTCAAGATTTAGAGGGAAAGACCGTTGTCGATTTTGGATGTGGGTCAGGTATTTTAGGGATCGCCGCGCTTAAATTGGGAGCCCTAAAAGTGATTGGCATTGATATTGACCCCCAAGCATTGTTGGCTAGCGCAGACAATGCAAAGAGAAATGGGGTAGAAAAGCGTTTAGAACTTTATCTACCTAAAAACCAACCTAAGATTGAAGCTGAGCTTGTACTTGCGAATATTCTTTCTGGTCCATTACGAGAGTTATCTAATACTATTTCTAGTTATTGCATGGATTCGGGTCACCTAGTTATGTCAGGAATATTAAGCGAACAAGCGCATGAGGTGATGGAATGCTACCAAGAAAAGTTCAATTTTGATCCTATCGCGATTGACACAAATTGGGTAAGGCTAAGTGCCACAAAGGAAAAAAATAAGTCAAGTATAAAAACTAATTTTTGATTAAAAATTAGCCTTTCCAAAACATCCAAAAGTAAGTAACATACCGCCCCGTTCTGTGAAGTGTACTTAAATTCGTCCGTTTCACAGGGCGAATAACCTTTTCACTTTGATTGAGACAACTATGCAAATAGGGCCTTACAAGTTAGAAAATAATTTGATTTTGGCACCGATGGCTGGTGTCACCGACCGTCCTTTTAGAACCTTGTGTTCGGAAATGGGTGCGGGTTTGGTAGTCTCTGAAATGCTGTCCTCAAATCCAAGGGTTTGGAATACAGCAAAGTCCATGAATAGAATGAATCATGATGGTGAATCGGGTGTCCGTTCGGTACAAATTGCAGGCAGCGAACCAACGCTTCTTGCCGACGCAGCGCAATTTAATGTAGAGCAAGGTGCTCAAATTATAGACATTAATATGGGTTGCCCGGCAAAAAAAGTAAACAAAAAGTTGGCAGGCTCCGCTTTGTTACAACAGCCAAAACTAGTGGAGAGCATACTAAAATCGGTCGTTGACGCCGTAGACGTTCCGGTGACGCTTAAAATTAGGACTGGATGGGATGAAGACAACAGAAACGGCGTAGAGATCGCTAGAATTGCAGAAAGTATGGGGATTCAATCCCTTGCGGTGCATGGTAGAACTCGAACTTGCATGTTTAAAGGAAAAGCTGAATACGAGACTATAAAAGCGATAAAGGCGGCGGTTAGCATTCCTGTAATTGCCAACGGTGATATAACGACCGCTGAACACGCTAAGTTTGTGCTTAATTATACAAATGTCGACGGCATAATGATTGGCCGAGCGGCACAAGGTAACCCTTGGATTTTTAAGCAGATTACTCACTATTTAGAGCATGGAACGCAATTGGATAAACCGACCCCTTTGGAGTTGGCTGAAATATCGATAAGGCACCTTAAAGATATCTATGATTTATATGGGTTTCATATGGGTGTTCGAATTGCTCGAAAGCATGTTGGTTGGTATTTGGCATCTTATGACCAAGACCGACAGTTTCGTCGCACATTTAATAGCATCGATGAAAGTGAGCTACAAATAGAAGCCCTGAAGAAATTTTTTTCATTGCTGTCAAAACAAGGTCTATCAAGACCATGTAATACAGCTTAGTTTCATGAAATAACAAAGAGAGCAGTATATAATGTTTGATCAAAATCTAACTTCACCGTTTACGACAACGGTAACAACACCTTCACAAACTCAGGCACAGAAACCTTTGCGCACATCTGTGAAACAAGCAGTTAATAAATATCTAAAAGAGTTAAACAATCAAGATATTGATAACTTATATGAATTGGCGCTTGCAGAGCTAGAAGCACCACTTTTGGAAGAGGTAATGACCTATACCCGAGGCAATCAGACGCGTGCAGCAAATTTAATGGGTATCAATAGAGGCACGCTTCGTAAAAAGTTAAAGCAATACGGATTGGGCTAGCAACATATTCTTAAAAAGAGCGTCTGGTAGCGCTCTTTTTTTTGGTAAACTTAGAGTTAGACTGTCCAAGCTTAATCCAGACATCAGTTTAGATTTCAAAGCACAATTATGCATTCAAGAAAACTCCAATTAACCTTTTCTTGATTTCAAAAACAATCATCGAGTATAAAATGGAACGTAATACAACTATCTCAAAAGCACTACTGAGTGTTTCCGACAAAACGGGTATCGTTGAATTAGCTAAAATATTAGCTGATAAAGGTGTAGAAATTTTGTCCACAGGCGGCACAGCCAGTTTACTTAGGCAGAATGGTCTAAACGTAAAAGACGTTAGTGAGCACACGGGCCATCCTGAAATTATGGATGGGCGTGTCAAAACTCTTCACCCTAAAATACATGGTGGTATTTTAGGTAGACGTGACATCGATAGCAATATCATGCAAAAACATGAGATAGAAGCAATTGACTTAGTTGTAGTGAATCTTTACCCATTTGCACAAACTGTTGCCGCTCCTGATTGTAGTTTTGATGATGCGATTGAAAATATAGATATCGGCGGACCAGCAATGGTTAGAGCTGCTGCGAAAAACTTTAACGATGTTACGATTTTAGTTGACCCTTCGGACTACACTCAATTCTCGACGGAACTGACATCTGCACAGGCGAGTATTTGCTACAAAACCCGCTTTTCATTAGCCGTAAAAGCCTTTGAACATACTGCTAATTATGACGGAATGGTTGCCAATCACTTTGGCAAACTAGTTAATGATGTTGGTGATATAGAAAGTGATGTTCCCGCATACTTTCCTCGCACGCTAAACATTCAGATGCAGAAGAAACAGGAGCTTCGATATGGTGAAAACAGCCATCAAAACGCTGCTTTTTATGTTGAACGAAATATTCAGGAAGCATCTGTAGCCACTGCAACCCAAATTCAAGGAAAAGAACTCTCTTATAATAACATTGCAGATACAGATGCCGCCTTAGAGTGCGTGAAAGAGTTTAGTCAACCAGCTTGTGTTATTGTGAAACACGCCAATCCGTGCGGCGTAGCAATATCTGATAATATCACAAAAGCATATGATTTAGCCTTTAAAACAGATCCCACTTCTGCTTTTGGCGGAATTATAGCTTTTAACAGAGAATTAGATGAACAAACTGCTAGCATCATTATTGAAAAACAATTTGTTGAGGTGATTATCTCACCATCGATCAGCAAATCGGCTGCAAAAATACTTTCGTCAAAGGCAAACGTAAGAGTATTGACTTGCGGGGACTGGCAGGGTCAACTAACTGAAGAGTTCGATTTAAAGCGAGTGAATGGAGGCATGCTTGTGCAGGATAGGGATTTTGGGATGGTCGATGTGGACGACTTTGAAGTTGTTACTAAAATCAAGCCTACTGAACAACAAAAGCAAGATCTCCTCTTCACTTGGAAAGTGGCAAAATATGTAAAATCAAATGCAATTGTTTATTGTAAAAATGGCTCTACGGTTGGAGTCGGCGCGGGACAAATGAGCCGCGTTTATTCTGCGAAAGTTGCAGGAATCAAAGCTTCAGATGAAGGCTTAGAAGTTAAGGGCTGTGTAATGGCCTCCGACGCATTTTTTCCTTTTAGAGATGGAATTGACGCTGCTGCACAAGCAGGAGTTGTAGCAATCGTTCAGCCAGGTGGTTCAATGAGAGACCAAGAAGTTATCGATGCAGCTGATGAACATGGAATTGCGATGGTCTTTACAAAAATGAGACATTTTAAACACTAGTTAAAATTTTGATTTGGTTTGATTTGGACAGTCTAGATTTCATATTTTCTGACTGGACAGTCTAATTTTATCTTCAACAAGGAAAAAAATATGAAAGTATTAATCGTAGGTGGTGGCGGAAGAGAACATGCCTTAGCATATAAAGCTGCACAATCTAGTCAAGTAGAAAAAGTCTTTGTAGCTCCAGGTAATGCAGGTACCGAAGATGAAAATAAAGTTGAAAACGTTGATATCAACGTAAATGAAATCGAAAAATTACTTGAATTCGCCAAAGCAGAAGAAATTTCACTCACCATAGTAGGGCCAGAAGAGCCATTAGTTCTTGGTATTGTTGATTTGTTCGAAAAAGAAGGACAAACAATATTTGGACCGTCTAAAGCTGCTGCTCAATTAGAAGGCTCAAAATCCTTTAGTAAGGATTTTATGGATAAATACGCCATTCCTACGGCTAAATACGCCACTTTTACCGAGGAAGAAGAGGCATTTAAGTATTTAAGTAACAAACGCCCACCCTATGTTATTAAGGCCGACGGTTTAGCTGCAGGAAAAGGCGTGATAATTGCAAAATCTAGGAAAGAAGCTAAAAAAGCAATTTCCGAAATTCTATGGCACCGCAAATTCAAAAATGCAGGTCGTAAAGTCGTTATCGAAGAGTTTTTAAGAGGTGAAGAAGCTAGTTTTATTGTCATGGTTGATGGTAAAAATGTACTTGCTTTTGCGACAAGCCAAGACCATAAGCGAGCATATGACAATGATGAAGGGCCCAATACCGGCGGCATGGGTGCATACTCTCCTGCCCCAGTAGTCACAGACAAAGTTTATGAAAGAATTATGAGGCAGGTTATTTTACCCACCGTTGAAGGCATGATCCTTGAAGGTACTCCGTACAAAGGTTTTTTATACGCTGGCTTAATGATTGACAATAAAGGCTATCCAAAAGTAATTGAATACAACTGCCGATTCGGAGACCCAGAAACTCAGCCGATTATGATGCGTCTGGAGTCTGATTTGGTCGAGCTTTGCCTTTCTGGTTGCAATGGTGGACTGGATAAACAAAATATTGAATTTAATCCTCAAGCATCTATCGGCGTCGTTATGGCAGCAAAAGGCTATCCAGGTAAATACGATATCAATAAACACATTGCAGGTATGTGTTTCGTAAATGACGATGTAAAAGTATTTCATGCGGCAACTCGTAAAGCTTGGGGAACAACCTTAACCACAGGTGGGAGGGTACTTTGTGTTGCTAGTTTAGGCGACAGCGTTTCTGAAGCTCGTGACAAAGCATATAAACAACTTCAAAAAATCAGTTGGCGTGGTCTGCACTACAGGATGGATATTGGTCATCGAGCAATCGAACGAGAATAGCATCAGCTAGCGCCCGCTGCTCTTTATTCTGAGCATTAGCTGGACCATATAGATAGCTTTGAATCTCAGGGGTGTTGCCAATCATCCCTGTGCCTATCCAATTGCTTTCCTCAAGTTGTCCTTTTGAAAATAGCCAAATGTCGCAACTTTCAGTATCATTTTCAGTCAATTTAATGGAGCTAAAATTGTTGCCTGACATCAATGTCGTCTGAACATAGGCAATATACTTTTCTAGCGTTAAGTCTATCAAAGTTGGCACGGCAGACTGAATGTATTGACTTCGAAATGGAGATAACAGCGTCCTTTTTTTATTCTGAGACGCATTCACTCTTCTGTTGATACTAGTGTTGCGAGAGGTCTCGAGAGAAGTGCTTTTTCCTGCCCGTATTGGATTCAAGTCGACATAAGCCATACATGCTAAAAAGGCATCTGCATCTAGCAAGGCTTGACTCTTAAATCTAGCCTCCCAAAAGTGGCCCTTAACACCATCCTCTTTATTCGCACGCCTTGCAATGTAATAATTAAAATATCGCATAAAGCAGCTTATGTCAGTTAACTTATGTCTAATTTCCGTTATTTTTTCCTTAATTACACATAGTTCGACCTCATTTAAATTTTGACGCCAATCATTAGATAAGTATATTTGACATAAGAGAGGCAAAGTACCAATTTTAGACCATCGAAGAAGCACCTCGGTGTCACTCCATTGATTAGCCAATGGTAAGTTTGCATGAAGCACTGTATGCGTATGGTTATCCATTATTGCAAAGGCATACACATCAATTGCAAATACGTCAGCTAAGTGTAGGAGACGTCTTTCTATCCAGTCATTACGGTATGAACCAAACTCTGTTTTAGCGGAATCACCACTTAGCAGATAATCTTGGCGCACGCATCTAGACATGCAGTGGTAATAGCAAGTTTTTTGATAATCTATTAGATATTTTCGTGCAATCGTCATTTTTATAACTTAACACACTAGCAATTTACAATATGCTGTACCAAAGAATGGTTAACATGGTGAATTCTGGACTGTCCAGAATAGAATCATTTGGAATCAAAATCCGGACAATCAAAATCTGGACTGTCTAGAGTCTGCAGTAAAACAACTTGACGATAACCATTCCCTTGCATATAAATAGGTACCGCGACAATAAGAAGAAGACAATGTCCATAAAACATCCAATAATTGCTATCACTGGTTCATCAGGTGCAGGAACGACGACGACAACCAATGCAATCCGTCATATTTTCCGAAATTTAGATATTAATGCGGCTTCGGTTGGTGGTGACAGTTTCCACCGATTTACTCGACCAGAAATGGAAGTGGAAATTAGAAAAGCGCAAGAGCAAGGTAAGCATATTAGCTACTTTGGACCCAAAGCGAACGATTTTGAGCTACTAGAATCACTCTTTAAAAACTACAGTCATCAAGGGGCTGGGCAATATCGTCAATATTTACATACGTTTGACGAAGCTGTTCCATTTAATCAAATGCCTGGTACATTCACGCCTTGGCAAGATTTGCCAGAAAACACTGATTTACTTTTTTATGAGGGATTACACGGCGGTGTAAAAACAGAGAATTGTGACGTAGCTTCCCATGTCGATTTGCTTGTTGGCATGGTACCTATTGTGAATCTAGAGTGGATACAAAAAATAGTACGCGATACAACTGACAGAGGACATTCTCGCGATGCGGTAATGAGCAGTATTGTTCGAAGCCTCGATGATTATTTCCATTTTATTACGCCTCAGTTTTCCCGTACACACATCAACTTCCAAAGAGTACCAACTGTAGACACATCAAACCCATTTAGTGCAAGAGAAATTCCGTCTCAAGATGAGAGTTTTGTTGTTGTACGTTTTAGACGTGATATGAAAAAAGTTGATTTCCCATTTCTACTAAAAATGATTGACGGCGCATTTATGTCTCGCGTCAACACGCTAGTTGTGCCCGGAGGTAAGATGGGACTTGCAATGGAACTAATTTTAACGCCGCTAATTGCTGAGCTTATGGACAAAAAGCAACGAGCTGATCATCAAGTAGATTGGGTCGCCAATACTTAGCGTCAGCACCATTTTGAAACAATCTGAAACATAAGCGTAATTGCATAATCTTTTTAATTGTTTATATTCATTAGTATCAAATTATAGGCTCAATTTAATGAAACAAGAGACAACTAAAATTCTCGTAGTTGATGATGATATGCGACTACGTTCGTTGCTTGAACGATATCTTATCGAACAAGGTTATCAGGTAAGAAGTGCAGCAAATGGTGAGCAAATGGATAGGCTGCTTGAGCGAGAAAATTTCCATTTGATGGTTTTGGACCTTATGCTGCCTGATGAAGATGGTTTGTCGATATGTCGTCGTTTGCGCCAGCAAGAAAACCAAATCCCCATTATTATGTTGACGGCCAAAGGTGATGAAGTTGACCGCATAATCGGTTTGGAAATGGGCGCAGATGATTATTTACCAAAACCTTTTAATCCAAGAGAATTACTCGCGAGAGCAAAAGCTGTACTCAGACGAAAAACTAGTGAAGCCCCCGGAGCACCGTCACAATCAGAGCAAACTGTCTCCTTTGGTCCCTTTAAGTTGAATTTAGGGACTCGAGAAATGAGTGAAAACGGAAGACCAATGACATTAACAAGCGGCGAGTTTGCAGTTTTAAAATCGTTAGTCACGCATCCAAGAGAACCGCTCTCACGAGATAAGTTGATGAATTTAGCGCGTGGGCGCGATTACAGTGCCTTAGAAAGAAGCATTGATGTTCAGGTGTCGAGACTAAGAAGAATGTTAGAGCAAGACCCAGCCAATCCTAGATATATACAAACTGTTTGGGGCTTGGGATACGTATTCGTTCCTGATGGCGAAACTTCTGCGTAATTCAACTTTCTCCCGCCTCTTTCCAAGTAGTACATTTGGACAAACTGCCCTGTTAATTGGTGGGCTTCTCTTTATAAACCAATTAGTGTCTTACTTATCTGTCACTCACTATTTCATAAGCCCAAGCTACCAACAGATAAACCAGTTAATCTCAAATCAGTTAAATACCTTCTTTTTACACGACATCGAGCATCTAAGCGAATCGCAAAAGCAACAATTAAAAGTCAATACAGGTATTCGGTTTCATGACCAAATGTCTGCGATCCACGCCGGGCTGAACAATGCGACTTATTATGACTTTATGTCCAACCAAGTATCCCAGCAACTAGGCAGTTACACAGAAATCAGAGTGAAGACGGGGGAAGATTATCTGGTTTGGCTAAAGCCTCCACAACGGCCTGACATTTGGATTTCGATTCCGCTACAAGGTGCTAGTGACAAGTCATTGTCACCACTCACTATGTACTTTATTGTCATTGGTGCACTTAGTGTTATTGGCGGCTGGCTATTTGTGCGCAGACTCAATCGTCCATTGCAGGCCTTGCAAAAAGCCGCGAGAGAAGTTGGCAAAGGAAGCTTTCCAGAACCGCTCCCTTTAGATGGTAGCAGCGAAATAAAAGCGGTAACTGAAGCCTTTAACAGAATGTCACAAGGCATTAAACGCTTGGAGAGCGATCGGGTGATTATGACTGCAGGTATTAGTCATGATCTTCGCACTCCGCTAACAAGAATTAGGCTTGCTAGCGAAATGTTACCTGAACAAGAGAGTTGGATAAAAGAAGGTATTGAGCACGATATAGAGGATCTAAATTCAATTATTAACCAATTTATAGATTACGCTAGACAAGACCAGCAAGAGTCTTTTGAGTTTGCTGATATTAATGGCTTAATTCATGAACTAGTGAACGCAAGGAGTATAGAATCTAATCATGAAATTACACTTAACCTAGCGAACATCCCACCCACAAAACTCAGAAAAGTTGGCATCAAACGTGTTATTGAAAATTTGATAGAAAATGCATTTAAATATGGCAGTGAAAAAATTGCTATTTCGACTTCATTAACCAATAAGAACAAATATATCCTTTGTTCAATCAGAGACTACGGCAACGGTATTGATGAGCATAAACTTAATAATATGTTTACGCCATTCACGCAGGGAGACCACGCGCGCGGAACAACTGGATCGGGTTTGGGGCTAGCAATAGTAAAAAGGATCGTAGAAAGCCACGGCGG
Organism: uncultured Glaciecola sp.; assembly: GCA_964446865.1. GTDB lineage: Bacteria > Pseudomonadota > Gammaproteobacteria > Enterobacterales > Alteromonadaceae > Glaciecola. Next base: position 18,473 of record CAYURD010000041.1, read on the forward strand.
AGAAATGCGGTTTATCAATCATCCTGACGGTGGCTTAAATGCTGGATTTTTACTGCCAATTAAAAATATCCCCGCACGCAGATAAAACACAACTAACCAACACAAATTACGCAGTACCAGACCCAAGGTTCTGTTGATGAATATTAGAAACGTCAATTTTATCAAAGCTATATTGAGCATGACAAAACTGACAGTCCATCTTGATATCCCCTTCTTCTTCTATTATCGCGTTCAATTCACTTAAGGAAACACTTTTTAAGGCATTAGCACTGCGTTCTTTGGAACAGTCGCAATAAAATTGAATGTTTTGCGGTTCAAATATGCGGATGTCCTCTGCATGAAAAAGCCGATGAATAACTTCCCGATGTGATAATGAAAATAGTTCTTCAGGCTTTACCGTTGCAGCAAGATGGGCAACATGCTCAAAATCAGGATTATTCTCGACATTCATTGACTCGCTTGTGGTGGGAACGATTTGTACTAACAAACCAGCAGCTTTTTGCTGCTCACCCAAATCTGTACTCAAAAACACCTTCGTTAAAAGTTGCTCTGACTGCAAAAAGTAGTCTTCTAAACATTCACTTAAACTATTTTTATCAAGCGCCACCATGCCTTGATAACGCTGACCATCTTCGGGAGTAAGTGTTATTGCCAACACGCCCTTTTTAAAACACTCTTTAAACGTCGCAGGAAATTCGGACACATTATCCTGAAGGCGTGCAACAGCTCTTAGTCTTTGCTTGTGATCGCCGTTAACAATTGCATAACGAATGGGTCCTTCGCTTTGGATTTGTAGAGCGATTTCACCCTTAAACTTTAAGGTTGCAGTCAGCAGGCTTGCTGCAACCATTAACTCGCCAAGTAAAGATTGGACAACTTTAGGATAATTAGTATTACCTAAAACCGTCTGAAAACTTGCTGATAATGATACTATCTCACCTCTCACAGGGCGATTTTCGAATAAAAATCTATCTAATATATCCGACATTTCAGAACCTTATTGATGTTTAAATTTAATAATTTGGCGACGTTGCTTTTTATCAGGCCGAGAATCTGGCTTTGGACTATGAAAGGCACTTAGTTTTCTTGCCTGTGCATTCTTCTCTCTCTTCTCGACACTTTCGGGAGTTTCTGAATACATAGTCTTTGCGATGGCAGCACCCTGCCTATTCGTCAAAACAGTATTCACAATGACTACTTTTTCATCAAATCCTGCAGGTATTTTCAGTACAGCTCCAAGCTCGACTACTCTGCTTGGTTTAGACCGTTCCCCATTATAACTGACTTTGCCTGATTGAACTAAGTCTCTAGCAATCGAGCGAGTTTTACAAAATCTCGCCGCCCACAACCATTTATCAAGTCGCACTTCTATTTCTGGCTGACTGGCAGAATGCTTCTGTTTTAACTTTTTATTTGCCATATTTTTTACCGAAGAACGTTTTGTGGATTTTTCAGAGCTCTTTCTGGGCTCTTTCTGGACAGTCCAGATTATGTCCAGATTATAACTTAGCTATTAAGGTTTCGATATAGTGACCGAAACATTCGATACAGGAAAATTTATAATTTTGGACAGTCCAAATCTTAAAATTGGACAGTCTGGAAAAAGTTTTGAACTAAAAATGCATTTATCACGACTTTTACAGTCATAAACGCGATTATTTTGATTTGATTGGGTTTCAGCTATTGTAGCCATCACCTGTACTAGCTATCATTACAACCCTATAAAAGAAGAGACGTAATAAAATAAGATGAGTAACATAAGCCTAACTACTGCTGGTGACATATACAGACGCCACGAAAGTAAGATTATCCTTATTATCGTAGTTTTGCTCAGTCTCTATTTATTGGCATTTGTCGCAAAGTTGACGTGGTCACTCATTCCTCAGCCGCAAGGTGATGTCAACAATCGCGCTTTACAATCTAGTCAATCACAAAGCGTCTCTTCCAATGCCAAATCTACAAATATGTCATCGTTGATTAACCTCAACCTTTTTGGCGATGCTCAAGCCCAAGCCGTTGTCGAGCAATCTCAAGAAGATGTGACTGATGTGCCAGAAACCAAACTGAACCTTGTACTATCGGGCGTCGTTTCAAGCACCGAGCAATCAAGAGGTGCGGCTATTATCGAATACCGAAATACTCAAAGCACCTATGGAATCGGCGATAAGATAGAAGGCACTAATGTTACCCTCGACGAAATATACACCGACCGTGTGATCATCAAAAATAGACTCACTCGAGAAACACTGATGCTTGAAGGGATTGATTTTGATGAAGCCAATCGTAATAGAAACCGTGAAATCTCAAACGAACGAGACAATGCGCAAGCACGTGTTAATACGCCACAAAATAATACTCAAAGTCCTCAAGAGTTGAGAGAAAGAGCGCAAGCGCTAAGACAAGTTCGTCAAAATTTAGCGAATGAGCCAGCTAGTTTTGCAGATTTAATATCACTTTCACCTCACAGAGCTAACAATGAGCTTGTTGGTTTTCGTGTTTCTCCGGGTAAAGATCCAGCCCTTTTTAACTCAGTTGGATTAAAGAACGGAGATGTCGTAGTCCAACTCAACGGACTCGACCTAAGTAACTTACAACAGGCGGGTGAAGCCATCACTCAATTAAAAGAAGCAGATACTTTGCAGCTCGAAATATTACGAGGCAGCGAATTTATCTCTCTAGATTTAGACATTCCCGAAGCGTAAACGGGTTATATAAAAGGTAGTCGTTTTATGATGCTTGTAAAGCAAGGAAAAAAAGTGAAAAGTGCAATATGCACTTTTGTTGCCGCTAGCGTTTTGCTAGGCAGTAGCTTTTTTGCAAATAGTGCTGAATATCAGCCAAATTTTAAAAATACAGAAATCACTGAATTTATTAATATTGTCGGAAAAAACTTAAAACTTACTATCATTGTCGACCCCAATGTTCGCGGTAAAATAAGTGTCAGAAGCTATGATCTGATGACAGAAGATCAGTACTACCAGTTTTTTCTAAATGTTTTACAAGTCTATGATTTTGCCGTGGTTGAAATGCCTAATGGTATTTTAAAGGTCGTTCGCTCAAAAGATGCAAAGTCTTCAAATATCCCCGTTGTTGAGACAACCGAGTTAGATGGCGATGAAATGATCACTCGAGTCATCCCCGTTTACAATGTACCCGTTAGAGAATTAGCTCCTATCCTTCGTCAACTAAACGACCAAACGGGCGGTGGTAATGTCGTTGCTCACGACCCTTCAAACGTCATGATGATTACAGGCCGTGCCGCAGTTGTTAATCGTTTAGTAGAAATCATAGAAAGAGTCGATCGAGCCGGCGATGAAGAAGTTGAAGTAATAAAGCTACGTTTTGCCTCAGCTTCTGAAATGGTCCGCATAATCAATAGCATCAATAACTCCCAAGGCAAACAAAATGCGGGTGGAAAATCGACTCCTCGTGTAGTAGCTGATGACAGAACAAACAGCGTTATCGTAAGTGGTGATGTTAAAGCTAGGCAACGATTAATTAACCTAATCGAACGCATGGATCAGGAATTAGAGTCTAGCGGTAATACCCGAGTTATTTTCTTAAACTACGCAAAAGCCGAAGACTTAGTCCAAGTTTTGCAGGGCGTAAGCGCCAGCATCCAAAGTGAATCGCAAGGTAACGCGCAACAACAGCGCCGCAGCTCCAGCAATCGTGATGTCAACATAGACGCACACGAAGACAGCAACTCTCTTGTTATTACTGCTGAACCAGACATGATGCGCTCACTAGAAGAAGTGATTAGACAACTTGATGTCAGACGAGCTCAGGTTCAAGTTGAAGCGATTATCGTTGAAGTATTTGAAGGTGACGGTGTCACTTTAGGTGTGCAGCTCGTGTCAGAAGAAGGTGGCGGCACGCAGTTTACAAATGGTGTGATTGGCGTAGGCTCGCTTGGTGTAGCCCTACGTGAGGCTGAAGATGACGTGCAAACAGTCACAAACATTTCAAACGATGGTACGCCAGTACAAACAACAGATACTAGAGAAGGTAACTTGACTCCTTTGGCTGCACTACTAGGCGGCGCAAATGGACTCATCGCCGGGATAATCAATGATGGCTGGGGCGCAGTTGTTCAAGCCGTCAGTACAGATACCAATTCAAATATACTTGCTACACCTCATTTAACTACCCTAGACAATGAAGAAGCGTTTTTTATCGTAGGTCAGGAGGTTCCGATTATTACCGGAAGTACGGCCAGCGCAAATAACTCAACGCCGTTTCAAACGGTTGATAGACAAGAAGTGGGTATCAAGCTCAAAGTAACCCCACAAATCAATGAAGGTGACGCCGTCCAATTAACTATTGAACAAGAAGTATCGAGCGTAAGTGGTGCAACTTCAGTAGATATTTCGATTAATAAACGTGAAATCAAAACGACGGTTATTGTCGATGATGGCGGCACGATTGTACTAGGTGGATTGATTGACGAAGACGTTCAAGAAAGTGTATCGAAAGTCCCGCTTCTTGGCGACATCCCAATTTTAGGTCATTTATTTAAAACAACTACCACCAGTAAACGAAAGCGCAATCTGATGGTGTTTTTAAGGCCCACAATCGTGCGTGACGGCGTGACAATGAACGAAATAAGTCATCGTAAGTACAACTATATTCGCGCACAGCAGTTAGACAGACAGTCACAAGGCATTCCATTAATGCCAAGAACCGAAGGCCCGAGCTTACCAGCGTGGGACGACAAATTAGTACTACCGCCTTCATTTGAAGAATACATCACTGATAAAGAGAAGCAGGAAGACAACTAATGTCGGCAGAGCAAGCTAACACACAATCCGCAAGCGCTGATATCCTACAAGATGTCGCGGGTGATGTTGCAGATGAAGTTATTAATGAAATTGAAGATGAGCAGGATTTAAACGATAGCTCGACCGGGCTTCCCTTTAGTTTCGCGAAACGTTATCACCTTCTGCTTGATGTAAATACTGAACCTCATGATTTGTATTACACGCAGCAGACGCCTATTTCCGCTTTTGCAGAAGTACGGCGCTACGCTGGGCAAAGCTTTGTCTTGAAAAAAACACTGCAAGATGATTTTGAATCACTATTAACCGATTGGTTTCAAAGAGACTCTTCTGAAGCAAAACAGTTGATGGAAGATTTAGGTAATGAGAGCGATCTTTTCGCGCTTGCAGAAGACTTGCCCGACACCGAAGATTTATTAGACAATGAAGACGATGCCCCTATTATAAAGCTCATCAATGCGATGTTAAGTGAAGCCATTAAAGAAGGCGCATCTGATATACACATCGAAACATTTGAGAACCAGTTAGTGGTTCGGTTTAGAGTCGATGGTGTACTTCGCGAAATTTTACGCCCAAATCGCAAAATGTCTTCGATGTTGGTATCAAGAATTAAAGTTATGTCTAAAATGGACATTGCCGAGAAACGTGTTCCGCAAGACGGTCGAATTAGCTTAAGAATTGGCGGACGCGCGGTTGATGTGCGTGTATCTACCATGCCATCTAGCCATGGTGAACGTGTTGTGCTTCGTCTGCTTGATAAAAACAACGCACGCTTAAATCTTGAAGATTTAGGCATGACAGAGAAAAACCGAGGCTTTTTCTCTGAGCTTATCAGAAAACCCCACGGTATTATGCTTGTGACAGGCCCAACGGGTTCAGGTAAAAGTACCACACTTTATGCTGGCTTGAGTGAAATCAACAGTAAAGACCGGAACATTTTAACGGTTGAAGATCCAATCGAATTCGATTTAGAAGGTATTGGACAAACCCAAGTTAATGCCAAAGTGGACATGACCTTTGCACGCGGACTGCGGGCAATATTACGTCAAGATCCAGACGTGGTAATGGTTGGAGAAATTCGGGACGTAGAAACCGCACAAATTGCGGTTCAAGCAAGTTTAACGGGTCATTTGGTGTTATCTACACTGCATACAAACACAGCGGCAGGCGCCATCACTCGACTTGAAGATATGGGCATAGAGCCTTTCTTACTTTCTTCAAGCTTACTGTCTGTGCTATCTCAGCGCTTGGTACGTACCTTATGCTCAGATTGCAAAGCGCCGCACACACCAAGTGAACGTGAGATGGAAACCTTAGGAATTTCAGAGCCGACGACTATTTATACGCCTGTAGGCTGCATTAACTGCAACCACACAGGATATAGAGGCAGAACCGGCATACATGAGCAACTTATCGTTGATGAAACCATCCGAGAAATGATGCACGAAAGCCGTGGTGAGCAAGCTATAGAAAAATATATTCGTAAAACAACACCTTCTATCAGACAAGATGGCTGTGACAAAGTGCTGCTAGGGGTCACTTCACTTGAAGAAGTCCTTAGAGTCACGCGAGAAGAATAATGCCAGCGTTCGCATATAAAGCGCTTACTGCCGCGGGTAAAAATACTGATGGTGTATTGGAAGGTGACAACGCGCGTCAGGTCCGCCAACAGCTTAGAGAACAATCTCTTATTCCGCTTGAGGTTGAGGTGGTTGAAGAGAACAAGCTCAGCACTAAAAACGTGAGTAGTTTTTTCAGTCCGGGCATGTCAGCTACTGATCTTGCATTGTTAACCAGACAATTATCGACACTTATAGAAGCCTCTTTACCCATCGAAGAAGCCCTTCTCGCGGTTGCTGAACAATCAGAAAAAGCACGCACCAAAAATATGATGATGGCGGTTCGAAGCAAGGTAGTCGAAGGCCATAGTCTTGCAAAAGCACTAGGAGAATTCCCAAAAGCGTTTGATACTCTTTTCAGAGCAATGGTCGCGGCTGGCGAAAAATCAGGTCACTTAGACGCCGTATTGTCTAGATTAGCTGATTACACAGAACGCAGACATCACACCCAAAGCCTTATACAACAAGCACTGGTCTACCCAATATTAATGACCGTCGTCGCTTTAGGGGTTGTCATTATGCTACTAACCACCGTTGTGCCTGAAATCGTAGGGCAATTTGATAATATGGAGCAGGCATTACCCACTGTCACTCAAATCCTTATTGCAATTAGCGATGGTACTCGTGATTACGGAATTTATGCGGCAATAATACTGGCCGTGTTAATTTTTGCGCTTTCAAGAATGCTTAAAAACCCCCTGTTAGAGCTTAGATGGCATAAGCAATTATTAAACTTACCCTTTATCGGCAAATTATCACGGGGAACTAATACTGCTAGATTTGCTCGAACCTTAAGTATATTAACATCTAGCAGCGTACCATTATTAGAATCGATGTCTATTGGTGGTGACGTACTGAAAAACAAACATTTGCAGAATTTGGTCAAAGTCGCTGCAGAGCGCGTAAAAGAAGGCAGTAGCCTGCGAGCAGCCTTAGATCAAACAAAAGTATTTCCGCCGATGATGATGCATATGATTGCATCGGGTGAACGCTCTGGAGAATTAACACAGATGCTGTCAAGAGCCGCAGAAAATCAAGAGCGAGAATTCGAAAGCACAGTAAACATGTCGCTAAAGGTATTTGAGCCAATATTAATAGTCACAATGGCGATGGTGGTCTTATTTATTGTTCTAGCAATAATATTGCCCATACTAGAATTAAACAATTTATCGGGAATTTAGAGAGAAAGTAATATGAAATTGAAAACGATGACTCACCATAAATCTTCACAATTCAACGCTAAGCAAAAACAGCGTGGATTTACACTAATCGAAATCATGGTCGTTATTTTTATAATCGCGACAATGGCAGCTTTTGTAGCCCCTCAAATTTTTGGTCAACGAGATGAAGCGATGATCAAAAAAGCGGCTGTAGATATTCAACAGCTCGAAAGCGCACTTGAGATGTACCGCCTGCAAACTAATTCGATCCCGACTACCGAACAAGGACTTGATGCACTGGTTAGCCCGCCTACGATAGATCCTATTCCAAGAAATTACCCAGAAGACGGTATTATTAAACGTTTACCGGTTGATCCCTGGGGTAACGATTACGTTTTATTAAGCCCTGGCGAAATTGGTAAAATTGATATTTACAGCCTTGGTCCAGACAAATTGGAAGGGACTGAGGACGATATTGGCACTTGGAACCTTAATGATTTTCTACAGTAATATTTACTAAATAAGAAGCCTCTGGATGGTCAGTATTTTTGCATAAATTAAAATATAGACTGTCCAGAAATTTTCAAAGCTAAATTAAACCTATAAAAATCATAGCCTTAAAAACAGCAGACGACGTCATATGCAAAAGCTATCTCCAAAAAGTGAATTTCAGCGAGGGTTTACTTTGCTAGAAATCATCATCGTTATGGCGGTGATAGGCTTGATATTGGCCACTGTTCGTTACACGACGTTGACAGACGACCCTCAAAAAGAAATCGAACAACATGTAAAACGCCTCCAAGTTGTTTTTAATATGGCAAGCGACTATGCCGTTATAAACCAACTGGAACTTGGCTTGCGCATTGATGAAAAAAAACGAAACTATGAGTTTGTGGCTTTCGGCCAAGACGAGCGATGGATGCCCATTACCGAAGGTAAACAATTTGAAAAAGTCGAATTACCCGATGGCGTGTATCTAGAGCTATTGCTTGATGGATTAGAGTGGCAAGACGAAGACTCACTATTTGATTCTCGCGTATTTGATGAGCAATTGAGCGTTAGCAATGACAGCGTAGAGATTGGTAGCGACGAAGACAAGATACCACCGCCTCCACAAATATTTATTCTCTCTAGCGGTGAAATAACGCCTTTTGAGCTAACGGTAAAGTATCAAGCTCAAACACGAAACGAAGAAGACTTCGAGTTTATGTTACAAGGGCAAGATACTGTCCCTTTGAAACTAGTGGCACCTGAGATATGAAAAAATCACGCGCCAACAAAACTAACACTAAACAAATTGGCTTCACGCTAATCGAAGTGATGGTGGCTGTCGCGATTTTCGCCTTAGCCGGTGGTGCGATTATGAAAGCCGTATATGAGCATTTACGTTCAATCTCTACCCTTGAACAAATCACCTTCGCCACTTGGGTTGCTAATAATGAACTATCACGAAGCTCTTTAGAATCAAGGATTAAGTGGCCCTTGGATAAGCTAAAAAATGGCGAAGAAGAAATGGCGGGAAAAACGTGGTACTGGACAAGAAGCGCTGAAAAAACCGCAGATGCAACGCTATATCAAGTCACGGTAAGTGTTTCACTAAGCGAAGATTCAGATACGAGCATTACTTCAGTAACGAGCTTTATGAGCAAGGTTGAACCATGATAAGCCTTACTCGATTTTTAAATCTGGACAGTCTAGTTTTAAATCTGGACAGTCTAGAATTTAATCTTTTAAGTTTGCGCCGTCTAAAACTTAATCTAAAAATTAGCCAAGACCGAAAACATCATCAACACCCGCAAGCCGGCTTCACGCTAATCGAAGTACTGATCGCGACCGCTATTTTCGCCATCTTAGCGCTTGGTGCAAACGCCATGCTCTCCAATATCACAACATCTAACGAAATATCATCTGAACGAGAGCTTAAATTTGAACAACTGCAGCGTGCGATGATTGTAATCGAACGAGATTTCATGCAAATGCAATCTCGTATTCCCCGCACTCAAGAACTCGAAAATGAACTTGTGATCCGCGGTGGCGAATATGACTTCGAAAGTGACGCCGACGGCATTGGGTTTGTTAGAACAGGCTGGAATAATCCGCAGTTAAGATTAAAACGCAGCAACCTTCAAAACGTTGCCTATCGTTTGCAAGAAGAGCGTTTGGAAAGGCTACATACTAACTTTGTTGACTCGGTCATTGGCACTGAACCTCGAATTAGAGTGCTGTTAGAAGGCGTTACCGACTTTAGAGTAGAAGTACTTAGGGAGGTGACCACTGAGCTAAAATGGTCCGAAACAATACCTGACGTCGAACTGCCCTACGCTGTTGCGGTGACAGTAACCACCGACTCTTTTGGTGAAATACGTCGCGTATTTAAGGTTAAAGTCTAATGACGACAAACAAGACTTATCGCCAAAAACTAAAAAAGCAAAAAGGCGTTGCGCTTATCGTTGTCATGCTTATTGTTGCGCTAATTACTGTGCTAGCGGCTCAAATGAGTGGAAGATTACAACTTAATGTGGCGCGTACCTTGAATATAAAAGCCAATAATCAAGCGTATTGGTATGCCTTAGGCGCAGAGCAATTTGCCCAACAATCCTTAAGCACCTTAAAAACACTTACCGGTGAAAATATCAACCTAAGCCAGCCTTGGGCGCAGCCATTTGAATACCCTGTTGAAGGTGGTGTCATATCTGCAGAGTTAGTCGATATGCAATCTTGCTTTAATCTTAACGCGGTGAGAGCTGCCACGGGCGTAACCGGTAATAGCCCTGCCCAATCTGCGTTTAAGAAATTGTTAGAAAGCTATATCACCGATTCGTTCGTTGTTGACACCTTACTCGCCTCATTAACGGATTGGATTGATGAGGACAGCGAACCTTCGCAAGATGGTGCTGAAGACCCTGAATATGAATCACAAGCAAGGCCATATCTAGCCGCGAATAACTCCTTGAGCCATTTATCTGAGTTACGACTTATTTATGGCATGGATCAAGTCATTCAGTTGGGCGCATTCGACGTGATTAAAAATGCCTTATGCGTGCTGCCAGAAGACAATTTGAAGGTTAATGTTAATACGATTACACCCGAAAACGCGGTTGTGTTAGCCGCACTTTTAGGCGAGACTGTAGAAACAGGTTCAAGTATCATCGGTAGCCGGCCTGAAGAGGGCTTTAAAAGCATAGATGACTTTTTTGCCTTAGGCGAAGTGAGCGCTCTACAGTTAACTGATGCGCAAAAATCATGGTTTGATGTCACCACAACATATTTTAAATTAAACACGGTCGCAAAGTATCAAGGTTCACAGTTTAGACTGTCTACGATATTTAGATTAGATAACGATGGTATTATTGTCGTTAGTCGAGAGTTTGGAGGCGCATTTTAAATGCAGCGGTTAATTATAAGATTAGGTTCGCATACCAACGACCCTATTCATTGGCTAGTATATAGCGAGCAAGAACAAGAAATTATTGCCTCTGGCGTACTTAATGGAAGTGATGATTTAAGCTCACTGAGCGAGCGTGCAACAAGCGCACAAGTGATTGCACTCGCACCTACCAGCGATGTTTATTTTACGCAGGTAGAATTACCTAAAAATGCATCTCGAAAGGCACTAGCGGCTATTCCGTTCATGTTAGAAGACGAAGTATGCGGTGATGTCGATCAGCTTTTCTTTGCACTTGGCAACAAACATGAGAATAAACAAGAAGTCGCCGTTGTCAGTCGTCAAAAGCTTACCCATTGGCAAGATGCTTTCTCTAATGCTGGCCTTTTTTGTGACACTTTAATTCCTGATGCGTATTGTCTGCCTGCCAACGAAGGCGTTAGTTTACTTGAATTAAATGATGAACTCTTAGTCAGGCTAAACAATGGCCAATTAATGCAAGGGGAAAGTGACTGGTTGCTACCGCTAGCACTTGAAGAAGCAAACATAAGTGAGTCAGCCCTTTTCTGTTACAGCGAAATAAACAACTGGCCCGACACACAAGAAGCAAGCTTTGACTTTGACGACTTGCCCATGCAACTTTTATTAAAAGGCGCACTCAGCAATAAACTTAACTTATTTCAAAGCGAATACGCGGTTAAACGCCAAGCTAATCCCGCTTGGGATAAATGGAAAGTAGCAGCGGTACTTGGCGTCATTGCGATATGTGCAAATTTAGTTTACAAATCAACCGAACTCAATCAACTTAAAAGTGAACGCTTTGAGATTAGGCAAGACATTCAAGCGTCAATTAAAAAAGGGTTTCCGCAGCTAAAACGCGTAACAAATCCTCGCCGTGTTATACAACGTGAAATGGCGCAATTGGAGCAAGGCGGTGGTAATTTAAGCATGTTAGCCATGCTCTCAAGACTTGGCAGTGCATTTGAAAGTTCTGGTGTTAAGCCACAAAGTATTAAATACGACAGTCGCCGCTCAGAACTGCGCATGCAAACCGTGGCGAATAATTTTGAAAGCTTAGAAAGCTTTAGACGAGAAGCTGAAAATTTGGGCTTTGAAGTAGAACAAGGCGCCTTTAATAATCGAGAAACGCAGGTTCTTGGTGTCATCACGGTGAGAGGCTAGTCTATGGAAAACCTTAAAACGTGGTTTAAAGGCCTAAGTGAAAGAGAGCAAAAAATGGTCTTAGCAGCCTCAGTTGTGGCGGTTGTTGGGATTTTTTATTTCGCTATTTATAATCCATTAACGACGGCGATAGAAGATCAAAAAAATGCGGTGGCAAGTGATAAAGAATTACTTGTGTGGGTGCAAGAGCAAAGCAGTCGAGCGCAGGTATTACGCCAATCTGCTAGCCAAACTCGTTACACAGGCTCATTGACTCAAGTCGTCAATCAAACCACCCGTAGTGCCAACATACCCGTTGCACGTATGCAGCCTCAGGGCGATGAACTTATTGTCTTTATCGACCAAGTGGCCTTTAATGACTACATACAGTGGTTATCAACGCTTGAAGGTAGAGGCGTAATAATTTTGCAATCAGATGTGTCAGAAGTCGATACACAAGGCTTTGTGCAAGTTAGACGATTATTAATAGGAAAATAACAACGTGAAAAAATGGCAGTGGATTATATTAGCAGTCATCGCCTATTTAGTGTTTTTAATTGCGTATATGCCCGCGGTATACCTTAGCGACTATATACAAAAGCAAAGCCAAAACAAAGTCAGCCTTTCAGGTGTGTCGGGTACATTATTTGAAGGTGAGTCATTGTTTGTGACATACGATGGCATGCGTATTGATAATGTAAAATGGTCTTTATCGCCATGGTCGCTCTTGTTATTGCAGGCCAATGTAGACATGACAGGCGGCTCAGTTAGAGCGACTGAGCGTATATCGCTTAACGGCAATCTTAGTGTCCCTTTTTACAATACAAAAAAATTAACACTCAGCGATACTCGCATTTTCCTGCCAGCAAAACCTATCTTTGCCGAGCTCAATTTAGGTGTTCCGGTGACTGCAAATGGGCGCTTTAGAATAGATATCAGTGAGCTCACAATCAACAATGGATGCCAAAGCTTAAGCGGGACAGGAAACTGGCTACAGGCTTCGGTTAATGTTCTTAATAATCCACTTGATTTAGGCAATTTTGATGCCGCGTTATCATGCGAAACGCCTTCTTTTGCTTTGCAGATTGCGCCGAGCAATGGTCTTGAACTCGATGCAAAAGTACTGATTGATACACAAGGTAAATATAGCGCAACAGGCCAATTTAGGATCCCCGATAACTACCCAAATGAAATAAAACAGGGCGCAAGTATCTTTGGCAATGCTAACGAGCAAGGTGTTTACGAATTAAATTTGTAAGGCCTTACACCTTCTCTAGTTATACAAGTCATCATGTGCAAAACGGCTTAATGCAAGAATGGTTGCTGATTGATAAATACTCTCTCTTGTTTCTAATCCTTTTGTTAGCTGCCCTATTGCACCGCCTTTTTGTTTGATATTAACCGTGTTAAACAAATTATCCATTGCCGTCCCTAACTCTTCACCCGCAAGTAACTTTTCATAGACCTTAACAGGGATTGGCAAGGTGGCGGTTTGGCCTAATATCATTTCTTCCCCGTTTGAAATACAAAGCACAGCAAAAGTCTTAGGGCCATCTTCAAACACATCAACACCGCCCTCGTAAGCAATATAAAAGTCGGCCTTGGTCGCTTGTATCAGGTTTTCGACGCGAGTTTGTGCACCTAACCTTGTTTCTTCATAGTTCATTGGCTGGTCTGGCACACCAGAATCTATATTATGAGATGTGATTTCAAGCGATTTTTGCATGACTAATGCAAATGCTTGTTTTGCTGCATTTACTTTTACAGGATTAGCTGATGCAACCGCTATAAGAAGATTAT
>CAYURD010000042.1:0-32225 GCA_964446865.1 uncultured Glaciecola sp.
TTTAGCTTGACGCTTTTGCATCTTCTTTTCGAATTTTCGGCGACGTAACACTTTAATGCGTTTGGCATAAAGTCTTGCCCCAGGCGCGGCGGTTAATCCATGCAAAAGTACACTGATCCAGACTGTATTTAATGCAATAACCAATACTGAATAGCTATGATCAGTTAAAATATCTTTAGAAATCATTAGCGCAAAAAGTGCCGTTGCTAAGCCTCGAGGTCCAAACCATCCCATAAACAATCGGGTTATGGGTTTAGCTTTAGTACCAATTAGCGATATATAAATTGCTATTGGTCTAACAAAAAACAAACTCACCATAATGTAAGCCGCGACGGGCCAAGTAAGCGCTTCAATTGCTTCTGGCAAAAGACCAATGCCAATGATGACAAACGCGGCCCATATCAACATTTGCCCTTCACTTTCAGCAAACTGATAAATAAAACGACAATGTCCTTTCACCATATTGCCAAACACAAGGCCGGCAACAAAGGCTGAGATAAAGCCGTTTCCACCTAAAATATTAGCACTTAAATATGAAGTACCCGTAAGTGCTAGTATGCCAATGCCTTCATAAACGTTGGAAGTGAGTTTGTGCTTTTCCCAAAGCAAGAACATTCGACCACTGCTATAGCCCATCATCAATCCGACTAGCACGCCTACTACAACTTGAGTAATACCAAACACAATCCATCCGCTTTGGTCAGTATGACTGGCACTACCCATGGCGACCAAACTGGCTAAAAAGAGGACCAGCGGCAGGGCAATACCGTCATTTAACCCGCTCTCGACCGCCAGGGTCTGCCTTTCATTTTTAGGCACCGTTTTATTTCGAACAACAGCCTCGCCTAACGCAGCATCAGTCGGTGCCATTAAAGCCGCCATTAGCAATAATAAGGCAAACGGCCATTCTGGAAAAAATAGGTAACCAACAAACGTTCCAATCACAATAGTGAGGGGTAAACCAATTAAGAGCATTCGAATTGGCCATGCATTTTGCTTTCTCAAGCGTCGTAAATTAATTTGGGAGGCGTCTAAAAAGAGGATAATAATAAGCGCAATTTCGGCTAACAAATGAAGCAAGTCTTCAGACTTTTCTAAATCAAAAAAGTCGAAATTAGACATCACCAAGCCAAGCGAAATGAATACCATAGGCGCTGTGATAATTGTTTTTGACAAGGTTTTTGCAAGCATGGTGTACGTGCTTACGCTAAACAGTAAAATCAACAGCCCAACTTCTATTGTATTCATTTTTTACCTAATATGCGGTTGATTAACTTTCACAGATGCCAAGAAGACCTGAGTTTATGCTTATTCATTTCATTGTGTTCAAATATAGCCATATATTCAAGCGATGATTAGATTAATGCCTGTTGCAATTTTTAAATATCTTGGCGGTCTATATATTAATAACTGAAGATTTGGAGCAAAAAATGCAAAAGACATTGATAATATTGTCCGTCGCAAGCATGGCGTTTTTTTCACTTAACGCTGATGCAAGCAGTTACCGGTGTAAGAACAAGTTGGTAAAAGTGGGCGATACCAGTATTGAAGTCAAACTAAAATGCGGGAAACCTTTTGACGAAAGCTACATAGGTCAAGTTAAGGTGAAGGGAAAATACGTCAACCTCGAACGCTACACATATATTCCTAGTAAAGGGCAATTTATCAAAATATTGGAGTTTCATGATGGAAACTTAGTCTCGATTACTGATGGACCAAGGGCATAAGTCCGCTATTGCTTGTTTCGTTATGCTCGCGATTTAGTCCAACAATGCTCGAATAACGTAGACTTAAGATATTAAGTAGACTAATCTTTACCTTACCAATAACAGACAAAACCTTGACGACTCGCCAACCAAAAAATCGGGTCTACACGACAGCGCATGTGCGCGATAGGAATAATGATGACGCAGACAATATCAATCAATGATAAAGATTATCCAATCGAAGTAGACCCAAGCATGCCGCTTTTATGGTTTTTGCGCGATAAGCTAGAATACACGGGCACTAAATTTGGCTGTGGATTAGGTCTATGTGGCGCATGCACAGTGCATATTGATGGGCAGGCAACTCGTTCTTGTGTGTTACCAGTTTCTGCCGTAGCAGGACGCAAAGTCACCACTATTGAAGGTTTATCTGAAAATGGCGACCATCCCCTTCAAAAAGCATGGGTCGCTAATAAAGTGCCACAATGCGGCTACTGCCAAGCCGGGCAAATCATGAATGCAGCCAGCTTTTTGGCAAACAACCCAAACCCAACATCTGCAGAAATAGACAGCGCTATGCAAGGCAATATCTGCCGATGTGGTACTTACCAGCGAATCAAACAAGCGGTATCTGACGCTGCCCTAGAACTTGGCAAGGAGGTGTAAGATGACTGTTCAAAACACTAGCAGACGTGACTTTATCAAAAATACTGGCCTTGCCACTGGTGGACTTTGGTTAGGGGTAAGTTTATCAGGCAAAGCACTTGCCACACTCGACGGCACATTTACATCATCATTTAACCCAAGTGCTTTTATTCACATTGCAAAAAATGGCGATACCTTATTATATTGTGGACGCTGCGAAATGGGGCAAGGTATAAGTACAGCGCTGCCAGCAGCAGTTGCTGACGAGATGGAAGCAGACTGGTCAAAAGTATCGATTAAACAAGGTGAAGGCAACGAAGAAAAATACGGCTCACAAGCAACAGGTGGATCGGCCAGTATACGTGTTATGTATATTCCTATGCGTAAAGCAGGTGCTAGTGCCAAACTAATGTTAATTGCCGCGGCTGCCAAAGTAATGGGCGTGCCGGCTAGCGATTTGTATGCTGAAAATCACTTTGTGCATAATCGCAAAACCAAACAAAAGCTTGCCTATGGTGAACTGGCGAGTATTGCCGCAAACATGCCCGTCCCCGAAGATCCAAAACTAAAAGAAAAGTCAGAATATAAATACATCGGCAAAGGCTTGGCGCGTCATAATCAGCAAGATATCGTTGAAGGAACGCTAACCTATGGTGTAGACACAAAACTACCCGGCCTTAAATATGGCGCGATTACCCACTGTCCTGTATTTGAAGGCAAGTTAAAAAGTGTCGATAAAACCGAAGCACTCGCTATGAAAGGAGTTGAAGCCGTCGTCGAAATACCGCGCTTTGAAATACCTTACGGCTCTGTTGGTGGCGTCGCTGTGGTGGCAGACAACACATGGACAGCACAACAAGCGCTCAAAAAGCTTAAAATCGAATGGGACTTGGGGCCTAATAAAGTCTATGACTCAGCCGCTTACAAAGCACAGCTTGTTAAAAATGTCGAAAATCCGGCTGAACTGGCTGGCGAGCGCGGCGACATAAACGCCGCGTTTGAAAACGCAGCTCAAAAAGTGTCAGCAACTTATACCGGCGGTCATTTATCTCATTCGCCAATGGAGCCCAATGCTAGTGTTGTTTGGGTACAAGACGATAGCTGTGAAGTATGGGCGTCGACCCAAAGTCCAAAAGACATTCAACAAGTGTTAGCACAATACTTAGAACGCGAGCCAAAAGACATTGTGGTTAATGTTCAAATGGCGGGTGGTGCTTTTGGGCGTAAATTCAAATGTGACTATGTACAAGAAGCCGCGGCCCTCTCTAAAGCCGTTAACGCACCGGTGCAATTAATTTGGTCACGCGAGCAAGATACCCAAACTGGCTATTATCATAGTATTAACGCGCAGCATTTAGAGGCCGCTATAGACGAAAACGGCAACGTAGATGGCTGGTTGCACCGAGCAGCATTTATGCCAATTGCGTCGCTATTTGACTCGTCGGTTGAACGAGCGCCAGCAGGCGCACTGGGTGAAATAATGAACCATCCATTCGGTATTAAAAATGTCCGAAGTGAATCGGGCGAAGCTAAAAGACATACTCGAATAGGCTGGTACAGAGCGGTTTACGCTATTTTTTATGGCTTTGCTTATGGCGCCTTTGCCGACGAATTAGCCCATAAAGTCGGCCAAGATACCTTCACCTTTTTAAACAAGACCTACGACAACAATAAAAACCCAGAGCAAAGCGAGCAGGTCAAGCGATCTAAACATGTCTTAGCGATGGCTGCTGAGAAATCACAGTGGTTTAATCGCGATAAACTACCTAAGAATCAAGGTATTGGTATCGCCGTTCACTATAGCTTTAACACATACGTGGCCATGGCTGTGCACGTTGAGGTAGATGGCGACGATATTAAAGTACTCAATGTAGATTGCGCCGTTGATTGTGGACAAGTACTCAACATCGATAGCGCGACCGCCCAGATGGAAGGCGCGGTGGTAATGGGTACAGCCCTAACCTTGCGCACCGAAGTCGTATTTAGAGACGGTGCAGTTGTTAACTCAAACTTCCATAACTATCCGGTTTTGCGTATTAATGAAATGCCAAACGTACGGGTTCACTTTGCTGATAATGACTATGAACCAACCGGCTTGGGTGAGCCGGGCTTAGGGCCTTATGCACCAGCATTAAGTAACGCTGTATTTGCGGCTACTGGCAAACGATATCGTGATTTACCGTTTAAACCAATGCAAGTATAAACGGTAAATGTAGTGAGGCTGTTCAAGTAACGAAACTATTTAGGGCGATAGGTCTCGATGATTGCCGCATCAACCCAAAATGTGTCGACGTTATCTGAGCCAAGGGTGCGATTGAAAAATAAATACTTACCATCTGGCGTCACTTGCGCTGCAAATTCTGATGTGTCTGTGTTTATTTCAGGCCCCATTTTGATCGCCTCGCCCCATTGTTCATTTGCTTGTTTAAAACTAATGTACAAGTCCGCATTGCGTTGCTCGCCCTCGCGCTGACCGTCCCAAATTAGGTAGCTCTCATCTGGGGCGATAAAAGGATGCGCGTTCCATTCGCCGGTGTTTATTGTTTCTGGAAAAGGCACCGGTGCTTGACGTTTACCTTTTACCATTGGGGAATATCGCAACACGCTATTTCCCTTGGGTGTCGCTTCATCTATGGCAAGAGTGCCTGTTGCAGAAGAAGTCACTCGCATAATACGAATGTCTTCAAACTCAGGACCTAGTCGCTGCATATCAGACCAATCTGAGCCTTGCCGCGTTTTGTAACTGCGGCCAAAAAACATAGTGTTGCCGTCAGGTGATAAGGTCGGTGTGCCAACACGTGCTGAAATCACGCGCTTGCGCCATCGCTGATCACTTTTTTCAAAAACAACAAACTCTTGTCTTGCCTTTTCATCTTCAATGACTTCGCGCACCCAATACATTTCGCGCATATTCGGCGCAAAAACGACACCGTATTCCCAAGCATTTGTAGAAATAATGCCTGGTGCGAATACCTGAGGAGCTAGGCCCGGCGTTTTCTGACCTAAGTATGGTCCGCTCAGTATACGATTTTGCGATGTTTCGTTATTGATAAATGCAGGAATGATGTGTTCAGACGTCATTTGAAGCGTTGCATCACCGCGGTGATGAGCCGTTACTACAACAATCAAATCGAGTCGTTCAATTAAAATAATGTAAATCCCACCACCTCCTTGGGCTGAAACTGTATAAAAAGTCTGCTCAGCATGGTTGAGATCGCCACTCCACCAGTAGTAACCATAGCCTTGATTGGATACATCAGGCCCTCCACCAAATATATCGTCTTCTCTTGTTGTCAAAATGCGGCCGGTTGCGTCCTGAATAAACGCTTTTGGGATTAGTTGCTCGCCCTGCCACATCCCATTGTTTTGTACTAACAATCCAAATTTTAGCATCGCGCGCGATGTCATTGTAGCCGACCCCGGCAAGCCACTGTCTTCATCAGGTCGCCAAGCGTATTTTGCGATATCTAGCTTATCCAGTAGCTCGCGTCGCAGAAACGTTTTTGCCGAGTTTGGAACGACAGCATCAATCACTTGCATAACTAACATAGGGTCATTTTGATAGTTGAACGTTTGTGATTGCTTAGTGATAGGTGCACTAAGCTCGAAATAGGTTTGTATCAAGCCTTGACCAGCAAGCGCTTCGGGCGTTTTGTTCAGGTCACTCCACTGTTCTTCTTTAATCCTTATACCAGAGCGCATCGTCATGGCATGTCGTAAGGTTACTAATTCAGCGCCTTTGCTTAGCTTACTGCGATCGAGAGTCGGAAAAAAATCAAGCAGTGGCCTATCTAAGTCCGACATTGATAAATACCCAAGTTGTATTGCTCTACCCAATGCCAAGCTCACATAAACCTTACCGGCAGATGATTGAGGATGCTGTAAATCAATACGACCGCGTCGGTAATACGATTCGAAAACTAGCTTGTTTTTATGTGCAATGAGTAGGCTATCAATATCGCCATGCTTACCCGCAGCGATGTTTTTTGCTAACTGCTCAATGATGACAGAATCAATGCCATCTGCATCGAGTTCACCCACCTGAATACCGTCTTTAAGGTCTTCTGGTTGAGCGCTAGTATAGGCATTTTCTAATAGTGAGATATCCGTAAATCTGCGTTCACCGTCTTGCAGACGCCAGTGAATAAGTTCAGCTTCTTCAGGCGATACTTGTGGCGCTTTTTGCGCTTTTGGCAGATCGGTGGCCCAAACAGAGACAACGCTCGTCAATTGACTTAAGCACAGGACAATTGCCAACAATAGTATTTTCATTATAGATATCATATTAGCTCCCCATAATCTGTTTAAATCGTTGGCTTAACACTTCTTTTCGGACACGGTAATCTGGATCGTGAGTTTGGCTGCTTAGTAACTCTGCAGCCAAGGCTTCGTCGCCACCAAACCTAACGACAAAGAACACCGAAAATCGTCTTACCCACCAATCAGAGTGATGTCGGGCAGACCATGCGAGAACTTCAACGGTTTCTTGTCCTTGCATTGGCATCCAAGCAATGGTGTAGGGAATATGATTGTTAGTTTGCTCCTTTGCTGAGGCAATTAACGCTTCAAAATGCGCATTGCGAATACTATTGATATTAGCAGCGTGGTCTGCGTAAAACTGTGTGCGCTTATCTGCATATCCACTGGCTTCATCATGGGTAAATTTAATATTTAACTCTGCAAAGGCCAACGCAACTCTAATGCGTTGTGCTTTATCTGGATGAACAAATAGTTGAACGAGCTGCTCAGCAGAACCGTCCGCAAAAAATACATCATGGACTAACTCAGATTCATGCGCATAGTCGAGTGTTATCGGTGGAGCCACTTCCTTAGAATCGGCACCACTTTTAATGGAGTTATCTGTAAATCTGTTTGCATAGTGCGCCACAAATTCAGGCGGTGAGGCATACTTCACATTTTGTGCAGTCAAGCCCGCCAGTGCATAAATAAGAAATGCACTGACCACAATAGCGATGCTTATAATGGTTATTAGTACGCGTCGCCAAGTAAAAATGTTTTGCATAATACGTTCCTGTAGTTGGACTGCCAAAATTATTAACGATGGCATATAGCTTTATCACCAACGATTAAAATGCAGTAGAGACTAATAGACATGAAAAAAAGCTGATTTTTACCTGATTTGTGCGCTTTCAGCTTTATTTAGTCACCACACTTAAGGTAAGCTCTACAAAGAAAAATCAGGAAGATATCATCCATTTATGGCGCAGCAATTTTGGGTAAACAATTACTTTATTGATGTTGCCCGTAATCAAATCCAACACCAACAACAAACTGTGCAATTACCGCCGAAGGCATTCAAAGTTCTTGAAGTTTTGGCGGCACGTGCAGGCGAAGTCGTCAGTCATAATGAGCTGATGGATTTGGTTTGGGAAAAAAGTATCGTTGGACCAAATACCCTGCAAAGGGCGATTGCGCAATTGAGAAAAGCATTTGGCGATGACAGTAGACAACAAGCTTTTATTAAGACTCATGCGAAACAAGGCTACAGCCTAGAAGCGAATGTCCGTTGGGAAGAACGCAAAGTAGTTAACGCTGAAATTAAACCTGTGCAAGCGATTCAAGCAAGTACAAAACCGCACAGTAAGCATTATTATTGGTTGTATGCTTTTGTAGCATTAATAGTAATAACCTCGTTGTTTATTGCCCTTCGGCAAGAGTCATCTCGCTTTGAACAACTCACTCCTTTAACGGCTAGTGACGCGCAAGAATACAATGCTTCGTATTCACCAGATGGTAATTATCTCATCTTCAACCGCTTTGAAGGTCAGTGCGTCAGCCACTTATGGGCTAAGGATTTACACAATAATCAAGAAAATCGCTTAAGTCAGGAGCCTGGCCATTACAGCAGTTTGAGTTGGTCTGCAGACGGGTCACAAATCGCATTTGTATTGCAATCCGATTGTGAGGCTGAGGTCAATGTAGCGCAGCAGTGTTGGCAACTACAAACCTTAGACTTTGCTCGTGCATGGAATGGTGACACTACTGCCAATATGCGATTTGATTGTGAACAAATTCGAACATCACAGCCAAGCTGGTTGAACGACGGTCGCATCGCGTTATTGCAACACTCGCGTGATAATAATGCCGGTCCGAATGTGGTGATACATGATGCTAGAACTGGCATAGTGTCTACGGTTCCACTTGACCATACTGGAGAAATTTATTCATTAGTATACTCAGGTGCTAAGGACCTTTTGGCCACAATTGCAGTTGATAACAATAATCAGCACGTACTAAGAACCTTTACAGTAAATGGTGACATTCAATCAACAGCGAATGTGCAACGTTTACCACATCATTCAATCTATACGTCTCTACCTGTTAGTTTTGCGCCAGATGGCGAGTCATTCTTAACTAGTGCTAACGGACGAATACATAAATTAAGCCTCGACGGCAAGTTAAGCTTGCTCCACAACGACAGTATTAGTGGATTGTCTAACCCGATTTACCATCCAAGTCAGGCAAAAATTGCCGCAACTCAAGGTACAAAGGATTTTGATATTGGCTTACTTAATCCTAAGGACTCCAATGCCAGCATTAGAGTTATTGCACGTTCTACAGAAACAGACATTAACGCACAATTTCAACCCGATGGTGAGCTTATCGCCTTTGCTTCTTATCGCTCGGGTCGTTCTCAGCTTTGGCTTGTTGAGGGCGAGCGCACTTATCAATTAACGCAGTTTGAAGATGGCATGGAGGGCTTGTTATATAGTTGGTCGCCCAATGGTCAACAACTAGTGGTAAACCTCAAAAATCAATTGGCGATTGTCGAACTAGACGGTAGCTACACAGTTATAAAAACACCTCTGGCGATTAAATATATTGTCCCTTGGACTCATCCCACTAAGATTTTAGCGATTGCTAGTCAAACGGGTAAAGACCAATTGTTCAGTATTGATTTACAATCGGGGCTGACGAGTGACACTGGTTTAGGCGACGTAATGTGGGCAGCATATATCAAAGAGAAGGATATTCTCTATAGTGACAATCAAAAACGCTTTTATTTACTATCCAATGGTGAAACGACAGCGCTTACCGCTATTGACAATAGACTATTTGGCAAACGCCCGTTGTTAGCCAATGAAGACATTTATGGCATTGATGAGCAACATCAGCTGTGGCGTTACAATCTTCAAAATGGCGCTTTTCAAATAATCACCACCACTAACAAAGATCTAATATATGTTAGTAGCCTTAAGGGAGAACAAATGCTAGCGACACAATTTATTGGTGGACGTCGCGAATTAGTGGAGCTTACGACTCGCTAGGATAGCCATTTGATTGTCATCTTGTTTACATAAAAAATGGACTAATGCCTTGAGTAGATAGTCGCTTAGGTGCTGTACATGGTATCGGACCGACAGAATATTTGATTCTGTACGTTTAAACAGGACACTTTGTAAAGTCGAAATGGCGCACCCGGAGGGATTCGAACCCCCGACCAAGTGGTTCGAAGCCACCTACTCTATCCAGCTGAGCTACGGATGCGTATTATTGAGTTGCTACCATACAGTTTTACTCTCTACAGTGCATCTAATATTACCGTAAAATAAGTAGGTCTGTAAAAAGAATATTGTTTATTCGCTTAAAAGTTAGGCATCTGCATTGAGTCATAGGCAAAAGACCGTTTTTTACTAAACAATTACTTTCATTTTCCGATACAAATCTAGTTGCTCGTGTTTCATGATTAGGTACTTTTTTGGTCACAAACTTACGCTGGCTCTTTCTCGCTTTATGCTGTCTCATGATTGCTTGCAAGCCTGTGCCAAAAATTGACCGAATTACCCTCATAATAGGCAGCTGGTACGGCTTTTATCCCCTTTACTATGCCAGTGAAAATGGCATTGATACCAAACATGCACTTGACCTAAAAATTCTTGAGCCAACCGATATCAACGACTATCGCCGCAGCTACTTGCGCGACCAGGTGGATATTGGCGCCTCGTCTATGCTCGAATTTACTAACGCCAATAAATTTCTTAACTTGCCCATTACGCCTATCTTAGTGACCAATTATTCCAATGGAGGAGACGTAATCGTCTCATTGAAAACGATCACCAGCAAAGAGCAGCTCAAAGGTAAACGAATAGCGGTGCCCGACAAAGGAATTGGTGAATACGTCACCAAACTCGTATTCAGTAATAACGAAGGTGACCACAAGACGCAATTTAAGCAGGTAAAAATACAAGAAACAGAGTGCGGCGAAGCCTTTGCTCAAAATAATATTGATGCCTGCGTGACTTACCCACCCATATCGACCTATCTTTTAAAAAACGATGCGCTACATGTCGTCTATAGCTCAAAGGAAGATCCGCAGCGTATTTTTGACATTTTGTGGGCAAAGCCCCATGTCAGTGAGTCAGCGCGTAAAAAGATAGCCGACACTTGGTTTGAAACTATTGCGCTCATAGACCAAGACCCAATGCGCTATTATGCTTTTGTTGCCAACATTGCAAATGTAAGCGTTGAGTCAGTAAAAAACGATATGCTTGGCATTCAACTAATCAATCGCGATAAAAATGAAGCGTTAAAACAGTCATGGCGTCAAATGTCTGAAGATATTGTCAGAGTATGCACAATGATAGGCAATGATAACTGTCAGCGATACAACAGCATATTTGAAGGCCAACGATGATACGTATAGGGATTACCGCCAAAATACTCATCCCCATGGGCATTCTGTTTGCGGTTTCGACAGTTTTGACACTAAACGTAATCAAAAACCTTTTCGCAAAAGAACAAATTGTAACCTATCACGCAGAGGCTTTAGCAACCGCTAGTCAGGTTGCCATGATGTTTGATGCTTCCACTGATGCAAAGAACATGAAACGGATTGTGACCTTAATTGCTTTAAACGATCATGTAGAGCGCGCTGTCATTGTTTCACCGAGCCAAGATGAAGTAATCGCGTCGAGCTATTACCGCCACGCTAATCACCAAGTGGGTGATATGCCAAAAGATATGCAGCGCAGCTACTTACAAACTAAAAAAAATGGTACTTACACCTTTACCGACGTTAATGAGGGCTTATTCGCGCTAGCTTACCCCGTGTCTACAATCGCTAGCAATAATTATGACAGTTTACATTTTATACTCGTCGTAGAATACGATACTTTCTACATCGAAGAGCAGTTTGGGAACTTTGGATATGCAATGAATATTATTGCATCAGTTTTTTTCCTGATTTCAATTACTGCCATTATATTGCTTATTTCCGCGGTTATCAGGCGACCTCTACGCTCATTTGAAGAAGCCTTGCGTAACCAGTCAACCAGTAAGCGATACGAATTATTGGATCAAACCAGTAACGATGAATTTGGTGATATTGCGCGTGAGTTCAACCGTATGCAAAAAGTTGAACAAGAGAGTTTAGCCGCGGCCAATAAGGCAGCCGAGGAAGCAAAATCCTTAGCAGAGAAGAAATCGCAATTCTTAGCAAACATGAGCCATGAGATCCGCACGCCAATTAACGGGATTTTGGGCTTAACTCAACTTTGCCTGCAAGCCGATACTGAGCAGCAAAGAAGAGGCTACCTAGCTAAAATGTCAGAATCGACAAATTTACTGCTCACCGTGGTTAACGACATCTTGGACTTTTCTAAACTAAACGAAAAAGCCATGAGCCTGCACTTAGAAGACATCTCCATTACCTCTTGTGTGGGCCCTGTTGTTGATTTAATTCAAGTTACGGCTGATAAGAAGTCGATAGATTTTAGCGTTCACATCACTAACTCAGTCCCAATTTTTGCTCAGATTGATATAAAACGCGTGCAACAAGTACTGCTTAACATCTTAAACAATGCCATCAAATTTACCGAAAAAGGCAAAGTCATATTAACTGTAGACTTTGCCTGGGATAATCCTCATGAAGGCAACTTAATATTACGCGTGCTCGATTCTGGAATTGGCATGACCGACGCTCAACAAGCGCATTTGTTTATCCCTTTTGAACAAGCAGACACGAGTATTTCTAGGCATTACGGTGGTACAGGTTTAGGTCTAGCGATTTGCTCTGAATTGGTAGGCCTAATGCGTGGCAGTATCGATGTAAAGTCGAAATTAAAGCGCGGCAGTCAATTTTGTATTACGTTGCCATGTGAAGGAACTTCCTTACAGCAATACATCGATGCTCAACCAAGTTTACAGAGGCTGCCTACACTAAGTGTAACGCCAAGTGATAAAGTGAAAGCAAGAACGCAGTATATCGTTGATGTCATTAATCAACATGCCACCAGTGCATCAACGCTTTTATTAGAAGACCTCGACACTCACTGGCAGGAAGCGCCGCACATTCTTGACGAGCGCGTAGTATTGTCGTATCTGCTTGAGACTGATGGTAGTGTCGTTATCGATAATGCTACGCCAGAGCCGTTTAAAGATAAGCAATATCGTATATTGGTGGTAGAGGATAATGAGATCAACGCTATTGTCATTGAAAATATGCTAATACACCAAGCATGTAGCGTAGTAATAGCGAACAATGGCTTAGAAGCGGTAAGTGAGCATCAAAAACAAGACTTTGATGCCATCTTGATGGACGTTCAAATGCCTATTATGGACGGATTAGAAGCAACCAGCAGAATTAGGCAGTACGACGACAACATTCCAATCATTGGTTTGAGTGCCAATGCGCTCGACGAAGACCGAGAAAAAGCCTTTGCCGCCGGCATGGATGACTATCTGCACAAACCCATCAAGCTTGAAATTTTAATGGGCGCAATCAACAAATTACTGCTTCATTCTCCAAGTCGTTCCCGACTTGCTCCCTTAGAGGATGACGCCAACGAGGGAAGTTTATAAGTTGAGTGGCAAGTGCCAATTAACGTTACGTTGTTATTCCATAGGTCGTTAGCATCGTCGGCGCTGAGAAATTAGTTGCAGGGATCAGCACTGCTCATTACTTTTTTCAAATGGTCAGCACAAGTTTACCTTTACGTCCGCCTTCTTCAATCAATTGATGTGCCTTTCCGGCATCTTCAAGAGGCAGAGTACGTTCAACCACACTTTTTAGTAAACCGCGATCTGCAAGCGAACCTAAACGGGTAAGTCTTTGTGCGCTTGGTGTCAAAAAGACAAGATGAATCTCTGCATTTGCGTCCCACCCTGCATAAAGGTTTTGTGCTTGTGGTTGGTCAACAATACTCACCACTCGACCTCCAGGCGCCAATAAAGCGAGTGATTGCTGTATTGCATCTCCACCAATTAAATCAACAATAATGTCAAAGCCCTCTGGGGCCTTTTGTTTTAGTGTTTCCCAGATCTTTGCACTTCGATAGTCAACCGTTTCGTCAGCACCAAGCGAGCGCGCAAATTCAGTCGCTTGTTGGCTAACCGAGGTCACTACGTAAGCACCTGCGTTATGTGCAATTTGCAGTGCAAATTGACCAACACCACCAGAACCGCCCAAAATTAACACACGATCACCACTTTGCAGGCGGCCTCGCTCTACCAAACAAACCCATGCAGTGCTTGCAGCTATTGGCATGGCTGCGGCCTCTACAAACGATAAAGAGCTTGGTTTTTTAGCTATCAGCTCTGCTCGTTCAGTGTGATACTCGGCATATCCGCCTTCATTTTCTAAAACACGTACGCTGTAAAACACTTCATCACCAACCGCAAAGTCAATGACACCATCGCCAAGTGCATCTATAACGCCCGATATTTCAACACCTAATTTCAATGGCGTGGTAACGTAATCAGAATAGTCACCGCGGCGCGTTTGTACATCCAATGGATTAACACCTGCTGCTTTTACTTTCACTCTTACTTCGCCTATCGAAGGCTCTGGCATCGGAGCGTCTATTAGGGTAAGTAGCTCAGCACTGCCAAATTGTTCAGCCGAAATTGATTTCATGATTTTGGTCCTTAATTATGTTGTGTTGTGGATATTTATTTCGAAGAAGCGTTATGGTCATTTTTCCAAAGGAATAGCCTTCGGGAACCCAACGAATAGTGCTTGAATTATTAATATGCATAGTCATCTTTTGTATCTTTATAATTGCTTGTTTGAGTTGCTATAACAATTAGCCAACACAAAGTAATGGCCTAGCTATATGACAAGTTAGTGAAAAATCTAATGCGTAGTTCACCGCATCTAAATACGGTGAACTCGCAATAAACTAATTTTTTAAAGCGACTTTAATCGTCCCCTCGGCGCGTGTACGCATTAGTTCATAACCTTTAACTGCTTCGTCTAAGGGCAAAATATCAGTAAAGATAACGCTAGGATCTAGTCGGCCACTTTCTACCATTGGTAATAAGATGTTCATGTAGGCAGCCACATTCACAACCCCCGTATGAATAGTTAAATTGCGGAACAACGCATCGTTGTATGGTGCTTCAGCCGGTGCAAATAGGTGGCCAAAACCTAATATGCTGATGTTGGCACCTGCTTGCGCCATATCCATACTTTGTTTGATTGAATCTGGTGAACCTGCGGTGTCGATAACAGATAGTGCACCGTATCCTTTTGTGAGACTTTTAACGTACTCGACCGGATCAGCATTTTTACTGTTAATCACGTGCGTAGCACCATTTTTACGTCCATGCGCTAAGCGGCCATCATGACGACCAACATGAATAATTTGTGCTGGCGCAAATAAACCTGCCGCCATGACTGCGCTCAAGCCAACGGCACCATCACCAATAACAACAACGGTTTCACCAGCTTGGATATTTGAGTTCATCGCACCGTGAAAACCCGTTGCGAAGTTATCGGCAAGGGGAAGGACTTTTGCGTCATCTGCACCCGAACTTAGGTTTTCTGGCAACTTAAACAGCGTCGTGTTTGCAAATGGAACGCGTATGTATTCAGACTGACCGCCTTGTATGTCTGCTCCGCCGTGCTCAACAAACATAGGGGTACCAAACAAACCGCCTTGTTCACATGCTGAGTTGACACCTTTTTTACAATAGTGACATTCACCGTCAACAAACATTGCAGAGGCAACAACACGGTCACCAACATTTAAGCCTTTTATATCATCACCAATGGCTTCAATCACACCCACAAATTCATGCCCAAGGCGCATGCCTTTTTCGACACCTAATTCAGGACCATTTTGTGTAAAGTCCATGTCAGCTCCGCAAATACCAGCCAGTGTCATTCTTACAATGGCATCTGTACTCTCAATCAATGTTGGTCTAGGGAGATCTACCACTGCTACTTTTGATCGTTCTTCGTATATTGTTGCTTTCATTTTTTTCCTCAATTGTGTTTATTTTCTAATTCAAATTTTAGTGACTACATATAAATATGACCAGTCATCTTATTTTTTATTTAAAAAAATACTGAATAAATCAGTATTTGCCTTTTTACTTTGTACTTAAAAAATGCATAACGAGTTTGCCGTTGCGCGCCATTAAAGATGGGTCTTGGTTCACTTTTGCAGTTAGGACTGACCCCTGCAAACAACTCACCACATACTCAGCCAAATCTTCGGCTGGTGAGTCAGCATCCATTGAACCTTCTTTCTGACCATCCCGAATACAAGATGCGACATGTACTTTCCAGGTATTAATTAGAAGCGATAACTTTTGCCTAAATAGCGCCATATTTGCGACTTCGCCACTAAAATTGCCAACCAAGCAACCGCACTCGTTATAACCAACGCTGCCAAGGTACTCTTCTAATCGTTCTTGGGCTGGAATATTGGGGTTAAGCAGCTTATTTCGACTAAGTGCATTACTTTCCCAATACGTATCTAAAATTTCGATACCTAACGCATCTTTGCTCTTAAAATGATTATAAAAAGAGCCTTTAGGCACATTCGCTCTTGCTACAATGTCATTAACACTTGTCGCGTTAAAGCCATTTTCATGAAAAATAGATAAAGCGGCATCTACAATTTGTTGCCGGTTATTCGCTTTTGGCATTACCGATTTCACTTCTTTTATCGAACATGCGAAGTATAATATGACCGACCGTCTTAAAAATCAAGGTTTTTGTGTTAACTTTCTTACGACTTAAAATAATTCCTTAATGCGTCTTCCACTATTTCAGGGTCGCCTTTTACTCTTGCGATCAGTAAAGCACCTTCCAAGGCACTTAAAAACTGTAAGGCCTTATAGTTTGTATCAACATGGCCTAAGGCCTTAAATTGACTCGCCAGCCAAGATTGAAAATCGGTAAAATAGAGATCAATCTTCCTCTTTACTTTAGGACTCACAGATTGAAGTTCAGCAGCCATCATTCCGCAAAGACAGAATTTGTCATTATTAACATAGTTTTTAAAATAGTCTTTAACAGCAATTAAGCGGTCAATTGGGTTTTCCATTTCAATATCCATATTGCGAAAAGATAGGGTGTGCAGCTCTAACGATCTTTCAACTAAAGCAAGCGCTAAGTCATCTTTGCTTTTAAAGTGATAATGAATACTAGCAGCCTTAATGCCAATCTCGGCAGCTAAATCCAAATAGCTAAACGCATTAAAGCCTTTTAACTGTGTGTAGCTTTCAGCTAGTTCTAAAATTTTTGTTTTTGTGTCTTTCATTTTTAAATACTACTTTTTAGTGTTGAGCTCAGTTGTGTTGATGCTTGGTTAATACCCGGCAAATGCCAAGAAATGCCTCGAAATAACGACCATTTTTATATTAACGCCGCCCTACAGCCTATTAAAATTGTATCGATACTCCACTTAAGAGCCATTGTTATCAGCCCCAAGCAAAATAACTTACATACATATAGGTAAAGTACAATAGAACGCAATAATTTTCAACAAATCTGCATATATTCATATGCGCGTTAAAATAAATGCGTATTAATTACTAATTTACACTTGACAAGCACTGAATCAACACTATATTCTATATGCATGTAGGTAGAATCAATTTCACCTAAAGACAAATACGTTATTCTTTAAGACTAACCCACGTTTAACGGTTGGATATAAATGTGATTAGTTTTACTAAAGGTGACACTCAATTAATTTTATCTATTTACATGCAGGTAATTATTTTTAATATGAAGGGTAAGACGATGAACATTTTAAAAACAAACATCCTATGGGCGCTGTTCACAATAATGCTGTTGAATATTGCAAGCGTTGCGAGCGCGCAAGTGACCAAGGAAGACGAACGTCAGAGCATTAGAGATTACAACGATGTTGTTGCGGCATTGCAGCCCTACATAGACAGTGCGAAAACAGGAGACGGAAAAGTTATTCGAACAGCCTTTTACGAGCATGCGCATATTGTTGGCTCAATCAACGGTACTATTTATAACTCAGACTTAAATAGCTTTGAAAAAAGCGTGAGTAACGGTGGCCCGTCCCCAAAAGTTGAACATCGCATAGTATGGATTGACGTATCAGGGCCTGCTGCCGCAGCAAAAGTAGAATTTATCAACTGGGGTGGCTTTCGATTTACTGATTTCTTTGTTTTATACAAAAGCGACGGACAATGGAAAATTAGCGGGAAAGTATACGACTCGCATTCACAAAATTAATAATGTGCAGTACTGAACCAAGCCACTAAATAACTTAGAAGGAATATACCGTGAAATTAACAAGTACCGCAAAAACACTACAAGAATTTCCGATAACTAAGCGTTGGCCAGCTAAAAGTCCTGAGGTTTTGCAACTATATTCAATGCCAACGCCTAATGGTCAAAAAGTATCGATTATGCTCGAAGAATTAGGCCTAGCTTACGAAGCGCATAAAATTCCATTGAGCGAAGATGGCGTGGGTAGCGATGAATTTTTGTCATTAAACCCAAACCATAAAATACCTGCGATAGTCGATCCTAACGGACCAGAAGGTAATGCAATAGGAATATTTGAAAGTGGTGCTATTCTCAACTATTTAGCAGACAAAACCGGGCAATTTAATGGAAACTCGCCCACGAATAAGTATGAAGTCCAACAGTGGCTCATGTTTCAAATGGCTGGCTTTGGACCTATGTCTGGTCAATTTGGTTTCTTTTTCGCTTTTGCCGGCAAAGACTTTGAAGATAAACGCCCCCTAGAGCGTTATATCAACGAAGTAAAACGTCAATTAACAGTAATCGACAGACGCCTAGAAGGCAGAGAATGGATTGCTGGCGAATACTCTATTGCCGACATGTCAATCGCGCCCTGGTTTAACAGCATCGAGAATTTTTTAAAGGCCGGTGAAGTCATAGGGCTACGCGATTTGAAAAACATCTCAGATTACATGGACAGGTTTAATGCAAGGCCTGCTGTGCAACGAGGTAATAATGTACCGCCGCATGATTGGAATTAGGCAGCCAGTACTAAAATTTACCGTGTAAGTTTTTAACAGCCGATGCCTTCCCTAATGGCTCGGCTCTATCTTTTCGCCAAATAACCTATCTATATATAGGTAATTATTGGCACTAGTAATTATGTTTAACAATCTCAAAGGAAAATAATTATGTCACAAGTAACGTTACCCACATCTGCAGATGAGCTTCATAGCTTTAACGAATATAAAGCTGTCGAAAAAGCGCTGCAACCTTATATCACTTCAGCAAAAAGCGGTGATGGCAAAAAAATCCGCACCGCATTTTACGATCACGCTCATATTGTCGGCTCTGTTGGTGGAGAGTTTTACAATATGGATGCCGATGTGTTCGCTGATGTTGTTGCCGATGGTGGTCCATCTCCAGAAGTCGAACACCGCATTGTATGGATTGATATTTCAGGCCCGGCCGCAGCCGCAAAGGTGGAATTCATCAATTGGGGTGGCAATCGCTTTACTGACTTCTTTGTTTTGTATAAGCAAGACTCAGAATGGAAAATCAGCGGAAAAGTCTATGACTCACACGCTAACAACTAATCACAAACAAGCTCACTAGACATTTATTAATAGAGGAAAACTCAATGACTAATTTTACAGTTCATACCCAACAAACTGCACCTAAAGCAAGCCAAGAAGTACTAGCCGGTGTTGAACAGGCTTTTGGCTTTGTGCCAAACTTGATGGCAACACTTGCTGAATCACCAGCTGCGGTTGAAGCATATGCCACCCTAATGGGCATTTTTGACAAAAGTGATTTCACACCAACTGAGCGCCAAGTCGTGCTAATGACAAACAATCGCTTAAATGGCTGTACTTATTGCATGGCTGCGCATTCGACTATTTCGAAAATGCAGGGCGTGCCAGCTGATGTTATTGCTGATTTGCGAGCTGGCACTTCGCTTGCCGATGCCAAACTTGAAGCATTACGTTTGTTTACTATTAAAATAGTAGAAAGTCGTGGCTATGCGAGTGACGCTGACCTAGAGGCCTTTGTAGCCGCTGGATACACCAAAGCTAATATCTTAGAAGTTATCCTTGGCACGTCGTTAAAAACACTTTCAAACTACAGCAATCATGTGGCAAATACGCCAGTAGATGAAGCGTTTAAAGCTGACACTTGGTCAAACGCAGATGCTAGCGCAGCATAAAGTGCAAGATTCGGCCTGAGCGCATATGCCAGGCCGATTTCTACGCTTGGGTTTTGCCGGTTATGCAAACGTCTTTTTAAACGCTTGCTCCAAATCCGCAATTAGATCATCTGGGTGCTCAAGGCCTATAGATAGTCTAATTAGCCCATCACTCACTCCAAACTGCTTCCTAAGATTTTCAGCAACACCTGAATGTGTCGTACTTGCTGGATGACATACCAAGCTTTCACTCCCGCCTAAGCTTACCGCCGACTTAAAAATAGTTAGATTATTAATAAGTTGGAATGCTTGTGCTTTTGAGATATCTAACACAAACGAAAATGTGGAACTAGGACCTGAACACTGTCGCTCATATGTGTCTTGATATGTTTCGTCTTTAATAAATTCAGGGTGCAATAGTGTAGCTTTTGCGTATTCGTTATCTGCAATCCATTGTGCCACTGTTACACCGGTACTCGCCGCGCGTTCCATTCGAATACTTAAGGTTTCTAACGAACGAGAGATCATCCAACTGGTGTGAGGGTCTAGGTTTAAGCCTAATGCTCCGCGAGTTGAACGCACTGGCCCTAGCGTTTCTCGACTACCGCAAACCGCGCCTGCAACCAAGTCACTATGACCGCCCACGTATTTGGTCAATGAATACATAGCCATATCGATTCCATGCGGCACAACTTGCTGAAAAACAGGTCCCATTAGCGTGTTGTCGCACACACTGATTGGTCGACGCCCTGTTTCTTCTTCAATAATATCAAGTACGCTTACCAATGCCTTAAAATCAACCAAGGCATTAGTTGGATTAGCAGGAGATTCAACAAACACCATCGCCACTGAGCCCTTTTTACTTGCGTCTCGCAAAGTACTAAGCATCTGCTCTTTGTCTAAGCCATTTACAAACTCGCCGGTGTGAATATTAAACTGAGGCAAAAACTTACGAATAAGAGTTTCGGTCCCGCCATAAAGTGGGGCGCTTTGCACAATGACATCACCAGGGCGCAAATAGGCTAGCAGTATCGCACTTATCGCCCCCATTCCACTTGAACATACCACCGAGCTTTCAGAGCCTTCGTAGAGTGACAATCGGTCTTCAATAATTTCAACATTGGGATGATTAAAGCGGCTATAAATAAGCCCGCCAACACTGCCCTGTGGAGCGGGTTTGCGGCCAGCCATAATATGAAAAAACTCTTCGCCTTCTTCAGGGGTTTGATAGGCAAAAGTGGACGTTAAGAACACCGGCGGTTTTACCGAGCCTTCTGAAAACTGAGGGTTATAGCCATAAGACATCATCATGGTTTCAGGCTTTAATTGATGCTCACCAATCTTGCTCTTTTTATAGTTGCTGTCGTCAGTCATGTTATCCTCAATGTATATAGTATTGAATAGAGCATAGGCAGCTCGTCATCATGCAAATTTAAATCACCAAGGGTAATAAATCAAAGAAATACTAATTCATCAATTGCTGATGAACTTTTAGTTCATTGTAAGCTTGCTCAAACGAACTTAATGATATTGGCAGAGTCATTTGTTTTTTAGATCGGGTCGCAAATGCAAACAATGCGATATTTCCGTCAGTAAATTCTTTCAGCAGTATATCATCTATGCGTATCACAGACTGACAAGCGCTGAGGTTGCATTGTGAAATCGCTACTTGGATTGGTTTTCGCTTGTCTATTTTGATGCCGAGTCCAGATTCCTTGCTAATGTTTGCAGGTAGTCTCACCACTAAGGTGCCTAAGTCGCTATTAAACGCGTAATTGATAGAAACACCTAAAAGTACCTGTTTTGCTTCTTTGTCTTTAGTGACCAATTGGGTCATTGAGCAGTTTTGCTGACCGCAAATTACGCTCCAAGAACCGAATTCGCCCTTAACATCAGATAAGGCGTGTGCATTATTTACAACGCAAAGTAAAAGCGTAAAACAAAAGCCTAGTATTCTTAAATGCATTACAACTCCTTCGTTTAATAAAAAAGGGGCCTTAAGCCCCTTTCTCATTATAATAACAGTTTATGCTATGAAAAAGCCTAAATTAGCTTCTTTCTTCTTACGAACATAAACGCTATTCCAGACAACATGATGACTAAGATACTTGGTGCGTTAGCGTCAATGACAATATCAGTATCAAATACGATAGCATTTTGACTCATGTTAATCGTACCCACAGAATCAAATCTTAATCCCGTGACAAAAGCAGTAAAGTCAGCTGGATCTAGCATGTTTGCAATATCAATGCCGAGTATTCTGAAGCGGTCAACAGGTGATGAAAATTCATATTCCACGCCACCAGTTATGACAGTATTCGCATCAACCCAATCCATCGCGATGTCATCCCATAACCATAGGTCAAAAAGATTGTCATCAAAACCGGTAGGCAATATAACGGCGGCAAGGTTAGGGCCAGAGTTAACAATATAATCGTAACCAATAGCTACCAAAGGGTCGATAAAAATAAATTCGTCAGGATCAATAATTTCAAACTCGAAATTGTAATTAGTCGGATTATTAGGGTCGATTGTAGGAAGAATTGGATTATCAGGTGTTGAACCTGGTAACGCGCCATCTCTTATTGCAAATCGCCACAGACCATTAGTACCAGTGTTGCTTGGTGCGGTGTCCAAATTAGCGACTTCACTTGTTCTAGAACCAGGAACAGTGAAAAAGTTAACGCCGTCACCAGCGTCATAACCTGCTTGTGCAGGTAT
Source organism: uncultured Glaciecola sp. (assembly GCA_964446865.1). Lineage (GTDB taxonomy): Bacteria > Pseudomonadota > Gammaproteobacteria > Enterobacterales > Alteromonadaceae > Glaciecola. The sequence continues at coordinate 22,460 of CAYURD010000042.1, forward strand.
CCCGTCAGAAGCGCTACCCGAAACCCAATCAATGTTGTCATATCTAAATTCAACATCAAAGTTACCAGCCCCAGTGTCGGCACGATCTATCATGACTAACTGAAACGTGTTAGTTTCTGATGAATCTTCATTAAACTTACCAACCGAATCCCAAGTGACTACTAGTGTGTTTTCGTCAGGAGAACCTAGATAAACGTTTCCGCATGCGTCACATCGGGTGTCAACGTCACCCCAAAATGGAGCAATCATCGGAACGTCACTTTGTGGGAAGGGGTTTGGCGTAAAAGTTGAAAGTGACGATTCAAACGTTAGGTTACCATTGTTATTAATAAAGTAGCTGTTATATGTTTGACCAAAGAAGTTAACACCTGAGTCAAAGCCTAGTTCTCCAAATTCATCAAACGTAAATTCACGACTTGAATCATCGTCATTCTTTGGCATTGCGATTTGGCCAAAGCCACTTTCGCCTGAATTTGCCCATCCTTGTAGCAGCACAGATGCACTCGCTACGTGGCTTATGCTAGTAAACAACAATGCACTAGCCAAAGCGGTACCCAAATACGTTTTAAGTTTTGTTTTCACACACATTCCTCGTGTTTTATTATCGTTTTCGCACGCTACTCCAGCGTATTTACTGCAACTTTAGCTCAAAGAAGAATAACGAATTAATTACTAAAAATAGTACAGAAAATAAGCTATGCAAATATCACGCCCAGCCGTAAATAGCTGAATTTAAAGGATAAAATGCTGTGGGCTAATTGAGTTGTAAAGAAAGCTGACAATACACATAAAATAAGAATGTTTATTGTCAATCCGCAGCGAACTTAATACTAAAAAATTTAGGCATGAAGGTTACAGTTGTTAGCTCATATTACTGCGGCTGTTGGCAAGAGTTTTTATAATGCACCGTTTACACCTATTTAGATGAAAACGATGCATTTAATAGAGTACTTTCATGCCTTTAAAAGCATTTACTCACGACTCTATTGGTATTTACTAAGCTCTTTTTTGTGCCCGTTGGCGACCTAACAAAAAAGTCCCACCTAGTAGCGTTAAGATACCCAAAGCGGGCGCTGAAACACCTCTTGGCGGCGTATTATCAACAAGTGCGACAACTACGTTATCAAAAGTGATAGTAGTTACTGTATCTGAGCCAGTAGGTGCCCATCTCCAGGTAAACTCAGTGGAATTGTCAACGAATAACCTGTTGCCTACACCTATCGCTCCACCCCAACCATGAAAACGTTGATCTTCAGTATAGTCACCTTCGTTCCATAAAATATCATTGTTAGAGTCATTCGCGATAAACCCCCAAGTGTTACTAATCGTACCATCCCAGTCGTCAGCGACATCAAACATGTTTCCGTTTGCAGAAACGGCGGTATAGACAAGGTTTGTGACTGTCGGCGTCCAAAACGCAGCTGGAGCGCCATTGTCTATCCACGACGACAATGTGAATGTGTTTGCTTGTGTGTCAACAGAGCCTCTAATTTCTGGCCCATCTGCATCTGATAACGAAACTGAATAAATGCTAGCATGGCTTAACCCCGATATTGCTAACAAAGTTGCCGCACAAACAAAGCGTTTAAAATTTATCATGTGTTTTTTTCCTATGTTTTTACTACGATAAAGCCTTATCAAATAAATAAGAGATAAAATATATTCTCGAACTTAAGATAAGTGCTTATGCTTTACAGACTACACCACAGCAATATTCAGACCACAAAAACACTCATTTATTTTCTATGTTATACAATCACTTAAGTTTTGAACAAAATAAACATTATAAATGTGTAAAAAAAACTGACGTTAATTGCCTACAGCAAACCAAATACTAGAGAATATCGGTAGTGCTTTTTATCTATCAAATACTCTTCATGTGTACTCGGGCTCCAAGAGTCGTCACCACCTACGCCCATATGAGCATGATCAATATTCACATAAACATGTTCGTTAGACGCTAATTCATGTGTGTGGAACGCAGACGCAAGCATAGTTTGTGAGTATTCACTAATTGAAAAATGAAAGTTTCCTGTAGTGCGCAAAGCACCAACTTCTAGCAAACGGCAGTGGCTTCGCAAACCGTTATCGCTAGGAAAGATATAATTAGTATGTAGCTCGCTTAAAGGCAAACAATAATGACCAAAGCGAGCGGCCGATAGCCGGTCAGGATAGTTCTCAAACGGCCCTAAGCCTTGGTAAGTCACTGGCATATTGTTTGATTGATTTTGTGATTCAGGTATCGCATAACGTAAACCAATTCGTGGTAACGGAGGCAAGGATTCACATAAAATGACATCAACATCAATATTCACTGTAGAGCCTGAAACAAAGGTATAAACCCATGTAGTTTGCGCCACTATTTTTTCATGGTGGGTGTATTCAAATTGACTAGTCACGCGAATATCTTTACTTGATTTTGTTGCTTCTATGTTGACACATCTCACATCCCAGTGACCTACTGCGTGTTTTATCCAGCGCGCTTGCCATGCATTTGGGTCAACATTATCGACTTCGCTAACGCCTATGTCGTTATCAAGTGGCGCTCGATAAAAGTTATCAATCAGCGGTTCAGATATTACAGGCGTGTTTTGCTTTATCCATTTTTCAATAAGGCCGCTGGTTTTATTGAATATTAGCTGGTTATCATCACTTTCAATAATGATAGCGTCGGGGGTGTCTTGCAGGCTCGGTAGTACCTTATGAACGGCCTTATGAGCGGCCTTACGCGGTAACGTATCTGCTAGACTTGATTTATCGATGTCGCTTATGTTGCTTAGCAGCCCAAAATCATTCGTAAGAACCAATTGTTCTGTCGCCATTACATGACCCGCGTTAGCAAAATGGTTATCAGCTATTAGGCTTATATCGACATCCAAATGGTATGCTGCGCCGGGCTCAAAAGGCGTATTTGTTTCTATAGTCACTACCATAGAACTTTGCGGCGCAATTGACAGTTTTACTTGCCCCTTTTCTACTGGTTTGCCGTCTTTTGTTAAGTGCCAAACTAAGTGCTCGTTTGTACTTGCTCTAAACACATAATCGCTATCAATTTTTAAGGTTAAGGTATAAGTTGCCGCTTTACCTAAAGTACGCGTTTGTGACACTAGCGACACGGTAAAATGTTGCTGGCAATACTTAGCTTCAAACAAGCTAGGGTGTGGTGTTCGGTCTGGGAATAACAGACCATTTATACAGAACTGACGGTCATTTAATTCATCACCAAAATCGCCGCCATAAGCCCAATAGTGAACACCGTTTTCATCCACTTTAGATAAGCCTTGGTCGACCCAATCCCAAATAAACCCGCCTTGCAGGCGCGGATACTCTTTAAAGGCTTGCCAGTATTTATTAAAACTGCCCAAACTATTTCCCATGGCATGCGCGTATTCACATAATATGAGTGGTCGCGTTTCGCCGGGTAAGCTTAGCCATTTTTTAATAGCATATTTTGGTACTGCATCATCAGCCACATGTGCATCAACGCGCGCATACATTGGACAAATAATATCTGTTGCGCTGGTATTCGCGCCACCACCTTCATATTGCACAGGCCTTGAAGGGTCAAAACTCTTTGACCAAGCATACATAGCATCATGATTGGGCCCATGACCACTTTCGTTACCTAAGGACCAAATAATAATACAGGCATGATTTTTATCACGCTCTACCATTTGCGTGTAACGTGACATAAAGGCGCCTGCCCATTGCGGATCGCTGGCTAAACGCGACATTGGGAACATGCCGTGGGTTTCGATATTTGCTTCGTCTACCACGTAAAGGCCATATTTGTCGCACAACTCGTACCATTTGGGATGGTTAGGATAATGTGCTGTGCGAACGGCATTAAAGTTATTTTGCTTCATCAACTTAATGTCTTCAATCATATCGCTAACCGATACCGCGTGCCCTCGCTCTGGATGATGCTCGTGCCGATTAACGCCGCGTATTAGTATCGGCTTGCCGTTGACACACAATTGTCCGTTTGTTATTTCGACTTTTCTAAAGCCGATATCGTATGCTTCAACATCGACAAGCGTTTCATTTTCATCAAATAAACATACCACGCAGCGATATAAATTAGGCGTTTCTGCCGTCCACTTTTTAGGGTTTTCAATCGATAAAGAGTGAAATACAAGATCATCCCAGCCGCCCTTTTCGTCGATTCGTTTATTGTTTGTTGATGCAAGAATAAGATCGGTAACCGCTTTATTGCGGTCAAACACTTGGACGCCAACACTATAAGTCGCTGGTGCGTTAATTTTTGTTTTAACACTCAGGCTAGCATCTCGATAACAAGCATCTAAGTCTGGGCTAACAAACACATCTTTTATGCAGTGCTGAGGTTTAAAAAGCAGGGTGACGTCTCTAAAGATGCCGCTTAGCCACCACATATCTTGATCTTCAAGATAACTGCCGTCACTCCAACGTATAACCACTGCCATTATTTGGTTTTTACCTTCCACCAAATGCGGGCTCAAATCAAATTCACTGGGCAAACGACTATCTTGTGAATAACCAAGCCACTCACCGTTGCACCATAGATAAAAGGCCGAATTCACGCCATCAAAAATAATATGGGTGCGCTGAGCCAATTGCGCTTTAGTGATATCAAACTCCGTACGGTAGCATCCTGTAGGATTATCGCTAGGCACAAAAGGTGGGTTTACTTCAAACGGGTATTTCACATTGCAATATATGGGTTTATCGTGACCCTCAAGTTGCCAATTTGATGGCACTTGAATACTTGTCCAATCATCATCCTTGCTTTCAAAAAGCGAATTATCGATATATTCAGGCTTAGGCAGCAATTTGAAGTCCCAATGACCATTTAAGGAGACTTTTTGGGCATGCTTGTTATCAACAGCATTTTGCACGCTGGTAAAACCCTGTAGTGGGCTGTGCGCCTCCAATTGATTAATCTGCGTCGACAGTTGGTTTTCCCAGTCGCGGCGTTTAATGACTTCTTCTATCGTTACGGGTGTTGGCGACATGAAATATTGCCTTTGTTATGCTGAATTATGGCGTTGATTGCACTTGTATATATGCAAAAAAAGTTGGCTAAGCTTATGTCTTACCAAGGGTTTTGCTTTAGGCTTAGTCGTGGGTTTTCGCTCAACCGAATGTAAGAAAGATAATACATAAACTAGGACTATTCAACTGCGTGTTATTGCCCTAAGCTATTAGCGATTTAATAATTCAAGCAAAGGAAAACCCGTGTGTATATTCACGCCATCTTACTAGCCGCTGGAGAGAGTAAACGATTTGGATCGCCCAAACAGCTAGCGCAAATCAAAATGCACCTTAATGGCGAAACTAAGCAACTAATCACTATCTCGAGTGAAGCGGTACTTGACGCACAATTTAATTCATACTTAATAATGCTTGGCGCAAATGCGGAACAAATCAAAAACCTTGTTCCCAAGCATTTATCATTTGATGTGAATAAAGACTGGCGACTTGGCATGGGCGCAACTATTGCTAAGGCAATGCAGTCGATACCAGAGCAAACTTCACATGTATGCATTACCTTGGCAGATCAAGTAAAACTGACAACGCTTGATTTTAATCGTCTAATTAATGCCGCAAAACAAAACCCACATAAAATAATTGCTGCTTATTTTAATAATAAAGCAGGTGCACCATGTATTTTCCCGCGCCATTATTTTGCTAACTTAGCTAATTTCACAGGTGACAAAGGCGCTCGTGACTTACTGCAAAACGAAGATGCGCATATTGTTAAAATAGATTTACCAGAAGCGGCTATTGATGTTGATACGCTCGACGACTTGCATGCCATAAACGACGATGTTGACGCATTTACGCATAAAACAAAACAAAGAGATGCGTAAAACCTTGCGCCCGTGGATTAAGACTTATCTGTTACGCTCATGATGACGGGACATCAGCTTTTTTGCTTGCAACATCTGCCAACATATCAATATAGGGCGTTACTTCAATCGCCCAATCGCCCATTAGCCTTTTAAACCATGCATAGTTTATTGCACGATTAGCCTCAATAAATGCGTTATCAAGCCCTCCTGTTGACCGCGCATCTTCCACTTTAAAAATGGTCTTATTATCTGTCCCTATTAAATCTAGATATAAACGTGACGTGCCCACACTAGCGACCAAGGTAGTCGATATTCTTTTGCTATCTGGTGCAAGAATATAGATATCGTGCAATCGGAGTGTGGCCGTTAGGCTGTCGGACTGCGGCGTTTCTAACACCGTCCAACCAGACTTTTGCAGTTGATATGAAAATTTTTCATGTAGTGTTTTTGCATAGTTGTTTAGCGTATTTTTTCGATACGACTCTGTAGTTTTAGATGTAAAGTCAGAGAGCCAAGAGGACGAAAAAGAAGCTTCTGCTGGTGCTAAATAAATTCGTTTACTGGCAGGAAATGCTGCGGTGTCGGCAACCCATACAGTGTCTAGATGTGGCGCATCGACATTATTTGGGGTGCTTGTGTTACCAAGGTTTTGAGTATTACTTGCACTGCTAAGCGCCACAACATTAAAAGTTGTACACACAAAAAGCACAGGCATTAACAAGCTTAGCTTGAATTTATTAACTGTTTTCATCGCATCTTCCTCACAATCATTTGCATCCACTTATTTGACACTACTATATATTACGATATCAGAGATGTCTTTAGTTCAAAAAACAAACAACAACATCCATTTAGTATGCGCTCATATTGTAAATTACAATGGGGTCATATAGGCCTGATTGTATAAAGCACATTCATAACAATCTAGGGCCACTGCCTATCTCACCTAATTCGTCCTCGGGATTTCGCAGCGCACAAGCCTGCATAGAAAGACAGCCACAGCCAATACAATTGGACAATTCATCTTTTAATTTGGTCAATTTATTTATTCGCGATGCTAGCTGAGAATGCCAAAAGGTAGAGAGCTGCTCCCAATCAGACTGGCTGGCACTTTTGTCCATGGGCAATATTGAAATAGCCTGTTTAATTTCATCTAACGACATACCTAACTGTTGGGCAACTTTAATGATCGCGACGCGTCTTAAGGTTGCTCGCGAGTACAAACGTTGATTGCCATTATTACGCGTACTTTTTATCAAGTTCTTTGACTCATAAAAGTGAAGTGCAGACACCGACACCCCGCTTCGCGAAGCAAGTTCACCAACTTTAAGTGTTCTTTCCATTTTTATCCTCCCACAAAGAGATTCAAGACTAACGAAAAATAAACTTGACCTCAACTTAACTTGAGGTTTTAAGCTACTCGTGAACTCAAGGAGAAAACAAATGAAAACAGTCTTTACACGGTATTCTTTTATCGCGCGGGTCAAAAAATCACTACGGTACATTGGTCACCAATTTTTTGGTGTGGTGCATGCTGATTGCCAAAATGGCTTGTTAAATAAAAATATAAAACATGACTTGCAACGTGTAACAAACGAAATAGAGCAAGATCACCGTGACGCTTATAGAAAAGCATATGCGAAGCAGTCAATGCTGATGTCGGTGTTTAAATAGCTATGTTCGAGTTTGGTTATGCCTATCTTTATTTTTCTCTTTGACTGCCGATATAAGGCTCTCGGGGTTGTTTTACTCAGTGATACAAATACCTTATCAGCAAAATAATATGGCAAGAACGTAAATGGGCAGCAATGATTAATTTACAGAAACAAAGTTATCAATGTCTTGTTTCTAATTTTATGAGTGCGATTAGCAGTTTTTGTTGTCGTCACATACTTTACGTCTGCTTAATCACCATAGCGTTTCAAGCGACCGCGAAAAACGCGGAAGATATTTATGATCAAATGTCTCAACTTTATCAAGAGACCAACTATAAAGAAATTCAAACGCTCTTATCAAGTATTGAGCCACTAGAGCAATATGAAGCGGATTCAGCACTCAAAGCTGATATTTTACGAATAGCGGCAGATGCGCTCTATCATCAAAAACGGTATAAAGCAGCAATACCTGCATATGAGCGTTTGGCAAACTTCTTAAATCTTGATAAAGACAACAATCAAGAGCGACTTGGAGATACATTTAATCGCATCGCGCAGACTTACAAGCGCATGAAAGACCCTTCGCTTTCCTCACTTTACTATGAGAAATCTTTAGCGTTTTATAAAGCGATTAACAAAGTAAAAGCGATCGCGAGAACTCACCACACACTTGGCGAAGCTGAGCGACGCAAAGGCAATCTTGTGTTGGCATTAGAACACGCTTTAGCAAGTTTAGAACACCACAAAGAATCTAATGACCTTGAAGGTCGAGCAAAGGCGACCTTAGGTGCAGGTATTATTTACCGTTTAATTGGTCGCTACGAAAAGTCTCTAGAATATGTGCTATTGGCCAACGAATATTACAAAGAGCTTAACGACAGAGATGGGATCGTTAAATCATCAAACGAAACTGGCCATATTTATACTCGGTTACAACAGTTTGAAGACGCGGGCTTTTTTTATCAACAAACGGTCGACCAAGCCCAATATGGAATTAACCAAAACGCATACGCCACCGCATTGCGAGAACTTGCCGTCATCAATACAAACGCAAAGCAATATGCGATAGGTCTAGATATGGCGCAACGCGCATATTTGATTTTTAGAGAGCAAAATGACATTGCTAAAAGCGCACAATGCCTCAGGATAATTGGCAATATCTACCGAGCACAAGAAGACATTGAAAAAGCTATTGACTACTATGAACGGTCAATGGAGCAGGCAAAATTAGCAAACAATCTTATTTTTTTGGTAAAAGCACAAATCCCACTAGGTGAAGCATTACTGGGCATAGATAACGAGAGAGCCAAGCGGTTATTAGAAAGTGCGATTGATCTGACTGATAGAATCAACGAGAACGCACAAATGCTGAACGCATATAGGGTGCTAAAGCTACTGGCGAAATCAGAAGGTGATATAAACAAGGCCTTTGAATATGCAGAAAAACAGATTAGCTTAAGCAATATCGTTCAAAAGCAAAGGAATGCGCAAGATCTTGCAATGGCAAAAACCAATTTACAAACCTATAAAATGGAGCTAGAACTTAATGCTTTGCGAGACAGGGTGACTAAAGACCAATTAACCTTATCAAAAAAGAATAGTGAAATTGAAATTGCTAAACAAGCAAAGCGTATTTCAGAATTAGAGGCGGTCAAAAACAAATATGCAAGTCTTGCCTTAGCCGCGCTCGTGGTAGTTTGTTTAATCTTGATATTACTATCTTACAGAAGATTTAGGGCGTCTAAACAACGTAATAGTGAATTAGAAGTATTAGCAGAAACCGACCCTCTCACAAATTGTTTTAACAGACGATCATTAGTTGCCGCACTTGAAGCGCAGTTTTCATCTGCGCTAATAAGTAGCCCTTTGTGCGTCGTGATGATTGATATTGATCATTTTAAACATGTTAACGATACATATGGTCATAGTGCAGGCGATAAAGTAATTATCAATGTTGGCAATATCATTAAAGCCCAAACCAAAGAGACCGACCTTGTCGCAAGATATGGTGGAGAAGAGTTTTGCGTTTTGTTAATCGACACCCATCTTGAACGTGCTCTGCAAATTGCAGAATCAATCAGGCAAACAATAGAAACGAGTGAGGTCGAGAATATCAAAGTGACCTGCAGCTTTGGCATTAGTGAAAGGAACATAGAAACAATCGATGGCGATGCATTGATTGAGCTAGCTGACTCAGCGCTTTACCGTTCAAAGGCAACCGGCAGAAACAAAGTGACTTCGCAAAATGCCTCAAACAATAAAACAACTAGTTGACAC
>CAYURD010000043.1:0-15637 GCA_964446865.1 uncultured Glaciecola sp.
GGTTTGCGCGGTATCACTGCTAAATCATACATGGTGGTCACTTTCGGTTTGCTGTCTGAAATTTATACAGCATAAAGCGTACCGATTTAGTAATTTCTGATTAATTCTAACGTCCGGTATACGTCAATAGGAGACCATCAGATTTGATCGTGCTCTGTTATTGAAAATGCCAGATTAAATTATGACTAATCAAAATAAAAATGTTAACACCAAGCAACTTTGTCGTAACTTATCCAAATAAAAACTGCCTATCTGAATATTTCAATTTACTATCTATGAACTAAAGCTATGCAGAGTTGCATAGCTTCGCTCTACCCGTCGTTTATTTATATTTGTTCGTCAATAAGCGCTCGAATTTCCTTAAGTGTTGTTTCTTTAACAAGCTTGCCATCTTCAAACACTGTTTCTAGCAAACCAGTTGTTTCTTCTTGTTCAGTAACATCATCAAATAGGGTCAGTTCGCCATTTACTTTATCGACTTTCAAAAGGCCTTTTGCTGACTTCTTCTTTTTGTCGGTTTTTGGATCTTTAAAAATGGCCACGCGTTCTCCATTTTTCACCACGCTGGTCGCTTTTACGGCAGAGCCATGTGTGTCGCGTGTGACGTATTGATAGCTGTAAGAGCCTATGCCAAGTACGACTTTTGATGCAAAACCTTTATCCATAAGACGTTGTAATATTTGGCGTTGTCGAACTAAAGTGATGGCGTCACCGTAAATAGCGCCAATGTGATCATCAAGCAATTTAAAGCCTTTGTCTGTAAGGCTGCCACCAAAGGTCTCCCATAAGCATTCAATTAAGCCTTTTACTTCGCATGCTAACAATTCTCTGCCTTCTTCACCTTCGCGAGCAGACAATACTAGGTCGCCCCATTGAATAGCTTCATAGCCATTTTGTTTAGCGCGTTTAATTGCGCTGTCTTGACTTCTTTGTTGCTGGGCATAGTCGCCGTGAGGTGACATGACATAACCTGTTAAAATGGTCACTGGGTCGCCAGAGTCAGGGCGAATAACCAATGTGCCGTCACGTGCCATTATTTCTGCTTTAAGCTTAGGCAAATAATCGGTGACTAATGTCCAAAAATCCCAAGTGTCTGACACCACACTTAAAATGCCGGTAGGTGATTGCTCTTTCATTAAATATTTGAAAAACTCAATTTCACCCTCCATTATCCATGAGCAGGTAACAGAGTGCTCTGTTGCATCAACAGAGCAACCAACAAGTTCATTGTCTACGTTAGCGCCGTAGTATTTTTCTGCAAATAAGACTGCTGGTATTGTGTCGGTGCCCACAAGGCCAGAAGCTAAGTGACCAAAACCACTCATTGCGGCCGCTTGTTTGCCAAACATACCTCTAAAGCTAAAATCGTGACCCTGAAAAGGCACTGCATCTATTGGTAAGCCAGTTTTTTGTGCAAACTCCTTAAACACTTTTAAGTAGGCGACTGAGGTTGTTGCGCTGGTTTGAATTGGCCAGTTCTCACAACTAAGCACGGTCTCTATCATGTTTGTTAGCCACTGAAAGCCTTCTTTGGTGTTAACCACCGTGATTGGCGGCACTAAATAAGGCACTAATGTACCCTCTGGTAAGGCTTTTATTTTTAATGGCAAGTAACCAAGGTCGTGTAAATCTTCAAGGTATTTTACGTCAACGCTATAGCCTAACATGGCGCTTAATATGCGCTTATGATTAGCGACTGCGCTTTGTTTGTCTGCATTAAAAAACTCAGCCCATTCTTCTTGTAAGTAGCTTTTGATAAAATACTGTAAACCCACAAAGGCGACTTTTTGATTGTCTTTTACATTGCTCAATTTGCCTGAGCGTGAGGTGAAATTTGCATATACCTCACTCACATTAGGGTGATAAGCACGGCTGTGGAATTCTTTATATACATCTTTTTGCATGCTAGCTGCTGTGATTGTCATCGTCTTATCCTTTTATTTCGATAATGCTTAATTGAGTCTTGCTGGTATTGTTGATGTCGCTTGCGGCTTGAAATGAGTCGGTCGTGTAAATTTTATCTATTAGGCCTTCAAACACTTCAAAGCCTTTTGAAAAAATACCGTGTGTTACAAATAACGAAACTTCACTTGCGCCTTTACTTTTAAGTACTTTTGCTAATTCAATAAATGTGCGTCCTCCATCACAAATGTCATCAACAATCAGTAACTTTTTACGGTATACGTCGCCGCTAACTTCTGTGTTGAGGATCTTGCCTGTTTTCACATCCCTGATTTTTTGTGCATTAATTAGCGCGGCTTTACCCTCAAATGCTTCCGCTATTTTTAAGGTTTTTTTAGCGGCGCCTGCATCGGGTGAGACCAGCATTAGTTCACCATCTTCTATTTCTTGCGAAAGCGCAGCATGTTCTTTCAAAATATCGACCTGAGCTACGTTAGTAACATTATCTAATAGTGCTGGCGATACATCACTGTGAGCATCCCAAATAGTGACTTTGTCAAAGCGTAGGTTATTAATAAAATTGGCTATAACCGCGGCACCTAGAGCCTCACCTTCAACACAAACTCTGTCTTGTCGTGCATATGGAAAGTAGGGGATGGTTAATTCAATCGCAACGTCTTTATGGATAATTCTTTTAAGTGCATCCATCGCAATCATAAGTTGAATAAGGCTTGATGAATGATTTAAACGAGCGTGTACCTTAACTGTTTTTATATTTTGAAAATCTGCTGGGGTAAAGCGCACGTGTTCTTCGCCTCCCGAAAAAGTGAAACTGTCGTAGGCGACTGAGTTAGTTTTGCCGTTTGAATCGATGGTTGATATATCCATAATACTTCTCTTTTTAGTCATTTTAGCTAAACAAGTTTTTTATAAGTGTCTCTAGGACACAAACTATAATATACATTAAAATAACCATGTCAACATATTTGTGTCTTAAGGACATTAACTGTATGATATCTACAATCTAATGCAGTTACTTTCTAAATATTTCGTGAAAACGGCACAAAAACGATGACATTACCTTACGACATATCCGACTACAAAAATCCGCTATTTACCATTGATAATGTACTTTTTACGGTAGATAAAAACGCGCTAAAAGTATTGCTGGTAAAACGTGCTAGTGAGCCATTCAAAGATGCTTGGGGCTTACCTGGTGGCTTTGTGGATATTGAGCAAGATGCAGATACCAATGCCACTGCACTTAGAAAGTTAAAAGAGAAAACGAGTGTTATTCCCCCCTATTTAGAGCAATTGAAAGTGTTTTCAGGACTTACGCGTGACCCACGGGGTTTTAGCGCAACCCTTGTGTATTTTGCCTTAGTACAAGCGCAAACCGTGCAATCATTTATTGATACTGTTGACGATGTAAAGTGGGTAGAGATGTCTGCAATACAGGCCATTGATATTGCGTTTGATCACGAACATATTATTGAACAGGCCCAACAACGTTTAGTGCAAAAATCCTTGTATTCGATGTTGCCAGTGTATTGCCTGCCCGAGCAATTTACGGTGAGTGAGCTCAAGACCGTGATTGAAGTCATTATAGGCAAATCAGTACAAAGAAAGAGTTTATTGCGCCGTATGGAAGCCTCAGGGATGTTTGAAACAATGACCGAAAAAGTAAAGTCGGGTGGTCGTAAGGCGCAAATATATAAGTTAATAGACGGGGCGAGCATCCTGAATTTTGAACGTAATTTGGTGATATAGGAGTGTATGGGAAAGTGTACTTGAAAGAGTTGCGTACATTTCCCTGATATCAATGAGCGGCTAGATTACGCTACAAAAATGAACCTTACATGGTTATATTAGCTATTAATATTGTCTCGCTATTTTGCATATTGGAAAACTAACACAATGTATAAATCAACACTAACGGCATGCCTAATATCTTTATTTCTTTTGAGCGCATGTTCAGATGCGCCACCTAGCTTGACTGAAGGATCTGCTGATGCAGCTAATAATATGCCTGCTGCAGATGTCCAATACAGTAAAGCGGCAATGCAAGTAAAAGCTGCTGTAGATAAAGCTGCCCAATGGCAACTTGCTCGTATGGAAAATTTTGAGAGTTACATTCCTACTTTTTTACACCGCACGGTAGAAGAGCGAGGATGGGTACAAGGTGCGTTTTACTTAGGCTTGGTACGCTGGGCAATCGAGACCAATAATAAGGATTATCTTGCATTTTTAAGAGATCACGGCGAAGCTCAAAATTGGCGCCTAGGAGACAGGACTTTTCATGCCGATGACCATGTTATTGCGCAGTATTATTTGTATCTTTACGACCAAGACCAAAATAACGAAATAATTAAGCATACCTTGAGTGTTTTTGCCGTCATATTAGAAGAAAACCCGCAAACATCTTTAGACTTTGTGCCGCAAGGCAAAATCGCTGATTTAGGCTACGACCATGACTGCCAAAAAAGATGGTGCTGGTCTGATGCCTTGTTTATGTCACCACCAGTTTGGGTGCATATAAGTAATATTACGGGCGATGATAAATACGCTGCGTATTCTCACAAAGAATATCAGGCAGTGACAGAGTATTTGCTTGACCCAGAATACAATCTCTACTTCAGAGACAGCCGCTTTTTAGATCGTCGCGAAAGCAACGGCAAAAAGATTTTTTGGAGTCGTGGCAATGGGTGGGTCTACTCGGGCTTAGCCAATATTATAGATATTATGGATGTTAACGATCCGCGCAGAGATTGGTACATAGATTTATTTAAGCGCATGTCAGCAACGCTACAAGACTTGCAAAATGACAATGGCTACTGGCCAGTTTCGTTGGCGGCTGGCGAACTCTATCCATCGCCTGAAAGCAGCGGTACGGCCTTTTTTGTTGCAGGCATGGCTTGGGGCATCAATAACGGCATCCTTGACCAAGCAGACTATTTACCTAATGTGAGAAATGGTTGGAGTGCTTTACTAAAAGCACAAAAAGATGATGGCATGCTAGGCTATGTACAACAAGTGGGTTATGCGCCCGACAAAGTATCGCCCGATGAAACTCAACTATATGGCGCTGGCGCATTTTTGCTCGCAGGGACTGAAGTATTGCAGCTTGCTGATAAGCTTTGAAACTTTCTTTTAATTAAATTAATACAAAATAATCTGCGTCATCCTCGCGAAGGCGGGGATCTGGTTGATGTTCATGAAAAGCATTATGAAACATGTGCTTATCAAATATCGATTGGTTCCAAATAGGTTCCCGCCTTCGCGGGAATGACGGAAGTTTTGCTTAAGCGAACAAGTATTACGACGCCTCGCGATTGAAGAGATTTAATTTATTATGTTAATGCGCTGTCAACGACAGCATTTTCTATAAAGCAGTGTATACTCATGCTCTGCCATACCACTATCGACTGCGCAAACAGCAGTGCTCAATGAGAAAACACATTATATGCAGTATAAATACATTCTGTTTGATGCAGACGAAACGCTTTTTACCTTTGATAATTTCTTAGGGATTAAAAATACACTATCAAAGTACAAACAAACATTTTCAAAAACCGATTACGACATCTATCAAAAGTACAACAAGCAACTTTGGCTACAGTACCAAAACCATGAGATTGACGCTGAATATCTGCAAACCGAGCGTTTTGAGCTGTTGGCAAAGCAAGTTGGCGTGTCGTCACAACAGTTAAACGATGAGTTTTTAGATGCCATGGCCGATATTTGTGTACCACTGCCAGGTGCAGTCGCGCTTTTAGATGCGCTAAAAGACAGAGCCACTTTAGGCATTATTACTAACGGTTTGGCGCGCTTACAGCACAAAAGAATAGAGCATACCGGGCTTGAAGGTCGATTTGCTTGTTTGGTGATATCTGAAGAGTTTGGGCCACCAAAACCCAACGCGGCCATTTTTGAGCATACTTTTGAGTTGTTAGGTAATCCTGATAAAAGTGAAATCTTAATGGTGGGAGATACGCTTAGCAGCGACATTGTGGGTGGTCACAACGCGGGTATCGATACCTGTTGGTTGCAACATCCAGGTGTGCCGATTCAAGAGGATATTAAGCCTACCTTTACCGTAACAAATTTACGTGAATTGCAGTCTTTATTGCTTGGCTAAGCATAAAATTGATGCTTAGTCGCTATTTTCTCGCTGTTTCTTGGCTTTATCATATTGCGCTTTTAACGCCTTTGCGCGAGTCAAATACTCTTCACTCGCTTCTTCATTAATATCAACAAGGTTGTTTGCCGAGAGCCCTTTTGCAATCATGCGATATTCATTCGCTATTCGCCAAGGTGCATATTTTTGAGGCGGTAAGGGTAAGTCTAAACTGCGTCGAATAAAGTCATCGATGTACACTAATTCATGCCGCGCAGACGCTTGGTTAACATGGCCGTGTTGAGAGTCAGTATAAAATAGATACTCAGGTGCTTTGTTTACTTTTTCTAATGCTAATTTAAGACGGTTACTATGTTCAAAGCTTGCGCGAGTATCTAATTTTCCTGCTGTGATTAGGATAGGCGCGTTTATTTGTGATGCCATATATACCGGTGAATTTTCTAAAAGCGCATCGGCATCAGTTCCTAATACGCGCTGCCACATTTTAATTGTGTGGTCTTTTAATTTAGTATTGCGGTCGTTAAACACCAATGGCAAATCGTATACGCCGAAACGCGCAACAATGCATTTATACAGCTCTGGATGTTTGATAGCGAGCATCACCGACGAGTAGCCGCCGTAACTCGCGCCCATTGCACAAACCTGGTCAAAGTTTGGAAACTCAATGTTTGCAGAGTTTGTCGCATTCGTCATGACGGCGTTAACAACGGTGCTAATATCTTGCTCAATAATTTGGCCAAACTGACCTCTACCACTGTCTTTAAAGGCTTTACCGTAGCCTTCAGAGCCCCTGAAGTTAATTTGTAAGACGCCATAGCCACGGTTGCTTAAAAACTGGACTTCGTGGTCAAAGCGTTTGGTATCTTTTATGCCAATAGGGCCGCCATGCGGCATAACAATAAGTACATTGTGTGACACATCTTTGTTAGGTAAGGTCAAAAATGCTTCAATATCGTGAGTATTGTTTGGGTCCCTAATAGTGAATTCTTGCGTTTTTTGAAATTCGAAGTCTTCATGAATAATAAACCGCCTACCAATGTTAAAAATAGACATGTTATTCGCGTCAAAGTAGAAGTACTCACCTGAATTATTACTAGAGAATGAAAATAAAATCTTTTTAGATGCGTCAAGTGTTTCAGATATGCTGACGTATTGTGCGTCGGCAAATATGTTTTTAAGCGCGGTATCTTGCCTTTTTTCAAGGGCGTTTAGATATTCGGTTTGCGTTTCGCCAGATGTGACATAACTGACCGACTTAATTGTCGAATTATCATAATCTATCTCGGCTGCCGTTAAGTCGTTTTTTTTGTGGGCGAACAATAGGTTGCCCACAGTGCGTTTTTTTACATCAAATTCGAATAAGGAAACAAGATCTGAGTCAACATTGGTCAGCACAACTAGCGTATTTTCGCGAATAAACCCTACGGGTGAAAATGAGAAAAGCGTTGGGTCAAATTCAAAATATTTTTGCCACTTGTCATCATCGTCTAAATACCAAAGTGTTCTTATCAAGTCTTCTTCGTCAAACGTTGAGGTAAATCTAATGGCATGATCATTGTCGGTTTGATAATTCGTAGCGTCATCTAGCGTATTCTCAAATTCGAGTGCATTACGAAAATTGTCTCTAATTAGCGCGTCGGTATGTGTTTCGTAAATTTCTAGCTTTTTTCGATACTTGCCTTTATAAGCACCAAACATGACTTTGTTTTCTGCCGAGGGCATTGGATCAATAATAAAGCCGCGACTTGTGACTCTGCGTCGGTTAAAGGTGTTTGATTGTTGATCAATATCGATAATCCAAGTATCAAACTTTTGAAAGGCTTTGTCTTTGCTGTAAGTGCTTAAAAAAATGCTATTGTCATCTAACCAATAAATTCGATGCAAATAAACGACTTCACCTTGCCTTGCACTATCAATGGTCAACAATGTCTGTTGCGCAATATGATAGCTAGAAATGACTAAATCACCGTCAACATATCCCGCTGTTAGGAAGTAGCTTCCCTTTGGACTTAATTTTGCGGTGAATAAATCGGGAGACTTTATTAGATCTTTAATGTTAAAGAGTTTCGACAGTTTGCGACTACTTGCATTAGTGTCGGGTATTGGGCCTGTTTGTGCGCTTGGTTTTGTTGGCACGACTAGACTTATGCATAGCAAAACTAAGACAATCGCTAAGTTTGCGATAAATGGTTTATTAAATGGTCTTGGTAAACTCGCCGTCAAAATTCAGCCTTTTGTAAATGAGCCAAAAAGCGATCGTCACCCGGGCCTGCATATCGCAGAGGCATCGCGTCGAGTAGTTCACTGTGTTCGTCTAGAATATACTCATATGCAAATGAAGATTTGTTGACCAATTCAACTCGACTGTATCCCCAGCTGTAGCCTTGTATATTCTCATTAATATTGATGTGGCCAATATAGCTAATTTCTTGGCTTGTGATTGAAAAAGACCAATCAAGGTCACCTTTGAGTTTTTGTTTACCAATCCCCGTTTTAATACCGCTTATGTAATACGCGCCCACAGGCACTTTTGCGAGTACAAAAGAGTTTTTAAAACCTGCTGAATTGGGAGAATACACCAGCGGCGTGACACCAATAATAGAAATCTCTTCTATTAACGATTCAGATTCAAGCCCTAATAGAATATAGCCAAACACTTTACTGGTATTTATCTGCGCTTGGCCTTTTTCGACAGGCGTGACTTCTAGTCCACAACTACTAAGTCCAAGTACGCAAATCAATACGCAGAAAAGTGAACAAAGCTTTTTGTGATGCGTCATTTTATAATGCACTATAAAGTTGCCTTAAACGCTTCCCAATCAGTTACATCCCAATTAATGTCTTTGGCTAGAGAAATAGCTTCGTTAATTGATTTTTTGGCCGCTTTGCTGTCGTTTGTAATATGCTGATATTTAGCCAAAAGATAAAACAACAGCGCATCGTCAGTTTCACTTTCGTCTTCTATTATTTCTAGCCATTCAAGAATTTGCGATTGTTCGAGGACCGAGATAGCAATTTCGTCGGCATCTGCCAGGCTTTTGTCAAGTAATAGTCTTGCATAACGCTTTTGCGCTGGTTTGTAGCCGTTCATTGCGGCCATTTTGTACCATTTTAAGGCTTTTAATTTGTCTTCTTCCAAGTAAACATAAGGGCTGTTTTCTAAGATATCTCCAACGCTGTATTGCGCGCTAAAATACCCCATTTTTGCGGCTTTCATTAGGTATGTGAGCCCATATTGTACTTCGTTATTCACGAATATCTGATACTGGGCATAGTCAAACATGGCAGCCGGGAAGCTTTTGTCAGCGGCCTCTTTCAAATGTACTTCAAAATTTTCATAATTATCTGGCGACAACAAATTTCCATAAGCGCGCAAATAATTGGCATATAAATATTGGTCTTTAGGACTGTTAGCTGCGTTCTCACGATACTTTTTAAATTTACGATAAAGGCTCGGGTACTCAGTTTTAAAGTTGTCAGCTCCTTGCAAGCCAAAAGAGGCAGAGGCAATCTTACCATTCTCTATTACTTCTTCTTCATCGCGCTTGGCAACCGACAAAGAAGAATTTTGGATTGAATTGATAAGTGCTAAATCGAATCGCCCTTTTGGCCACGAAAATAGCACATCAATGTCTTTTGCTTGGCCATCTAGGCCCACACTATATTTTAAGATCACAACGCCAGAGTCGTCACTGACTAGGTCACGTGAAATGCCGCCTTGTTGAGCATAAACGCCAACACGGGTCGAATTATACGTGCTTCTATTTATGGCTGATTTAATTCCTCTAGGAAACTCAAGTGGCCCCCGCTTTAGCATTTTTGCGTTTGTGTCTATTTTTTGTGAAGAAATCGCTTCACTGTTTATGGTTGGGTAGAGCGTCTGACTTAATGTCCGTTTACCAAATTGCGCCAGTAATTTATCGCCTGAAGCAAGGGCTTGTTCTTGTTCGTCAGCAGGTAACTCATTATAAATCACTTGGACGTAATCCATGGAGTTGGGGTGGTCATTCTCTGCTGCTAAATACATCCAAGCTAATGCTTTATGTTTGTCAACTTTGCCTAATAAGCCTTGGTAATGAATGAGACCGAGTAGATTTTGTGCATCAGAATTACCAATACGCGCCGACACTTCAAAGTGCTTTGCTGCCTCGGCATAATTTTTAGCGTCAAGGGCTTCAGTTCCTTTAAACATATCGGCATATGAGGATTGAATAGTGCCGAGTGAAAATATAACGATGCTTGCTTTAGTGAAAAAAGACTTTGCTTTTTTTGCGGATAAAACGTGGAATTTATTTAGAAATGCTTGAGTCATTTTACTTCCTTGTCAGGTTGTTCATGCTCAAAAAAGAAATATAACTGACCCTTAAATTGCGTTTACATATAAAAATCAATTTCATTGATGAACTTTATTTACAATACGCTATTTGATTTTGATATGCAAAAAATGCAGACCATGCAAGAAACTAAACAGCGCATTGCAATTAGACAAGGCTTTAAAAAGTGCTTATTTTTTAGCACTACTTGATTGAAGAGTAATCGGTAGCCGTCATATATACGCTTTCTATGTTAGCAACTAACTTCCCATCTTTAATAGAGTCTTTATAGGCAGCTTTCCATACTGGATCGTTAATGAACGCTTGCCATGACTCGCCAGCAGCTTTTTTACTTTTGTGAGAAATGATATAGATGAGTGTGTTCGCTTTATCGGTAGGGATCCAATACCCAATGTTTTGCATGCCGTGTTTTTCAAATAATGCGGTAGTGTGGTCTCGAAAACGCGAGTTAAGACTGTCTAACTTACCTTCAAATGTGGTGTAGGTTCGCATTTCGAATACTGGCTTAGTCTGCCCATGGTCGTGCGCAAAAACGCTTATACTCGTAAAAGACAAAACACACCACAACACCATCTTGGTGAGCATTGTATGTTGAATATTGCGCCTGATATAATGAGTCATTTTTACCCTTCCTTATTTTTAGTGACCGCTAGTGTGTAAACCTAGCAAGCCTTTAGCAAAATAACCACAAGGAATTGTTTTAATCGCTAAAATAGATATTCGTTACATGTCAGATGAGAGTCACATCCGTTATTTAATTATGAGCTCAGCAAATGATCGCTAGCAATCAAAACGGCAGTAATATTATCTTTACCTCCGTGTTTGTTCGCACTTAAAATTAAGTCATTTATTTTGGCTTTTAGCGTTAATGGCTTATTTAGGATAGCTTTTATTTGGTCGTCGCTAAGTTCGTTAGTTAAACCATCACTACAAAGTAGCACTTCACCTTGCATTTGTTTACTCAAAGATATGCTGTCAACGCTCAATTTACGTGAACACTGCATACCAATTGACTGCGTGATGAGCTTGCGTTCTGGGTGGTATTTAGCATCTTCTTTTGTGATGAGTTGCCTATCGAGTAACATTTGTACTATCGAATGATCCTTAGTGAGTTGCGTGAGTTCGCCTTTATGAAAAAGATAGGCTCTGCTGTCGCCTACCCAGCTCACATTTAGTCTGTTTTCTTCTATTTTAAGGCTAACTATGGTGGTACCCATCCCTTTATTGGGTGAAAGCTGCTTGGCCATTAATTGAATAACTTGATGAGCGCTTTTAATGGCAGATTTTGTATCCTCTCCATTTTGTATGCACCTTGACACAATATTACATGTCATTTCACTTGCGATCTTGCCGTTGTCGAGTCCACCCATGCCATCTGCCACAATAAAAAGCCCTAGATCTTGTCGAGTTAAATAACTGTCTTGATTGCTTTGTCTCGTTAAGCCTTTATGACTCATTACTGCATATGAGAATCTTGAGCTATCTTGTTGGTGCGGTTGACTGATGTTATTTAGTGGCTGTGTTTGCATATTGATGTGTTCCTTTCTTTGTCACTGCTTTGCCATTGCTTTGTCAAATAAGCGCTGGCTAAATCGCCAGCGCATATGCGTAAAGGTCAATAATTTAACAATTACTCGTTAATGGGCGCTGCAGGCGCTGAATCATTGCCCGCATTACCTAAGCTAAATGTATTATCATCATTTGCACCAATGGTAGAGCCGTCGGTATAGATACCAAAGTTCCAACCACCTTGTCCGCGGTTTGGATTAACACCATTACCCGCATTACCTGTAGTGATTGTTGAATCTACAACATCAAGCTGACCGCTATTTAACAGCACAATACCTGCAACAGGACCGCCAGCACCACCGCCGCCGGCGCCGCCATTGCCGCCTGGACCACCGGTGCCACCATTGCCACCTTTGCGAATACCACTGTCCCCACCAGAACCACCGCTGCCGCCATCGCCACCAGTGCCTCCATTTCCTCCTGCGCCGCCTAGGCCAGCATTATCACTTTGTACTTGGCTATTATCGACTTTGGCAAAATCAACATCATTGAGCAGTAGTCCAAACGACCCTGCGCCACCGGTGCCAACAGCGCCACCACTGCCGCCTACGCCGCCTTCACCGCCGCCGCCACCGCCGCCGCCATTGTTAAGGTCAACACCCGCGCCACTTCCGCCACCGCCGCCACCTGCGCCGCCTGCGCCTGCGCCGCCGCTGCTTTGGCCATTAGCAGGTGTAAATAATCCCGCAGTAAATGCAAATGATTGGTCGCCACCTTGACCTTGTGAACCAGTTGCTGCGCGAGACGACACTGAGCCGCCATTAATGCCGCTTCGCGACACTTCGCATTGTAAGAAGTTAAGCGAAGCATCAGCGCCCGTTCCACCACTGCCACCGCTGACCGCGCCACTTCTTTCGCCACCACCGCCATTTCGACCGTCGCTACAAGCAGTTGCACCTTGGCGAGCTTCGCCGCCGTTACCGCCGTTTAAGCCCAATAGGCCTCTGCCGCCACGGCCAGAGTCACCATTAGCGTTTCCGTTAGCGCCATCATTACCTGTGGCACCCGTCGAGCCCGTAGCGCCTTGCCTTCCGTTAGCAGCACGACCGGCAAATAACATGCTGTCAATAACATCTACTCGAGCGACACTATTAATAAACACGCCGTAACTTGATGCTGAGATGTTGCCAGACGTAACATGGCTTGTGGGCAAATCAGCGCCTTGTGCAATAACATGGTCAAGTGTAATGCTGCTACCATTACCAATCATGATGGCTTTAGAATGACCTTCACTGCCCGCGGGGACTTTAGCTTCAATGCTAATACCGCTAATAAAGGTACTCGTGAAATTTTCGACCCGCATGCCAATCAAGTTTTCGACCATAATCGGCGTTGGATTAGTGCTTGGTGCATGCGTCCAATCGGTATCAAATCCGCCATAAATACTTGTCGTAACTGGCAGTACTAAAGTGTCTGATAGTTCATAAAAGCCGCTAGCAGGTGTATTTAAGTATATATCGTTACCTGCAAAAGCATCAGACAGCGCACGTTCAATAGTGCGAATTGGACTGCTTGGAAGCCGTCCTGAGTTGTTAAAATCATGACCCGCATCGGCATCTACAAAAATAACGCTTTGCTTATCTCTGGCAACAAACACCGAGACAATGTCCGTTGCGCTTGACGATTGCACTTGGGTATCGGTGACCATGACCGAAAACTGTAAGTTAGTCACTTCATCGGGTGCATCAAAAGTGATTTGCGCGGTATTAGGCAGGTCACCTACCGATACGCCACCCGTCTGTGTCCACGAATAGCTTAAGCTACTGCGGTTTCTAAAGTTTTCAGGTGTCGCCTCAAGTGTGATTGACTCGCGAACACTGACGAGTTTATTTTCGCCAACATTCACCATTAAATCACCACTGGGGTTGGTGCAATTTGCAAATTCATCACTATCGTTTGTGCCGTCGGCATCAGTATCAGCGTCAAGCGGGTTAGCAAATACCAAAAATAACTCACTACCTTCGTCACAGGGGGCTTGTGATAAATTACTAAACCAACCGTAAGTTTCAAAAGCATCGTCAAGTCCGTCACTGTCAGTATCGGCAAGGTTTAAGTCGGTACCTTCAATAAGCTCTAACCTGTCGCTTAGACCATCTAAGTCGCTGTCGGTGATATACACCATGTGCAACACATCACCCTTTCTTAATACAATGTCTGAGGCGCTGTAGTTTTGGTCTAAAATATTGTAAAGCGTTGTCTCTGTTGTGCCTTGCGGCGCATTGCTTGGGGTAAAAGTATGCGCCACAAGCCAATAGCTGTTCGTGTTATTGTTCATGGCCACATTTCTGACTTCACTTAGCCCGGTATTGCTATCAAAGCCTGTAAACGTTTGTTCAGAAAAGGTGTAGTCAAAGTTCAAACGGTTTGTCATTAAATCGTCAAAAGACAAAGTGTCACTGGTGCCGTTGTCGACGGCGACTCTGTGTCTTTCTGTTTTTAAGCCTTGGCTATCACCAAAGTCGACAATAATTTCAGCGGTTCTTGCTCGCACATTTTGCGCCGCTAAGTTTAAGTCGACGTCGGCGCGCTGCCCTGTAAGCGATAGATTAGTTGCTTCAAACACTAACTGATTAGAGTTTTCTAATATGCGGCTAATTTCTTCAGGGTTATTTTCTGCGCGATAGACAAAATTAAATGGCGTAAAGTCAGTATCATTTGGTTGTACGTTGGGTCCTAAAGGAGGCGGTGTAAAGGTCATATTGCCATCAAACAATAAGGTACCTACCGCAATCAGATCGCCAGCGCGATCAGGATTTTCCATATAGGCTGAAATATTCATATTGTTGAGCGTGTAGCTAACATCACCATCGTTTAGTAAACCCATTAGTACTTTTATTTCGCCACCGCTGGTTTGCACGGTTTCTGAATCTAAGGTTTCAAAATACTCAGACGATGCCTCGCGATTGGTTTCAACGGTGCTTTCGTTCCAGTAGTTAGTTTCGGTAGTGGTGTCATTGTGGTTGTAATCATACGAGGCTTCAACACTGCCCGAGGTCACAGGGCCCGATTGTTTTACTTCGGCATTCACATTTACCGCATGTTGCTCTTCTACTACATTGACGTTTTCACGTCCTCTGTCGGTAATTGTTTGTACTTCGGCTACGCTTTCTTCTGTCATGCCTTTACTAATTGAACCCGATTCAGTAGTGGTTGCATAAAGCTGTATTACAGGTTTGCCAAGTCTTTGCATGCGCAATCTAGGCACGTCGGCAACAAGTGGATTAAAGCGCAAGTGAGTGCCGCTAAACTGATCCCAATTGTCAGCTTCTTCTTTATCTAAAAAGCCGTCTCCATCGGTGTCGGCAACGCTTGGATGGGTGCCTAAGGCGATTTCTTCTTGGTCACTTAAGCCGTCTGAGTCAGTATCTTGGGTGTTTGTCGTGTTGACGACATTAATCGCAAAGCTATTTAAATTACTGGTGTCGGTACCATCATTGACGCTAATGACAATATTGGGATTACTGCCTACGTTTGCGACTTGGGGTGTTCCCGATAGTTGTCCTGTTGTTGCATCAAAGCTAGCCCAAGCAGGTTGATTGGCAATGCTAAATGTCAGTGCATCGCCGTCGGCATCACTTGCTTGAGGCGTGAAGGTGTAACTTTGACCAACCGTGGCAATAGGCGGCGCAGTACCGCTAATTGATGGGGCTGTGTTGGCCGGCGTTGGTGTAGGCGTTGGTGTAGGCGTAGGTGT
>CAYURD010000043.1:15737-31064 GCA_964446865.1 uncultured Glaciecola sp.
GGTGTAGGCGTAGGTGTGGGGGTTGGTGTTGGAGTAGGTGTTGGCGTCGGGGCAGGATCGCCACCTCCGCCACCACCACACGCCATTAAACTGACCACAAAGAAAGGTGTACTCCATTTATATAAGTTTGTTTTTTTAATTTTCATCATCCGCTCCGAAAAGGTATTTTTTTATATGCTCACCTTGTAAAGCGCAGTGGAGATCAAAAACCCTCATATCAAATTTTTTTTATATTTTTTATATTACGAGTTTACCAGTCGCAATTAGTCTATCGTGCAAAATACAAAGCGCTTCATCGATTGATAACAAAGGGTGTGTTGCATGAATTAAATGATAGTGGTAGCGTCTTTATACTCTCCCTAAAAAATACGCTTATTTTTGAATTTTATTAATATATACGCATGCAAAAAATGAGGCAGACAATCCCTGCTCTTGATGGGTTTCGAGCTATTGCTGTCCTTATAGTACTAATAAGTCATGCCGGTTACAGAAACATAGTGCCTGGTGGATTAGGCGTAACGATTTTTTTCTTTCTCAGCGGTTATCTCATCACTAGCCTTTTGGTAGATGAGTTTGCTAAAACCAACAACCTATCCATAAAAAAATTTTTGTTAAGACGATTTTATAGGCTGTTTCTAGCATTTTTATTGTGCTTATTGTATAGCTATAGTCTTGTTATGTTGGGATGGCTTGGTGGTGGCGTTTCTATTGAAGGTTTTTTGTCGCAACTTTTTTATCTTGCCAATTACCACTTAGCATTCGATTGGCAAGGAAGTATACCCGATGGTACTGATGTTTTATGGTCTTTGGCGGTGGAAGAACATTTTTATTTAGTCTTTCCCTTTCTAATATTATTAGGGTTTAAAAAGCTAAATAAGTATGGCATTGCGTCGTGTATATTGATGTTGTGTATTTTTTCAAAAGCTAAAAAATCCCTTAGCTGTTGATTTACCTTCATGTGGTAAGGAAATATGTTAAGTTAACAAAATCGTTGACGATCAATTAGTACCCATTTAATTGATTTTAATTTGGTTAAATCATTGAGGAATTATGGCTAAACCAACAAAAACAGCTGGCTCTTTTCAGCAAGAAAAAGACGAGTTACATCAAGGGTTCCAGGTGAAAAATGGCCGGCGCAGTGCCATTAAGACCGTTGCTAAACTTGGTGTTATTGCCGCTAGTACTTCCTTATCTACTTTTAGCATTGGGAAACCAACGCCAACACTTCGTATATTAGGGACTCACGTTACACTGCAAGAAGAATTGCGCCAACGAGCCATGCAAGACTTGGGTATTAATCTGCAATTTGAGCCAAAAGGCAGTGCAGCTGTGCTCCAAAAAGCGTCGATGCAAGCCGAAAGTTTTGATTTGTATGAGCAATGGTCAAACAGTATTAATGTATTGTGGCGTTCAGGCTCCATCCAAGCAATAGACAAAAAGCGCATTGCTAACTGGGGTGAAATTAATAATCTGACAAAAGTAGGAAAAATAACGCCAAATGCGAAAATAGGTGCGGGCGATGCCCCATACAAATTACTACATGTCCAAAATAATAACGAGCTAAGCGATACTGCGACCGACAGTATTAGTTATTTACCCTACGTGCATAATGTAGACTCGTTTGGGTACAACACCTCTGTTATTCCAAAAGGGATCCCATACGAAACAGAAAGTTGGGGCTGGCTGCTAGACAAAAAGTACAGTGGCAAAGTGGCCATTGTAAATGCTCCCACTATTGGCTTATTCGATTTAGCGCTTGCTGCAAGCGCTAAAGGGCTCGTGAAATTTAAAGATATTGGTGCGATGACTAAAGGTGAACTCGACAAACTGTTCGACATTTTAATCGCGTACAAGCAAGACGGGCACTTTAGTGGTTTTTGGACATCAGTGCCTGAATCTGTCAGATTTATGCAGTCAAATAGAGTCGTGATTGAAAGTATGTTTTCGCCCGCAGTATCTAGCCTTAATGGACGGAATGTCCCAGTTACCTTTGCTGCACCTAAAGAAGGCTACCGAGGTTGGCATGGAGTAATGTGTTTGTCGTCACAGACCCAAGGACGAGTAAAGGATATTGCTTACGAATATATGAATTGGTGGTTGTCTGGTTGGCCCGGTGCATTTATTGCTAGACAAGGCTACTACATTTCAAATCCACAGCGCTCAAAACAATATCTAACAAGCGCAGAGTATGATTATTGGTATGACGGCAAGCCAGCAAAAACAGACTTGCAAGGCACCGATGGCAATATCTCAGTCAAAAAAGGCCATGTAAGAACTGGAGGGAGTTACAAACGGCGATTTGAAAATGTCGCTGTCTGGAATACGGTCATGCCAACATATGAGTATAGCCTTCAAAAATGGTATGAATTTTTAAGTTCATGAAGACGTCAATAAAAATACAGATAAGTCTATTTTTACTTGCCTTTGTTTTACTGCTGAGTGCACAGCTATATTTCGCACAAAATAACCAAACTACCTTCAAAAATGCATTGACGGAATATCAGTCAACCGTCAATGAAGAA
This sequence comes from uncultured Glaciecola sp., assembly GCA_964446865.1. Classification (GTDB taxonomy): domain Bacteria; phylum Pseudomonadota; class Gammaproteobacteria; order Enterobacterales; family Alteromonadaceae; genus Glaciecola. The sequence continues at coordinate 18,260 of CAYURD010000043.1, forward strand.
AAATTGATGAGAGAGCTTGAGCGCGATGTCCTAAATCTACAACGCCAAGTTTTGATATTTTTAGACACTGGCAGTCAATCAGCAATTAAGCGATTTGATGGACTGATGTTAAATGTAAAAGAGACACTTGCGCAAGTTGACGAGACCCTGCCTGAAAACCACAGAGATGAAAATACCGCAGCTACCTTACTCGCTATGGCCCAGCATCTTAACGATTATGATGAAAATTTTGTGAACGTTGTCAAAGAGCGCCAACAGCGCGATGCTTACTTTGATGAAGGGCTTTTAAGTAGTATTCAAGAAACACTCTATAAACAAACGGTCATCATATCGCCTCTTTTACAAAATACATTTCGCTACGAATTAACAAAAGCCCAAAACGTTGCCTTTCAATACCTATTGAGCCCAAGTACTCAGTTAAAAGATGAATTTTCTTTATATACCAGTAATGTGCTAAGCGCGGTTGAGAAGAGTGATATGGCAGAGTCGCTCAAGGCTGATATTTCTGCGCAAATTCACAAAATTGATAGCCAGTTTAGGCAACTGACGCAAACCACAAATGGGTATATTTACTTAGTCAATGTCGTCATGGCAGGCAACGCTAACGAATTTCTCTATTTAACGCAGGAGTTATCAGGGCAAGCCGCCGAATACGCGTTTTCAACGCAAACCGATATCAGTGAAACCTTAAATGATTTGCAGGCTAGAACAAATATCTACTCAATCTTTGCTTTGGTTATTGCTCTGGCTATTGCCATGTTTGTCGTCAAAAGAGTACTGACGCCAATTGAGAGGATTACCAATATATTCGAGCGTTTGGTTGCGGGGAAAGATGTTAATAATATTCCGTATTCAAGGCGCAAAGATGAAATTGGCAAAATGGCAATTGCAGCTGAATCTTTTAAACAAAGCAATCAACAAACAGAAACACTTCTGCGTGAAGCTCGTGAGCTTAATCATCAGCAAATTAAGTTAAATAAAGAACTGTCGGAAGCTAAATTGTTAGCAGAGCGCGCCAACGCTGCTAAAAGTATGTTTCTTGCCAATATGAGTCACGAAATTCGAACACCCATGAATGGGATTGTTGGTTTGTTAGATGTGGTACTGACACAAGATATTCCCGAAGATGTGAGATCAAAATTAGACAAAGTAGCTTATTCAAGCCAGATCCTGATGAGTGTGATAAACGACATCTTGGACTTTTCAAAAATTGAAGCGGGCAAATTAGTCATTGAAGAACTTAGCTTTTCGTTCTCTTCTTTATTTAACAGTCTATTAGCGGTTTGTTCAATTAGGGCAGCCGAGAAAAACCTAAACCTTGAGTTGTACGTCGACCCATCACTACCCGCTACGGCGATTGGGGACCATTTACGTATATCTCAAGTAATCCTTAATTTATGTTCTAACGCCTTGAAATTTACCGATCATGGCAAAGTGGGTATTTACTTTACAAAACATCCAACTGATTCGCCGGCACAATTTTATTTACAAATAAAAGTAGTCGATTCTGGCGTAGGCATGAGTCAGTCACAACTTGACAATGTATTTAAGCCTTTTGAACAGGCTGATGGCTCAACGAGTCGTCAATTTGGAGGCACTGGCTTGGGCTTAGCGATTGTTAAACAATTAACAGAGTTAATGCAAGGCAGCGTAGAGATGGTATCAGAAGAAGGCAAAGGCAGTGAGATTTCATGTCGATTCTTATTGTCTTATGAGAACGAAAGCGAAGCATTGTATGACGAGACTTTTGATGCAAACAAAGACATATTTTATATAAGTGAAAGTTCCAAACCATTGCTAGACGAAAAGCTGTTACCTAAATTAGGCAGTAAGACGAGGTGGATAGATACCGAGCAACTTAAACCTGAGATCCAAAACATGTCACAAACAGAAAAGGAAAATACTAGGGTTGTTTTTGATGTTGAAAGTGGTCGCGATTCGCGAAATCTCATGCCTATTATAGAGTTTCTGTTTAAACATCAAATAGGCTATGGGGCTGTCACTAATACACAACCTTTACACTTAAAAGACATGTTAGAGACTCAATGGCATTGCCCTATTTTGTCTCACCCTTTTACACCCGTTGAGTACTCGTCGTTTGTTCGTCATTTGTACTCAATGAAAAATGTTCACCCGAAAACTAAATCAACTGAAAAAATTGCAATAAAAGTCAAGCAAGAACAACAGACTGAAACGTTTTCTGGTCATGTCTTGCTGGTAGAAGACAATGGCATTAATCAGGTTGTCGCTGGCGAAATGCTGCGCTCTTTGGGGCTAACATTTGATATTGCCGAAGATGGTCAGCAAGCGTGCATCAAGCTTAGTAACTCGAGTGATTATGACCTTATTTTAATGGACATCCAAATGCCTGTTATGGACGGAAAAGAAGCGACTAAGAGGATTAGACAAGAAGGCAATAAAGATATCCCTATTATTGGATTGTCGGCCAATGCCATGAAGCAAGATTTTGAAAAAGCGATTGAAAGTGGCATGAACGAGTACTTAACGAAGCCAATTAAACGAAGTGATTTACTTAATACCCTCAAAAAGTACTTTTAATAAACAAGTCCAATCGCTATTTCGAACACTAAAGTGCAATAAGTCTGATGTTATCCACAAAGATAATGGCAGGTTTTTGACCTTTTATATTGTCTAGATGAAAAATAAGTGGCGCGCCAGACGACAAGTGCTTACCTGAGATATTAATTCCCGTGTTATGCCAACCCGTTGCTGAATTTAAACGTTGATTCTTCCATTGATTCGACGCAGTCATTGTCCATAGCATGGCTTCACTTTCTACTAAGAAGGTATCTGCCTCTAGTCGGTACTGCGCGTTTTCGTCAATATCGTTAGCTATTTTATCTAATGGAAATTTGAACTTTAAACCGCCACGTTCAAGCGATACACCTAATCCATATTTACTCTCTTTTGCAGCTTCTGGAATCACTTCAAATTGTGCTAGATTGACTTGCTGATGGTCGTTACGCGTGACAATAAGGCTGTTATCAATTGGCGTTTCAAAATCGGTATTTGCAAAAGCAAGTAAGTTGACCGCTGCTTTTTGATTAGGCTTTGTGCTGGTTAACGTCGTTTTTGCTTCTGAAGTCGAATCGTTTGACGAGGTTGCTCCACAGGCACTTAATAAAATAGTTGCTGCTACAATTGAACAGCTCATCATTAATATCTTCATTATTGTGTTTCCTATACTTACTTATTGTTTGTGAGCGCAAACAAATATCGCTCACATTCATTATTTTCTAGTCTACTGCATAGTAATTTATATATAAACACAAATATTTACAAGTGCATGCTATTGGAAGTCGCCTTGCCCAAAGCTAGCATTAAACTCAAAACACCAAACGCTCAATCCATCCATTCTGTCTAGGACGCTTGGGCTACTAAGGCTAATGCGCATAGTCGCATTTTCAAATACCGTGCCGTCAAGACGGCTGCCAATACCAAAGCCGTTGGTATAGTCACTGTTTAATCCACCATAAAATAAAACTGCTGGGCCTTCACCATCATAATTAAAGTTAGTAATTTCAATTGTGCAATTATCGATGATTTCGGCACGCCCACTAACGTTATGCGCAATCGTAGTAAGGTTAGCAACCAAACCTACCTTAGGATGGTCCATATCATTGCATCGCAAGGTGTTGGTGTCGGGCGCATTTAATTCAATAAGGTAGCGAGTTACATCCTTTAATGAGTCATCAGACAAACGCTCCTGACTCCAAAATGGCATATTGCCTCCACTTAAACCGGCGAATACTTGGTGTGTTTGTGGTCCTGAGTTCCTGACTTTATTAGCAATAAATTCTGAGCCTTGTTGAGAGCTAGTAAACGACATGGCATTAAGTGGGCGCGCTAAATCTGTGCCGGCCGCGTTGTTGCCATGACAAGCCGCACATGTTTCATTAAAAATACGTTGACCATTGTCGGCGTCAGCTTCTGCAAATACAGTTAATGCCTCAATTTTAGTGGTCGTAATTGGCATCGCTTCGTTATCATCACCTAATGATTCAAGATAAGCTGTTAAGTTATTCCATTGGTCAGAGCCTTGCGAGAACAGACTTGCATCCATCCAGTCTTCACGACAAATATTGACCGCATCAAATAAGTTGTTATTCAAGCCATTGTGGAAACTGGTCAATTTACTGCTATTAAAAAGAGGAGGTGCAGGTCTATGCAGTTGATCATCGCTTGATAAGCCCTCTGCATTTTCTTGCGGCGAGTGGCAGCTCGCGCAAGCAAATTGATTTCCGTTAGCGCTAGCGGTAGTAAATACTGCTTGTCCGGCCGTTACCATGGCATCGTTGTTAACGGGTGGAGCAGGCGCTGGCATTGGCAATGGTGCAGGTGTTATTGGCTCATCTGAGGATGAGCCGCCACCGCCACAAGCACTTAACGCAGTGAGCAAGCAGATAGAAATGATAAAACGCATAAATGAAAACCTATTTTTAAGTATAAACACACACTATCAGTAAGGTTTCTCGTAAACAATGCCTGAGACTAATTGTTATACAATTGTGATAACTGCCAGTATTGCACGTATCCCTCCCAAATAGCCTTTAAACAAAGACCCGCCACTTTCAAAAAAGTAGAAATTTCGACCCTTAAATACGAATAAGCATAATTTCAATACTACATGTAAGCTGCTAATGTTTGATAATCGCTGTTATGCAACCTTAGGAATAAAACCGTGCTCAACACCATATCAACTCGCAATACCGCTGCAGTTTGGACACTTTTTTTGTCATTGCTTTTATTTGGCGTAAGCTCACATGCCAAGCAAACACCTGTAGAACGTTATGGCGCCTTGAGCGTAAAAAACGGCAAAATAGTCGGTGAAAATGAAAGCGTTTTGTCGGTAGCCGGCGTCAGTTTTTTTTGGAGTAACGATGGTTGGGGCGCCGAAAAATATTACAACAAAAAGGCGGTTGAGCATCTAGTCGACGAATGGGAAGTTTCGATTGTAAGAGCCGCGTTAGGGGTTGAATACAATGGTGGATATCTTGAACAACCCAATAGCAATTTAGTCAGGGTTGAAACGGTAATCGATGCAGCCGTTGAGCAAGGTATTTATGTCATTATTGATTGGCATTCACATAAAGCCGAGGCGTCTACTCAATCGGCAAAGGCGTTTTTCATCAACATGGCCAAAAAATACGGCCACTTACCCAACGTGATTTACGAAATTTATAACGAGCCGCTCGCTGATACCGATTGGGAAACCGTAATAAAGCCATATGCCGTCGAGATAATCGCAGCGATTCGTCAGCATGATCCCGATAATCTGATTGTTGTGGGCACGCAAACATGGTCACAAGACGTTGATAAAGTGGTGCAGTCTCCTATTACGGGCGTTGAAAATCTTGTATATACACTTCATTTTTACGCGGGTACGCACAAAGAATCACTAATTACTCGCGCACAAAAGGCAATTGATATGGGCTTACCCATTATGGTCACAGAATGGGGATCGATGGAAGCCACAGCAAATGGTGAAATAGATTATGAATCGACTCAACAATGGCTTGATTTTATGAAAAAGAACCAACTAACATTTTGCTCGTGGGCGCTCAACTCAAAGGCAGAAACTGCCTCATTTTTAAAACCTTCTGCCTCTGCGACAGGGCCATGGGATAAAAACGATTTAACTGAAAATGGCCGCTTTTTGAAAAAAATTATAAAATCATGGTAAAACGTTTTAAACTACCTCACCAAGAGCAGGGGTTAACATAATTAATATCATAATAAGGAATCAAAATGGCCGTAACACGCAGACAATTTATGGCAGCCAGTGTGGCATCAGCCGCAACGCTTGCCAGTACGCAAGCAATGGGTGCAGATATGCACGCTAGTACAGGTAAGCTTGTGCATAACGTTTATTTTTGGTTAAAAAACCCTGATTCAAAAGCAGATAGAGATGCCTTAGTCGCTGGTTTAAACACGCTCAAAACCATACCTAGTGTAAAAGAGTTGCACATTGGTTTGCCTGCTAATACTGAAAAGCGAGATGTTGTTGATAATAGCTTTAGTGTGTCAGAACTAATGTATTTTGATAGTGTTGAAGGTCAAAATGCCTATCAAGTTCACCCTGTTCATAACGCATTTGTCGAAAAATTCGCACATTTATGGGAAAAAGTAGTCGTGCATGATTCTATTGTGCTTTAGGTGGCTGCTCTACTTCAATCCTGTTACGCCCATTTTGCTTAGCTAAATATAGTAGCTCATCAGCTTGTTTTAGGTTGTCATCAATCGACTTGTTGGTGCATAGGCTTACAATACCGTAGCTCAACGTGATATTCATTTGTTCTGAAGATATAGGCTTATTTGCCAGTGAAGCTTGAAACTTTTCAATGACCTTTAGCGCTTCGGGTAGCTCACAACCTGGGAGCACAATCACAAATTCTTCTCCTCCCCAACGGCTAATGATGTCACTTTTGCGAAAACTATTCTTGAGAGTGTTAGCAATTTCGACGAGTACTTCGTCACCTACTAAATGTCCGTATGTGTCGTTAACCTTTTTAAAATGATCAACGTCCGCAAAGCATAGGCAATAAGGAACCTTATCCTGTTTCTTATTGTCGAGCTCATACTCAAGTAATTCGTACACAAAATAACGATTATATAAGCCAGTTAAATCATCGTTATATACTTTTTGTTTTAGCTTTTTTTGTTGTGCAGTTTGTAATTTTTTCAAGCGAATCGAAACAAACATAAGTGGACCAGCTGCCATTAAGCTTACAAAAGCAAAAAAGAGGCTTTCACTGCCTTCAAGAAGTCTTGTCGCTGTTTGTTCCGGAAAAAACGCGTACATGAACATTAATTGGGCTAGTACAAGAATACCTAATGTTTTTGATAGCCACTCATTTTGGGGGTTGTGTAGCGTCGTCATTGCTACTCCTGCCCATAAAATCATTTGTGCACCGTAATCTGTGCCAATCCACCATGTGATTACACCAACATGCAACATCATGCCAAATAGGCCGATGTACATCGCGATATCTAGCTGGCCTTTGCGCAACACAAAAACACTCAAGCACCAATTCAATATGCCCCCAATGCTCAAGAGTGCAAGTTCGTATTCAAATGCAAGCAAAAAAATGACTATCGTAATGATGTTGATGGCGATGCCGCTAATGGCAGAAAAGAAAATACCAAAATACTCACCATGTCTTCGTTTTCCGATACTGCTTGGTGTATCGTTTAAAAAGTGGTTTAATTTTGAGGACATCGGATTCATTAGGTCGACTTCTGCCTTGTCTGCACATTATCACGACCCTGCGCCTTGGCTTGATATAATAATGTATCAGCTTTATGCAACAAGCTATCTATAGTGTCACTTCCATCACTTTCGACTAGCCCAAAGCTCATTGTCACAAAGTGCCCATCAATATCTGTATCCTTAAGTACGCTTCCTATGGCTTGAATAATGCGTTTGGCGAGTTTCAGATTTTCTTCGGGTAAGTAGATTAAAAACTCTTCTCCTCCCCAACGGCATGCAACATCGTTTTTACCTAAATATTCATTAAAGCAATTAGCAACAGCTTTGAGAACTTTGTCTCCTGCATCGTGGCCGTACTGGTCATTAATAGACTTAAAGTGATCAATATCGGCCATTGCCAGTGAAAATTTGCGCCCTTCGCGCAGCGCTAGCTTTAGCTGGTGGTGTAAAAACGAGGTAAAATATCGGCGATTGTGAAGGCCTGTCAGATTGTCCCTGTTAATTATTTTTTCGAGCTTCTTTCGTTTATTGCTTATTGAGTGTCTAATTGCGGTTAGTTCCAATAAAATTAACGAACCACTAACGCCAATAAAAAACAATTCTGAGTTGATAAATAGTACAGAATCTGTTGTTTTGGGAACCAAAAAGTGCAAGGCGGCGAACGTCAAAATCGCGATAATGAAAACGACTAAAGCCGTTTTGATATCAATTCTTGCATTCATTGCAAATATACAAGCGATTGGCCATATAAGCATATGAAAACCAGATTCGGTACCATATGCCGCGGTAAAAAAACTAGTGACAACTATATTGGCGGCAGTAATAACTATAAAGGCAAATTTAATGTTTGTTTGAATTGTTAAATAGCTCGCATACAAATATGCAATAGCAGAAATAGCACTTACGACAATGAGGTAATGAAGCTCATCAATGAGTGCTTTGTAAATCAGTAACGCAAGACACGTCAGCATTGCTCCAAAAAAAAGCAATGTTTTTCGATATTCATATTTCTCAAATTGGGCTAGGTCGCTGTAGCGAGATCTTAACCCATTAAAGAACGTGAGGATCATTGGCTAACTTCACGCATTGGTAAAGAATGCTCGTGTCATTATAAGTGTTATTATATATCGACATAAAGCTTGCATACTTAAGACCAGTTGAGTGACAATTGTTAGCCAATTCATCAGTATGCAACTTATCCACTGTTGTGGCCGTAATATGTATCAGTAGAGTAATGAAATGACCTTAAGAAGTATCAGCGAGGAACGACATGACAACTGGAAATGATACATCAAAACTGCAAGAGCTTTTAGCCAGATGTGCGCTAAAAGACCAGTTGGCTTTTTCGCAACTTTATAAAAGCGTATCAGGCAAACTAAACGGCATTGCTTATCGTATACTCAATAATGTCGAGACCGCTAACGAGGTCTTGCAAGAAGCTTGCGTGCAAATATGGAATAACGCTGGCGAATACCAAGCAGATAAAGCTGAACCTATGACGTGGATGGCGTCAATTGTTAGATATAGAGCTTACGATAGAATAAAATTTGAAAAGCGCCGTATAGAAGGATCTCAACTTAGAGCCGATTTGGAAAATTTTGATTCCATTGAAAGCAACGCGACAGACGACGTATTGATGTGCGAAATAAACCAAGAGCTGTCTAATTGCCTATCTATACTAGACGAACATCATCATAAATCGATTCTTATGGCATATTACCTTGGTTTTAGCCGAGACGAACTCGCTAATCATTTTGAGCGACCAGTGAACACTATTAAATCGTGGCTCAGACGCGGGACAGAGAGGTTGAAACAATGTCTAGGACAATGAACAAAACGCTTCAACGTTATAATTTGCCCGAAGTCGCAGAACACCTCGCCTCAAATTATGTCATGGGGCAGCTAAGTATATCTGTTACAAAACGCGTGAATGCTTTGCGCCGTCATTATGACTATAAGGCGCTTGACGACCGTATTTACTATTGGGAACAAAAACTTTCTCCACTTAATGATGCAACGCCAGAATTGGCGCCGCTGCCTGAAACATGGCAGAGCATTCAACAACAGCTCGATATGGGGAATAAAAAGACAAGTCCAGAAAAAGCTTTCGCAGGTGATTCGCCTTCGTTCTGGCAACAACTTTTTGGCAACCGAATGTTTAGTGCAGGTAGCTTTGCTTCTTGTTTATTGCTCGCAATGGTCTTGGTGTTTATGCCAGCAAGTGAAGATTCGCTCAGCTATATCGCGGTATTGGAAGATAGCAATAAAACACCTCAAGTCGTCGCTGCTACTTATGGCGATTCTAAAAACCTAGTATTAGAGATACTTGACCTACCCGATATCACCGAAGACGAATCTTATGAGCTTTGGGTAACGTCGAAAACTGACAATCAAGTCAGAAGCTTAGGTGAAATTCCTAAAGACCTAGAAAACTTTACACGACAATTAAGCGATGCAGAATGGCGATTGATCACTGACTCTGCCTTTTTACTTGTGTCGGTGGAAGAAACTGGCGGTTCTCCTATTGGCGAGCCCAGTGATATGGTGATATCGAGAGGATTATGCATTCAATTGTCAGCGTGGTCAGCATCTACATAGGTTTGAGCGTGTTTAATGGGCAAATTGTTATAAGGAGATTGGAAATTGTTTAGGCGTTCTGTTTTGTTTGTCGCTTTGGGCTTATTGACACTAGATGCAAGCGTTAACACAAGCCATGCAAATGAGTTAATCGACAATATTAGTATTGAACCGTCAGCACGTTATCGCTATCAACAAATAAGTGATGATGGGCGGGGAGATGCGATTGCCAGCACGCTTAAAATAAGACTATCGGCAATGTGGGACTCGCAAGAACATTTTTCAGCCTTTTTGCAAGCCGATCACGTGCATGCTTTTAACGAAGGTCGGTACAATTCAGTCACTCGTACTATTGCGACAAGCCCAATAATAGACGTGCCAGGAAGTGAGCTTAATCAGGCTTGGGTGCAATACGACAGCGGCAACAATTGGCTATTAAAATTAGGACGTCAGCATCTAGGTTATAATAACGAACGTCATTTGAGCAGTATTGAGTTTTGGCAAAACGACCAGAGTTTTGATGCGCTAACCTTTACTTATGATGACAAAATTAATTGGTCATTTACCTATACTTACTTGAGTAAAGTGCATCGTATTTTTTCTGACGATGCTGGCGCCATATTGCCAGAAAGCGATCCGCGTTTTAGCACTAATCCTAATCGACCCTTTTTTGAGTTGGGCAATCATGACCATGATAGTCATCTTGCTAATCTTAGTTATCAAATAAATCGCAATGTAACGTTGACAGGTTTTGCTTTGTTGTTAGAAAACGAAACTGCTCAGCAATTCTCGAGCAATACTGTTGGTTTACGCCTTGAAGGGCAATATAAACCAGACGTATTTAGATACATATTTGCGGCGGAGTTAGCCAAGCAAGAGACGGCGAGTTCAAGTCCGTGGAATTATAGCGGTTACTACGGTTTTATTGAGCTTGGTGCCCAATACAAAAGTCATCGTCTTAGCTTAAGTCATGAACGTTTGACAGAGCAAAATGGCTTTGCATTTGCGACTTCGTTAGGCAACACCCACTTGTTTTTGGGCTGGGCAGATGCATTTTCGAGTTATTCAAATGCTGACGGTATTCAGGACACTTTTTTAACCTATCGAGGACGCGATTCAAAGCTCAGGTGGCGAGCGTTACTGCATCAATATCGCAGTGACTCGTCGGATGCGAATATTGGTCAAGAGCTGGATATAGAGCTTGCCTATCGCTATACACGAGATTGGGAACTGACGTTTCTAGCCTCTTTTTATAAGGCCAAAGACGGTCTAGAAGGATTACCTGCGACTCAAGAAGATTTAACGAGCCTGATGGCATCTCTTTCCTATCAATTCTAGCTTTGTGATTACTTCCAATCGTCTGCATTTCCGTCGTGGCTGATGACTACTCCTTCTTGTTCGTCAAAAAAGTCGTATAGTTCATCGGGCATCGGGTTTTGCTTTACGTCCATAAACTGTAAATTCTTCAGCGGCGTTATGTCTAGGTCTTCCAACTGGTTGTCCCATAAGTAAACCTCTTCTAAGGCGAATGCGCCCGATAAGTCCAAGGATGCTAAACGGTTTTGCATCATGCGAAACTTTTTAAGTGCTGAAAGCCCGCTTAAATCAAGCGTTTTAAGTCTATTGTTGAACAAAAACAATGTTTCTAAATCATTAAGTTGAGAGATTTGTAGAGAGCTTAGTTTGTTCTTTGCTAAATTGAGATACGTTAGTTGCTTTAGTGCTCGAAGGTCAGCTTGCTTTATGTCATTGGCAAACAAAGATAAGTACTCCAACCCTGTAAACGCTTCAATGCCTGCGACAGACGCGATGTCTTTTTTATGACACTTCAACCTTTTTAGCTGGTTGAAATCAGCCTGATTGTCAATGCCTTGCTTTTTTAATGCTGAGTTAACGCATTTTAAAAGTGCCTTGTCCTCAATATTTTGGGCTTTGCTTGGCGTTTGACTCAAATACAACAGGCATAAGCCTAAACAGATTAACCAAGTGTTCTTCATTTGACTTCTAGCTCTTCATTCTTGTTAATAAGCGCAATATAGCAAGGGACTGAGTAAAAGCACAGTGGTCAATCATAGCACTATGGCTACAAGCTGACCAAACAAGTGCTTATCTATAGCTGTCTTTATTCTGGCGTCTTATGACTAATATCAGTGCGATAAAATATAGGAAGCCAATAGCAGATGGAGCAGAAACATTGGTGACCGAATTTACGACCTCCCATGAGCCAATAAGTGTTACATCATTATTATCTAAATCATCGAGCGAATCAGCATTAAGAAATAAGTTTCCACTAATTGCGCTCATTACTGCGGCTTGATATGCCTCTGTGTTTACCGTCCAAATCGCACTGCCTGTAAAAGCCGCTTGTCCAAGGGTGGTAGTAAGATTAGTTTCGTTGGTCATGTTGAAAATATTTAATCCAGGGTCAACATTACTAGATGTGAATAATTGCGGTGAGTTGTTTGAAGGCTCGTTGGCAGTGCTGAGGTCTCCCTCTATGAGTACTTCATCGACGATCACATCAATACCAAACAAATTATCCAGATATATGCCATTAAAATCTGTTCCAACTGCTGACACTAAAGCGCTATTGTCTGTCGCAAAAATGCTTATTTGATTTTCGACACTAAGGTCGATTTTGAGTAACACGTTTGCCATTGCTTTGTTGATAAAAAGCGGTGCAAAGAGAACGAGCGATGCTACCATCATTGTTTGGATTTTTACGTTTTTTGTATTTTGTTTGATAGTGTAAAGCATACTTTGTAAATGCATGTGTTGCTCCTAGGTGTGACGTTTCCGTCTGCGTTGACGTGAAAACGATACTCACAATTTTTTCTCTATTAACACTTACGCCATCTAAAATTAAAAAGTTGCAGGAAATGGATTTTGATTAAATAAGTGACGAAAAACCCCGTCATTCTGGCTAGGGCCTGGTACTGTTCGTTTAAGCCAAAACACCGTCATTCCCGCGAAGGCGGGAACCTCATTGGAACTAAT
>CAYURD010000044.1:0-30808 GCA_964446865.1 uncultured Glaciecola sp.
TTCTCAATCTCGGCGGAAATGCTTGCTCTTTATCGTTCTTGGCGCAGTGGTTTTTTTAAAGAGATTGTTTTTAATACGACATTATCTTGGAGTTTTGCATGCGTCTACATTTTTGGCTATCTATTTTTCACGCAAACAGGGGTAGACTTTTCTCGCGGAGCGGTGGGGAGTTGGTTTGTTTCTACTACGATTCTGCTAGTCTTGTGGCGCGGTATTTTTGGTCTTTTCTTACTGTATATACGTCGCAAAGGAATGGATACAAGGCAAGTTTCAATTATTGGTTTCACTGATGAAGGTGAAAACCTTGCAAAAGAAATTATTGATAACCCTCAAACTGGCTATCGTTTGGTAGCTATTTACGATGATAGGCGTCGCGATCGTCTACCAAACTCTTATCAAGACTTATTTAAAGGAGACGTTAATCAAGGTGTAGAAGATGCGAGGGAAAATAAATTTGATGCTGTTTTCATTGCTTTACCGTTTTCAGCGGAAAAACGCATTGCCAAGATATTGCAACTTTTAGGCAATACGACTGCCAATGTTCAGTTAGTGCCTAATCTACTGATTTTTAGCTTCATGAGTGCGTCGATGGCTCAAGTGCATAATATACAGACTATCAGTGTATTTTGTAATCCAATGCGTGGGTCGTACGCATTACTTAAAAGAATCGAAGACATATTGTTGGCGAGCTTTATATTGGCGCTTATCGCAATTCCTTTAATAATTATATCGATAGCAATTATGTTAACGTCAAAAGGACCTGCAATTTTCACTCAAGATCGATACGGTCTTAATGGTAAAAAAATAAAAATTTATAAGTTTAGAACTATGACTGTAGCAGAGAACGACAGCGTTGTTACTCAAGCCACTAAAAACGATGCTCGCATTACTCGTTTAGGCGCTTTTTTAAGGCGTACGTCTTTAGATGAATTACCCCAATTTATCAACGTTTTGCAAGGTCGCATGTCTGTGGTGGGCCCTCGACCGCATGCTACTGCGCACAATGAACATTATCGCAAAGCTATCGATTACTATATGCTTCGCCATAAAATTAGACCAGGCATAACAGGATGGGCTCAAGTTAATGGTTGGAGAGGTGAGACTGACACAATCGAAAAGATGGAGATGCGAATCAAGTATGACCTAGATTATATTCGCAGATGGTCACTCTGGATGGACGCAAAGATTGTTGTATTTACTATTTTTCGTTCATTTAGGGATAAAAACGCTTATTAATCAGTCTTCGTTCTTTTGGATTAAGTCTTTATTCTGAATATAGCTAGAAAAAAAGGTTTTAAACGATAAGACTGGTTTTCTATGTAGCGATGGACCAATACAGATAGTAATACTGCGACTATTGATGCAGCAATACAGTACACAATCTGAATGTCGACAATACTTCTTACTCTATAAATTACCGCGTATCCAATTATGTTGTGTAACAGGTACAGCGGGTAGGATATCGTGCCAAAGAATACTAACCACCTTGTGCGAAAAAGCCGCACATCATTATATATAAAAATATAGAAGCCAAGGTAGCCGAAGGACGATAATATGAACGCGTTCTTAAATGACAAATCAACTGGGTTTAGTGACTCGTACAAAAGATATCCGTGCATCAGTAAACTAACAAAAATTAGCAGATGGTTTATAAAAGAACCTCGCTCGTCCCAAATTTTATAAAACATCATCCCTGCAATAAATAAGGGTGCGTAGTTTATAATGCCGATGATTCGTATGTATTTCTCCAATGGGTAATCTATCAGTATCGATAATATTACGATTGACAGCCATATGATGGAGATTAACTCAATTCTTTTTAGTTGTTTAGCCATAAAAAGGCAGGTCATTATCACGTAAAAAATCAATTCAATAGCTAGAGACCAATACACTTCATCTATTGACCTAACTTTTAGATAGCCCTGTACCATCGTGAGGTTAACCAAAACCTCGAACGAGGTGAAATTCCCCAGTGTAGGTACTGGGAATGCCGTTATTACGAAAAGCGTAATAAACATACATACCCAATACGTTGGGTAAAGCCTAATTATACGGTTTATGATAAAGGTTCGTACGTGCTCAGTTTTATCTAATGACATAAAAATAACAAAACCACTTATCATAAAGAACAAATGCACGCCTGCGCCGCCAGTTTCAAAAGAGAAAAAATGATCTCCTAGTAAACCAAAATGAAAATCGTATGCCCAAGTATAGTGGCTTATCATTACCATCAACGCTGATATTCCGCGTAATGAATCGAGTTCTAACAAGCGGCTTTTATTGCCCATTTTGTGATTGATCCTCTATTAATTGAATCAACTCATCGTAGAACCATGGAGAGTAACTATTAAACCCTGTTGGCGTAACATGCACTATGTCTAACAACATTGGCACTGAGTCGTCGTTGAACAACTTACACTCCATTAATACATCATCACAAAAAAAATCAAAACCGTTTATAACGTTCAATTTGTTTTTTGAGGCGAATCGCTCCATAAGTCTATTTGACTCGAGCGTTCTTTCGTGTCGGTTATTGTATACAAATTTAGATAGCTTTTTACTTGTATAATCGTAATTAAACTTATCTCCTAACATCACCAATGAATTTATATCCATAAACTGATGTTGCGCAAACAAGATGACTTTCTTATCCCGAACATTTCCAAAAGTCATGAAATTTTCGAGAGAGCCAACATTATCAGGTAAAAATGAGTTTCCTACTATTATGATATCAGCATCGCTCAATAAGGTGGATTTACTAAAGTTAGCGACATCTTCTTCACAAGTTGGAAACAATTTATCTACGCCATAGCACTCTTCATGTAAGCCAACGCTCCTTATTTCAGCGATTTTTTCGATGGGAGAAGCAGCCGCAGCTGCGTATAAATCGCCAGAAACAGAATCCCCAACAAACAGGATCCTTTTTCTACCATCGTTTTCAAATTCATTTAGGCGAACAAGGTCATATTCTGCCGCTAGTTCTCCTCGTTTTTTAGATTCTTCTGTTAGCCGCTCAATCATACGCGCTTTTTGCTCGGGCATTTGTGCGAGTTTATAATCGTTAAATCCATTTGTCGTCTGAGTAGAGAGACCAAAAGCCCCGAATAATACAATAATGCAAAATATGCCGATATAGAATCTAGAGCTTAGCGCTAACTTTTTAGAGCGAAACGGCTTTTCTATATACCTATACGAAAATAAGCTTAAGGCTATGATTAAGATTAAACATATTAGGTTTTGGAAAACATCCAAAGAGCCTGCCAAATACACGCGAGAGAACGCTAAAACAGGCTGATGAACAAGATACAGTGAATAGCTTACCAGACCAATAAAAACTAAAGCTCGGTTTGACAAAACCCGAGCAATCAATAAACCAGGTTGGTTAAAAAGTATAATCAAGAAGGACCCGACAACCGGGATGCTGTATAGCAAAGCGTAGTTTGTATTGCTATTAAATACAACCAAGCTTGTGAGCAACATAATTGCGCCAATTATCGACAGCGCATTTGCAAGCTTCGGTTTGATTTTAGACGTATTGAACGTAGCTGCATACGCACCTAAAGCCAATTCCCAAGCTCTGAAAAATGGCAAATAAAAGGCTTCTGAGCTATAACCTTTCAAAAACATATAGGCCATTGATACAAAGCTTGTGACGATGATTAATATTAAACAAGTTTTGAGCTTTCTTTGGGTGTTGACGATAAGTAAAACAAATGGAAAAATCAGATAAAACTGCTCTTCTACTGCTAAGCTCCATAAGTGTAGTAGTGGAATAAATTCTGCTGATTGCCCCCAATAATCAAGTTTCAACCAGAAGTAGATATTCGAAGAGAAAGCGAGAGCCGCTAGCACACTCTGTCCAAAATCCTTAATTTGACTTGGAACCATTAGAAACCAAGCAAATACTATAGACAAAGCAATAATAAAAAATAGTGCGGGAAAAATCCGCCTTGCACGCCTATCGTAGAAATTTAGAATAAAACTAAACCCTGTCGAGTTATCGTTTAACAGTATTTTTGTAATCAAAAAACCACTAATTACAAAAAACACATCTACGCCTAAAAAGCCTGCTTGAAAAAGTGGAAAGCCCATATGAAATAAAACTACTGGAATAACAGCAACTGCTCTTAATCCATCTATGTCGCTTCTATATTTCACTATTCTTCGTTTTCATTTGTATTGATTGCCTATGTTACGACTTCGGCTGTAAAAACATTAAAAAAATTGCTTTTAATAGCATCAAAAAAAGTCTTATTTTTGCTAGAAGTCCATGCTATGGGGTTGGTATGAACTATAAATATTAAAATAACTTTAGCAACTCATATTTGGTGCTTTTATTTTACCTCAATAAAATTTAAAGCAAACTCAAACATATCTATCGAATGAAAAGAAAGTCAATCAACCACCCCAACCCCTGCATGCACCCCCAACAACTCCTCAGCACTAAACTTCAAAACCTCCCTGTCATAAGTCATCAAACCATTAATCTCAATCTCTACATCCGACGTCTGCGTATAAACCCCAGCAGCAATCCCTTTCTCTTTTAACTGCGCTAACATCCTAACCGTATCAATATAACGCCCCTTAAAAGCATCAATAGACTCAGGATGACTCCCATATATAGTCGCTTCTTTTACCTCATTCCACTGATGTCCGCCCACACGCCATCCATGCCCACCAAATTCCCCTACCACTTTCACATATTCATCATAAAGCGGCACATCCAAAGGAAACGAAGGATTAGGGTAATCATGCTGGTCAGCAACGTCGCCCACTTTAAAAAAATTACCACCACTTGCTATGTTCAAATAACGGCTCGGATCATACTGTTCAACCCAGTGGCCAACTTCAAGCGTTCGATGCTGCCCCCAGCGCTCATTAAAGGTCGTCCAAAGCACAACACTCGGATGATTATGCAAAGTATCTATCATCGTTTTTAACTCAAGCATAAATTGCGCATGCGCCCAATCGGGCCAATCAGCTTCAATAATGTCGGTATCACGATTAGCATACAACACAGGAAAATGCGGCCTTGGCTTCCAGCTATCGCTTAAAGATTCAAGTCGCTTCCATTGCGGCCATTCAGCCTCACCAAACACACTCGACGAAAAGTCGGTTTCGCCACGCCCGCCCGATACATGGTCTTGCCACACCAACAGGCCTAATCGGTCGGTATGATAATAATAGCGTCGAGGTTCTACCTTTTTATGTTTGCGCACCATATTAAAGCCAGCGGCTTTTAAAAACTCAAGGTCAAACAACATAGCTTCATCAGAGGGCGGATTAAGCAAGCCATCTGGCCACCATCCTTGATCCAAAGGCCCCCAATGAAAAATAACCTTGTTATTCAGCGTAAAACGCCAGTTCCCATCAAGGTCTTTTTGTTTGCCCAGGCTCCTGAATCCAACATAAGATCTAACGGTATCTACAACAAGGCTTTTCTTATCAATCAACGACACCTTAAGGTCATATAAGACAGGAGAATCTGGCGACCATAGTTGTGCTTTTTTAACGATGCCTTCGAGCTCTAGATTTTCAGACCTAAATGTTTGAAGCACCTTATTGTTTAAAGACACTTCAACTTCTAAACTATATCCCGGATGAAAGCCTGAGTTTAAAGATGATTCAGAGCCAGAAACCGCGTCACCGCCCAAATAAGCCGAAAGCGTTAAGCGACCATCCATATCACCTAGTACTTTTATCGATTCAAGATAAGTCGAAGATACACTCTCAAGCCAAACCGTCTGCCAAATACCAGAAGAGGGCGTATACCAAATACTATGATTATCAACTTTTTGCTTTCCTCTAAGTTGATAACGATCCGCTGCATCAGTTTCATCGACCACACGAACTAAGACCTTATTAGCACCATCCTTCAAAGCATCAGTCACATCAAACGAAAATGGTAAATTACCGCCAGTATGCGCTCCCACTGGCTTACCGTTTATCCACACACGACAGCTATAATCCACGCCTTCAAAATTAAGCAAAGTACGACCGTTTTTATTAAGTTGATAATCAAACTGTTTTTGATACCAAATAACCTTGCCTTGAGGCAAGCGCTCACCTATACCCGACAACGGTGATTCCATCACAAACGGCACTAAAATTTCACGTTCAAACTTAATGGCTGGCGAATATTCACTTGCTTGTGTGAGTCCAAATTGCCACAAGCCATTAAGATTAGTCCAAGTTGAACGAACCATTTGCGGGCGAGGGTATTCAGTCCATGCGTTTTGTGACGTTACTTGTTTGCCCCATTTTGTGTACATTGCGTTTTCGACGGGCGTCCAATCAGCAACTTGTTCATCTACCTGCTGATTAGCAATAGCGAAACTTATATAAAATAAAGCGATACCTAGTGTCAAAGTTGTTAGTAACGATCTGATCATAAGAACCTCGCGGTAAAAGTCTTTAATAACCTTCGGTAAGTAACATAGTAATATCAAGGTTTAGCCATTGTATATGGTAATAAATTCCTTTCGCTATTATGTTATCGCAGATTGGTTTTAGTAAATAAGCACTTACTAGGTCTTCGGTCTATATATAACGTGCATTGAGCCCGGCTGAAAATTAAAGGCTATGAGCAGATAACGACCTAAAGCTATGGTGGAGCCTCCTTAAATTGCAATCCCCATTCCCATCTCCTATATTTATAAAGTAGCCATAAACCGCCCAACCTTTAAGGTAGTTTGTCAAAATGAAGCACCATTCAAAAAACCAAACAAACAAATCGACCCGTCGAGACTTTATTAAACTCACCACAAAAGCCTTAACACTTGGAATAAGCTCAAACCTAGCCCTAACATCAAGCTTATTAGCTGCCCAATCCCAAAACACAAAAAAAATCGGCGTTGCTCTAGTCGGCCTAGGCAACTACAGCGAAAGACTCCTTGCCCCAGCACTCGAAGCCTGCGAATTCTGCGAACTAAAAGGCATCGTCACCGGCACCCCATCAAAAATCAAAAAATGGCAAACAAAATACGCCATCGCCGATGCCAACGTATACAGCTACAAAAACATGCATGAAATCGCCAACAACCCCGACATCGATGTAGTCTATGTAGTTGTTCCCACGGCTCTGCATTTAAAATATGCAGAAATAGGCGCAAACGCCGGCAAACACGTATGGTGTGAAAAACCGATGGCAATGACCGTTGCCCAGTGTGAAAAAATGATCGCGACCTGCCAAAAAAACAAAGTACAACTCACTGTTGGCTACCGCATGCAGCACGAACCTAACACAAGGCGATTTAGAGACTATGCGCTTAAACAAAAATTTGGCAGCGTTAAAAGCATTTATGCCCGCGCCGGATACGCAGGCAATGGCGCATCACCAACTAACTGGCGCATGAAAAAAGAAATGGGCGGCGGTGCCATGTACGACATGGGTGTATATCCACTAAACGGTGCACGCTTTTTAAGTAATATGGAGCCAATCGCCATTATCGCCACGCACGACAAGTCACATCCGCAAATTTTTAAGGAAGTGGATGAAACCACAAACTTCACCTTAGAGTTTGCAAACGACGTTAAGGCCGATTGCGCCACATCGGTAGTTCGCAGCTACAATAAAATAAGAGTCGACAACGAAAAAGGCTGGTACGAGCTTGATCCAATGTCACAATATTCCGGTGTAACAGGCCGCGATAGCGAAAGTAATGTGTTTCCGGCTATTAAAGTGATGCAGCAAAGTATTCAAATGGATAATGATGCGCTTTCAATTTTAGGTAATGGACCGCTTTTAGTGGCCGGCGAAGAAGGCATGAAAGATATTCGCATCGTCCAAGCTGCGTTTGCATCAGCCGCGCAAAATGGTAAGCGAATTGTGCTGTGATCAAGGAGCAACGATACTCGAATAAGAAATCTTAAAATTGCTCAAAATTCATACTATACAATTAACAAAATAAGGATACACTTAACTATCACCGTTAGCTTTTTACGGCATTTATAAAGGCGACTAGCCTTAAAGAAGTTAGCAAACACGTCGATAAAAGCGATAGGTAAAAATAAAACTAAAGCCGAGGCAGATTGCATTGACAAACACTTATTTACTACACACTACAAAACAGTGTTTTGTGGCTGCATGTATTTACGTGATATTCACTGCATTTGCTAACGCCTATACCCAAGACACTGGTCAAGAGATTGCCCAAGACAATACCCCACAAACGTCATCTGCACAAACGCAAGCCACCGACGCCCAGCGGCTACAACAAGCCAGCGAAATAAGAAGTATTGATCCCTTAAAGGCAAAAGAGATACTCGGCACTATCAATATTGATGCGTTAACCGAACTAGAACGCGAACAATACAGTTATTTGGAAGCCTACTCATTTTTTATTCTTGGTGATATAGAACAAGCCATTACCCACTTTGAAAAACTAAATCAACAAGATATCTCCACCGATATGAGATACAAGGTTAAAGCATCTTTAGTGAGTTTGTACTCAGGCGCGCTTGATTGGGATAAAGCCTTTAAAACACTTGATTCTTTGTTAGCAGCTAAAGCAGGTATCACAGATACGGCGACTTTAGAGCATGGTCATGCAGCAGTCAGTAATTTTTATACTCTATTAGATGAGTTGGAGCTGGTTGCTCAATATACAAACCCACTTAGAGGCGAAGCATTTAGCCCTCGATTTTTGTGTTTAATTAATGTCCAGTGGGCCGGAGCTCAGCTCGAAGTCGATATCAATAAGGTGAAAGAGTCGGACTTTATAAAAACCATCGAAAATTGCAAAGCAATTAACGAAAATACGCTTGCCTTTGCAGGTTATAACAATTTGGCGGCGTATTATTATAAAATGGGCAATATCGACAAGTCTCGAGAAATATTAATAAGTAATATTGAGGCAGTCGAAAAAGTCAGATATCCACCGCTTGCTGCTGAGTATTACGAGCTTTTAGCAAAAAGCTACATGGATGCGCAAAATTACTCACAAGCTGAATTATATGCTACCAAGCTTTTAAACAAAAAATTTAAACAATTTAGTCAAAACACAACGACTACTGCTTTTGATATATTGTCGCGAGTCTCTGAAATAAGGGGGGACTACGAAGAGGCACTTGGTTTTTACAAACAAAAATCAGCTGCGCTTAAGCGCAATGTTGACGAAAAAAATGCAAAACAGCTTAATATCCAAAAGGCGCAGCGAGCAATTGAGGATAAAACCAAAGAAATCGCGCTACTAGATCGTCAAAACACGATACTACAAACTCAAGCCGACCTTGATAAGCAGTCTGCGCGAAATAGACTATTACTCATTATACTCATGGCCTTTGTTTTATTAAGCCTTGCTGCATGGGTCTACTCAAAACGCAGAACGTATGTGAAGCTTCGTAAAGTGGCTGAAATAGACGATTTAACCAAAACGCTTAATCGTCGTTATTTTACTCACATGCCAAAAAAAACAATTTAAAGTATTACTATAATAAACACGTCTGTCTGTTTTATCTTTTTATAATTATATAAATTTAAAAAAATAAACGACTCTTTTGGCCATCAGGCGGGCGATATGGCACTGCAACTTGCTGCTAAGGCAGTAAAATCAGCTTGCAGACAAAACGATATTTTAGGGCGTATAGGTGGCGAAGAATTTGGGATCTTGCTTGACGGGTGCAACAATCAAGAAGGCTATACAATTGCCGAATCATGCCGAAAAGCCATAGAAGCGGCGGGCAGTAGTAGTAAGTTAAATGATGAAATAAGTCTTACCGCGAGTTTTGGCGTGGCCGACAACACAACAACTCAGCAAAGTCTAGACAAGTTAATGGCCAATGCCGATAAGGCCTTATATAAAGCCAAAGACGAAGGCCGCAATCGGGTCGCTATGTTTGGCGGATCAGACTAAGCGACTTTAACTACCTACAAGACGGTGCTTTGATTATTTCAGCCGTATTATTTAAGTAAACCTCGCTAGATTCATTAATCACTTTTTTATCAAGCCTTTCAGAGGCTTTGTGTACTTCTTCTAACTTAACAGACGTTGTTTCTAAGGTCTCTTTTAACAAGTTAAGGGCATTTTCGAGTGTGTAGGTCAGTTCGTGAATTTTTACCATATCTTCTGCTGATAAGCTTTCTTTTGCCAATAGTGCATTAAGTTTGGCATTGTACGTTTGAATATTGCAAAAAGCACTGGCGATGTCAGTCGACTCGACAGCAGGGAAGTGAGCGTATTTCTCGGAAGTAGCGGTTGCTGAAGTAGGGAAGGCGGCGATAGTTGAATATATTGCCACAGCGATTAAGATTTTTTTCATTAGTTTACTTTTGTCAGAATTTGATGCTTGTAAACTAACTTACTAATTCACTTAATGCAAATAAGAATTGTTATCATTTGTTGATTTGGCGCAATAAATTTGTAGCTAGAGGATATATTACTAGCGCTAAACAAGGTCAAACAAATTCCAAGGAGGTTCCCGACGTCTCGGGAATAAGGGGACAGTTCGGTTAAACCAAATTCGTCATCCTCGCGAAGGCGGGGATCTGGTGGATGTTATTGCAAAGCTTATTAAAAACATATGCTTAGCCGGGATCGATTAGTTCCAAGGAGATTCCCGACGCCTCGGGAATGACGGATGTTTTGGGTTCAACAAGTTCCAAGGAGGTTCCCGACGTCTCGGGAATGACGGATGTTTTGAGTTCAATTAGCTGCGGCAATAAATGTCGCAGCTCAACCAATTACAATCTTTCAAAAATAACCGCAATACCCTGACCACCACCAATACACATGGTAGCAAGTGCATACTTACCGCCAACACGCTGTAATTCGTGGATTGCTTTAGTGGCAATAACCGCACCCGAGGCACCAATAGGGTGGCCTAGTGCAATTGCGCCGCCATTTGGATTGGTTTTAGCTGGGTCTAGGTCTAAGCCTTTTGCTACCGTTAATGCTTGTGCGGCAAATGCTTCGTTAGATTCAACCACATCCATATCGGCAATGCTTAAGCCTGCTTTGGCAAGTGCGGCTTTAGATGCTGGAATAGGGCCTTCTCCCATGACATCGTTAGGCACGCCGGCAACGGCATAAGACACCATACGCGCGATTGGTGCTAGGTTATTGCTGCTTGCGTAGTTTTCACTTGCCAGCGTTAAAAATGATGCACCATCGTTTATGCCTGAGGCATTGCCCGCGGTTACACTACCATCCTTTTTAAAGGCTGCGCGCATGCCAGCAAGGCTTTCAGCTGTTGTGCCAGGTTTAACGTGTTCATCTACCGAAAAGAAGGTGCTGCCCCTACGGCTTTTTAATTCTACCGGCACTATCTGGTCGGCAAAGTAGCCAGCGTCAATTGCGGCTGCTGCGCGTTTGTGCGATTCGGCTGCAAAGGCGTCTTGTGCTTCTCGGCTCAAATCCCATTTAGAGGCGAGGTTTTCAGCGGTAATGCCCATGTGGCCAACACCAAAGGGGTCGGTTAAGGCTGCTACCATCATATCGATCATTTGGCTGTCACCCATTCTTGCGCCCGAGCGCATGGCTGGCGATAAATACCCGCCGCGTGACATATTCTCTACACCGCCGCCTATGGCTAGCTCGTGATCGCCTAGCATAATGCCTTGCGCCGAGTTAACGACCGCTTGTAAACCAGAACTACACAAGCGGTTAAGTGCCATCGCAGTAGAATTTAACGACATACCGGCTTGAATCGACGCTACGCGCGCAACGTACGGAAAACGTACTTCAGTTGGAATGGTGTTACCCACTACCACCGACTCATACTTTTCGGCCTCAACACCCGATGCTTCAATACCTTGCTTTAATACTTGTCCAGCAAGCTCAGCAGGCTCTATTCCTTTTAAACTTCCACTAAATGTACCTATTGCTGAACGCACGGCACTTAATACAACGACACTATTCACACTCATTTTATATTCCTACTGATGTTTATGCTGACTATTTACATGATGATTTTTACCCAGCACTAAACATATAAGGACTTGGACAAAGTTTAAAGGCTTGAATACTAGACATTAGTGGTAGAAGAAGTGAAAGAATCGACAGTGAATTGATTTATATCAGATTTACAAAAATTCAGTCGGCAAATACGCGCTATATGCATCAATCAAATCTCTACCTCATTTTGCGACACCAAACACCCCTTTAATAACACAAGCATGTCACGGCGCATAAGTTAATTGTAGAGTAAAAAAATAAGGAATTAGCTTGTAAACCTAATTCCTTATCTCCCTGGTTGGGCAGCTAGTTGCTGCCCAACATTTTTTAGCCATTCACACTGGTTTGCGTTAAACGACCTTCGTACCGCTTAATACTGGTAAGAAACACTCAAACCAAAGGTACGCGGTGGGTTTGGATATGCATTAAAGCTACCCGCTTGAATTGGTGGTGGGAACGCCGACATAAAGAATTGGTCATTGTTTAAGTTACGCACCCATAACTGCAACTCTACACCATTGTCTAAGTCTAGACCAAAGCTTGCATTTACTGTGTTAACACCTCGTCTCATTGACTCTGGCACATTAGCGACCAAGCGTACATCGTTCTCATGAATGTAGTCAGCGCGCGCATAGCCAAGCATACCGTTAGGTAAATCAAAGCTGTATCGTAAACCAGCCGTGTACGAACGCTCATGAATACCAGCTGGCGTTTCACCCGTTAAATCGATTGGGCCGTCAACACCCGAGCCACCTACAAACGAGTCGTAAGTTGGATTTAGGAAAATAGCGCCTAAATTAAGCTCTAGGTTATCGGTAGGGCGGAAGGTCGAATCAATCTCGATACCTTGAGTAGACTGTTGCCCCGCATTTGCCAGTACAAAGCCTGTGCCTACGAAGGTACTAGACTGGAATCCTTCAATCGTTTGGTCAAATAAAGTCACGTTAATCGCACCGAGCGAGAAGCGTGTCTTAACACCCAACTCATAAACCGTTGACTCTTCAGGCCCAGCAAAGCGTGTACCGTAGTTTTGGTTTGCTTGTAATAGTCCGGCTGCAGCAAGCGCAGCTTGGTCGCCAGGGAAAGGTCTAGTATCGCGCGATAAGTTCCAAGATGTGGCTTTAAAGCCCGTTGCCGCGGTCGCAAAAAAGTTCACGTTACGGTTAAGCTCGTAAGCTAGGCGTACGCTCCATGTCGTTTGTGAGTCGTCGCTTTTTCCATCTTCAACTGCGTTAGGAAACACTAATTGCGGTGGTAAAAATTGTACACCTTGCAGATTAGGGATTGCCGGTGCAACCGTGGGTATCATGGTTAACGGCACGCCAAATACGGTTGGCTCGGTCAGCAAATCAATCGACGATAATACTTCTGTGTTATTGGATTGGATGGTGACGGTTTTTTCATCCTGGGTGTAGCTTGCACCCACCGTTGCCGTTAGATCTTCTGTTAATTTATAATCTAAACTAACAAAAAACGATAAGGCATCGTTGTCTTGAGTAAAATCAGTAGAAATTACCGCTCCTGGTGCAAAGAAACTATTTGGATCCAAGCCATATAAACCTTCAACGCCACCTAGTAAACCTGCAGCACCGCCTGCTGCGAATAATACGTCAAAATAAGATCTAGTGGCGGTGCCATAATCTAACGTATCGCCAGTAATTACTTCTTCTTGGAAAATAAAGGCACCTACCATCCAGCTAAAGTCACCATCGCCCGTAGAGGTTAATCTAAACTCTTGAGTAAATGTGTCTATGTCGGTAGCGGCGTCTTCTTGTAAAATATCGAGCGACGTATAATCAACGTCAGAATCATAGCCAGATTCGTTGTTTCGTAAGGCAGTGATAGAGGTGAATGCGAAGGTATCAAAGTCAACGTCAACTTGTAATGAAATACCGCCGTCTTCTACGAAGTTTGATGAATTTCGGTTAAGGGCAGATTCAAAAGCAAACGGGTTAGTTGTGTCTAGTACAACACCGCCTAAAGCTCGAACAGCGCCAGTGGTTGGTCCGTTAATCACGTCGGCTACCGTACAGCAGCGCTCATCAATTTCACTATAATCAGCAATAAACCGAACGGTAGTGTCATCGGTTGGCTCGTATGCTAACTGGCCTCTAACATTCCATCTATCGCGGTTATTTAGGTCGTTTAGCCCAACCACACTTTCGGTCGTACCGTCGCGTTTGTTAAGGCCGCCCGATACACTAAAGGCGAGCTCGTCACTAATTGCGTTATTGTAGTAGCCGCGGAACAATTTTAAATTGTAGTTACCAATACCCGCTTCAACTCTTGCTTCTTCGCTAAACGAAGGGGCTGCAGTGCGAACACTGATAACACCCGCAGAGGCATTTTTACCAAAGAGTGTGCTTTGTGGGCCACTAAGCACTTCAACTTGTTCTAGGCGAGGTAAGTCACCAATTTGTGCAGCGGCACGTGAACGATAAACGCCATCTATAAAGACACCAACCGACGGCTCAATACCGGTGTTGTTTGTACCGTTACCAAAACCACGGATTGAGAAGTTAGTATTAGTTGAACGTTGCAATGGTGTCACTCGAAGCGTTGGCACCAATGATTGTAAATCTTGTATATCAAGCACTTTGGCTTGTTCAATGTCTTCGGCACTGGTCACGCTAACGGCAATAGGCGTTTCTTGTAAGCCCGTGACACGCTTTGATGCGGTGACTTGGATGATTTCAAAATCATCTTCGCTCGCTTCGTCTGTTTGTGCATTTGCAATATTACTCGCACTTGCCATCGAGACGGTAACGGCTAATGCTAGTGCACTTAAGCTATGTTTGCGGACGCGGTGCGAATGTGTAGTGTGTGAATTAGGTAAAAGATCTGACTTCATTGATTGGCTCTCTCAATACATTTTTTGCATGCTTAGTAGCAATTATTATTATTAATCTCTCGCGCCAGGTCGGCCGGTTTTTAAAGCAACTTATTTGTAGACAAGTCTTTAACAAGTATTGCTTAGCACAAGGCCTATTTTAGCGCGTTTACGTGGCTTCATTTGTTTATTGTCTGCGTGAGCCAGTCCAGACTTATAATTTAAGGTTTCCCTGATGGCAAAGAGTAGCAAGGAACCACACATAAAGTAAATTAATTGTTGCTTATATGTTAATATCACTCAGAGTGTACGGGATAGTTGCCAGATTGGATCGTTCGATTTGTGGGTGCCAGAGCCTTACAAGGCAACACTGATAACACAGTTTCTACTTGCTTTTTTGCCTTCATAAAGTGCTTTGTCAGCACTATCAATAATGTCTTTTATGTCGTTAACTTGGCTAGCCATTGCACTGCAAACACCTATGGTCACGCTAATATGAACAGTCTTGTTTTTTATAGTGAATGCGCTTTGTTCAATGCTAAGCCTAATTTGCTGCGCCCTTATTTTGGCTTGCTCTTGGTTAACATTGTGTAAAACGACTAAAAATTCTTCGCCACCATAGCGCCCTACAATGTCGACTTCTTCGCGACTGGCGTCTTGCAAACACTGCGCGACTCTTTGCAAGCACTCATCGCCAAACAAATGACCATATTGGTCGTTGAGGTTTTTAAAGTGGTCAACATCAATCATTAACACGCTAATATACTTTTGTTCTGCAGCTAATGAAGACAGGGCAAAGCTTGTTCTTTCTATTAATGAGCGCCTGTTGAGGATGCCTGTTAGTCCATCAATATTGGCTTGATAGCTTAAGCGTTTGCTTAGTACTTCGCTGAGTTTGCCAAACTGCAAAGCGAAATAAAGACTTAACAAAGAGCCTAAACAAAGCCAAAACGTTCTGGCGTTTATCAAATCTATAGGATGTTCAAATACATCTGTACTCTGAATTTCTGCGTTAAATATACGCATGGTTAAAATAACTGCAATGTTAAAGGCTGCTGCTATTTTTAAGGCTTTTAGACCAACCAACAAACAAGCAATAATAGGGATGATAGGAAGTAAAACGGCAAATTGACTATTTACGCCGCCGCTGAATAAAAGAAGCGGCATTAAGCAAAAATACCCAGACGCAACTAAGAGCGGTAAATACGCTTCTCGTGGCTTGGAATATTTAAAAAGTAATAACAGCATACCCACAATAAATGAGTTAATAGCCCCAAACACAGTTAAAATAATCGGTAAGTCTGCGAATATTGGTCTAACAATGGTGGCAAACACTATCAATATGAAGAACATCAATGATGATTTTGTTGCTAATTTGTATCTAATGTCGTTAGCGGCATCGTAGCTAGCGCTCATATGATTGTGTACCTGAAATGAAGAATATAAAAATGCCCTAAGGGTAAATGTTGGTAAATACTTAATATTTACCACTATACGATGAACTATCGGCAATAACAGTATAAAAATTAAACTGTTCGCTATGGCCCTGCTAGTTAAGGAAATAAAAACTAGATCGATTTTGAACAAAGCGTGCTAAAACACTCCATGCAAATGATAAAAATACACATAAATATTGACCCTACTCGTGTAATTTTCAACAATGATATGGAGCTATCGATTATCTAGTGAATTGTACTGCTAATTGCATTGCAAATAGCACCGCTAATCGTCTGCATCTTATTCGTTGCCAAGTACTCGTTTAACGCGGCTTAACAAACTCTCAACACACCAAAAGGCCGCAAAATGAAGGTAACACAATGAAGGTGAAGCAATGAAGGTCATGCAATGAAGAAACCCCCACAAAATGGATTTTTTGCGTTTCATGCAAATCACCTAGAAGACCTGCGCGATGTGGTGGTGACAGTTTGCAAATCGGCGCCTTTGCCGCCTCTTTCTAAAGAACTATTCTTAGTCCAAAGTAATGGTATTGCCCAATGGCTCAAGCTAGCTTTAGCAAAAGGTGCAGATAAAAACGGCTTAGGCATTGCGGCGGGTATCGACACCTCGTTACCTTCAAGCTTTATCTGGACAGCCTACAGAGCCGTGTTATCGGCCAATAAAGTTCCGGAGTCATCGCCACTCGACAAAGCGAATCTGGCGTGGCGTTTGTACCGACTTTTGCCCAGCTTACAATTACGTGACGACAGCGCACTTTTTGCGCCATTAATGCAGTTTTTAGCAGGCAACAACCCTGCGCTTCGGCGCTTTCAACTCGCCCAACGTTTAGCTGACTTATACGACCAATACCAAGTATATCGCGCCGACTGGCTGGCGCTTTGGAGTCAAGGCGATTACAGCTTAATAAAAGCGAATGGCACAGTAACAAAGCTTGATGAGTCGCAAATTTGGCAAGCGAAATTATGGGAGATAATACGCGACGACATTGGCCCAGAGTTAGCCAAAACAAGCCGTGCTAGTGTGCATCAAACCTTTTTACAAGCCTGTAAAACTATCGATAAGCCGGTTAATCCACATTTGCTGCCCAAGCGGATCATTGTGTTTGGGGTGACGTCAATGCCCAAACAAATGCTCGAGGCTTTACATGCCATTAGTCGCTTTACCCAAGTTGTATTTTGTGTAGTTAATCCTTGCCAATATTATTGGGGCGACATTGTGTCTGACCGAGAGCTCTTTTCGGCTGAGCAAAAACGAGGTTTGCGTTCACCCAAATTGGCACAAATTGACGTAGACGAACTGCACCAACATGCCAATCCATTGCTGGCAAGTTTAGGCAAGCAAGGGCGCGATTATATTAGATTGCTCGATACATTTGATGATACTAGTGCCCAGCACGCAGCGCAGCTTAGCGACAAGGCACAAATTGATATTTTTAGAGACTATGATGCGCCATCACCTCAAAACAAAGAACAACAGTCTTGTTCACTTTTACAAGATATTCAAAATGACATTTTACACCTAACACCTATTGATGAAGTGCTTGGGCAAAATCGAATGCTAAGCCCAAAAGCACAACATAGCATCGTATTTCATCAGGTGCATAGCCCGCAGCGCGAAGCCGAAGTCTTGCATGACCAACTGCTGGCCGCATTTGACCGAGACAAAGACTTAAAACCGAGCGACATTCTAGTCATGATGCCCGACGTGAATATTTATGCGCCGTATATTCGGGCGGCGTTTGGCCTTGTTCAGCATAATGATCCTCGTCATATTCCTTTTACGATTTCTGATCAAGGTTTGCGCAACCAAGAGCC
The DNA here is from genome assembly GCA_964446865.1 of uncultured Glaciecola sp. Taxonomy (GTDB): domain Bacteria; phylum Pseudomonadota; class Gammaproteobacteria; order Enterobacterales; family Alteromonadaceae; genus Glaciecola. The sequence goes on from CAYURD010000044.1 coordinate 17,997, forward strand.
TATGATCATTGCTTTTGAGCAGCTCTTAAACATCAATACTAGCCGCTTTACTTACAGTGAAGTGATGTCTTTGCTTGAATTACCGGCAATTAGCGAGCGTTTTGATATTTCAGCCAGTGATTTGAGTTTACTAAAATCGTGGATAAAGGGCGCGAATATTAGATGGGGCTTAAGCCCTAGCCAGCGCAAGGATGTGTTAAATCGAGACGATATTAGCGGTAATACTTGGCAAGAAGGCCTGCAGTCTTTGTTGCTTGGCTACAGTATTGGCGACGAACAAGTGTGGGAAGGCATTCAAGCATATCCTGAAGTCGGTGGTTTGCAGGCAAGCTTAATTGGGCAATTGATTGATTTTATTCGCACCTTAGAAACGTTCGCCCGCTGCGTAAAAGGAGTACAAAACATCACGCAGTGGCAAGCCATTATTGTGGCTATGCTCAATGACTTTTTTATGCCAGATGGCGGTAAAATAGATATGCTCAAGTCAGATATTCTTAAACAGCTCGACGCGATAGCAAAAGAGTTTTTAAGTGGTGACGCCCTAAACGAGCAGTTTGACATTGATATTTTGGCTGAAACTTTGCTGAGCCGACTTGATAAAAGCACCATTAACCACCGTTTTATGATTGGGAAAGTCAATTTTGCTACCTTAATGCCTATGCGGGCGATCCCCTTTAAACAGGTCTATTTATTGGGCATGAATAGTGGAGACTACCCTCGAACCGCGAGTAAAGTCGATTTTGATTTAATGGCGCACGACTATAGGCCAGGCGACCGCTCGGTGCGAGAAGACGACCGCTATTTATTTTTAGAAGCGATGCTCTCGGCAAGGCAATCATTGTATATTAGCTGGGTAGGGCGCAGTATCAAAGATGATTCAGAGCAACCACCGTCTATCTTGATTGCGCAGTTGCAAGATTACATCAATAAATTTTACACAAGCACTGTCGACGTAAAAAATGGTGATAACCCCGTGCCTGCTGTTGACCTCATTAGCACCCAGCATCCCTTGCAAGCCTTCAGTAACAAATATTTTATTGAACAGGAGCAAGTGTCAACTAAGGCAACAGATCATGTTACGCATCGTCGCCTATTTACCTACGCAAAAGAATGGCATAACGCGATGTCATTGAGCTCAAGAGACGATACATCCACACCTGAGTCAGACTCAAAAATCGCTTATGTTGCGCCCGCCCAAGCGCTTTCAATTAAAGATTTAAGTGAATTTCTAATGTCACCAGTAGCAAGCTTTTACAAAAAGGCGCTGGATGTGAAGTTTGAAGAATTTGCTGAGCACGATACCGATAATGAAACCTTTTTGCTAAATGCACTCGACCAATCGCAACTGGTGCAAGAGGTGATTAGTGAGCTTGTCTTAAATACTGACTCGCCTGCACATTTTAAAGAGCGACTTAGCCAGCACGTTCACAAAGTAACAAAGCGCGGCAAATTAGGCATTGCAAGTACGCCAAGTTTGTTAATTGAAGGATTGAATGATACAAGTCTGCATATTTTTGAATGTTACTACCCTTTGCTTAAACGCTATGATGAGGCTTATGAGAACAATGTCAGTGTTCGATACGATTTTACTAGTGGCGCGTATGCTAACGGCACGCAAATCATAACGCTAATAGACGAAATATCTGAGCTTCGTCAAAGCTCGGCAACTGCTCCTCAAATGGCGCTCGCCAACATTAGTATTGCGAGGCATAAAACCTTTGATGATAAAGGCATGCGTTATGAGAGCTTCTTGCCGCAGTGGGCAACACACATTGCTGGCAATGCGATGGGGAATAGCTTTGCTACCTATGTGGTGAGCAAAGAAGAAAGTGATATTGTGCACTTACCAGCAATGACGCAAAGCGCGGCAACAAACATACTCGATACAATGCTAGCGGCATATCAACAAGCCATGACACAAGCGCTGCCAATTGAGCCGCGAGCTGCCTTTGCTTATTTACAAAACAACGACAAAATAGACGACATTCACAAAGCCTACGAAAAAAGTTTTCAGTATGACAAAGGCTATTTACGAAAAGCCTTTGGTAATACGAGTGCGTTTATTCACGAGTCAGCATTTAAAGACCTAGCGAAGAGTTTATATGGCGATTTGTATGAAGTATTGAGATCACAATGACACAAATACCAGATAAGCAAACTATTACACAAAATAGCGCCTCACATGCCACTAGGCCACTACAGCCATTCGCATTGCCCCTAAAAGGCAATACCTTAATTGAAGCCAGCGCAGGCACAGGCAAAACCTACACCATTGCGATGCTTTATGTCCGATTGGTGCTAGGGCATGGCCAAGAAAAGAGCGAGCGTTTGGCGCAAAATCTATTGCCACGAGATATTTTGGTGGCCACTTTTACTGAAGCGGCCACAAAAGAACTATCAGATCGTATTCGCCTTCGAATTGCTCAAGCCGCCGATGTGTTTAGTGTCCAATTTACGCGTGCTGATGACAGCGAATATGCTGATTTAATTAAATTCAGAGATCAAGAATATGCCGACCCAAGCACGTGGTCGGCCTGTCAAAAAAAGCTATTGCTGGCGCTTGAATATATGGATGAGGCATCTATTACGACGCTGCATTCGTGGTGTTATCGCATGTTAAGTGAGCATGCGTTTAATAGTGGCAGTTTGTTTAATGTCGAGATGCTAAGTGACGAAAATGAGCTATTGCTAGAGGCTGTGCGCGACTACTGGCGAATTCATGTGTATGCAATGCCTGCGGTAACAACAAGCTTATTTGCTTCAATATTTGCAAGCCCTGAACACCTTCTAGAAAGCGTTAAGAACAATTACAAGGCGTCGCCGTATTTAGGCAATGAACCCGATGCATTGTCGCTTTTGGGTGATGAATTTATAGAGCAAATTCACGTCCTCAAACGCTTGGATTGGCAAAGCATGGGGCAAGACCTCATCCAATTTTTGGATGCGATTAAAAATAAAGAAACCCCGTATAAATTAAACGGTCACTCTGCAAATGCCATGAGAAGAGCGCTTGACGGATTAGTGCAATGGTCGCAGGCTGAAGAGCCAGCAAACATAAATGTATCTGCACTTTTTCCGAATAAATTCGATACCGCGGGTTTCAAAAACCTGAGTAAAAGCAATTTTGCTGATGTCGTAAAAGGGCCACAAGACAATCGGCCATCGTTTGAACTAGTTGATGCGATTAGCGCTTTATTTGAACTGTCTGCGCGCTATAAAACATGGAAATTCTCTATTATTGTGCACGCTAGCCATTGGTTAAACGAGCGTATGAAAGCCCGTAAACAGGCTAAAGCATTGCTTGGCTTTGATGATTTAATTTCTGGCTTGCATCATGCTCTTTGCCACGATACTCAAGGTTTGTTAAAAGCTGAAATTCGTCGGCAATTTCCTGTCGTGTTAATTGATGAATTTCAAGACACCGATGACGTTCAGTACCAAATAATTAACGAAATTTATGATATCGCTGCGCAAGCACAAGATACCTGCGTATTGTTTATTGGCGATCCTAAGCAAGCAATTTATAGCTTTAGAGGCGGCGATATTTTCACGTATTTAAAAGCTAGCAAGGCGGTAGGGGATAATCGCTACACCTTATCGACAAATTATCGTTCTACCAAGCCGATGATAGATGCGGTTAATCATTTGTTTGATGCTAGTGAACGAGAAAACGAAGCGGGGGCTTTTCTTTTTAGACAAGAAGTTTTCAGGCAAGAAGTGTTTAAGCAAGAAGCATCTAATGAAGAAGTGTCAGATAAAGACACAAAAAAACCAAGCAATTCATCTGCCTTAGACTTCACAAAAGTGAAAGCAAATGGCTTAAACGAACACTTTGTCATTGACCAAAAAGAACAAAAAGCACTTAGTTTTGCGATTGCCGACAAAACAGTCAAAAAAGATCTGATTGCCCAAAGCGTCGCCACGCATATTGTCGAATTATTAAATGGCGCTGCACAAGACAAGGTTGGCTTTATCAAACAAATGCCAGCAAGTGAATCAGAACTAAATCAAAATAGCGCTGCTCAAAAAACAGAATTTACACGCTTACAAGCAAACGATATTGCTGTGTTAGTGAATAGCAAAAGCGAAGCCCTAGAACTACAAAATGCTTTTGCTGAGCGAAACTTGCGAACATACTTTAGCTCTGACAAACGAAGCGTGCTCGACACTCACGAAGCACACGAGTTACTAATTTGCTTAAAGGCCATCGCCGAGCCCAAACATATCGCCAGTTTGCGCGCAGCCGTTGGCACACCGCTACTAGGGCAAAGTCATGTCAGCATGCAGCGTAATTTGCTAGACGAAAACTATTTAGATGAGCTTATTACGCAATTCGATTATTTTAATACCGCTTGGAAAAGCCGCGGCGTGCTGCCAATGTTACGTGAGTTTTTACATTACTTTGATGTACAGTCTCGATTATTAGATGACGAAGTATTAGGTGAGCGCATATTGACTAACATCCTGCATATTAGTGAGGTCTTGCAAGAAGCGAGTTTGCAAATAGATGGGATACACAATTTACTGCGATATTATGAACGTTTATTAACACAAAGAGATGACCAGCAAGACATCATGCAGCCAAGGCTCGAAAGCGAAAGTGGGCTGATTCAAATTGTCACTATTCATAAGTCAAAAGGCCTGCAATACCCGATTGTATTTTTACCCTTTGCTAGCCAATCATTTAGAAAGCCCAAAGCGGGTGAGTTATTCCGATATCATGATGATGACAAGTCTCTACAAATGACCTTTACGCCAGACCAAGACGCTAAAAGTGCTTGCTATAAAGAGGCAAAAGCCGAAGAGGTGCGCAAACTTTATGTGGCTTTAACACGCGCAAAGCATTGCTGTTTTGTCGGCATGTTTCCAAATGGGAGTTATCATGACAGTGCGCTTGGCTACACACTTGGCCTTGCGGCTAAGCAGCCATTAAGACCTAAATTTGACGCCTTAGTAAACACCTGCAGTAATATTGATGTTGGCTTTATGTTAGAGCCTAATGACATTCGATTTGTCGGCATTGAATCACCTATCCTTGGGCCTGTACGCGAAGTTAAACGCCGTGAAAAAGTGGCTTGGACGATTAGTAGTTATTCGAGTATTGATTACCAAAAAGTAGAGTTGAACCTTGAGGATGCTGGTGAAGGTAAGCGTCTTCTTGCGGCAAATAACTTTGCGGCTAATAACAGTCAGCAAACCATGACTGCTAATGATATAAGCGCCGACTCGTCTCAATATCAGAACATCAACGACGACAAACATATCTACTCAGAAAAAGCATTTAAAGAGTTTTCTGAACCCGATGACAATCAAAGTGCGCTAATCGCTAACAATTTAATAGCAGGCACACACGATACAAATAGTACTGACACATTCAACGACATAAATGATGCAGCAGAGTCCAATATAAATAGCTTGTTGAACGATGAAGCACAAAGTGATGAGCCAGATCTTGCTATGCCAAACATCTATAACTTCCACAAAGGTGCGCTACCCGGCACGTTTTTACACAATATATTAGAATGGTGTTGTTTGCAGGGCTTTAGCGAGATATTAAATGATGAAGCAAGATTACAAAGCCATATTAACGAGCAAAGTGAACTGCTTGGTTGGTCATCTTACAACGATGTTTTGTTGTTATGGATAAAACGTCTAATTACGCAAAGTTTTGCTTTGCCAAAGGCAAATACATCTAGTATTTCTTTAGAAAGCCTAGGCGCTGTGCAAGCCGAAATGGAGTTTTTATTCACAACCGAACAAACACAAATTGAAGCAATTGATGCGCTAGTCACGCAATTTTGCATGCCAGGCCAAACTAGACCACGCGCGGTGAGTAAGGTACTAAATGGTGCCTTAAAAGGCTTTATAGACTTAGTGTTTGAGCATGAAGGCAAATATTTTGTACTTGATTATAAGGGCAACCACCTAGGTGATGGAGCTGAGTCTTATTCAATAGAAGCCATGCAGGCCTCCATTTTGTCCCATCGCTATGATTTACAATATGTTATTTATACCTTGGCATTACATCGTTTATTAAAGAGTCGTTTGCCTGATTATGATTACAATACACATATTGGCGGCGCTATTTACTATTTTTTACGCGGGGTCGAATCACCTTCAAATGGCATATTCTATAGCGATGTACCTTTTGAGCTCATCGTGCAAGTTGATGCCTTATTTGAGGGAGTGAGCTCATGAGCACATTAGCCAATCCCAAAGTAGCTATTCAAGGCTTATTAGAATGGAAGAATATTGGCTTACTAAGATCCATTGATTATTATCAAGCACAAATGATTTATGAGCAAAGCTCAGCGTTACCAAAACAAGCTGCCGCACTAGATAAGGATGGTCAAGCCGATTTGCATGGCATAGCCTTAATAATAATGGCTGTGCTATCAAAACAAGTGGGTGACGGACACGTTTGTTTAAATATTCGCTCATTTGTTAAGAATGCAAAAGATTTTGTGAACCCTGACCGTGCAGCTATGGCAAGTTTTATGGGGCGCACGCTAAATAACTCGTCTTCTTTGAGTGCGATTGAAAGCGTTTTGAGCCCAGAGGCGCTAACAGGCGCGCTAACAAATACTGCATTTGATCATGCAGAAAAGCCACACTTAATCATCTCTAATAGGGCGCTGCACAACTGCTTGCAGTCACTTGGCGAAGACGGAGTAATAAAACGTGTGCAATTAGCGTTTGCGGTTGGCAACGAACATGAAGCAAGCAATGTCAGACCCTTTTACATAAAGGGAGAGCGCTTGTACCTGCAGCGCTTTTATCATTACGAGCAGCAAATAGCCAAAAACATCAGTGCTCGCTTGCCTATTTTTGACGCCTTAAGCGATGCCAAGTCTCACGCGAGTCAAGTGTTAAGGCAAGCTATCAAGGTCTTGTTTACCTATAGTGATACAGAGCAAGCCCGCGCAGCACTTTCGCAAAGAGTGGCATGTGCAATAGCTTCTCGCGCGCAGTTTTCGGTGATCACTGGCGGGCCTGGCACAGGAAAAACAACGACCGTCGTTAAATTACTCGCTGCATTACAAGCAATATCGAGTAGCCAACAACTAGCCAGTGGTTTATTAAAAAGCCAAGACATTCAATCCCAGCCTAAAAAGTTAAGAATAGCCTTAGCTGCACCAACCGGAAAAGCAGCAGCAAGGCTTAATCAGTCAATTAACGAAAAAGTCAGTGAACTTCCATTTGAACGATTACCGGGACAGGTCACAAAAGAAGATATCCCAGTTAAAGTCACGACCTTGCATCAACTCTTAGGTAGTCGCTTTAATAGCCGTCAATTTGTGCATAACGCAAAAAACACGCTACCGCTAGATGTACTAGTGATTGACGAAGCGTCGATGGTTGATGTTGATATGATGGCGTCGGTGTTTGGCGCACTACCAAAACATGCAAGCTTGATCCTAATTGGGGATAAAGACCAATTGGCCTCGGTGGATGCTGGCGCTGTATTAGGTGATTTGGCACAAGTATCTCATTTACAACAATATACACCTCAAACGGTAGATTGGTTAGCTAGTGTATTAGATGAGGATATAGAGGGTCTCATCCATTTACATGAAACAAGTGCAAAGAGCCAATTGCATGATCTTTTGCAAAATAGGATGTTGCAAAATAGCATGTCGCAAAATAGCGCGCAAAAAATGTCACAAAATATCGCCGTGCTAAATCACAGTTACCGCTTTGACGAATCTTCAGGCATTAAAGCATTAGCGAGCGAAGTTAACTCAGGTGAGTTAAGCGAAGATCTCTTGTCTCGTTTCTCAAACGCCCAGTTAGTAGATTCGCTATGGTTAGCGAAAGACATTAACGCCACGTCAATAGGCAATGCAAATTACATATTAAGTCAAAATGTGATTGAGCATATAAAGACTGGCAGCCCAGATAAGTTTTTACATGGCGGTCAAAACAGAATGCTTCATGGGCACACTATTAATGCGCCAGTCGCTTACCGTCATTACCTTTCAATTCTTCGCAATCACTCCCTTACCGAAACTGATGGTCAAGAGGCATGGGATTCATTGGCAAGGCGCGTTTTACACGCTTTTGATAAGTTTAGAGTGTTATGTGCAATGCGCGAAGGTCCATGGGGCACTCAAAGTCTTAATAAGAGTATTGAACAAGCGCTTATCACATCGTCTGACAGAAATGGTTTAAATGAATGGTATCAAGGACGTCCTGTGCTAATCACCAAAAATGATTATAACCTAAATTTAATGAATGGTGATATTGGCATCGCGATAAACACAGGGTCGTTTTCGCAAAAAAGCAGCAGCCCTAACAAAAACGCGGCAGACACTTCAACAACGGCGGGTAGCACTAATAAAATGCGCGTTGCTTTTTTTAGTAATGATGGCAGTGATAGCATTCGTTGGTTCTCGGTTAACCGTTTACAGCACTTACAAACCGCGTTTGCCATGACGGTGCATAAATCACAAGGCTCTGAATTTGAGCATGCATGCTTGGTTATGCCCGACCAGCTAAACCCGGTGTTAACTAAAGAACTCGTTTACACTGCCATTACGCGCTCTAAGTTGTGGTTTAGTTTAATAACACCTCAAGCACCTGTGTTTGAAAAAGCGGTTAAAACGAAAATTAATCGAGACTCTGGTTTATTAGTTGATTTGTAGGTTGGTCTTTTATTAAACAGTCTAAGTGCTAAAAGATATAAAAACTCGATTTAATATAGCCAAATTCTTGTGCGTTTTAGGTATGTTATAAGATAACATTCATTTTTGTTAAAAATATGTTTTTTTTAACCATTGTTGATTCGAAATAATTAGCCAACACTCGCAATTTGTAGGTCCTTATCGAGATAAGTGTGAATATGAATAAGTATTTATTTTAATATTTAATTAATAATTTCTTTGTGCAAAGTGCCCATGCTTTTATTGTGTAAATTTATGGTAACGTTTCAATATGTTATATCATTTAGTGCCCTAAAGGGTAAGCGTTCGCTAACTTAATTTGATGTTTCCACCTATTTTAAACGTGTCGAATATATACGTATTGGCAAGTTTCCTGTCCTTTGGGCCAGTCAATTTCGAAAAACTATGGATCTCTGCACAAAATATTGCTTTAATCATGAAAGGAAGTTGTGACTGCAATCTATCCTCAGGTATTAGGCCACAATAAATCGATATAATTATACGTAAAACGTCGGTTAATAATAATAGGTCTATTGGAAAGTAAACAAAATCATAATAATCGGGAGCGACCATGAAATTTCAAGGCGCCGCTATCGCATCTATTGTTTCTATGTCTTTAACAGGACTAGCTGCATCGGCTGCAATGGCACAAGAATTACCACAATCAAGCTTCGAACTGCGCGGTGTTGCAGGCGAGCTACAAGAAGCGGCAGGTAACAAACCTGCTCAACGTTCAATCGGTGTTTATATTGTTCAACTTAAAGGTAAGTCAGGTGTTGAGTATCACAACAGCTTACCAGAAAACAATAACCGCGATGCAGTAGTTAGCATTCAACAAGCGGGTAACACCTACAACGCTAAGTCACCTGCAATGCAAGCTTACACAGCCGAAATGCAACAGCGCCAAAATGCTGTACTTAGTGACATCGGCGTGACAGAAACACTTCATAGCTATTTGCATACATTCAACGGTTTCTCTGCGAAACTATCTGCACGTCAAGCAAATGCACTCCGTAATCACCCAGACGTAGCAAACGTATGGGAAGACGAAAAACTAGAACTTACTACAGCTAATACCCCTGAGTTTTTAGGGTTAACTGGTCCTAACGGCCAGCACACTTTAGGTGTTAAAGGCGAAGGCGTTGTTGTTGGTATCGTCGATAGTGGTATCTCTCCAGACAATCCAAGTTTTGCTGATGACGGTACGTTTACAGTGCCAGCAGATTGGAATGGTGAGTGTAACGTAGGTACTATTGGCCCAGGCGATGACGTAGTCCCTGGCGACGAAGCATTTACTTGTAGCAACAAATTAATTGGTGCTCGTTACTTCGGTGCTGGTTTCTCAGCAACTTATGACATTCAGTTTGAACTAGGTGAATTTAATTCAGCACGTGATGCTGATGGTCACGGTTCTCACACAGCTGGTACAGCGGCAGGTAACGAAGTGGCTAACGCTACTTTACAAGGCACCGAGATTGGCGGTTTAAGCGGTGTTGCTCCACGTGCAAACGTTGCAGCATATAAAGTATGCTGGAACTCTGACTATGTTAGCCCTGAAGGCGTAGATGAGCGCGGTTGTTTCGGTTCTGACTCAGCAGCTGCGATTGACGCTGCTGTTGCTGATGGCGTTGATGTCATCAACTACTCAATCAGTGGTAGCCGTACTAGCGTAATTGCTCCACAAACACTTGCTATGATGCGCGCAGCTGAAGCTGGCGTATTTGTATCAGTATCTGCTGGTAACAGCGGCGCTGGTCCTGGTGTTGTTGGTACTCCTGCCCCTTGGGTAATGAGTGTTGCTGCATCTACTTATGACGGCGAACGCCCGGTAATATCTGACGCAATCGTGCCAACTGTTGACGGTATCGAAGGTGAAGCAGTTTTAGCGACTCAAGCAAGCTTTACACCACGCTTAGAAGTTGGCTTTAACGGTTCACTCGAAGCAACAGATGATGTAACTGCATGTGCTCCGTTAGATCAAGATCTAACTGGCAACGTAGCGTTAATTTCTCGCGGTGCATGTAGCTTTACTGCAAAAATCTGGAATGCTCAGCAAGCTGGCGCAACCGGTGTAGTTGTTTATACAGATGACCGTCCAATTACCACTATGGGTGCAACACCTGCCGACGGTGGTGAAATTTTAATTCCAGCGGCGATGATTTCTCGCGAAGAAGGTTTAGAGCTAAGCAATGCTTCTCTTGAACTTCCTGTTGAAGTTGCATACAACGGAACGGTTGCTACAACCGTTACTGAAGTCGGTAACGTAATGGCAGGCTTCTCGTCACGTGGTGGTAACGATGCTGTTGCTGATATCATCAAGCCTGATATCACAGGCCCTGGTGTAAACGTATTAGCATCAACAACACCTGCTCCACTTGCTTTCCCAGGTAATAACCCATTATTTGGTGAAGACTACGCATACTTGTCTGGTACTTCAATGTCTGCTCCGCATTTAGCGGGTATGGCTGCATTGTTAACTGAACAAAATCCAACGTGGACAGCGATGCAGAAGAAATCTGCACTAATGACTACCGCCTATCAAGGCGTGACTAATGCAGATGGTAGCCAAGCGCAGCCGTTTGACTTTGGTTCAGGTCATGCAGACGTGCTAGCAGCTAGAACACCTGGTTTCACTTATAACGCTAGCCTAAATGATTGGGGCGCATATTTATGTGGTCGTGACCGTGAATCAGTGGTTATCGAAGAAACTGGCTTTAACTGTGCAGCGTTTGAAAATGCAGGATTTAGCTTTGATGCTACTCAGCTTAACTATCCTTCAATGGCGATTGGTGAGTTAGTGACCAGTGAAGTAGTTGTTCGTGTTGTTACTGACGTAACTGGCGAAGAAAATACTTACGACGCAGTCATTGAAGCGCCTGAAGGCACTATTGCTACTTTGGTTACAATTGACGCTGAAGGTAATCCAGTATTTGGTGGTCCATTAACAGTGCCAGCAAATGGTCAAGTGGCATACGGCGTATTAATCGAAACTACACCTGAAGCAGTGCTTGAGGAATGGCGTTTTGGTTCAATCACCTTTACTAGCGGCGACATTGTAAACCGTTCACCAATTGGTGTTCGCGCATTTGCAGAGCCTAAAATCACTGTTCCTGCTCGTGTTACTGTTGAGTTAGATAGAAGAAACAATGCTCGTTTCCCTGTTGAGTACTTATACAGTGGTTCTACACAAGTAGATGGTGTTGGCCTTGTAACTCCGTTCGGTTCTGCCGGTTCAGTAACTCAAGATCCAGACCAATCATTTGCATTCTTCGAGCCAGGCCTAGGCCAGCACAGAATCCCAGTAACACCTGATTCTACGCTAGCTCGTTTCTCAATGTTTGATAGTCTTGTTGATATAGAAGGTGCTGACTTAGACTTAATCGTTTATAGATGTATCGACTTCTCTTGTTCATTCATCACTGATTCATTGAATGTAGGCAGCAACGAGAACGTTGAGTTTGTTAACCCAATCCCAGCTTCTGGTGATAACGGACGTAGCTTCTACCTATTATGGGTACACGGCTTCGACCTAGGCGCTGAAGAAATTGACCCAGAAGCGCTACTAACTACTGATTACACCTTGGTGTACTGGGTAGCTAACGGTGAGTCAACGGTTCCACGTTCACGCATCAGTGGTTCTAGAAGAGCGATTGAAGGTAAATTTAATAACATCAGAGTTGCTGGTGGTCGTGCGCCACTTCCATTCTTCTCTTACATGGGTACTGCTACATTTACCGATGATGAAGGTGTGAACCAAGGTACAACTGTTATTGAAGCTATACCACAAGCTAACGAAGAGTAATCTACTCGAGTTAATTATGTAGTATTTAACTACTGAAATTAAAAATCCCCAGCTAGTCTGGGGATTTTTTTGCTTGGAATTTAACAAAACCCACCCGTCATCCTCGCGAATACCTCGCCATCCTCGCGAATACCCCGTCATCCTCGCGAATACCTCGCCATCCTCGCGAATACCTCGTCATCCTCGCGAATACCCCGTCATCCTCGCGAATACCCCGTCATCCTCGCGAAGGCGGGGACCTGGTGGATGTTACTGCAAAGCTTCTTAAAAGCAGATGTTCAGCCGGCATCAATTAGTTCCAAGGAGATTCCCGATGTCTCGGGAATGACGATGTTTTTGCTAATACT
>CAYURD010000045.1:0-14043 GCA_964446865.1 uncultured Glaciecola sp.
ACCGCGATTTTTCCAAGGGTCGTTTTTGTTACCACCCGGCTCATTCCAAGCCATACATTTACTCCGAAGTTAAGTATCTACTGTGTTTATACTAGTACAAGACACGAATAGATTGGTTCAAACCAAATAAAAAAACCTTAAAAATGATTGTCATGTTTTGTTCGTGTAAAAAAGAACTTACGTCTTATCAATCTGTCTCTACACTCATCAATTATTGAATATATTGCGTTAGTCTGTGTTCAACTTTTTTGTCTAATCTGTGCCAGTCTGAAGCTAGCATGGTTACACTTACCACCCAGTTACCCTCTGGTGAATAGCTTTGTTCGTTAATACAGTGTAGCTCATATAATAATCCGCGCACTTTTCCGTCGCTTGGCGGCACGCTTAATGTGTAACGAACCATTTCTTGCCGTAAACATTCAGTGAGGGCAGTTTTTAATAAATCAATCCCTTTGCCCTGTTGAGCCGACAACCAGACACGTATTGGTCGACCTTCTTCATTTCTATCAATTTTGGGCTCTACACCGTCTAAGCGGTCAATTTTATTGCACACAATCAGCTGTGGGACGTCATCTGCACCAATTTCATTTAACACTTCGTTTACTTGATCAATATTTTCTCGGTATTGATCGTCTGCATAGTCAACAACATGAAGCAATAGTGTTGCTTCTTGAGTCTCTTGCAAAGTGGCTTTAAATGCTGCCACCAAATCATGGGGTAAATGACGAATAAAACCAACGGTATCAGCCAATATAGCTTGCCCAACTTCGTCTAGCTCTACTTTACGTAAGGTAGGATCTAAGGTAGCAAACAACTGATCGGCGGCATACACGCCGGCTTCGGTCACCGTGTTAAATAAGGTTGATTTACCAGCATTGGTGTAGCCAACCAACGAAACCGTTGGAATTTCGGCTCTTTTACGTGAACGACGCCCTTGTTCTCGCTGCTTTTGCACCTTTTCTAGGCGTTTTAGAATCGCTTTTATGCGTCCACGTAACAAACGGCGGTCAGTTTCTAGCTGTGTCTCGCCTGGACCTCTGAGGCCAATTCCACCTTTTTGTCGCTCTAAGTGTGTCCAACCTCTAATAAGACGCGTAGATAAGTGCTTTAACTGCGCCAACTCTACTTGTAACTTCCCTTCATGGGTACGCGCTCGTTGTGCAAATATGTCTAAGATTAACGCTGTGCGGTCAAGTACACGGCACTGGCATAGCTTTTCAAGGTTACGTTCTTGTGAGGGGGTAAGTGAATGATTAAATATGACAACGTCAGCCCCAAGGGCTTTAACAGTTTGCGCTATTTCTTCGGCTTTGCCGCTGCCAACAAAATATTTTACGACGGGCGAGTTTCTAGAAGCGGTGACAATGCCGACGTTATTGACGCCAGCAGATGACACAAGCATTTGTAATTCGTTGATGTCTTCTTTATTTTGCTCGTCTGAAAAATCTACATGAACTAAAACGGCCTGTTCACCGGCTTCATAACGATCAAACAAAAATGGACTCCAAACTAATTATGCTTTTTATTCAGCAGCGCCGTCTTCAGGGTGGTTAGTCGGCATGCTGATTGCGCGAGATGGCACAACCGTTGATATAGCGTGCTTATAAACCATTTGACTGACTGTGTTTTTTAATAAAACAACAAACTGGTCGAAAGACTCGACCTGACCCTGTAATTTAATGCCATTTACAAGGTAAATAGCTACAGGAATGCGTTCTTTTCGTAGTGCGTTTAAAAATGGGTCTTGTAGAGACTGACCTTTCGCCATTAGTCATCCTTATTTTTTTATTATGTGATGTTGCAATATGACTTGTCTGGAGTTTACATAATTGTGTTAGAGGTTGCACCCACTTTTTGTATAACTCTTTTAAGATTTTCATCATCATAGCTAATAAGTGTGGTGATATCTTGCCAATTTCTTAGCCAAGTCACTTGTCGTTTTGCCAATTGACGAGTCGCAATAATGCCACGCTCTCGCATATCTTTGTTAGATAATTCACCACGTAAAAATTGCCAGATTTGACGATAACCAACACTTCGCATAGAAGGCATGTCGGGGTCTAAGCTATATTTATTGAGCAACATGCTAACTTCATCTACAAACCCTTGTGCCAACATAATATCAAAGCGCTTTTCAATTAGCTCATGCAATGTACTGCGCTCTTTTGGCATAATACTAAATTGCAAATAATCGAAGCCAAGCAATGATTTTTCTTTGTTTTGCCAATGCGTTAGGTTTTTACCACTCGACAAATATACTTCTAAGGCTCTTGTCAAACGCTGAGTATCGCCCACATTTATGCGTTTTGCACTTATTGGGTCTACTTGCTCAAGTTTGTGGTGAATTTCTTGATTTGTCATAAGACTTATTTGTTCGCGCGCCTTTTTGTCTGCTGGCGGCAACTCATTAATACCATTCACCAAGGCATTAAAATACATCATTGTGCCGCCCGCTAGAATGGGTAGCTTGCCTTTATCCAATATAGACAATATTGCTTTGTTCGCATCGCGGATAAAATCAGCGACGCTATAGCTTTGCTCTGGCGTCAAAATATCAAGTAAATGATGATGAATACCATCTTGTTCGTGCTCATTTGGCTTTGCGGTGCCTATATTCATATCTTTGTAGATAAGCGCAGAGTCAACGCTAACGACTTCACCGTTGAGCGCTTTTGCCGTTTCAATCGCCAAGGCCGTTTTACCCGACGCGGTTGGCCCCATAATACATAACACTTGTTTATTTTTACGTTCGCTTATGGGATTAGTCATCATTACCTGTATTGATTGATGCTGATAAATCTACCATTTTGCCATGTGTTCCTAAAACGCTTTCTAGAGTTGGCTGACCGATTTGGGATATACACAAATTTAGCTGCTCTACTGGAAAGGCATGCATATTGGCCCATGCATCGGCAATACGAGCGGTTAGCGTGGCTAAAAAAGTGGATGCATTTTGCTCTGCGTGCAAACTAAATACATTAAGCTGCGGAAAAATACGCGCCCATGGCAACTGCCTTAACTCAGAGGGTACTTGCTTTAATATAAGCCGATTGTGTTTGTTTTTTGATATCGAATCAATCACAAAGTTACTCGCTTGAAAGTGTTGTTTCAGGGCATTCGATGGTTTGAGAGCTGTAACATCATCGCCAGTTGAATCAACAAAAGTACTCGAACCATCTTGCTCAATTGAAACAGGCATTAATAAAGGTTGAGCGCATGTCGACTTTTCTATTTTGTGCTCAATCAAGGCGCCTAATATGTGCTTTATGTGCAAGGTTTTTATGCAAGCCTCTGCCCCACTAAATATTAAATATGGATGCGAATATAAGTAGGCTGATGCTTGCGCGTGGGAATCATTTTCCTGCACTTGAACATGACTGTTTGCAGAAGCCTCGTGGATACTCTGATAAAAATCGTGACTCGCTTTTATATCTTGTCCAGATGGGCGAGCTTGTCCTGAGTAAGCTGAAGAGCCTGAAGGTCGATATGACACATTTGAAGTGCGATAACTATCGCCGGCGCTCTTTCCATTTTCAGATAAGGCTTGTTGTGCATGCTGACTTATTGAGCCATTCGGTTCAGAAGGTGTTAACGCTTGAATATAACCATGTGTCGGCGCTTGTGACAGTTGCTCCACTTCACTGGAATGACTGTCATTTAAAAAGTCGTCGCTAACCGCCGAATTAACCGCTTTATAAACGATGTCATGCACTTGTCTCGCCTGATGAAATCTCACCTCATGCTTAGCCGGATGCACATTAACATCAAGCTGGTCAGGCGCTACCTTTAAGTACAAAACATACGATGCAAAAGTTTGTGGTGCGAGGGTGTCTTCATACACTTGGCGCAGTGCATGTGACAATAATTTATCTTTCATCATGCGACCATTCACAAAGGTATATTGCTGGTCTCGAGTCGGTGCACCCGCCCCTAATTTACTGCACCAGCCAGTTAAGTGAACGCCATCAAATTCATAATCGACACTTGCGCAATCTTTTAGCATGTTTTTGCCACACACTTGCTCAACACGCTTTTGTAATGATTGCACAGCAGGATAACGACAACATACTTTTTGATTATGGGTAAGCACAAATTGTACTTCAGGCCTTGCTAAGGCTATGCGCTTAATGATTTGTTCAATATGTTGGAATTCGGTTTTTCCGGTGCGCAAAAACTTGCGTCTAGCAGGGGTGTTAAAAAACAAATCTAGGACCTCAATAGAGGTCCCATCTGGATGCGCTGCTGGTTGAATATCAACTTGCATTTGCTGGCCTTCAGCCTTTGCTTGCCATGCTTCCGATTGGTCTTTGGGTTTTGATGTTAGTGTTAAACGGCTCACCGAGCTAATACTGGCTAAGGCCTCTCCACGAAAGCCCATGCTCGTGATATGTTCTAAATCATCAATATCGCTTATTTTACTTGTTGCATGGCGACTAAGCGCTAGGCTTAGCTGGTTTTTACTTATTCCTTTACCGTTATCTCGAATAAGAATGCGCTTTTGACCGCCTTGTTCAATCTCGATGTGAATTTGCGTCGCGGTAGCATCTAGGCTGTTTTCGACCAGCTCTTTAACCACCGAAGCCGGACGCTCAACCACCTCTCCTGCCGCAATTTGGTTTGCAAGCTGTGGTGGTAATATTTGAATTGGCTTATTAGTCGCCACTGGAGTATTTTTTATTGTTGTCATCACGATAATAATAGCCGACTTTTAGCCATAAGTACTAGCGCTAGTTGGTCATTATCGCGGGATAGTGAGGATTTGGTCTATTTTAACTAAATCAGACTTTAAGTTATTTTGCGCCTTAAGCTCACGCACACTTACCCCGTATCTCTGCGCTAATATCGATAATGATTCGCCACTTTTGACTCTGTGCTCTATTGGCGCTTCGTTCTTTTGTTTTGCCCACAAAGTGCCATCAGGTGGCGTTTTTTTAAAATAACGCTTAACCGCAGCAAAAATAGACTTAGCTAAGCGTTGACGATGCTCAGCCCACAATAGGTTTTTTTCTTCTTGAGGATTAGAAATAAATCCAACCTCAACCAAAACGGAAGGCGTTTCAGGTGCTGTTAATACGGCTAGGCTTGCACTTTGTGGAGAGCGTTTGTGCATTTTGGTGACTTTCTTCATATCACTAATTATTTCATTACTTAACTCATAGCTAAGTGCTCTGAACAAGTCCATCGACATATTCAAAATGGTCTCAGCAAAATATCGCTCTGTTTCTCTATCTTCAATGACATCAGCAGCGGGGCCAAGTAGCTCTGAACTTCGTTCGGTCTGCTCTAGCAATCGACCTAATTCACTGTCTGCTCGACCTTTAGATAACACCCATACAGAGCCACCGCGGGGTTGTGGTGTGGTAAATGCGTCGGCATGAATCGATACCAATAAATCCGCGTTTTCGCGAACCGCCACTTTAGGCCTGTCGTTAGGTGAAATATAGTAATCGCTTTCTCGCGTCATCACAGCACGCATACCAGGCTCGCTGTCGATATATTTTTGTAGCATTTTAGAAATGCTCAAGGTTATATTTTTTTCGTAGGTACCCGACGGGCCAATCGAACCGGGGTCAACGCCTCCGTGCCCTGCATCAATCACAATAATAATATCAGATTCACGATCAGGACCTTCGCTGTTGACAGGCCCACTACTGACCAGTGGTGTAGGCTCAGGGTTTGGGTCAACAAGCTCTATCACAAGACGATAATTATCGTTACTCGTATTAGAGGGGGCCAATACAAACACCCTAGGGTTGAGTTTTTTACTGGTTTCAATCACCATTCGCATATCGTTTGCGCTTTTAGGCGTGCTATGGCGAAGCTTATCCACCTTATTACCGCGCAAAGCCACTGAAGAGAGCGCAAAATCACGGCCTACGTTTTGCAAATCAAGTACGACCCGATGAGGACCCGTTAAAGAGAAGTACGTGAACTTTGGTTCTTTTTTAAGTTCGATGACAATACGTGCTAAGTCACTTGTATCCGAAAAACGCACCGCTTCAATTTGGCTTTGTTGCGAAAAAACAGGTAACGAATAAGCAAGAATCAAACACGTGATGAGGTAAACAAACGACTTTGGGGTATTCATAAATTTCATTTAAGCGTTTCTGCCTTGCAATGGGTGCCTTGCAATAATTGTAAACAAGCCAAACCAAAACCGTCGTTTGCTTCTAGCGTAAATAAACGCCCATCGTCTTTGTAGGCAATGTCAATAATTAAGTCAGGCTTAGGTAGTAAGCCATGACCGCGCTCTGGCCATTCTACCAAGCTTGCGGTCGAGTCGCTGAAATAGTCTCGTATTCCCATAAACTCAAGCTCTTCAGGATCGGCCAGTCTATATAAATCAAAATGATATAGCGTAATAGCGCCTAGTTCGTATGGTTCAACCAGTGTATATGTTGGGCTTTTAACATTGCCCTTGTGACCAAGGCTTTGCAACAATGACCGGCTAAATGTTGTTTTTCCGGCTCCCAAATCACCCCGTAAAAAAGTGCAGGAGCCGCCATAGCCTTCTCGTAAAAACGCTGCGCCTAGCTTACTGGCTAACAAATGAGTGTCGGCTTCTAGGCCGCAGTACTGCTCTATTTTCATCTTATTCGTTTATTAAAACCCTAACTGTATTAAACAAATCACTGGCCAACAAGCCTCGCTGCCCATATTTTTTCGCGACAATATCACCCGCTTTGGCATGAATCGACACGCCGTATTGGCATGCCATATCCTTATTTAAGCCTTGCGACATAAGCGAACCTAAAATACCCGCTAGTACGTCTCCCATACCCGCTGTCGCCATTCCTGGATTACCGTGGCGACAGACCCAAGAATGAAGCTGATTATCCACTATGCTGCCCGCACCTTTCAATACGCAGGTAGCATCATAGCGCTGAGAGCATTGACGCGCATAGTTAAAACGATTGCTCTCAACCTCATCAATCGGAATATTGAGCAAGCGCGCCGCTTCGCCAACATGAGGTGTTATAACGCACTCGGGCAAAGCAACAAAGCTTGTATTTACCGCTTTTAAATTTAAGGCATCAGCATCTATCACAATAGGTTTAGGTTCTTGCTGACAATACTCCATTACCGCATCAAAGCTTGTCTTACTCCAATCATCTTGTCCTAAGCCCGGCCCTATTACAATACACGTTGCCCAAGCCAACGCTTCTTTAAGACCTGTGCTTGAGACCATAAGTTCAGGTCTACCCGAACAGATTTGCAACACAGAGTCTTGATGCGAATACACTTTTACCAATCCAGTGCCTGTGCGAAGGGCCGCCTCGGCCGACAGTCTTATGGCGCCTGACATAGATTTATTGCCACCTATGCATAATAAACGGCCATAAGTGCCTTTATGACTATGCACTGGGCGCGGTGCTAAGCCTTTAAAATGTTTTAAATCTAAGGCGCTAGCATCGCTTCTGGCAATGTCTGCAAAAACTTTGCCAATGCCTAACTCTTCAAATATTAGTTTACCGCATGATTGTTTGCCAGCACCGGTGGTTAAGCCTAATTTTATTCCAATAAAGGTAACAGTCGCTGTGGCTTGAACGCACTCTCCTAACGATGCTCCCGTATTCGCATCGAGTCCGCTTGGCACGTCAATGCTGACAATGGGTTTATTTGCTTGATTAATTTGTTCGATAACTTGTGCAAATTCGGCTCGGATAAAGCCATTAATACCGGTACCCAGTAATCCATCAATAATAAGGTCGGCTTTTTGCAAATGCTCATCACTAAAGTGCTCAACCGTGCCTCCAGCCGATGCCCACGCTTGGCGAGCTTTTGCCACATCACCCTGCACATCTCTGTCGGGTTCTATTGCACACACCGTCACAGTCTTACCTGCATTGTAGGCAGCAAGCGCAGCTATATAGCCATCACCTGCATTATGGCCAATGCCTACTACAATTAAATAATTATCGACATTTGGAAACAAAGTCACACATTGTTGATATACACAAGCGCCTGCGCGCTGCATAAGGCTGTACATATCCATGCCGACTTGCTCTGCTGCTTGAGCTTCATGCATTCGGACTTGATCGGCTCGATATAATTTCTGTGTTAAGCTATCACTAAGTTTCTTTTGCAACATAATTGCATGTCCTATAAAAAATCAATCGAAAAAACAACGGATAAAAGTCTAAACACTTCACGCGCCGATGGCAGCGATAGCAGCGATGGCAACGATGAAATCAACCTTTTATCGACACACGCCAAAACCGTTGCAATAGATGCCCCCGAGGCACTTAATCCTGAGATACTCGCTAACCATATCAAGGCTTGGGGAAAGGCGCTAGGGTTTCAGCAAGTTGGCATTGCTGATATTGAGCTTGGTCAGTACGAAAAACACCTCAAAAACTATTTAAGTAAAGGCTTTTACGGGTCTATGGACTATTTAACTCGTAACGTTGATAAACGTCTAAATCCGAGCGAATTACACCCTAACACATGCCGAATTATAAGTGTAAGAATGGATTATTTGCCACCCCACGCTAAATTTGCCAATAATTTACGTCACGACAAACAAGCATATATTAGTCGATACGCCCTAGGACGAGACTACCATAAGGTTATGCGAAGTCGTTTAAAGCAGCTTGGCGAACAAATTAAACAGCATTGTACTACCCTCAATTATAGACCCTTTGTTGATTCGGCACCTGTGCTAGAGCATGCCGTTGCTGAAAAGGCTGGCTTAGGCTGGACAGGAAAACACACCTTGACCTTGCATCATGAGGCCGGTTCTTGGTTTTTTTTAGGCGAGTTATTCGTCAATATCCCGCTGCCCGTCGATACGCCAATACAGGAGCAATGCGGAACATGCAATGCTTGCATAAGTATTTGTCCAACCCAGGCCATCATTGCTCCCTACACGCTAGACGCACGAAAATGTATTTCATATTTAACCATTGAACACAAAGGCGCTATTCCAACACAATTTCGCAAAGCCATGGGTAATCGAGTTTATGGATGTGATGACTGTCAGCTAGTGTGCCCTTGGAATCGCTACGCGGAAGTGACAAAAGAAAAAGACTTTTTTGCAAAAGAATACTTGCAAGGCGCGAGCTTAACGAGTTTATTTGCGCTAAGCGAATCCGAATTTTTACGCAAAACTGAAGGGTCTCCCATCAGGCGTATTGGCTATGAAAACTGGCGCAGAAATCTATCGATTGCGATGGGTAACGCACGCTTTGATGAATCAATACTTAAGTGTTTAGAAGATGCATTAAATACCGAGCAATCCCCTGTACTGGTTGAGCATTTCACATGGGCAATCGAGCAACAATTAGATAACAAAATCACCGAAGAAAGCGCATCGAGCACTCGCCAACATCAACGGTTAATTCGTATCGTTGAAAAGGGCTTACCAAGAGACGCTTAAGGCGCATACTCTCCCACAAACCGCCGTCATTCTGGCGAAGGCCTAATACTGATCGGTTAAGCATAAATTACGTCAGCGAAGGCGTAATACTGTTCGTTTACGCCAATACACCGTCATTCCCGCGAAGGCGGGAACCTCATTGGAACTAATCGATATTTCATAAGCGCATGTTTTATAATGTTTTTCATGAACATCAACCAGATCCCCGCTTTCGCGAGGATGACGAGGAAGTCTTAAGCGAACAGTATTGGACCTGCGCCAGAATGACGGTGATTTTGTACCTTAAACATAGTTTAACCGTACCTACCACATAATTTAACTCATACTCATAAGGAGCCATGCCATATGGCACGCGCTTTAATTGTTACGCTCATCTGTTTTGCGCTAGTTGCGGGGATCTTGTCAGTCAACGTACAAACTAGCCAAGAAATATTTGGTTTACCCGCAATAGCGATGTGTGCAGCTTTTTGTTTTGTGATCCAATGGTTGGCTTATGTTCCATCTTACCTAAAGCAAACCGAACGTTTTTATGATTTAACGGGCAGCCTGACTTTTATTAGCGTTGTATTGCTTGCGTTATTTTCAGCGCAGACTATTTCTCCTTATTCGATTCTAATGGCAGCGATGGTCATTATATGGGCATTTCGCTTAGGAACATTCTTGTTTATTCGCATTGGCCAAGATGGCCATGACGATCGTTTCACTCATATCAAGCCCGACAAATACCGATTTTACATCGCTTGGACGGTTCAAGGCTTATGGGTATTTTTAACGTCTTTGGCCGCACTTATAACAATTACAAGCAGCTATCAGAACAGTATTACTCAACTCACCATTATCGGCATGATGATATGGCTTGTTGGCTTTTTTATAGAAGTAACTGCTGATTACCAAAAGCGCCAATTTAGACAAGAAAACCCAAACACTTTTATCACAACAGGTTTGTGGGCTTATTCTCGCCACCCTAACTACTTTGGTGAAATACTCTTGTGGATTGGCGTCGCGATTGCCGCTATACCCGCTTTACAATCTTGGCAATATTTGGCATTTATTTCGCCGATTTTTGTGACGGTGTTACTCGTTAAAATTAGCGGTATTCCTATGCTCGAGGCAAAAGCTGAAAAGAAGTGGGGAGATAATCCTGATTACCAAGCTTATAGACAAAGGACTTCAATTTTGATTCCTACAAAGCCAAGCGCAAGCTGAGCCAAATACTATTAAGAATAGGGACATTACAAATTTTATTCAGTGTTGTATCATCTTAAAAAAACGGCTAAACACGCAAGTAACCGAGTAAGCACCGCCAAAAGCTTGCCATTAGGCAAGCTTTTTCTTTTCGGATTATCTACAGTACTTACTCGAATGCTGGCACTAATACTGACACAAATACTTATGTCAATTAGCTTGTGTCACTTCCCATCCTCCAGCAAAGGCTGTGTAGGTATCAACGATGCTCAGCAAAACAGATATTTCGCTGTCTACTAAAGAGCGTTCAGCTTCTAGTAGGGTTCGTTCTGCATCAAGCACAACAATGAGACCATCGGCGCCTAAATCAAAGCGCTCTTTGGCTAACTTTGCTGCGTTAGAAGCGGCATTGGTAGCCTCAAGGAGCAAGGTATTTCTGTCGCGTTGTGTATTAAAAGAACGCATAGCGATGCTAATTTCTTGTAGCGCGACTAAGGTCACTTTTTTAACATCTAGTAGGGCCGCTTTTGTTAGCGCATCTGATGACGCAATTTCATTATCAATTCGTGCGAAGTCTAAAATTCGCCAGCTCATGCTAGGTCCAATCATACTCGTCATGTTCTTTCCACCAAGGTCAGAAAGTGTAGTTGCTTGAAATCCAATTGAGCCCTTAAGCGAAATTTGAGGAAACCACTCTATCGCATTCAAGTTATATGCATTTGTTGCTAATTTTGCCCTTTCAATTGACTGCGAAACATCGGGTCTACGCGATATGAGTGTATG
This sequence comes from uncultured Glaciecola sp., assembly GCA_964446865.1. Classification (GTDB taxonomy): domain Bacteria; phylum Pseudomonadota; class Gammaproteobacteria; order Enterobacterales; family Alteromonadaceae; genus Glaciecola. Next base: position 11,348 of record CAYURD010000045.1, read on the forward strand.
TATTTCACCAACCGGTACTGAAGCTGGTATGTTAGGGAGGTTTTGCGGTATGAGCAGTGACTGCCTCATAGTTAATGGCATACCACCAACAGTTGTATTGATTACATCAAGTGTCGATTCAATTTGATCCTCAAGATCTGGGATCCTTGATTGTGTTAATTTATATTGCGCCAGCGCTCTAGAAACGTCGAGTGAATTTGCTCGCCCTCCCGTACTCAGGTTTTTCGTTAGTGACAAGGTTAATTGTTGGTTAGCGGCATTCTTTCTAGCAATGGAAAGTTGCTTTTGTGCGCCCCTTAATGCGACATATAACCGAGCAAGTTCAGAAGCAACCATCACCTGCGCACCTCTATAATCATCAAATGCAATATTTGCTATCGATTGTTGCGCTTCAATTGTTTGGCCAACTCGCCCAAACAAATCTAGCTGCCAAGAGGCTTGTAAACCGCCACTGTATAAATTGAAACTACGGGGCTGATTTGGTAGCTGTGTCAAGTTACTAATGCGAGTTCTCTGATAATCTAGTGTCGTAGTGATAGAGGGATACTTATCAAGCCTTGTTAAGTTAGCAAGCTCTCTAGCGCTTTCAAGGTTATGAAATGCAATCGTAATATCTTGGGCATTCAGCAAACCAATTTTAACCAATGATTCAAGCACCGGATCTTGCAAACTTTGCCACCATGCTTCTACTGGTTGTGAGTTAGTAAACACAGAATTATCATGTACTAATTGGGCAGATATTGAATGAGTAATCGCTTCATTTTTTAATTCGGGCGCTTTAAATTCTCGGTGAGATACACAAGCACTTAATAAAGCGCACAACGCCAAGGATATCACCACTATTTTTAATTTAGTCATGACTCGCTCCCTTTTTATTTGCTGCAAAACCTCGACATAAGACATAAAACACTGGCGTAAACAGTAAACCAAATAAGGTCACCCCAAGCATGCCTGAAAAAACAGTTATCCCTAAAGATTGCCTCATTTCAGCCCCCGGTCCGCTTGCAAATACCATTGGTGACACACCCAATATAAAAGCAAACGATGTCATTAAAATAGGCCTTAAGCGAAGCTTTGCAGATTCAACCGCCGCGTCTATTGTGTTTCGTCCTTGCGATTCTAGTTCTCGGGCAAACTCAACGATTAAAATGGCATTTTTAGATGCCAAGCCAACTAATATGACAAAGCCAACCTGAGCAAGAATATTATTGTCTAGACCTGTTAGCCATAAACCAGACATGGCAGAAAACAAGCACATCGGTACGATTAATACAACCGACAAGGGCATTAGCCAACTTTCAAACTGCGCAGCCAACAACAAAAATACAAATAGCACTGCAAGAGCAAATGCCACGCTTGCCGTATTAGACGTTTGCTTTTCTTGATAAGCGATTTCTGTCCACTCATAACTAATGCCATTAGGTAAGATTTCGTCGGCTAAACGCTCCATAGTCGCGATGGCTTCACCAGAGCTATAGCCCACTGAATTGTTGCCCAATAAACCAGCAGACTCGGCTAGATTGTACCTTGGCAGGCGGTTAGGCCCCGCAATAAAATTGGCCTTGGCAAGGGTGCTTAAGGGCACCATGACGCCGTTGGTACTGCGTACTTCTATCGCAAGAACATCGTCAATAGATAATCTAAATTGAGCATCGGCTTGCGCCGTCACTCTGTAGGTTCGCCCTAGATAGTTAAAGTCGTTCACATAGCTAGAACCAATATAAACCTCTAGCGACTCAAAAATAGCATCAATCGACACATTCAGTTTTTGCGCCCGCACTCTATCTATATCTAAAAAGAACTGAGGCGTACTGTTTTCAAAAAAAGTAAATACTGAATTAACTTCGGGCGTTTGATTGGCTGCTCCTGCCAGCATCCAAGCAGACTGCTCAAGCACAGCTAGCCCTCTGCCTCCGGTATCTTTTAGCATCATCTGGAATCCGCCCGAGTTACCCAAACCACTCACGCTTGGTGGTGGTATCACCACAATAAAAGCTTCTTCTATTTGCGATAATGCACCATATAAATTTTGAGCAATAGCGTTGTAATCTTGTCCGCTTTGTGCACGAATATCTGACTCAGATAGCGTGGGAAATAACACTGCCGCATTTGAAGCCGTGGTAAAAGTTCCGCCAGCAATACCAGTAAAACCGACCACATCGTCAACCCCATCGGTTTGTAAGATAATGTCAATTGCCTTGCGAGCAACCTCATCAGTTGCAGAAAGCGACGCGCCAGGTGGTAGTTGGATAGCGACGATTAGATAACCTTTATCTTGCGAAGGAATGAAGCCACCGGGTACTAATGTAAATAAGTACACGGTAAGCGCCATAATACCCGCATAAATCACCAGCATCAGATACTTCATTTTAATAAACAATCGAAGTACTTTTTGATAAGCTGAATTGACCTTATTTAGAGCTTTATTAAAACCATCAAAAAACAAAGTAAATGGTTTTTTAAATACTGATGTTTCGTGTTGGTCTGAGGGCTTGGGATTAAATGGCATTAATACGATGGCCGATAAGGCCGGACTTAAAATAAGCGAGCAGGCAACTGATATGATTGTAGATACCGCTATCACGACGCCAAATTGTTGATAAAACGCACCTGAGATCCCATCCAAAAACAAGGTCGGCAAAAATACAGCCGTTAATACCAAGCCCATTGCGACAAGCGCTGAGCCAACTTCATCC
>CAYURD010000045.1:14053-30181 GCA_964446865.1 uncultured Glaciecola sp.
TTTTTCGAGCAGATTCTTTGAGCCCCAGACCATCTCGTATATTTCGTTCCATATTTTCGACAACAACGATTGCGTCATCTACCACAATGCCTATTGCCAATATAACGGCTAATAATGTTAAGTTGTTGATTGAAAAATTAAGCGCGGATAGGACCGCGAAAGTCCCGATTATCGATATGGGAATGGCAACTACAGGTATTAATGATGCGCGAGCGCTTTGCAAAAATAGCACAATTACGAGCACAACTAACAGCAGAGCTTCGTAAAAAGTAATCACAACAGCGTCTATTGAGTCAGCAATAAAGTCTGTCGTGTTATAGACAATTTTGTATTCAAGATCGGGCGGGAAATCCAACGCCAATCTATCCATAGTATCAATAATGGTCTGTGATGTGTCTAAAGCGTTAGTGCCGGGCCGCTGAAAAATAGGTACCGCAATTGCCGACAACTCTGAAAGGTAGCCTTTTGTCACATACGATTGTGCGCCTAATTCAACGCGAGCAACATCACCAAGGGTCACTATTCGACCATCGCTACTTGATTTTACGATAATATTCTCAAATGCATCTGGGTCAACAAGTCGACCTTGGGTTCTAATCGAATACTCATAAAATCGCTGCTGAGGCTGTGGAGACTGATTAACCACACCAGATGCGACCTGAACATTTTGGGAGCGCAGCGCACCTATCACGTCGCCGGCGATCAAATCGAGCGCTTTAAGCTTGTTTGGGTCAAGCCATATGCGCATGGCATAATCACTGCCACCAAATAAGGCCATGCTGCCTACCCCTTCAATTCGCTGAAGCTCATCGCGAATGTTTAGCACTGAATAATTTGCTAAATAGTCGGTATCGTATGTGTTGTTTGGTGACACCAAGTTAATCACCATCATCAGATTGGGTGAGTTTTTTCGTGTCGTAATACCAATTCTGCGAACTTCAGCCGGTAGGCGAGGCTCCGCAAGTGACACTCTATTTTGCACAAGCACTTGCGCAATATCTAAATCGGTTCCCGTTTCAAATGTAATTGTAAGCGTCATTTGTCCGTCGGCGGTGGCTTGAGACTGCATATATAGCATCCCTTGGACACCGTTGACTTCTTGCTCAATAGGCGTGGCAACGGTATCGGCAACCGTTTGAGCATCAGCACCGGGGTAAGCCGCGACGACCTGTATAGTTGGAGGAGCGACCTCAGGGAACTCTTCTACTGGGAGCGAGATAAGAGAAATTAAGCCGACAATCACCACCAGTATCGAGATAACAGTGGCAAATATTGGGCGATCTATAAAAAATTTGGCTGATTTCATGAGATCTTCCTACCCTTGCGGTTCAGAAATAGACGATTTATGAGCAGACTGAGCTGCTTCCATCATTTTTGTGATAGAGGGGATCAACAAAGGGTTTGGCATAGAAGATATTTCTCCAACGTCCAATACTTCAATCGTTGGGTTTACAAGTTGCTCAGGCATTCTTATGCGCTGCACACCGGCAATCACTACTTCATCGCTATCTTGCAGGCCTTCTTTAACTGGTATCATGCCGTTATCTAGCATGTTTTGTGTTTCGATGTATTTTCGCTGTATCTTATCTTGCTCATCAACAACAAATACAAACTGACGGCCTTGATCATATTGGATGGATGATTCTGGGATCAGCAATACTGCTAGGCTTTGCTGGCCAACAAGCCTTACTTGGGCAAACATACCCGGATAAAATATGGCATCTGAATTGGGCATTAGCGCTCTGCCCAGAATAGTGCCGGTTTGTTCGTCAACTACGTTATCAACAAAGTCCATGCGACCGCCATGAGTAAATCTATCTTCATCATCTAGTTTGACAAATACCGCATTAGCGCTGGTGTCACTTCCTTCTCGGCGACCAGAGCGGTCTAGTCGGATATATTCCAATAATTTTGATTGCGAAGCTTCAATTTCTATATGAATGGGGTCAATTGAGACAACCCGTGTTAACACGGTGTCATTTTGACGAACCAAATTACCAATATCAATAAAGGCATTGCTGACTTTGCCGTCAATTGGCGCTCTGATTTTAGTAAACGATAAATCTAGCTTAGAGATTTCTAGTACCGCTTCTGCACTCATTAGTTCTTGCAGGCGTCTATCAACGTCTTCTTGCGCTATGGCGTTGCTTTGCCGCAACTCTTGCGCTCTTGCGTATTCTTTTTGCGCGAGCTTAAATTCTGATTCACGCTGCTGCAACTGAAACTCAAAAGTGCGAGGGTCTATTTCAAAAAGCACATCTCCTTTTTTAACAATTTGACCGTCGGTAAAATTCTTGGCCGTGATAAATCCGGTGACTCTAGAACGCAATTCGACATCGTTCATCGCGACAAAGCGGCCCGTATATTCTGTCCAGGTAGTAATGCTTTTAGTCACTGGATTTGCCGTTGTCACTTGCGCAGCTTGAGGGCTTTGCACAGCATCAGGAGCCTTAGTACAAGCCGTTATTGACATTGTTATTGCAATTAACGCGGCGAAATTATTTCCATTAATTTTGATTTTCATATTTGAATTACCCATTATCTAACACCTTACTTGTTGTTAAATAGTACTGAGTAACTTGCCGCTTGTTTTCCAGAAAATTGCGCTTTGTACATTCGGTACAAATTTTATGTTTTTATTTAGTGCTGACTTCCCATCATCATTGAAGAAAAAGAAGAGTATGGCGAGTTTGCAGCGGGAAAACAAAGTCATTGAGCTAATGAAAAATGAGAAGATGACAGATGTGTAAAATAATCTCTCTAGCTCGATAGCAAGAATTTGATATAAAAATTAGCGTACGTGGTCTACACTAATAACAGTGTTTATTTTTGACCTTAAATTATGTCTACCTTAGAAGATGCGCCGCTTCACAGCCATTGCACTGTTGAAGGTTTGCCTGATAGTAAAAGCCTACTGCAAACCGACGCGGGTCGCATTGTTTATGACATAGACGAAGCGCGCGATGCACATATCATTGCCGCTCATCCAACTATACTCGTTAACTTGTGTTACGACGAAACACTCACCGCCATAAACTCAGACAAATTTTCAACAATTAGCACACCTAAAGATTCTGTTATTTATATTCCTAAAGGCACAGAAGTACACGAAATTTGTGAAGGCCAAGGCGAAGTTGTCATGTTTGAAATAGACGACGATGTGCAAGACAACAATAGGGAATTCACAAAACATGCACCAGCGAGTCTGCAGGACTACAGGAGTGATGCCATCGATCAAGTGACAGGACAACTCGCAAAAACCCTGCGCAATGCTATGCTGCTAGACTGTGATGTCAATAATCTTTTGATCGAGAGCTTAATGGCTGAGATTCAACACCGAACCCTCAGCTTGTATTCAATCGAAAAAAGCAAGACCATCACAAACAACGGTAAGCTATCAAATTGCATCGTCAACAGAGTATTGGGTTTTATAGAAGCGAACATTGGCAATCCAATCGCTTTGAATGAGTTAGCTCAACAGGCTTGCCTAAGTCCTTACCATTTTAACCGCGCATTTAAAAATACGACCGGACAAAGTCCCCATCAGACCGTTCTTCATCGACGCTTAGTAAAAGCTCGTAAACTCTTGGCCCAGACTCAAGTTAGCATATGTGAGATTGCTATTATGACAGGCTTTTCGTCTCAATCTCACTTAACAAGTATTTTTACCAAGAACTTTCAAACAACCCCTAAGCAATTTCGTGAACAGGCCTCTAGGTAGTTGTTGCTCGCATATGCAATGCTTACATAGCTTGAATGTATTATGCGTGTAAATAACTCTACTAAAATAGGCTATGGAGCTGGCGATTGCGGACTGAGCTTAGTCATATATGGTCTTCAGCTATACTTACTCTATTATTACACAGATGTACTGGGGATAAGCGCTGAGCAAGGTGCTCTTATTTTCTTTATAGCCATAGTTGTTGATTGCATTAGCGACCCTATCGCAGGCTATTTGATTGAAGCAAAAAAATCAGCACCAGATAAGAATACTGATGAGGTATCTTCGACGAAAACTTACTCACTTCGACACTATTTGCTAATCGGATCTCTTCCTTTATGTGTCAGCAGCGTTTTTATGTACCTACCCAATTTGTTCGCCACACCGTTTTTGATTGCCTTACTAACTCACTTGCTTTTTCGAGTTTGCTTTACCTTTGTATCCATTCCATTTTATTCAATGGTGGCTAATATCTCAAAAGAAAACACTGTAAGAACATCACTAGTTGGCTACAGTATGGCGGGTTCTGCACTTGGTGCGCTGATTGTTGCGGGCTTAACTTTACAACTGGTAGATTATTTGAGCGAAATGGATATCAGCCATGGATTCTTATTCGTCAATTTACTATTTTCTTTGGCGGGTTCATGCTTGTTGTTAACGACATATTGGCTAACGAATGGTACAGAGAGTCAGCACAACACTGCCAATCAAGGGCTTAATTTTATTGACATGATTAACGCGATTTGGATAAACAAACAGTTACTAATATTGTTAAGTGCCATGTTATTCGCATATACGGCATTGGGTGCATATACCCAGTTTGTAATATACTATTTTAAATACGTTTTGTTAGCTGAATCGATGATTAGTTTAGCGCTAATGGGATATTTAATGGCGAGCTTTTTAAGCATGCCATTGTGGGTACTTTTAGCAAAGAAATTTGATAAAAAGCCGATTTGGTTTGTTGGAGCCATCATTATTGGCCTATGTTTGCTTTTGTCTTACCAAATCGCTGAATACAAGATAGTCACTCAGTTGATAATAGTATGGTGTATTGGCGCTGGCACAGGCGCAATATATTTAGCGTTTTGGTCAATGCTACCCGACAATGTAGAACTGTCACAAGCGCTTAGCGGCTTTAGATACGAAGCCTTTACTTATAGTATTGCGTCTCTTTTTGTCAAAATAGCCAACAGTTTTGCCATTGGATGCGTCGCCATCATCTTGTCACTTATTGAGTTTGCGCCCAATGTTACTCAATCAAGTATGGTAAAAACGAGTTTACAACACGTAAACGTGCTAATTCCCACCGTTTTGTTGTTATGTTCTTTAGCAATAATTTCTTATTATTCATTAAGCAGTGCAAAACACAAAGCATTGGTCAACAGTAATGTCGTTTAAGTATTGACTTTTATTTTGGTGAATAAAAAAGCCAAAACCTGCAATTAAGAAAGTTTTGGCTATTAATACTATTGACTTAATCAGACATCATAAGTTGTCGAGGCAGTATCACCTCCGCGTCCTGTCCAATTAGTGTGGAAAAACTCACCTCTGGGTTTGTCAATACGCTCGTAGGTATGCGCACCAAAAAAGTCCCTTTGAGCTTGTAATAGGTTTGCCGGTAATCTAGCCGTTCTAAACCCGTCAAAATAGGTTAACGCTGAGCTTAAACACGGCACTGCAATACCGTTAGCCACTGCCGTCATAATGACCTGACGCCAGCCAGCTTGTGAGCTTTCAACGGTCTCTTTAAAATAAGGGGTTAATAACAAATTTTCTAATTCAGGCTCATCATCATAAGCTTCTTTTATCTTGCCTAAAAACGCCGAACGAATAATACAACCACCGCGCCACATAAGCGCAATGCCGCCGTAGTTAAGCGACCAACCAAACTCTTTAGCCGCCTCTTGCATCAGCATATAACCTTGCGCATACGATACTATTTTAGCCGCCAAAACTGCCTGACGTAGCTGCTCAATAAATTCATTTTTGTCGCCGCTAAAATTAATCTCTGGGCCTGAAACAACTTTAGATGCCGCCACTCGCTGCTCTTTTTTGGCAGAAATACAGCGGGCAAACACCGAGTCCGCAATAAGGGTTAGCGGCACGCCCAAGTCAAGCGCGGTCACGCCAGTCCATTTACCTGTGCCTTTTTGGCCCGCGGTATCTAATATCGATTCGACAAGGGCTTCACCATTTTCGTCACGATAGGCGAAAATATCTTTAGTAATATCAATTAAATAGCTATCTAACTCGGTAGTATTCCAATGAGCAAACACTTGTTGAATTTCGTCAGTGCTAAGCCCTAGTACAACTTTCATAAGCTGATACGCTTCACAAATAAGCTGCATGTCGCCGTATTCGATGCCATTGTGAACCATTTTGACAAAATGTCCGGCACCCGCGTCGCCTACCCAGTCACAGCATGGTACAACTTCGTCGCCGTTTTCGTCGGCCACTTTTGCGGATATTGACTGAAAAATATCTTTCACAAACGGCCACGCTTTTGTTGAACCGCCGGGCATAATAGACGGCCCTGTTAACGCGCCTTCTTCACCGCCCGATACGCCGGTGCCTATATATAATAAACCTTTGCTTTCTAAATATTCAGTGCGTCTATTAGAGTCAGGAAAGTGCGTATTGCCACCGTCTATAATTATATCGCCGGGCTCAAGGTGAGGAATAAGCTGTTCAATAAAATCGTCGACAGCCTGACCTGCTTTTACCATTAACATGACTTTGCGAGGTTTGGCCAAAGAATCAACTAGGCTTTGTACGCTGTCGGCGCCTCGAATGTTTTTGCCTTTTGCTCGACCTTCTACAAATCGTTCTACTTTAGCGTAACTGCGATTGAAGGCTGTTACTGTAAAACCTTTAGATTCCATGTTAAGGATTAAGTTTTCGCCCATAACAGCGAGACCCACTAAGCCAATATCCGATTTTTCTTTCATTTAACAACCCTTCAACAATATACGTTTTATTATGCTGATAATGGTAGCGCAGTATGAGGTTTTTTGTTAGTGATTTTGTGGAGTGATTTTATAGGATGATTATATAGAATCATGTTGAGTATTAAGTATAAATACTAAAGCGGCAACTTATACTAAAGCCGCCGCTAAAATTAATAAGAATATTTTTTAAGCGTTATTTTACTAATAAGCTAACGTTTTTGATGCCCGCAAACCGAATTTGATCCATCACCTCAACAACAACACCGTGTTCAGTAGATTCGTCGGCTATTATGCCCGCGCTGGTAGAATCATTTTCAGCCAAAAATGTTTGTACATTAACCGCCACTCGACGAATATCGACCACGCGGCCGTTCATCAATATTTGTCCTTGTTCATCAATACTCACATTTAATGCGTTGCTAGGACAACCTTCACATTTTACGTTGTCGGGTCGGTTGGCAAATAGGCCCTTTTCATTGGCAAATGTGGTGGTCACAATAAAGAATATTAGCATGATAAACACGATATCAAGCATAGGAGTCATATCGACTTGGGCGTCATCATTACTGGCTGTATGTTGGTCTCTTTTCATCGTCTTCGCCTTATTTAGCTTGCTGTGAAAGATAAGACCCACAGTGTTCACTGCGAGTGCTCATTATCAAACATAGCACAAAACCGCATACTCGTCATATTGTTGGGGAGGTCACAGGCTAGCTTAATATTTTGGTAGATCACTATTCTGGAAGATCAATATTCTGGTAAATCAGCCTCTTTAGGCAAAGGTTTTGAATTGCCGTTTTCATCTATTGCCACAAATTTAAACAAGGCTTGTGTCACTTTTTCACGCTTGCCAATTCTATCTCGCCTTACCCAAGCCTCAACGTGCACGCTGACCGAGGTTCTGCCCACTTTTTCTATTTCGGTATAAACCCCTAAAATGTCACCTACTTTTACTGGTCTAATAAAACTCATTGCATCTAAGGACACAGTAACCACTCGACTTTGCGCTCGTTGACCCGCACAAATACCCGCAGCCATGTCCATTTGAGAAAGCACCCATCCACCAAAAATGTCCCCCGCTGGATTGGTGTCGGCAGGCATCGCAATAAGCCTTGTAGTTAGGCGCCCTCGAGTAACGACCTCGTTATAATTATCTTCATTTGACATAGTAATCCCTAAGATTAAAAAATGGCGCACCGTAAATCTGGCGCAGGCGTTTTGGTTTGCGGCTACAATTGGTGTAGCTTATTACAAATAATGACAAATAACACCTTGCCTTGTGCTTAGTTGACTTGCCATCATAGTCCTAACATATTCTGGTTTGATAAGGACTTCGATTGATAACACCAACCGCCGATAACCAACCCCGCATTGACGCACTCGATATTTTGCGAGGCTTTGCTTTAAGTGGCTTAATGTTTATGAATATAGAGTGGTTTAATCGCTCTCATTTAGAATTTGAAACATGGGACACAAGCTTAACGGGTATTGACCACGCGGTCGGATGGTTAATAAAGTGTTTTATAGAAGGTAAATTTTACGCCTTATTTGCCCTACTTTTTGGTATGGGTTTTGCCATAATGATCAGCCGTTCGCAAAGTAATGACACACCTTTTGCCGCCATATTCACGCGGCGTATGCTCGCTTTATTCGCCTTTGGTGTATGCCATCTACTATTTGTATGGGAAGGCGATATATTGCAAAGCTACGCGATATCAGGTCTTATGTTTTGGGGCGTCGTTTCTTTCTTAAATGGGCATTATTTTGAGCATATTAAACGACCTGAATTGTATATAAAAGTCGCTTTATGGTGGCTAGCTATCCCCTTAATCATTTCAGTTATTGCTGCTTTGTACATAGGCGTCACAAAAGACTACGGTGAGGCATTACAAACCAGTCAAATCAACGAACAAGTGCAATTTGATGCCGATGTTAAACATGAAATTGAAACCTTAAGCAATGGCACATTCATCGAAGCCACAAAACTCAGATTTGATAGGGCATTGTTAATGATTGGTATTGCCCCATTTATGGCGCTATATCAGTTTATTCCAATATTTTTAATCGGCTACTGGCTAATTGTTAGCGGCATTATGCAGCGCTATAAAGAACATGCTTTTTTATTTTTAAGTCTTAAAAGAGTGGGCTTAGGTTTAGGGGTTTTGTTAACGGTTTTTGCCTCTTTGTTTCGCAACCATCCTGAGGCAGAACATCTATTAGAAGTTGAACTAAGTGGATATATGCTTTTTGTTACGGGTCAATACCTAATGACGGCCGGCTACTTTGGGTTGATCATGAGTTTATTAATTGCCCCAAAATGGCAAACTCGCCTTAGCTTTTTAGCCCCGTTTGGCAGAATGGCTTTAAGCAACTATTTGTTGCAGTGCATTATTTTGTCCTTACTTTTTTATGGCTATGGTTTGGCTTGGTATGGTGAAGTTGGTAGAGCTTCACAAATGTGGATAGTGTTGGCTATTCTTTTGATTCAAATTCCTTTATCCGCGCTTTGGTTGAGGACATTTGCTTTTGGTCCATTTGAATGGTTTTGGCGATGTTTGACCTACAAAGAGTGGGTTAAACTACGCCATAAACATTAGCGTGGCATACAAAATCTACAATAAATTTAGGCTCTCAATGATAACTTTTCGTTTACTTTTATCAATTAATGGATATTGTTAGATAAAAGCTCATACAGGGATCTTGGTATGCCAAATGCTACCCACATCACACTCGGCGGAAATGGTCAACGCGAAGTAACACTCAATCTTAAGATGGCCAACAGACACGGTTTAATTGCGGGCGCAACCGGCACCGGCAAAACGATTAGCTTACAAAGCTTGTCAGAACAGTTCTCCAAATCAGGTGTACCGGTATTTTTGGTCGATGCTAAGGGCGACTTGTCTGGATTAGCTGGCGTAGGCGCTGCGCACCCTAAAATATCTGAGCGACTCGATTATATTGGCATACAATCTCATGCTTTTGGCGCTAACCCTGTCGTGTTTTGGGATGTTTTTGGTCAATCTGGACAGCCTATTCGCACCACGGTAAGTGAGATTGGCCCGCTTTTATTATCAAACTTACTCGAGCTAAACGACACGCAAACTGGCGTGCTTTATGCCACCTTTAAAATTGCAGATGAAAGCGGTTTGTTGCTACTAGATTTAGATGATCTTATTTCAATGCTTAACCACGTTGGCGACAATGCGAAAGAATATAAATCTCAGTATGGCAATATCACATCATCGAGCATCGGCGCCATTCAAAGGCGATTGATTGTGCTAGATGAACAAGGCTTTGGGCAGTTTTTAGGAGAGCCCGCATTGGACATTCAAGATTTAATGCAATCTGACATGTCTGGACGGGGCTTTATTAATGTTTTTGACGTCAGCAAACTTATTCATAAATCTCCTAAGCTTTATGCAACAACCTTACTGTGGTTGTTATCAGAGGTGTTTGAAAGTTTACCCGAGGCGGGAGACCTTGAAAAACCTAAATTTGTCATGTTTTTTGATGAAGCACACTTACTATTTGACGGCGCATCAAAAGCCTTAGTCGACAAGATAGAACAAGTTGTGCGCTTAATTCGGTCTAAATCAGTCGGTATATATTTTATCAGTCAAAGCCCGCTTGATATTCCTGAAGATATTGCTGGCCAACTTGGCCTTAAAATTCAACACGCATTGCGCGCATTTACCCCCAAAGATAAAAAAACAGTTGCCGCCGTGGCTGATAGTTTTCGCGCTAATGAGAATTTTTCGGTTAAAGGTATCATTACTGAGCTAGGCATGGGTGAAGCGCTAGTGTCGAGCTTAGACGAAAACGGCACGCCTACGCCAGTTGAACGCACGCTTATGTCTCCGCCGTGTTCAGCAATTGGTCCAATTAGTGACGACGCAAGGGCAACACAAATATCCCGTTCTCCGACTCGTACTAAATACGCGACGTCGGTAAACAGAGAATCTGCACACGAAATGCTTGCCAAACGAGCAGAACAAGCAGCAGCGCAAGCCGCTGAACTTGAAGAATCGGCAGAGCTCGAACAAAAAGCTAGACCAACAAAAGCGCGTGCAAGCAATAGGCAAAGTGTTGGTGAGTCGTTTATGAAAAGTATTTCGCGAGCCATTGGCAGTCAAATTGGTCGCCAGCTCGTGCGCGGAGTACTAGGCTCGTTATTTAAAAAATAACAACAAGCCTAATCTGCGTAGCCGCTGCCAATAGCATCAAATGGCATATCGACCTCAAGTTCAGGCACTTGAAGACCGATCCATGCGGGAAAGGTGTTGCTGTTTGGGCCCGGAAAAAGCGTGTATTCATTAGCATAAGGATAACGCTCAATGGCAGCGAGTACTTCAGGAATGAGTGTTTGTGCTTTTTCACCCGTAATCGACACAAACTTTTCAGGCTTTGAACCATACCAATAACGGTCAGGTGTTTTAGTTTTAAATTGACGCAGTGCGGGTAAACCACTATCAACGCGCCAGCCGACTACTTCGTACAGGGTATATTCAGGGGCATCTTTCGCTTTTATTGCAATCCACGAATGCACCGCAAACCAGCCGCGCCAGCTAAATGCATCTGCTGCATAAAACTCTATTACCGCATCAGAATAAGTATCGGGATTAACCGCAATGCCAGCAGGCTCTCGTGATGCGGTTCGCCAGTCAGTGTTGGCACACGAACCGAGTAGTAAAAGCAGCGATAAACTAATAAACAGTTTGGTGAAAAGTCTTTTCATCAATTGTTTATGACTTGTGATACTGCGCGCTGTGTGTATGCACGGCTTCAACAAAATGCCCGGCGTTTTCAGGCGGCACATCCAAATGAATACCATGGCCTAAATTAAACACGTGGCCTTCACCTTGACCAAAGCCAGCCAAAATATCTTTGACCTCTTGTTCAATACGCTCTTTACCTGCATACAAAATAGAAGGATCCATATTACCCTGCAAAGCAACTTTGTCTCCTACTCTTGCTTTTGCGTCAGCAATGTTAATTGTCCAATCTAGGCCAACGGCGTCGCAGCCTGTTGCCGCGATAGACTCTAGCCACATGCCGCCATTTTTAGTAAACAAAGTGACAGGTACTTTATGTCCATCGTATTCGCGCGTCAAACCAGCGACTATTTTTTCCATATATTGCAATGAAAACAGCTTATAATCTCTGGGGCTAAGCACACCGCCCCAAGTATCAAAAATCATCACCGACTGAGCACCTGCCGCAATTTGCGCATTAAGATAAGTAATTACCGAGTCGGCTAATTTATCGAGTAACAAATGAAGTGTTTCAGGCTCACTAAACGCCATTTTTTTGATTTTAGTAAATGCTTTGCTCGAGCCACCTTCAACCATATATGTTGCTAATGTCCAAGGGCTACCAGAAAACCCAATGAGCGGAACACTGCCTTGAAGATTTTTACGAATAGTGCGCACAGCATCCATGACATACTTCAGTTCTTGTTCTGGATCTGGATCAGGCAGGTTTTTTACATCAGCAATGCGTTCAATAGGTCTTTCAAATTTAGGACCTTCGCCTGTTTCAAAATATAAACCTAAGCCCATCGCGTCGGGAATGGTGAGTATATCTGAAAATAAAATGGCCGCATCAAGAGGAAAACGACGCAAAGGTTGCAAGGTCACTTCACACGCCAATTCTGGGTTAGTGCAAAGTGCCATAAAATCACCAGCCTGGGCACGAGTCGCTTTGTATTCTGGTAAATAACGGCCCGCTTGACGCATCATCCAAACTGGCGTGATGTCAACAGGTTGTTTTAATAAAGCTCTAAGATATCTGTCGTTTTTTAATTCGTTCATAAATGGTGGCTGTTCTATCGCTATTGTCGTTATAAAATAATAAGGTTTGCAAAATTAACATGCTTTGCAAACAACATAGTCAGTCTTAATGCCGCAGTGTAAATACGCGCGGTAGCATACGCTAATTTCCTGTGTTTTGCTTGATCCTGCGCAGAGTTTCTTCAATCAAACGCCCGGCAATGGAAAGTTTTGGTGGCGTAATTGGCAAATTGTCAGGCTCATACCAGTTTGCATCAAGAATTTCTTTGCCATCTACCTTAATGTCTCCATCCTTATATTCAGCAATAAACCCAACCATTAGTGAATGAGGAAATGGCCAGGGCTGGCTACCGAAATATTCTAATTCTCCCAAAGAAACCCCTACCTCTTCCATGACTTCGCGATGCACGGCTTGTTCTAAATCTTCAGCACTTTCAACAAAGCCTGCCAAAGTAGAATAAAAACCGGCGCCCTTTTGCCGAGCCCCTTGGGCCAATAATATTTGCGAACCATTGTGCACAGCAACAATAATACACGGAGACACCCTAGGATAAACACGATGGGTGCACTTATCGCAATGCATTGCCATTTCCCATGTTACTTTTCGCATTTTTTCGCCACAGCGGCCACAGTAGCGATGCGTGCGCAAAAACAAAGCATACTGCCATGCTTGTGCAACTAATTGAAAATGCTCACTTGGCATTACCATTAAGGCTTGTCGCAAATTAACTAATTCGTAATCTTCATGTTCAAAGTCAACATGATGAATATCAATTAGCCAATGTTCACCGTGCTCGCTTGTGGCGACCAGAGACTGCTTTTCACTCGCAAACTCTGTTAATTCTTGTGGCAAGTCGGGTAATACTGACACGCCATTAGACAAGGCGTTTTCACCAATATCTTGGCGCCGTACTAATAATTGTGTATTGATGAAGGTAAATAACATGTATATGTGTTTGTCTCTGAATTATGGGTGATGATATACTCTGTAAAAATAGAGGGCGTTAATCCTTGGATTAAATCCTTCTATTTATAGAGAGTATATCGCGTCACAGTGTATCTTTAATTGATATATCTTGACTATGACTGATTGATATTTTTTGTGCAAAGCGCTCAAAATTAATAAAAATAAAATGAGTAACGAATTACCGTGAGTATTGCCCTGAATAAATCTAAACAGGTATTGTTCGATAAAGCGCGTCAATTTTGCGAAGATAAAGGCGTACGTTTTACGCCTTTGCGTGCGCAAATTTATGAAATTTTGCTACAAGAAGACGCTTCCATTGGTGCTTATGACTTACTCGACAAACTAAAACTCAGCGAAGAGTCTGCAAAACCGCCTACCGTATATCGGGCTTTAGATTTTTTTCTAGAATTGGGTTTGGTACACAAGGTTGAATCAACAAATACCTTTAAGGCCTGTCATCACTTTGGCTGTTCACATCCTGTGCAATTTTTAATTTGTGATTTTTGTGGTGATGTGAAAGAAATAAGCTCAGAAGGCGTGCAAGAAAAGTTAGAAAGCCAAGCTCACCAAAACGATTTTAAAATTATTAGTCAAACAATAGAAGCACACGGCGTGTGCCAAAAATGTCAAAGCGCTGGGAATTAGTCATTGAAAGTTGAATTTATTAACCCTTTCATTGTGTCGTTGAAAAACGTCATGAGCACCATGGCGCAAATCGATTTACAATCTGAAAAGCCACAGACTAAGAAAGACGAGTTTGCTCGAGGTGACGTATCTGGGATTATTGGCATGATAGGCCCGCAAATACGAGGTTCTATGGCCATTACTTTTGATCACCAACTGGTAATAAGTATAATGCAATCAATGTTGGGCGAATCTGTCAGTGAACTTGATGAGCAAGTCAGCGATATGGTGGGCGAAATGACAAATATGATTTGCGGTGGTGCCAAAAACGCCCTGTCCGAACAAAACTATCAATTTGAAATGGCAACGCCTGTTATTGTAGCAGGCAGCAATCACACCATTACACATAAAGTAGATGGACCAAAGATAATTTTAACCTTTGTCAGTGATAAAGGTAATGCTTATTTAGAAATTTGCTTCGATAACTAGTATAATAAGCGCTAGAAACAAAAAAACCATGTTGTAATAACTATAATTTCGAATAAAGGATCCTACTCTTATGAAAAAGCTTAACCTATGCATAGCCGCTGCCCTAACAGTTGGCTTAAGCAACGTGGGCTTTAACCACGCTAATGCGCAAGAAGCACCTCCTTACGAAAGTTGGGTGGGCGGTTTTGCTCAATACTACAATGCAGATAGCAATAAACATGAACCTATTGGCGGCCTAGAAGACGGCAAAGGGTTTGGTCTTGAAGCAGGTTTTAGATTTGACCCGTCGTGGGCTATTCGTTTTGAGTTAGGCCGAGTCTTATTAAATCACGATAACAACAACGACCTTGCTCTTGATGATGACGGCACGCAAATTGGCGCCGACATGATGTACTTCTTAGAAGATGATGTGGCTTACTTATTCAGTGGTTTGCGCGAGCAATCATTGGGCGTTGACGATTATCGTATGGCATCATTGGGTGTAGGTAAACACTGGGTAGCAGGCGACAATTGGCGCGTAATTACCGAATTAGCCACGTACTATGATTTTGGTCAAGGCCACAACGAGTTTAGTGCAAAAGTAGGTTTAGCCTATATATTTGGTGCCAATAAAGCGGTAGCCAACCCCGATTCTGACGGCGATGGCGTATATGATGCAGTAGACCGTTGCCCTGGCACGCCAGCAGGTACACAAGTTGATGCAACGGGTTGTAACATTGATATGGATGGTGACGGCGTATTAAACGCACAAGACCAATGCCCAATGACACCAAAAGGCACCAAAGTAGATGCAACAGGTTGTGCGATTAAAGACGGCGATAACGACGGCGTAATCGACGCGAACGATAGCTGTCCAAATACAGCACCTGGCGTACAGGTGAATGCTAAAGGTTGCGCAGTCGATTTAGACACCGACAACGACGGCGTTTTAGATAGCCGCGATAAGTGTTTAAACACACCTTCAACCGACAGAGTAGACGCTGATGGATGTAGTATCTTTGAACAACGCGAGGTATCTGTTGGCTTGGATATATTATTCCCGAACAACAGCAGCGAAATCACTAACCCAGATGATGCAGACATTACTGAGTTTGCAGACTTTATGCAGCGCTTCCCTAATACGCAAGCGGTCATCGAAGGTCATACATCTGCAGTTGGCGAAGCTGCATACAATCAGTTCTTATCTGAAAAACGTGCAAACGCTGTTCGCGACTTACTCATCAATCGCTACGGTATTGACGCGGGTAGGTTAGAAGCTGTTGGTTTTGGTGAAACTCAGTTAAAAGACACTGACAATACTGCCGAAGCGCATAGAATTAACCGCCGTATAGAAGTGAGCGTTACGGCTTTGGTTGAGTCTAAAGTTGCTCGATAGTTTTAAATAACTTAGTTGTTAAAAGCCCCTTTTAAAGGGGCTTTTTTTTGGAAGATTTTTTATATCGCTCGTTGATTGTTGGGGGTTCCCGCCTGCGCGTAATGCTGTTCGTTTAAGACAAAACCCCGTCATTCCCGCGAAGGCGTAATACTGTTCGGTTAAGCCAAAACCCCGTCATTCCCGCGAAGGCGTAATACTGTTCGGTTAAGCCA